>JAHFVD010000036.1 GCA_023264735.1 Mycobacterium sp. | reverse complement strand
GCCGGGTCGGCCACGGGTTCGTCGAGATACCAGACGATTTCGGGCAGCGCGGCCACGAACTCGGACTGGCTGACCACCTTGGCCACGTGCCGCGCGCCGATCGCCTCGGCCGACGCGACGGCCACGTCGACCTCGGAGAAGCCTTCCCGCTCGAAGCCGGTGGTGAACGTGATCAGTCGCGGATTGTGCCGGATGGCCAGCGCGGCGATCGCCGTCGAATCGATACCGCCGGACAGAAACGCCCCGACCGTCACGTCGGCGCGCATGTGCTTGGCCACCGAGTCCTCGAGGACCGCGGTGATCTCGTCGTAGCGGGCCTGCTCGCCGCCGGAGGCCGCACGGGTGAGGAACGGCACGGCGGTGAAGCGGGGGACGAAGTAGCGGTGCACCTTCGGTTGCTCGCCGGGGCGGATCACCGCGTAGCAGCCCGATTCGAGCCGGCGGATCCCACGGTGCAGCGTCTCGGGCTCGGGCACGTACTGCAGCACCGTGTAGTGCTGCACCGCGCGGGTGTCGATGGCCAGATTGACGCCGACTTCGGCGGCCAGGTGCAGCAGGCACTTCTTCTCACTGCCGACGGCGGTGCCGCCGGGCCCGGTGGCCATGAACAGCGGCTTGATGCCGAACGGGTCGCGGGCGCAGAACAATTCCTGGTTCTTGGTGTCCCACAGCGCGAACGCGAACATGCCGCGCAGCCGGCTCAGCGCCTCGGCGCCCCAGTGGTGATAGGCGGCGACGATCGCCTCGCCGTCGCCGTCGGTCGCGAAGGCGGCGCCGAATCCGGACCGCAGTTCGGCTCGCAATTCGACGTAGTTGTAGATCTCGCCGTTGAACACCAGGACGTAGCGGTCGGGTTCCTCCGGTGGACCCCAGCGCAGCGGTTGGTGGGAGTGGGCGATATCGATGATCGAAAGCCGGTTGAAGCCCAGCACGACCCGATCGTCCGACCAGGTTCCCGGCTCGTCGGGACCCCGGTGGCGCATCAGATGCGACGCGCCCGCCACCGCGTCGACGATGGGCGGAGTAACAGTCTCTGCGGGGTCTGTAACCAGGGCCAGCAGTCCGCACACCGGGCCTAGTATGCCGCAACCGAGCGATCAACCGGGCTGGGTGTTCGGGTGTGGTCTACGCTGCGTAGTATTCGATTCGCGAAAAGTTCCCGCGAGCAGGAGGCGCCTACGTGAAGACCCGCGGTTCCCGATTTCGGGTACTGGCGTTAGCCGTCACCTTCGGTGCGCTGGCGCTCGCTCTCAGCGGGTGCAGCTACCAGGAAGTGTTCGGCCTGGGCTGGCCCAAGGGCATCACCCACGAGGCGCAGACCAACCGCGACTTGTGGGTCTGGTCGGTCATCGCCGCGTTCGTGGTCGGCGTCATCGTGTGGGGTCTGACCTTCTGGGCGATGGCTTTCCACCGCAAGAAGAAGGACACCCCGGCCGACGAGGAGTTGCCCCGCCAGTTCGGCTACAACATGCCGCTCGAGCTGGTGCTGACGGTCATTCCGTTCCTGATCATCTCCGTGCTCTTCTACTTCACCGTCGTCGTGCAGGAGAAGATGATGCACCGGGATCCCAATCCCGAGGTCGTCATCGACGTCACGGCGTTCCAGTGGAACTGGAAGTTCGGCTACCAGAAGGTCGACTTCAAGGACGGCACCCTCAACTACGACGGTGCCGACGCGGCGCGCAAGGCCGCGATGGTGTCCAAGCCCGAGGGTGTCGACGCCCACGGCGAGGAGAAGGTCGGCGCGGTGCGCGGCCTGAACTCGCAAGACCGCACCTACCTGAACTTCGACAAGGTCGAGACGCTGGGCACCAGCAATGAGATCCCGGTGCTGGTGTTGCCCGCCGGCAAGCGCATCGAGTTCCAGATCGCCTCCGCCGACGTCATCCACTCGTTCTGGGTGCCGGAATTCCTGTTCAAGCGTGACGTCTTCCCGAACCCGGAAGCCAACCACACCGAGAGTAAGTTCCAGGTCGCCGAGATCACTGAGACCGGCGCGTTCGTCGGGCGCTGCGCCGAGATGTGCGGCACCTACCACTCGATGATGAACTTCGAGGTCCGGGTGGTTTCGCCGAACGATTTCAAGGCCTACCTGGACCAGCGCATCGCCGGCAAGACCAATGCCGAGGCGCTGCAGTCGATCAACCAGTCACCGGTGGCCACCACCACCCACCCGTTCGACACCCGTCGGGGCGAGCAAGTGATCCCGCAGGCGAGCAAGTAGGGGATGAGCAGATGCATATTGAAGCCAGGCTCTTCGAAATCCTGACCGCCTTCTTCGTCCTCGCCGCGATCGTCTACGGCGCGCTGACCGCCGTGTTCCAGTACGGCGGCATCGAGTGGGCGGGCACCACCGCGCTGGTGCTCACCGCCGGCCTGTCGTTGATCACCGGCACCTTCTTCCGGTTCGTGGCCCGTCGCCTCGACACCCGGCCCGAGGACTACGAGGACGCTGAAATCAGCGACGGCGCAGGGGAGTTGGGCTTCTACGCGCCGCACAGCTGGTGGCCGATCCTGATCGCGCTGTCGTTTTCGACCGCCGCTGTCGGCGCCGCGCTGTGGCTGCCCTGGCTGCTCGCGGCCGGCGTGGTCTTCGTGATCGCGGCGGTGTGCGGTCTGGTGTTCGAGTACTACATCGGACCCGAGAAGCACTGAACGCCGCTGAACGCCAGTGAAGGCCTTAGCGAAGGTCACAATCGAGACATGACTTCGCGCCAACGGTGTGCTGCGCTCTACCCGGCCCGCCCGGTTGGGTAGGGTCTTGCCAGGGCAACGGGAGCCGTCGGCACGCTGCGTGCCAGTCCTTGGCCCGCGTGCCGCGGTGATGTAGTCGAAAGAGGACAGGCGAGCATGAGCGGGCCGAATCCGCCGGATGAGGAGTCGGGCGACCGGGGTGAGACACCCACCGGTACAGGCTTTGAGGCCTATTCCGCGCCGGAAGCCGAGCAGTACACCGCAGGCCCTTTTGTCGCGCCCGACCCCGCGCTCTACGACTACGACACGTATGACGCGGGTACCGAATACATCGACGAGGCCCAGCCGCCCCGGTGGCCGTGGGTGGTCGGGATCACCGCGATCGTGGCCGCTATTGCGCTGGTGGTTTCGGTGTCGCTGCTGGTGACCAGCACCGACACCGACAAGCTGGCCACCCCGGCGACGACCACGACCGTCAAACCCCCGCCGGTGCAGGACGAGATCATCACCACCACTCCGCCACCGCCACCACCCCCGCCGGTGACGACCGAGGAGCCACCACCGCCGCCCCCCGAGACGGTGACGGTGACAACGGAACCCCCACCGCCACCACCACCCCCGCCAGCGACGACGGAGGCACCACCACCTGTGACCACGACGACGGCCCCGCCGCCCCCGACCACCACGACGACGCCGGCCGGCCCGCGTCAGGTGACCTATTCGATCACCGGGACCAAGGCTCCCGGTGACATCATCTCGGTGACCTACGTCGACGCCTCGGGCCGCCAACGCACCCAGCGCAACGTCTACATCCCGTGGTCGCTGACCGTGACACCGATCTCGCAGTCCGATGTCGGCTCGGTGCAGGCGTCCAGCCTGTTCCTGGTCAGCAGGCTGAACTGTTCGATCACGACCAGCGATGGAGTGGTGTTGTCGTCCAATCAGAACAACGCCGCGCAGACTAGTTGCTGATGGCACGCGAAACAGAGCTCCCGCTGGCCGGGACAACGGAAGAAGACCGGCGATCCCCGGAGACGGTGGACCGCATTCTCGTCGGTGTGTGCGGGGCGATCTGGCTGGTGCTGCTGGCCGTCACGGTCATCGCGATCGTCGCCCTGGTCGACATGAGCCGCGGCCACATCGCGGGCAACGACGCCTCGCGCACCCCGTGGCTGCTCTACAGCATCATCGCGGTGTCGGCGCTGATCATCGTCGGCGCGATCCCGCTGCTGATCCGGGCCAGGCGCACCGCGCTGGCCGACTCGCGGCTGACACCCTTCGAAGCGCCCAAGGCGCCGGCCTCGCCGCGACCCAGCACGTCGTCAGCGGCCCCTGTGCGCGGCACAGAGGCGCCGACGGAGAAGCTGAAGGTGTTCGGCTCGACGGTGGATCCGTTCGAGCGCTATCAGCCCGACTTCGCCCAGTCGTCGGCGTCCAGGCGGGCCGATCCGCTGATCCCGGCCACCGAGCTGGACCGGCTCTGGCTGCGCTGCACGGCCATGCTGGGCGGTGCGATCGGTCTGGCGCTGGTCGGGGTGTCGACCGCGACCTACCTGCTGGCGGTGGACAACGACACCGCGGCCTGGGTGGCGCTGGGCCTGGCCGCCGTCATCACGGTCGCCATGCCGGCGATCCCGGTGACCTACCTGCGCCAGCTGCACGGCGCAGTGGAGGAGTCGGAGTAACCTAACGGCGTGAGGTTTTGTTGGTGAGCGCTGCTGCGCCGCAAACGAACTGGTCGTCCTGGGTGAACAACCGCCTGGTCGATGATCGGCGGCTGCGCTACCTCGACTACGGGTCGGGCCCGACGCTGGTGCTGCTGCACGGGATGGCGGCGAGCTGGCAGTGGTGGCTGGAGAACATTCCGGCGTTGGCCCGCAAGCACCGGGTGATCGCCGTCGATCTGCCCGGCTGCGGGGAATCCGAACCGTTGCCCGCGCCGGCCGAGATGGCAACTCATGCGCGCACCGTGCTGCATCTGCTCGAGCAACTCGATGCCGGCCCTGCCACGGTCGTCGGTCATTCGATGGGCGGGCTGGTCGCCATCGAGATGGCGCAGGCCGACCCCGCGCGGGTGCGCGGCTTGGTTCTCGTCGACGCCGGCGGCGTGCCGATGACCGAGCGGCGCCTTGCCGCCATCCTGATCGGGCTGCGGCTCGCTGCGGCAGTCTTGCGGCGACCATTCGTTCGCCGGGCGCTGGCGTCGAAGGTATGGGTGCGTCGGCTCGCCCTGCGGGCGGCGTTCGCCGATCCTGCCGCGATGTCACCTTCCCTGGCCGCCGAGACCATGCCGGTGTTCGCCGGCCCCGGTTTCGTCGATTCCGTCGCCGCGGCGGGCCGTTCGGCGCGCGCGGCGGTGCCTGAGGCCATCCCGTGCCCGGTGCTGCTGGTGTGGGGCGAACGCGACGTGATCGCCCCTGCGCAGTGTGCGCACGATATGCACGCGCGGCTGCCCGACTCACAGCTCGTGGTGATCAACGGCACCGGCCATTCGCCGATGATCGAGGATCCCGGCGCGTTCAACGAGGCCGTACTGAATTTCGTTGCCGCACAGCGCTAACGAAGAAGCCCCGAGCCTTGGTGGGCCCGGGGCTTCTTCGTGCGTTGACTGCTAGTGCTGGCCGTTGCCGCTTCCGTTGCCGTTGGACTCGGCATCCTGCCAGTCCTTCAGAGCGGTGAGCGCCCGGTGCTCGGCGGCGTGTGCGGCCTCGTTGAGCGCGGCATCCTCGGATGCGGGGTCCGCGGTGAGGAAGCTGCCGTGGCCGGTCTTGCCGCCGGACCCCAGCTTGTTCATCCGCTTGGGCAACGCCGCGCCGGCGTATTCCAGCGGGATCGGGTGGCCGTGGTCGTCGACCGGGCCCAGCGGCTGGTGCAGCTCGATGTAGGCACCGTGCGGCAGCCGCTTGATGATGCCGGTCTCGATGCCGTGCTCGAGCACGTCGCGGTCGCTGCGCTGCAGGCCGACCGCCCACCGGTAGGCGATGAAGAAAATCAGCGGCGGCAACACCAGCGAGCCGATACGGCCGATCCACGTCGTCGCGTTGAGCGAGATGTGGAACTTCAGCGCGATGACGTCGTTCATGGCGGCTAGCGTCCAGACCATGTACAGCGAGATCGCCATCGCGCCGATCGCGGTGCGCGTCGGAGCGTCACGCGGGCGCTGCAGCAGGTTGTGGTGGGCGTTGTCCCCGGTGAACTTCTTCTCCAGGAACGGATACGCGGTCAGCAGCCCGAACACGATGCCCATGGACATCGCGACCCAGAACGCCGCGGGGATGGTGTGGTGCCAGAAGTACAGCTCCCACGGCGGGAAGATACGGGCCAGGCCTTCCGTCCACATCATGTAGAAGTCGGGCTGGCTGCCTGCCGACACCTGGGACGGCTTGTAGGGCCCGAGCTGCCAGATCGGGTTGATCTGCAGCAGGCCGCCCATCAGGCCCAGGATGCCGGTGGTCAACGCGAAGAACGCGCCCGACTTCACCGCGAACACCGGCATGACGCGCACGCCGACGACGTTCTTCTCGGTGCGGCCGGGGCCGGGGAACTGGGTGTGCTTCTGGAACCACACCAGCGCCATGTGAGCGCCGATGAGCGCCAGGATGATTCCCGGGATCAGCAGGATGTGCAGGGCGTACATCCGGGGGAGCATGGTGCCCACCGTGCTGCACTGGTAGCCGAGTCCACCGCAGGGGAAGTCGCCACCGAAAAGTGCCCAGTGCAACCAGGTTCCGACGATCGGCACGCTCATCGTGATCGACGACAGCGCCGCGCGCAGGCCGATACCGGAGAGCAGGTCGTCGGGCAGCGAGTAGCCGAAGTAGCCCTCGAACATGGACAGGATCAGTAGCAGTGAGCCGATCACCCAGTTGGCCTCGCGGGGCCGACGGAAGGCGCCGGTGAAGAAGATGCGCGCCAGGTGCACCATGATCGACGCGGAGAACAGCAGTGCGGCCCAGTGGTGGACCTGCCGCACGAACAGGCCACCGCGGACCTCAAAGCTGATGTCGAGGGCGGATGCGAAGGCCTTGGACATCTCCATGCCCCGAAGGGGTTGGTAGACACCCTGATACGTGACTTCGGCCATCGACGGGTCGAAGAACAGCGAGAGGTACACACCGGTGAGCAGCAGCACGATGAAGCTGTACAACGCGATCTCGCCCAGCAGGAACGACCAGTGCGTTGGGAAGACCTTGTTCAGGATGCCGCGGCGTACCGCCGCCGACGGGTGGTAGCGCGAATCGATCGCGTCACCTTGCGCGGCCATGACATCGGCGAGTTTCGGGCTCATGATGTGCGCTCCCAGAATGCGGGTCCGACGGGTTCGGCGAAGTCGCCGTTGGCGACCAAGTACCCGTCGGAGTTAATCGTGATCGGCAACTGCGCCAATGCGCGCGCAGCCGGACCGAAGATCGGCCGTGCGAAATGCAGTGCGTCGAACTGCGATTGGTGGCACGGGCACAGGATCCGGTAGGTCTGCTGCTCGTACAGCGAGGCCGGGCAGCCCAGGTGCGAGCAGACCTTCGTGTAGGCGAACAGGTCGCCGAAGTTGAAGCTCTCCTGGCCGGCACGCTTGACCACCTTGGCCATGTCGACCGGCTTGATGCGGATCAGCATCACCGGGTTGCGCACGCCCATCGCGATTTCCGACAGCCGTTCGTGGCTTTCGATGGTCGTGCCGTCGCCGTCGCTCTCACGCCACGGGAACACCGTCTCCATGCCGCCGGCGTCGATGTCCTCGGGCCGCAGCTTGACGAACGGCGACTGGCCGGGAAGGCCGGTTGCCCGGGCGAGGAAGATGGTCTCGCCGGTGAACCGCGGGGTCCAGCCCGACGTCCACAGGATTGCCTTCTTGCCTTCGGCGGTGGGAACCACCGGCTTCCACGGGTTCTTGATGAGGCCGCCGATGAAGGCCACCAGCGTGCCTGCGCCGAATGCGCCGAGTCCGATCCCGAGCGACAGTCCAACCAGCTTGCGCCGCTTGATCGTCGAACCCTCGAGCGCATCGGTGAGGTTGGCCACGACGGTCTTGCGCTCGATCTCCGGGGAGCGCCCGTCATGGCGGTCCTGGACGGTGATCTCTTCGGGGATGAACTTCTTCTGGTAGAGCACCGCGCCGATGCCGATCGCCAGGATCGACATGCCGAAGGTCAGCCCGTACAGCGGGGTGGCGTAGTCAGCCAGCGAGCTCTCGTTCGAGCCGTCCCACTGCCACGGCCAGAAGATGAACACCACCAGCAGGGCCAGACCGAAGAAGCCGCCCAGCAGCAGCCAGCCCGCCACCAGGCGCTCGGCGCGCTTCTCGGCTTTGGTGCCCTCGACGGGCCAGCGCGGCTCCTTGAGGATGATGTCGACGCCGTCGAGCTTGCCGCCGAGCTCAAGGAGCTCCTCGCGTGACATCGCTGCGAGCTGTTCGTCGCTCGGCCGATTCACGTCACTCATGATGATCTCGCTCCGATCCACAGCGCCGCCGCGATGGCGGCGACCATGCCGATAATCCAGATCGCCATACCTTCGGACGACGGTCCGAAGCCACCGAGGCCGTAGCCGCCGGGATCCGGCGCGCGGGTCGCCATCTGGACGTAGGCGACGATGTCGCGCTTCTCCTCGGGCGAGAGCTGGCGGTCACCGAACTTGGGCATGTTCTGCGGACCGGTCAGCATCGCGGTGTAGATCTGCGCGGGGGTGGCCTCATCGAGAGCGGGCGCGTACTTGCCCGACGACAGTGCGCCGCCCTTGCCGGTGAAGTTGTGGCACGAGGCGCAGTTGAGCCGGAACAGGTCGCCGCCGCGGCCGACATCGTTGCCGAGCAGCGAGTGGTCGGCAACCTGGCCGTTGGCGTCCCGCGGAACGAGCGGGCCGCCGCCATTGGCCTGGACGTAGGCGCCGAGCGCGTCGATCTGGGCCTCGTCGAAGATGGGGTCCTTACGCGGGGCCTGGGCTTCGCCGCGCATCGCGGGCATCCGGCCGGTGGAGACCTGGAAGTACACCGCGGCCTCGCCGACGCCGATCAGGCTGGGGCCGCGGCCCTGGACGCCCTGGAGATTGGTGCCGTGGCAGCTGATGCACGAGGTGTCGAACAGCTGCTTGCCGGTGCGCAGCAGAGCCGACTGCGATTCGTCGGCGACCGCGACCTGCGGTGTGGGCGTCAGCGTGGCGGCCAGGCCGCCTGCGACACCGAGGCCGACCAGCAGCAGCACCGCGCCGGTCAGGCGGCGACGAAGCCGACGACGCGACTTGTCGCTTATCGGTGCCTTCACCCGCGCCGATCTCTTGAGCATCGAACCCCTTCTCATCGGATGAAGTAGATCGTCGCGAACAGGGCGATCCACACGATGTCGACGAAGTGCCAGTAGTAGGACACGACGATGGCGGCGGTCGCCTGAGCGGGCGTGAACTTGCTCATCGTCGTGCGCAACAGAAGAAGAATGAAGGCGACCAGACCGCCGATGACGTGCAGCCCGTGGAAGCCGGTGGCGAGGTAGAAGACGCTGCCGTAGGAGCTGCCCGGGATCGTCGTGCCGTGGGTGACCAGGTGGTAGTACTCGTAGGCCTGGCCGCCGACGAAGAAGGCGCCCATCAGGAAGGTGATCACGTACCACCGGCGCAGCCCGTAGACGTCACCGCGCTCGGCCGCGAACACACCCATCTGGCAGGTGAACGACGACGCGATCAGCACCAGCGTCACCGGAACCGCCTGATACAGGTTCAGTTCCGTCGGCGGCGGCGGCCACACCCCACCGGACTGAGCACGTGCAGTGAAGTACATCGCGAACAGCCCAGCAAAGAACATCAGCTCACTGGAAAGCCACACGATGGTGCCAACACTGACCATGTTCGGCCGGTTCAGCGAATGTACGCGCGATGTGATCGCAGTTCCCGAGGTGCCAACAGCGCTCGTCACATCAAGAAGTATGACGCTTTGTAGTTGTTGAGGTACAGCCAGGGGCCGAATTCGTCAGAACTGTCGGCTGACTGGGCTGTGGAGTGCCCCCGCGGCGTGGGAATATCGGCGCGTGACTCATCCCGCTTCCCAGCCCGGCGCCGACGCGCCGAATTCGTCATGGCCGCAGGTCCTGGACCGGTTGACGGCCAGCCTGGAACTCGAACCGGGGCAGGCGACCTGGGCGATGGACCAGATCATGACGGGCGTCGCGACACCGGCTCAGATCGCCGCCTTCGGCGTGTCGATGAAGATGAAGCGCCCGACGCCGGCCGAGGTGCGTGAGTTGGCCGACACGATGCTGCGTTACGCGCGCATGGTGCCCACCGATGTCATCGGCACCGACACCGTCGACATCGTCGGCACCGGCGGCGATCGCGCCAATACCGTGAACCTCTCGACGATGGCCGCGATCGTGGTGGCCGCCGCCGGGGTGCCGGTGGTCAAGCACGGCAACCGCGCCGCGTCCTCCAAGAGCGGCGGGGCCGACATGCTCGAGGCGCTCGGTGTGCGCATCGATCTGGGGCCCGACGAGGTGGCCCGCAGCGTGCACGAGGTGGGCATCGGGTTCTGCTTCGCGCCGGTGTTCCACCCGTCCTACAAGTTCGCCGGGCCGCCCCGCCGCGAGATCGGCGTGCCGACGGTCTTCAATCTGCTTGGGCCGCTGACCAATCCGGCCAGCCCACGGGCGGGACTGATCGGATGTGCGTTCGGTGACCTTGCCGAGGTGATGGCCGGGGTGTTCGCCGCGCGACGCAGCAGTGTGCTCGTGGTGCACGGCGACGACGGTCTCGACGAGCTGACCACCACGACCACCAGCACCATCTGGCGGGTTCAGGCCGGCACCATCGACAAGCTCACCTTCGATCCGCTGGGCTTCGGATTCGCGCGGGCCCGCATCGAGGAGTTGGTCGGCGGGGAGGCCGAGGAGAACGCTGCGGAGGCGCGCAGTGTGCTCGGCGGCGCGCAGGGCCCGGTGCGCGACGCGGTGATCCTCAATGCGGCCGGCGCGATGGTGGCCCACAGCGGGTTATCCAGCCACGCCGAATGGCTGCCGAGCTGGGAGGAGGGGCTGGCCCGTGCCGCCGAGGCGATCGACTCCGGTGCGGCCGAACAGCTCCTCGCGCGTTGGGTGCGGTTCACGCAACAGCTCTGAGTCGAGTCGTTCGGCTTGTTCGGCGGCCAGCCGCGCGGAGCGCGCGGTGGCCGCCCACTGTGCCCACGGGCCTGCTGAGGCCAGCGGTGACGCCAAACCTGTTGTCGCGCTGACGATTCGGACGCCCGGAGCGTTGAGCCAGCGGGCGATCAGTGCGGTTTCCTCGACCAGCGCCCCGCCCAGTGGCGCCGGCCGGGGCAGGATCGTCTGCGCGCAGGCCTGCAGGGCTTCGATGACGGGCATCGGTGGGACTCGACGGGGCGCGACTCCGGCCGCGGCGAGCTGCCCGTGTCTGACGACCGCGAGCTGCCAGCCGCCCGCGCCGTCCGGCGCGGCGGCGACGAGTTCGTCGATAGCGGCCAGCGCCCGCAGGCGCTGGCCGCGCCAGAGCACGTCGACGGCGCCGGCGATGTGATCGCGCAGTCGCGCGGCGCTTTCGTAGCGGGCCCGCCCGGCCAGCTCGTCGACCTGGTCGATGGCCGCGCACAGCGCACTGTTGTCCATGCCGCCGATCAGCGCGGCCGCCCGCAGCGGGGCGGCCGCGTAGTCGGCGGCGGCGATGCCGCGCGGTGCGGGACAGGGGGAGACCTCGCGCGCAGGGCATTTCGGCCCGTGCTCGCCCGTGCGCCCGATGCGCGCCGTGCAGGTACGCACCCCGGTGAACCGGGCCACCAGGTCTGCGGTGTCGGCGGCGTCGGCCCGCGACCGGAACGGACCGATGGCGTGGTCGTGGCGCGGCTCGCGGACAACCGAGAGCCGGGGGAACACCTCGTCGGTCAGCACCACCCACCACCAGCGGTGCGGGAAGCGGGACCGGCGGTTGTAGGGCGGGGCGTGCGCGGCCAGCAGCCGCAGCTCGCGCACCCCGGCCTCCAGCGGGTGGGCGCACTCGACGTGGTCGACCTTGGTGGCCAGACCCACCATCTCTTTCATCCGCCCCCGCGGGTCGGCGCCGGTGAAGTACTGATTCACCCGGCGGCGCAGATCGGTGGCAGTGCCGACGTAGAGCACCTCGCGGGTGGGCCCGCGAAACAGGTACACCCCGGGCCGGCGTGGCAGGTTGCGGGCAAGGACCCGTTTGCCCCGTTGGGCATTCGAGATATTGGGCAGGTATCCGCGCAGATCGGTATAGGTGTGGACGCCCTGATTGCCGACCCGTTCGATCAGCGCGTGCAGCACGTCGACGGTGGCGCGGGCGTCGTCGAGGGCCCGGTGGTTGGGCTGGGTGGCGGAGCCGACGAGTGCGGCCAGCGTGGCCAGCCGCACGCTGGGTGCCTCCTCGCGGGTGAGGACCCGGCGGGCCAGCCGCACCGTGCACAGCACCGGCGGGCGCGGCCAGGTGATGCCGCACTGTTCGGCGGCCGAGCGCAGGAAGCCGATGTCAAAGCCGGCGTTGTGCGCGACGAGCACGGCGCCGCGGGCGAACTCCAGGAACGTCGGCAATACCGCGGCGATGGTGGGCGCGTCGTGCACCATCGCGGTCGTGATCCCGGTCAGTTGGACGATCTGCGGTGGGATCGACCGCTGCGGGTCCACCAGGGTGGCGAACTCGCCGAGCACCTCGCCGCCGCGGACCTTGACCGCGCCGATCTCGGTGATGGCGTCGCGGGATCCGTCGGCCGAGGCGGTGGCGCGTCCGCCGGTGGTCTCCAGGTCGACGACCACGAACGTGGTGTCCCGCAACGACAGATCGGCGGCTGGATCGACGTCGGCGAAGCTCAGCTGCGCATCACCACCAACCGCATTCGGGTACCCCGCCACAGCAGTTGACGGTAGGCAGCCCCACCGACAGGACGTCGATGCCACTCCGAGGAGAGCCGGACTTGGCTCGACTTGGCCCCGAACTTGTCAGAGGCCGCGGTTAGCGTGCGGCCAACAACGATGAGAGAGGAGACCCGAGATGGAGACAGACCCAACCGAACCGGTTGTCATCGACTGCGACGACTGCGCGGTGCGTGGGCCAGGCTGCCGCGACTGTGTGGTGAGCGTGTTGCTCGGTGTACCGGAGACTTTGCTGGAAGACGAACGGGCGGCACTGGAGGTGCTGGCCGAGGCCGGTTTGGCCCCGCGATTGAAGCTGGTGCCGATCCACCGCCACGGAGGTTCAGGGCTCGCGAGCTAGGGGCCTGATAGGTTGGGTGGCAGGTTGTGGCTGGTGTTGCCAGTGAGGCTGAGAGTCTCTTGAGAAGTGTGTCCCCGGTTGGACAACGCTGATGCCATTTCGTAACCTGTTCGAGACCTAAGGCACTCGATGCAAAAACGTCGACGGCACTTAAAGGAAGCGCAATCTTGAGCTTTGACCGCAGGTACCTGACTAAACGCGTTTTCAAACGCCCTCTAGTAGGTGGGATTGCGGGGCTCACACTCTTTGCGTCTGTTATCTCCGGATCGGTCCATGCCGACCCCGCCGAAGACGGTGTGGCAAAGCTGAACGAGCTGTCGCGACAGGCAGAACAACTCACCGAGTCGATGCATTCCGCTCAGCTTGATCTTGACAAGAAGCTGCAAGCAGTGGGTGCCGCCGAAAAGAAGCACACGGACGACCTCGCCGCCGCCGACGCGGCCAAAGCCCAGTTGGCTACCTATCAGGTCTCCGTCGACAAATTTGCTGTCGCGGTTTACATGGGGGGCAGCACCGACGGCCTGAGCGCCATCTTGACCGCCGAGTCGCCGCAGGGCCTGATCGACAAACTGACCGTGCAGCGCGCGACGGCCACCGAGATGTCCGCCCAGATGGAGAACTATCGGCGGGCCAATGACCAACTCCGCGAGGCCGAGGCCGCCTCGGCCAAATCGGCGGCCGACGCCAAGACGGCTGCCGAACAGGCCGCGGCCGTGCGCGCTGACCTGCAGCGCAAGCAATCCCAGCTGCAGGTACAGATCTCGGCGGTGAAGTCGCGCTACCAGACGTTGACCCCCGATCAGCGGACGGCGCTGGCCGCCCCCGGACCGTCGCCGCCGGCCGACATCCTGGCGCTGGGCGCCCCCGCCGGACTGCCGCCGCTGGCCGACGCGCCGCCGCCGGACGCACTGCCGGCTTTGCCCCCGCCGCCCGACGCCCCGCCGCCACCGGACGCCGCCCAGGTCATTCCGATGGCCGCTGTGCCCGTGCCCGGCCCGGGTAGTGACCAGCGCGCCGTCGCTGTGCAGGCCGCTCTCACCCGGATCGGCGACCCGTACGTCTGGGGTGGCTCCGGTCCCACCCAGTTCGACTGCTCCGGCCTGGTGATGTGGGCCTTCCAGCAGGCCGGGATCTTCCTGCCGCACTCCAGCCAGGCCCTGGCCAATGGCGGCCAGCCGGTGTCCATGGATCAGATGCAGCCCGGCGACGTCGTGAACTACTACTCCGACGCCTCGCATACGGCGATCTACATCGGTGACGGGATGATGGTCCACGCCTCGACGTTCGGCCGGCCGGTGATGATCTCCCCGGTGAACAACGCCCCGATCTACAACGTCCGCCGCTACTGACCCATCGCGGCGAAGGCGGCTCACCGCCGTCGTCGCCGTCGCCTTGGTCGCCGAACTGCTCGCGGCATCGGTCCTGATCGCCGCGCCGTCCGCGCCGCCACTGTCACCGCACACCGCCGTTCCGGCACCGGCCCCCCTGGTCGTGGGTGACGGCCGCACCGTGCGGCTGATCAGCCTGGGCGGTGCCCACACTGACGGCCTGCTCACCCGGATCGCCGGTGACATCGGCGACGCCGTCGGAGCGGTCGAGAAGTTCTGGGGCACCGACTGGGACCACGAGATCGTCGTGATCGCCACCGACTCGCAGTCACAGTTCGTCGCCCAGGCCGGTCTGGCCCCGGACGGCGATTGGGAAGACATCGCCGCGGTGTCGGTCGCCGACCACGTCGACTTCGCGCACCACCACGCCAGCGGGCAGCGCATGGTGTTCGCGCCCGGCGCTGCCAACATGAGCGCCGGTTCACTGCGAATTGTGTTGACCCACGAGCTGTTTCATCTCGCCGCCCGCGCCGACACCGCACTGGACGCCCCGCGCTGGCTGCTCGAAGGGGTGGCCGATTTCGTCGCACGGCCACCGGAGCCGCTACCGCGGGACGCCGCGGCGGACACCGCGCTGCCCACCGACGCCGACCTGGATGTGGCCGGGCCGCAGCGCGAGCGGGGCTACGACCGCGCGTGGTGGTTCGCCCGATTCGTCGCCGACAGCTATGGCGTCGATGCGCTGCGCCGGCTCTACGTCGAGGCGTGCGGGCCTGGTCACGGCGACTTCGACACCGCAGTGCGCCGCGCGCTCGGCACCGACACCGCCGAGCTACGCGCCCGCTGGGCGCAGTGGCTGACCCGCTAGCGTAGGTGGCGATGACGCGGGTCCTGCTGGTCACCAATGACTTTCCGCCCCGCCGTGGCGGCATCCAGTCCTATCTCGAGCATTTCGTCGGCCGGCTCGCCGACAGCGGCGAACATGAGCTGACTGTCTACGCCCCGAAGTGGAAGGGCGCGCAGGACTACGACAAGGCGGCCGGCTACCGCATCGTGCGCCACCCCGGCACGCTGATGCTGCCCGAGCCGGGCGTGGACCGCCGGATGCGAGCCCTGATCGCCGAGCACGGCATCGAAACGGTGTGGTTCGGCGCGGCGGCACCGCTGGCGCTGCTGGCCAACCGGGCCCGCAGCGCGGGGGCGCACCGGGTGCTGGCCAGCACCCACGGCCACGAGGTGGGCTGGTCGATGCTGCCCGTCGCTCGCTCGGCGTTGCGGCGCATCGGTGAGGACACCGACGTCGTGACGTTCATCAGTCACTACACCCGCGGCCGGTTCGCCTCCGCGTTCGGCCGCGATGCCGCCCTGGAACACCTGCCGCCCGGCGTCGACTCCGACCGGTTCCGGCCCAACCCCGCGGCCAGGGCCGAACTGCGCAGCCGCTACGGCCTGGGCCAGCGGCCGACGGTCGTCTGCCTGTCCCGGCTGGTACCGCGCAAAGGCCAGGACATGCTCATCAAAGCGCTGCCCGACATCCGCCGCCGCGTCGACGACGCCGTCCTGGTGATCGTCGGCGGTGGACCCTACGCCGAGGACCTGCACAAGCTGGCGGACAACGTCGGGGTGAGCGATCACGTCATCTTCACCGGGGCGGTGCCCAGCGCCGAACTGCCGGGCCACTACGCGATGGCCGACGTGTTTGCGATGCCTTGCCGCACAAGGGGTTCCGGGCTAGACGTGGAAGGGCTGGGCATCGTGTTCCTGGAGGCGTCGGCCACCGGGGTGCCGGTGGTCGCCGGTGATTCGGGCGGCGCACCCGAAGCCGTCAAGCAGGGGGAGACCGGCCAGGTGGTCGACGGGCGCTCGGTCGAGCAGATCGCCGACTCCGTCTCGGGCATCCTCGCCGATCCCGCGCTGGCCGCGCGGATGGGGGAGGCCGGCCGGCAGTGGGTCGAGACGGACTGGAACTGGGCCGCCCACACCGCGCGGCTTTCCGAACTCCTGCGTGGGGACCCCCACACCGTGTGACGATGTGCCGATGAGCACGACCCGGGTCGCTGCACTCGGCGCTGTCCTGACCGCCGCGGCGGCACTGCTTGCCCCCGTCGGTGTCGCGCGGGCCGCCGACTGCCCCGACGTCGAGGTGATCTTCGCCCGCGGTACCGGTGAGCCGCCCGGTATCGGACGGGTGGGCCAGGCCTTCGCCGATGCGCTCGCGCCGCGGCTGGGTGGGCGGACCATGGACACCTACGCGGTGAACTACCCGGCCAGCCTGAACTTCCTCGCTGCAGCGTCCGGCGCCGACGACGCCGCCGCCCGCATTGCGGATATGGGTGCCCGGTGCCCGCAGACCTCGCTGGTGCTCGGCGGGTTCTCCCAGGGTGCGGCCGCGGTGTCGATGCTGGCCGGGGTGCCACCGGTCGGGCAGCGGATCGGCAGTATCGGGTCGGCGCCGCCACTACCACCGGCCAGCGCCGGTCAGGTCGCCGCGGTCGCGGTGTTCGGCAATCCCGGGACCCGGTTCGGCTCACCGCTGTCGAGCACCGGCCAGTTCGCCGGCCGCGCGATCGATCTGTGCAGCGGTGGTGACCCGATCTGCTCGGACGGACGTGACCGCGGCGCGCACAGTTCCTACGAGCTGGCGCCATACCCCGACCAGGCAGCGGCGTTCGTGGCCGGCCTGGTCTGAGGCGTACCCTCGCGCGGGTGCTCGCCAGCCCTGAACTCGACCTCCGCACCGGTGTATCCCGGTCGGTGGATGGGCGGCTGGACTCGCTGACCGGGCTGCGGGCGCTGGCGGCCCTGCTGGTGGTCGGCACCCACGCCGCCTTCGCGACCGGCAAGCTGACCCACGGTTTCATCGGCCTGGTGTGGGCGCGGCTCGAGGTCGGCGTGTCGATCTTCTTCGCGTTGTCGGGCTTCCTGCTGTTCCGCCCGTGGGTCGTCGCCGCGGCCGACGCGACAGCGGCACCGTCGACCCGGGTCTACGCCCGGCGCCGGCTGCGCCGGATCATGCCCGCCTACGTGGTGACCGTCGTGGCGGCCTACGGCGTCTACTCGTTCTATTCGACCGGCCCCAACCCCGGCCAGAGCCTCGCGGGCCTGATCCGCCACCTCACGCTGACCCAGATCTACACCGACAACTATCTGCTGACCTACCTGCATCGGGGCTTGTCGCAGACGTGGAGCCTGGCCGTGGAGGTGGCGTTCTACGCGGTGCTGCCGCTGCTGGCGCATCTGCTGCTGGTGGTGCTGTGCGGTGACCGATGGCGCCCGATCCGGCTGCTGGCCGGGCTGGCCGCATTGGCCGCGATCGGTCCGCTGTGGTTGCTCGTGCTCAACGCAGGCGACTGGCTGCCGAACTCGGCAGGGATGTGGCTGCCTGCGCAGCTGGCCCCGTTCGCGGGCGGGATGGCGGTGGCCGTGCTGAACGTCATGGGGGTGCGCTGGCGGGCCGGGCTCCTGGTGCCGGCGGCGATGGTGCTCTACCTGGTGGTGTCCACCCCGCTGGCCGGTGCGGTCACCATGGGTCCGGTGCCACTGTGGGAGCCGCTGACCAAGGCGCTGCTCTATGCCGCGATCGCGACGCTGGTCGTGGCGGCGCCGACGCTGGGCGGGCGCGGGCTGTTCGACCGGGTGTTGAGCAGCAAGCCCGTGGTGTGGCTCGGAGAGATCTCCTACGAGATCTTCCTGCTGCACGTGCTGGTGATGGCCGTCGTGCTGGGCGCGGTGCTGGGGTGGCCGTTGTTCACCGGCTCACTGCTGGGCCTGTACCTGCTGACGCTGGGCGTCACGATTCCGTTGGCCTGGCTGCTGCACCGGCTCACTTCGTATAGATCGCCGCGATCTCGTCGGCGAACTTCTCCGCAACCACATTGCGCTTGACCTTCAGCGTCGGCGTCAGCTCGCCGGTCGCTTCGGTGAAGTCGGACGGCAGAATCCGGAACTTGCGGATCGACTCCGCATGTGACACATGCTGATTGGCGTCCTTGATGGCCAATTCGATCTCGGCGACCAGATCGGGATCCTCCCGCAGATCACCGACCGAGGCGCCGGCCGGCTTGCCGTGGTGGGACTTCCACACGTCGAACGACTCGGGGTCGATCGCGATCAGCACGCCGATGAACGGCTGGTTGTCGCCGACGGCCATCGCCTGGCTGATCAGCGGATGGGCGCGCAGCGCATCCTCGAGCACGGCGGGCGCGACGTTCTTGCCGCCCGCGGTCACGATGAGTTCTTTCTTGCGGCCGGTGATCGACAAGAAGCCGTCGGCATCCACGCTGGCCAGGTCACCGGTGTGGAACCACCCGTCGATGATCGCCTCGGTGGTGGCCTTCTCGTTGCGCCAGTAGCCGTCGAACACCACGCCGCCCTTGACCAGCAGCTCGCCGTCCTCGGCGACTGCCATGCTGTTGCCCGGTACCAGCTTTCCGACGGTACCCACCTTGAGCTCGCCGATCCGGTTCACCGTGATCGCCGCGCTGGTCTCGGTGAGCCCATAGCCCTCGTAGATCGACAGTCCGACGCCGCGGTAGAAGTGGCCCAGCCGTTTACCAAGCGGCGCGCCACCGGAGATCGCGGCGTGGCAGTTGCCACCGAGAGCGGCGCGCAGCTTGCCGTAGACCAGCCGGTCGAAGACGGCGTGACCGGCCTTCAGCAGCAGGTTCGGTGACCCCGTTGCCAGCGCCTCGCTGTAGGCGATCGCGGTCTTGGCGGCCAGCTCGAAGATCCGGCCCTTGCCGCTGTCGCGGGCGTTCAACTCCGCTGTGTTGTAGACCTTTTCGAACACCCGGGGCACCGACACGACGATCGTCGGCTTGAACACCTGCAGCATCGGCACCAGGTTCTTGATGTCGCTGGTGTAGCCGACGGTCACCTTGTTGGCGATCGCCGTCATCGACAGGCCGCGCGCCAGCACGTGCGCCAGCGGGAGGAAAACCAGCAGCCGTTCGTTCTGGCGCAGCAGCGTCGGGAAACAGGTTGTGGCGCCACGGATTTCGGAAAGCAGATTGGCGTGGGTCAGCTGGACGCCCTTGGGGCGGCCGGTGGTGCCCGAGGTGTAGATCAGGGTCGCCGGGTCGGTGGACCGCAGCTCGGCCAGCCGGCGGTCCAGCTCGGCGGATTCGGTGCCGGCCCCCGCCGCGGCCAGCTCGTCGAGCGCTTCGATGCACAGAGCCTTGCCCAGCGCGGGTAGCACGCCGCGCAGCTCGGCGACCATCTGCGCGTGTGCCTCGGTCTCGGTGAACGCCAGTACCGCCCCGGAATCCTCCAGCACCCACTGGACCTGCTCGGCCGAGGACGTCTCGTAGATGGGGACGGTGACCCCGCCGATCGACAGGATCGCGTAATCGAGAATGACCCACTCGTAACGGGTCGCCGACAGGATCGCCACCCGGTCACCGGCCTGCACCCCGTGGGCGATCAATCCCAGGGCCGCCGAGCGGATCTGGGCGGCCAACTCGGCACAGGTGACGTCCGTCCAGGCTCCGTCGACGAGGCGCTGGGCGATCACGTAGTCCGGATCGGTGCGCTCGTAGGCGTAGACAGAGCTGGCGACGTTGTCGTGTTCACCGATGGTGAACGACGCGGGAACGCTGTATTCACGCATGCCAACCAGCGTAGTCAACGGGCGGGCGGTGGCCGCGGGGGTCGGATATGTGAAGCTAATGGCCATGAACAGCATCCAGGTCGCCGACGAGACGTTCGTCGCAGCGGATCCGGTGGCGGTGGGGCGTGCGGTCAACGATCGCACGAACTGGCGGCGGTGGTGGCCGGATCTGCGGCTGGAGGTCGTCGAGGACCGCGCCGACAAAGGCGTGCGCTGGACGGTCACCGGTCCGCTGACCGGCACCATGGAAATCTGGCTCGAGCCGGTGCTGGACGGCGTGCTGCTGCACTACTTTCTGCACGCCGAGCCGTCCGGTGTCGCGGCCTGGCAACTGGCCAAGATGAAGCTGCCCAAGCTGAACCACGCACGTCGGGTCGCCGGGAAACGGATGGCGTTCGAGGTGAAAACCACGCTGGAGGCGGCACGCCCGGTGGGCGTCGCACCCCGGCACTGATATCGGGTCACACCCTGGGCCGGGAGGGTACCGTTTGTGGCCGAGGGAGCGCGATCGTCTCGGGTCGCGCAGCGCAAAGCGACGGGAATTGGCAACAGTGGCTGACAAGACGGCGCAGACCATCTACATCGACGCGGATCCCCGCACTGTGATGGACGTCATCGCCGATATCGGTGCGTACCCGCAGTGGGTCTCGGAATACAAGGAGACCGAGGTTCTCGAATCCGACGAACAGGGTTACCCGCTGACCGCCCGGCTGCTGTTGGACGCCGCGGTGCTCAAGGACACCATGGTGCTGTCCTACGAGTGGCCCGCCGACCGCAAGTCGGTGCGCTGGTCGCTGGTGTCGAGCTCGCTGCTGAGGGCGCTTGACGGCGCATATACGTTGGTCCCCAAGGGTTCTGGAACCGATGTCACCTACGAACTGTCAGTGGACCTGGTCATCCCGATGATCGGGCTACTCAAGCGCAAGGCTGAGCGGCGGCTCACCGACACCGCGCTCAAGGACCTGAAGAAATGGGTCGAGGGCTGAGTGACACCCGGTGACGCCCCCGCCGATGCGGGCCTGACTGACCAGGCCCGGATCAGCTTCTTCGTCGGCAAGGGCGGGGTGGGCAAGTCGACGCTGGCCTCGGCGACGGCGGTGCGCGCGGCGCTGGCCGGCGAACGGGTGCTGGCGGTGTCCACCGACCAGGCCCACTCATTGGGCGATGTCCTCGGTGTCGCCGTGCCGCCGACCGGTGGGCGCGAGCCGGTTCGGATTCTCACCGAGGAGGGCACCGACGCCGTCGGCGGCGGGCACCTCGATGCACTCGCCCTGGACACCCTGGCGCTACTGGAGGGCAGATGGCGGGCCATCGCACCGGTGCTGGCCGCCAGGTTCCCGGACTCTGATCTCAAAGACGTTGCCCCGGAGGAGCTTTCCGCGCTGCCAGGGATTCAGGAGGTGCTCGGCCTAGCCGAGGTGGCCGCGCTGGCCGACTCGGGCCGGTGGGACTACGTCGTCGTCGACTGTGCCTCGACCGCCGACGCCATGCGGATGCTGACACTGCCCGCGGCATTCGCGATGTACATCGAGCGGGCCTGGCCGCGGCATCGCCGGCTGAGCGCAGCCCTCGACAGCGCGCACAGCGCTGTCACCGTGGCGGTGATCGAGGGGATCAGCGGCGGTGTCGAAGGATTGTCCGCGCTGCTCACCGACGGCCAGCGGGTCAGCGCGCATCTGGTGCTCACCGCCGAACGGGTGGTGGCCGCCGAGGCCGTGCGCACCCTGGGCTCGCTGGTGCTGATGGGGGTGCGGGTGGCTGAGCTCTTCGTCAATCAGATTCTGGTCCAAGACGATTCGTACGAGTATCGCAACCTGCCCGAGCATCCGGCCTTCGACTGGTACTCCGAGCGGATCGTCGAGCAACAAGCGGTGCTCGACGAGCTCACCGGCGCGATCGGCGACGTCCAGCTGGTACTCGCTCCGCACCTGGCCGGCGAGCCGATCGGGGCCAAGGCACTCGGCCAGCTGCTCGACAGCGCGCGCCGGCGAGACGGCTCGCCGCCACCTGGGCCGCTGAAGCCTGTGGTGGATCGCGAATCGGGTTCGGGAGTCGATGCGATCTATCGCATGCGGCTAGAGTTGCCGCAAATCGATCCGGGAACGCTGTCACTGGGCCGGGTCGACGACGACTTGATCATCGGCGCCGCAGGGATGCGGCGCCGCGTGCGACTGGCGTCGGTTCTGCGGCGGTGCATCGTGGTGGATGCGGCACTGCGCGGTACCGAACTGACCGTGCGCTTTCGACCCAACCCGGAGGTGTGGCCCGCGTGAACGGCCCGCATCCCGACCTGGGGCCCGAACTGCGCGCGCTGGCCCAGGCGATCCTGGACCGGCTCGACCCCGCTGTCCGCGCCGGTGCCGCGATGACCGCAGGCAGCCCGCAGGGCAAATGCCAACAGGTGTGGTGCCCGGTATGCGCGCTGGCCGCGCTGGCCAACGGTGAACAGCACCCGCTGCTGACGGTCGTCGCCGAGCACAGCGTGGCTCTTGTGACGATGATCCGGGCGATGGTCGCCGAGGAGGGCGGCGACGAGCCCGGACCTGAGGGTGCACCGCCCGACGAGCCCGGTCCCGATTCACCTGGCCCCGGGCCGAGCCGCTACCAACACATCCCGGTCAGCGTCGAGGAATGACGCGACCTGTGGTCGGTGTCCGCGCGCCTGGGTAGAGTTAGCCGAAAGCGCGCGGCTTGATCGGGAGGCTCCATGTGGTTCTGGCTGTTCAAGTACATCTTCATGGGTCCGCTGCTGCGCTTGCTGGGCCGGCCGAAAGTGGAAGGGCTGGAATACGTTCCGCGCTCCGGACCGGTAATCCTAGCCAGCAATCACCTGGCGGTGGCCGACAGCTTCTACCTTCCGCTGGCGGTGCGCCCGCGGATCACGTTCCTGGCTAAGTCCGAATATTTCACCGGCACCGGCATCAAGGGCTGGTTCAACCGCTGGTTCTACTCGGCGACCGGAAATGTGCCGATCGATCGCACCGACGCCGACGCCGCTCAGGCCGCGCTGGTCACCGCCCAGCGGCTGCTTGAGCGGGGCAAGCTGATCTGCATGTATCCCGAGGGCACCCGCTCTCCGGACGGCCGGCTCTACAAGGGCAAGACCGGGCTGGCTCGGTTGGCGCTGGAAACTCAGGTGCCGGTGATTCCGGTCGCGATGATCGGAACTGACGTCGTGAACCCGCCGGGATCGAAGATGTGGCGCTTCGGCCGCGTGACGGTGCGCTTCGGCAAGCCGATGGATTTCTCCCGGTTCGACGGTCTGGCCGGCAACCGGTTCATCGAGCGCGCCGTCATCGACGAGGTCATGTACGAGCTGATGGAGCTGTCCGGTCAGGAATACGTCGACATCTACGCCGCGACGCTGAAGAACACCGACCCTAAGCCGGGTGGACCAGGTCAGCCACCGGCGCGGTTCCCGGAGACCGCCGCGGGCTAGCGCCCGCTGTCACCACGGTCAGCCCCGCGACGACGATCACCGCGAGGGCCCACCACACGTAGGACATTCCCAGTAGCTGGCGCCACCAGGACGCCGTCTCCTCGTGGTGCTTGGGCAGCAACTCCAGCGGAACCCACAGCATCACCGCCACGCCGAGTGCGGTCACCAGCCCCAGTGCGACATTGCGGCGCCGGTAGGCGGTCACCGCGCCGGTGATGACCGTGGGTAGCGCCCACACCCAGTGGTGCGACCACGACACCGGCGAGACCACTAGCCCGAACAGGGCCACGCACATCAGCGCCAGTACCGGCTCCTTTGCCACCAGGACCCGCCGGACCGCCCAGATCGTCAGCCCCAGGACAGCGAAGCAGGCCAGCGTCCACAGGATGAAGTGGGTGCCCTTGTCCAGGCCGAGGCGGGCCAGCGCGCCGGCGATGTTCTGGTTGGTGTTCAGCGCCGCGCTGCCGATGCGGTCGGTGTGCAACACCGTGGTGGTCCAGTATTCCGCCGAATCGCGCCACGCGAGTGCACAGCCCAGCAGGCTGGCGGCGACGAACGAGGCGACGGCGGTCAGGGCGGCTCGGCCGTCGCGGCGCAGGACGAAGTACAGCAGGAACACCGCAGGCGTCAGCTTCAGCGCGATCGCGATGCCCAGCAGCATCCCGCGCGGCCATGGCGTGCGCCGCGGCAGGCAGTCGGCGATGACCAGCGTCATCAGCACCACGTTGATCTGGCCGAAGTCGAAGTTGGCATCGATCGGCTCGAGGTACATCACCGCCAGCGCCACGAGACCTGCCGTCAGCCAGGCGCGGCGCAGCCACGCCGGTTCCCGGGTGATCGTCGAGGCCGGCCATACCGCAAGGCGGGTCAGCACGATCCAGGTGGACAGCAGCACCAGGATCAGTGTGATGACCGTGATCGTCACGCTGGCCACCGGCAGCGACATCCAGGCGAACGGGCTGAACACGATGGCGGCCAGCGGGGGATAGGTGAACGGCAGGTTCAGCCCGGCCAGCGTGTGGAACATCGCGTCGCCGGCGTACAGCGGCCGGCCGTCCAGCCAGGCCTGCCCGCCCATCCGGTAGACCTCGATATCGATGCGATACGGGATCTTCCCGAACAACAGCCAACCGGCATTCAGCAGCAGCGCAACGATCGCGACCTGCGTCACCCGCCACCCCGCGGGTAGCCAGGGCCCCGCCACACTGCCCAGATCGGGCAACCGCCGCATACTCATGTCGCCATCAGACTATCGGTGTGGTGCGACGCGCCGGGACTTATCCCGGCCGTGCCGGCCCACGTCGGGCGCTATCGGGCGTATCTTCTGACCCCGTGCCCTTCCACCTGCACTTCGACGTCGTCGCCCCCGGGCGCGTGCCGCTGATGTGGTGTCTGATCGCGTTCATTCTCACGTTCTTCGTGACCAGGACGATCGTGCGCTACATCCGCCACAACGCCGGCAACGATGCGCCCCGCAAGTGGTGGCAGCCGCGCAACATCTCCGGCAAGGGTGGGCTGCACATCCACCACGTCGTGATCGGCATCGTCTTGGTGATGATCTCCGGCATCACCATGGTGACGTTGGCGGTGAATGGCGGAGTCGGCGAATTCACCACGGCGGCAATCATTTTCGGGATCGGTGCGGCTCTGGTTCTGGACGAGTTCGCGCTCATCCTGCATCTGGAGGACGTGTACTGGGCCGAGGACGGCCGCGCCTCGGTCGACGCGGTGTTCGCCGCGGTCGCCGTCGCCGGCCTGTTGATCATGGGCTTCAACCCGTTGTCCTTCTTCGACATCGGGATCTGGCGCGCGGACGACTCTTTTCCGGCCCGCACCGTCGTCGTCGTCCTCGCGGCACTGACCCTCGCGCTCGCGGTCGTCGTGTTGCTCAAGGGCAAGGTCTGGACCGGCTTGATCGGCATGTTCATCACGCCACTGCTGTTCGTCGGCGCGATCCGGTTGTCCCGGCCGCACGCGCCGTGGGCGCGCTGGCATTACCAGGACAAACCCCGCAAGATGCACCGCGCCCTGGAGCGTGAACGCTATATGCGCAGGCCCGTGGTGCAGGCCAAGCTGTGGTTGCAGCACATCATCGCCGGCGAACCGAGCTTCCCGGCCGACGCCGAGGTGGACGCCGAGCTCGACCGCGAGATCCACGCGGCGCCGCCGCCGCTGCCCGCCGCGGACGCCGAGCCGCAGGTCTCGACGGGATAGGGTGCGGCAAGTGCGGTTCTTCTACGACACCGAGTTCATCGACAACGGCCGGATCATCGACCTGATCTCGATCGGGGTGGTGGCCGAGGACGGGAGCGAGTTCTACGCGATCTCCACCGAATTCGACCCCGAGTCGGCAGGCAAGTGGGTGCGCACCAACGTGCTGCCGAAACTGCCGAGCCCGTCGTCGCAGCTGTGGCAGTCCCGGCGCCAGATCCGAGAGAGCCTGGAGGAATTCTTCGGTATCGACGGCGACGAGCCGATCGAGCTGTGGGCCTGGGTGGCCGCCTACGACCACGTCGCGCTGTGCCAGCTGTGGGGACCGATGACCAGCCTGCCGCCGCAGATCCCGCGGTTCACCCGTGAACTGCGCCAGTTCTGGGAAGAGCGGGGCTGCCCGCGGATGCCACCGCGGCCGCACGACACCCACGATGCGCTCGTCGACGCCCGCCACAACATGCGCCGGTATGTGCTGATGACCACCGGCGTCGACCTGGGCGCCGCCGCCGCGCAGCGGTAACCCCCCTGTCGCGCAGCGGTAAAAGGGGGTGCGCGGCCCCGTTACCATGGACGGGTGAACTGGACCGTTGATGTACCCATCGAACAGCTGCCGTCGCTGCCGCCGCTGCCCGCTGAGCTGCGTGGACGCCTGGATGCCGCGCTGAGCAAGCCGGCCGCTCAGCAGCCCAGCTGGGATGCCGGCCAGGCACAGGCGATGCGGACGGTTCTGGAGAGCGTGCCGCCGGTCACCGTGCCCTCCGAGATCGAGAAGCTGTCCGCCCAGCTGGCCGCGGTGGCCCGCGGTGAGGCCTTCCTGCTGCAGGGCGGCGACTGCGCCGAGACGTTCGCCGACAACACCGAGCCGCACATCCGGGCCAACATCCGCACGCTGCTGCAGATGGCGGTCGTGCTGACCTACGGTGCCAGCCTGCCGGTGGTCAAGGTGGCCCGCATCGCCGGGCAGTACGCCAAGCCGCGCTCGTCGGACACCGACGCGCTGGGCCTGAAGTCTTACCGCGGCGACATGGTCAACGGGTTTGCCCCGGATGCCGCTGTGCGCGAGCATGATCCGTCCCGGCTGGTGCGGGCCTACGCCAACGCCAGTGCGGCGATGAACCTGGTGCGCGCGTTGACCTCGTCCGGGCTGGCCTCACTGCACCTGGTGCACGACTGGAACCGGGAGTTCGTTCGCACCTCGCCGGCGGGAGCCCGCTACGAGACGCTGGCCGGCGAGATCGACCGCGGTCTGAAGTTCATGAGCGCCTGCGGGGTGAATGACCGCAACCTCGACACCGCCGAGATCTACGCCAGCCATGAGGCGCTGGTGCTGGACTACGAGCGCGCGATGCTGCGGCTGTCGGAGGAGTTCCCGGTCTCCGCACCCGAGCCGCAGCTCTACGACCTCTCGGCGCACTACGTCTGGATCGGTGATCGCACCCGCCAGCTCGACGGTGCGCATATCGCGTTCGCCGAGGTGATCGCCAACCCGATCGGGGTGAAGATCGGGCCGACCATGACCCCTGAACTGGCCGTGGAGTACGTCGAACGGCTCGACCCGCACAACAAGCCGGGACGGTTGACGCTGGTCAGCCGGATGGGCAACCACAAGGTCCGCGACCTGCTGCCGCCGATCATCGAGAAGGTGCAGGCCACCGGCCATCAGGTCATCTGGCAGTGCGATCCGATGCACGGCAACACTCACGAGTCCTCGACGGGCTACAAGACCCGCCACTTCGACCGCATCGTCGACGAGGTGCAGGGCTTCTTCGAGGTGCACCGCGCGCTGGGCACCCATCCCGGCGGCATGCACGTCGAGATCACCGGCGAGAACGTCACCGAATGCCTCGGCGGCGCACAGGACATCTCCGATTCGGACCTGGGCGGCCGCTACGAGACGGCCTGCGACCCACGGCTCAACACCCAGCAGTCACTGGAGTTGGCGTTCCTGGTCGCGGAGATGCTGCGCGACTAGCTCCACCGGCCGGCCTCGATAGCTGATGTACTTGTCCGGCCGGATCACGAAGGCGCCTGGTGTGGTCATTCCGTACTGATGGTGCGCCGATCGGGTCGGATCACCAAGTGCGGCAGGGTGATCGGCGAATCGCTCGGCTGTGATCACCCGGGCTTTGACCATCCCGGGATGGGCTTGTTCGAGTTGTTCGGCCAGCCGGCACAGTTCGACCGC
Organism: Mycobacterium sp.; assembly: GCA_023264735.1. Lineage (GTDB taxonomy): Bacteria > Actinomycetota > Actinomycetes > Mycobacteriales > Mycobacteriaceae > Mycobacterium. The sequence goes on along the minus strand of JAHFVD010000036.1, from coordinate 46,046 downwards.
CGGCCGGGCGTCGTCGTCGAGCCCGGTGAACAGCAGCACCGTGTGATGCGTGCCGCGGAACACGTCATAGAGACGTCGTGGTTGGCCGTCGACCAGCACGTCGGCCTCACGGGCCCGGTCGCCCGGCGCGGGGGCGTCGTGCCAGCCCGAACCGTCCTCGGCATTCAGTGGGCTGTCCGGATAACGAAGGCGCAGTTGGGCTAACAAGCCGATGATGCGCCTGCGAACCCAGTCTCGAGTCAGCACTCGGCTGGCCAGCACGGGCGCCACTCGGCCACGGGCCAACCGCGCCAACGGGTTCTGGCCGCCGAAGACCGAGAACAACCGGTCGGTGGTCTTGAGAAGTTGAACGCCGATCGGGTGCCGCTCGGTGTTGTAGCTGTCCACCAGTGACTCGTCGGCAAGCCCGCGCACCACGAACGCGAGCTTCCAGCCGAGGTTGTAGGCGTCCTGGATGCCGGTGTTCATGCCCTGTGCGCCCGCGGGGCTGTGCACGTGGGCGGCGTCGCCGACGAGGAATACCCGTCCATCGCGATAGCGCGGCACCGTGCGGCTGTGCACGCGGTAGCGGGTGACCCAGAACTCCTTGACGACGGTGGCGGGGAAGGGGACGCGCTCGTCGACCATGGCCTGGAACTCTTCGTGGGTGGGCTCGCTGTACTCGGCGCCTGCGCCGTCCGGGCCGGGCGGGAAGTTCCCGAAGATGCGATAGCGGTTGGTGCCCGGCATCGAGAAGGCTGCGAAAATGCCTGCCGGACTGGGGAATCCGTAGAGTCCGCCGTGCGGTAGCTTCCAGTCGAGTTCGGCATCCGCCATGATGAACTCGTCGCGATAGGTGTCGCCGGAGAACGGGATGCCACTGGCTTTGCGCACCGCGCTGTGCGCGCCGTCGCACCCGACGAGCCACGCGCACCGCACCGATTCGGTCGACCCGTCGCCGTGGCGCAAGGACGCGGTGACCGTGTCGCCGTCCTGGGTGAGGTCCGTGAGCGCGACACCGCGCTCGATCTCGACACCGTGTTTGGCCAACAGCTCGGTGAGAATGCGTTCGGTGTCGTGCTGCGAGAGCGTGCGTGGCTCGGGGTAGGCGGTGTAGTTCTGCGGCCCGGTGAGCTGACCGGCGAAGTCGACATCGACCGTCTTGTCCGCGAAGGTGATCGTTAGTTCCGACGCCGCGGTACCGGCGGCGACGGCCTGCTCGGCTACACCGATGTCGTCGAAAATCTCCAGGGTCCTGGGCTGCACGACGAGGGCGCGGGAGGTGGTCGCCGGCTCCGGTGCCCGATCGATGATCCGCGGCGTGACGCCGTGTCGTGCCAGTTCGTTGGCGAGCAGCAATCCGGACGGACCCGCGCCCACTATCAGGACGCCGAGATCGGGTGCGGTCATGTCCATACCTCCACAATTCATCATTAGATGAATTCGAGTATCACTACGGGTGTAGTGATTGTCAAGGAGTGTCTAGATCAGCGCGCCGAGATTGCTGCCCAGCGTCCAGCCGGCCGCGGCCACCCCGCCGGTGAGCAGCAGCACGATCAGCACCCAGAACACCAGCGAACGCCGGGCGCGCTGACGCTCCCAGACGAACTCGCCGATATCGATGCCCGCGAATTGGCTCGGTGCTTCTGGGCTTTCGTCTTCGGCGGGAGTGGGCTGCCAGTCCTGCGGGTCGCGGATGAGCTGCCGGGTGGGATTCTTGACGGCTTGCGCCGGTGCGGGCGGGGCGGCCCGATAGTCGTCGGTGGGCCTGCTGTGAAAGGCTGTGGCCGCGGCGTGCTGGGCTGAGTTCTTCGGCGCCGGCACACGGAATTTCGGTAGCGCCAGTTCGTTGCTGATCGCGTCGAGATCCTCGGCCATCTCCTCGGCGTCGACGAACCGCTCGTCGGCATTGCGGGCGGTGGCGTGCGCGATGAACTCGTCGAATTGCCGCGGCACCCCGCCGATCACCGAGCTGGGCAACGGCACATCGTTGTCCATCCGCTGATAGGCGACGGTCAGCGGATTGTCACCGGTGAACGGCGTTGTGCCGGTGATCAATTCGTAGGCCAAGACCCCGACGGCATAGACGTCGCTGCGGGCGTCGGCCGCGCCGCTGCTGACCTGTTCGGGGGACAGGTAGGCCGCTGTGCCAAGGATGACGCTGGTCGAGGTGATACCGGCTTCGGCCACCGCGCGCACGAGGCCGAAGTCGACGAGCTTGACCTCGCCGGCGTCGGAGATCAGGACGTTCTCCGGCTTGACGTCACGGTGCACCAGCCCGGCGCGATGCGCGGTGGCCAGACCGCCGAGCAGCGGGCGCAAAACCGCCGCCGCGGCGTGCGGCGGCATCGGGCCGCGCTCGCGCAACAGCTCGCGCAGTGTGCCGCCCTCGACCAGCTCCATGACGAGGAACGGGTGACTGCCGTCCAGGCCCTGGTCGTAGACCGCGACCAGGCCGGGATCCTTCAGCCTGGCCACCGCGCGGGCCTCGCGCTGGAAGCGGGTCAGGAACTGGCTGTCGTTGGCGTAACGCGCATCCATCACCTTCAGCGCCACCGGCCGGTCCAGACGGACGTCCAGGCCGCGGTACACGGTGGACATTCCGCCGGTGGCGATCTTGGCGTCGACGCGGTACCGGCCTTCCAGCAACACGCCGATCAGTGGGTCCGACGTCACCGCCACATGGTATCCGCGGCCCCCCTCGTCCTAGACTGGGCGGGTGAGCAGCATTCCGGCCGGCGAGGACGTTCTGGATCCCGACGAGCCCGTGTACAACCTTCCCGAAGTCGCCGAGTTGTTGCACATACCGGTGACGAAGGTGCACCAGCATTTGCGCGAGGGCCACCTCGTGGCAGTACGGCGCGGCGGCGTCCCGATGATCCCGAAGGCGTTCCTCAACCAGCACGGCGAGGTGGTCAAGAGCCTTCCCGGGTTGCTGGCCGTCCTGCGTGACGGCGGTTTTCACGACACCGAGATCCTGCGCTGGCTGTTCACCGCCGATCCGTCGTTGACGGTCACCCGCGACGGGTCACGCGAGGCGATCAGCAATGCCCGCCCGGTGGATGCGCTGCACGCGCACCAGGCTCGCGAGGTGGTCCGGCGCGCTCAGGCCATGGCTTACTGAGCGAATACCAGGCGGCCAGTGCGCAGGCGGTGGCCAGCAGCACGTGGATCCACGAGTACATGCCGTGTGAGCCGTCCGGCTTGAAGATCACCATGATCCACGTGGAGAACCCGGCGATCAGCGCGATCGCCCCGCGGGACTGGGCCAGCGCCGACATCACCGCCAGCGGCCAGGTGTAGTACCACGGGAGTGCGGCGGGGACGAACAGCACCACCATCAGCATCGCCCACGCGATGCCCATCAGCGACTCGCGGTCGTCGTGACGAAAACGCCACCACAGCAAGGGAAGTGAGACCGCGATGATGATGATCCCGGCGATGCGGGTGACTTCGAGGACGGCATAGAAGTTCACCGGCATGAACAAGCTGCCGACGGCGTTGGTGAGGTTGGCGATCGCGGTCGGGATGGTCAGCCAGTTGATGATCTTCACCGAACCGGCCAGTGCCGTCAGCCAGCCCAGGCCCACCCCGGCCACCCAGGACAGCACCACGAACACCGCGATGAAGATCGCCACCGATGCCGCCGACGCCGTCGCGAAAGCCTTTATGGCGCCGAAGTTTCGTGTCTGACGCAGGTGTCGCATCCACACCCACACCATGAACGGAAGCGCCAAGACCGCAGTGGCTTTCACCGCGACGGCAACAGCGATCAGCGTCGCGCCTGCGGCGTGATGACGGGCGAAGGTGAGCGCGATGCCGGCCATCATCAGCCCGACCATCAGCATCTCGTTGTGCACGCCACCCATCAGGTGGATGATCACCAGCGGGTTGAGCACGCAAATCCACAGGGCCACCGCACCATTCGCGCCGATATGGCGGGCCACCCGCGGTGCCGCCCAGATCAGCATCGCCAGCCCGGGCAGCATGCACAGCCGCAGCAGCATGGTGCCTGCCACCACGTGGTCGCCGACCAGGGTCGTGACGAATCGGGCCACCAGGATGAACGCCGGTCCGTATGGCGCGGTGGTGGTCGTCCAGATCGGGGAGACGTTGTCCAGCAACGAGTTCTGGTTCTCCACCGGCCCGACGGCATAGGGATCGAGGCCGTCGCGCAGCAGTGCGCCCTGCGCCAGATACGAGTAGGTGTCGCGGCTGAACAGTGGAACGCTCAACAGCAGCGGCGCCAGCCAGAACCCCGTCGTCGCGATCATCGAGTAATCGCTGACCTTCGCACCAGGCTCGATGACGCGCCGCCCTACCCACAGCCACGCCACCAGCATCACCACGACGCCGCCCCACAGCAGCACCGACGACACCACCAGCCCGTGGCCGAACCGCAGCCATGACAGGTGGATCGACTCGAGCAGCGGGTCGTGCTGACGGGTGCTTCCGGCACCCAGGCCGCCGAGCGTGATCAGTACCGCGCCGAGAAAACCGAGCAGAGCCGGCCGGCCCTCGTCGCCTGCGGTGAACGCGGCCAGGCGCGCGAGACCGGCCTGGGGTTTGGGTGGGGTGGGTGCAAGAGCAGACATGGGCCTACGCCGACCGGTTCGCGGCCAATCTGGCGAGCTCGGTCAGGCCGGCCTTCGCCGGCGCGTTGATCGGTGCGCTCTCCAGCTGGCCAAGCGCACGGTTGGTGAGTACCTCGATGCGCTCTTCCACGGCGGCCAGTGCGCCCACCGATTCGATGACATCGCACAGCTGGCGCACCGCGGCGTCGGTGAGCTCGGTGCCGATACCGGCCCGCAGCCGTTCGGCGGCGGCCGGGTCGGAGGCGGTGGCCCGCTCGACGGCCTCGGCCAGCAGCACGGTGCGCTTGCCGGAGCGCAGGTCGTCGCCGGAGGGCTTGCCCGTGACGGCGGGATCCCCGAACACCCCGAGGACGTCGTCGCGCAGCTGGAACGCGACACCCAGGTCGGTGCCCAGTTCGTAGAAGATGTCCTGGACGTCGGGCCGGTCGGCGGCGGCCGCGGCGCCCAGCTGCAACGGGCGCGAGATCGTGTACGACGCGGTCTTGAAGGTGTTGACGTTCATCGCCGACTCGATCGACTCGGCACCGCTGGATTCGGCGACGATGTCGAGGTACTGGCCGCCGAGGACCTCGGTGCGGATATCGGACCACACCCGCTGGACGCGGCGCTGGCAGTCGAGGGGCAGATCCACCCCGGCGACGATGTCGTCGGCCCACACCAGCGACAGGTCGCCCAGCAGGATGGCCGCCGACCGGCCGAACTGTTCGGAGGAGCCGCGCCAGCCGCGGCTGCGGTGCAGTTCGGTGAAGTGGACGTGGGCCGTCGGCCAGCCGCGCCGGGTCGCCGAATCGTCGATGACGTCGTCGTGGACCAGCGCGCAGGCGTGCAACAGCTCCAGGGCCGAGAACAGCAGCAGGATCCCGTCATCCACGCCCGCATCGGGTTCGGCGGTCACCGCGCGATATCCCCAATAGGCGAATGCGGGCCGGACTCGTTTGCCCCCGCGCAGGACGAAGTCCTCGAGCGCGGCGATGAGCCCGTCGTAGTCGGTGCCGATGTAGGCGGCGTCGGCGCGGCGCCCTGCGAGGTATCCCCGCAGTTGATCAGTCACGGCACCGGCCAGCTGGACGGCCGACGGAGCTGCTGCTTCGACGCTCAGCGCGGCGCCCCTTTCTGTGTACGAGGGTGGGTGCAACCAGAGTAGAGCGTCGCGACTGCCCGGACCCTATGAAGCCCTATCGAGCCGCTTAGCTCTCGCTTTGATCGGCGTTGGCGAACCGCGGCGAGCGGTCGCGGCTGACCCAGGCCAACCCGCCGATCACACCGCAGACCACCAGGGTGCCAAGCCCGAGCCACAGTGCCGCGCCGGTGAACGAGCGGGTGCTGGGGTCGGTGTAGCGGGCCTGGGCGCTCATGCTGGACACGACGCCCGGCTTGAGTTTCCACTCGACGACGTCGGTGTCGATCCGGTCGCCGTTGGTCGAGGTCACCTCGCCGGGGAACGACACCGTCAACTCCACGTCGGCGTCGGGGTCGCTGACGCTGGTCAGGTCGACCCGGCCTTCGAGGATCACCAGATTGCCTGCCCGCCGCAGCGAGATGTCCACCCCGGCCGCTTCCCGGTTGAGGTTGGCCAGCTGCGGCACCTCGGAGAAGGTCAGGTTCGAGAACACCGCCTGGGAGCCGACGTAGTCGTCCGTGTCGTACTTCGACACCGAAATCTTTTGGCTGAAGGGCACATTCAGATCGAACTGTGGTCCCTGGTCGTTTGAATCGCGCGGTTTTGCCGCCGCCAGGATCTGTCCGGAGACCTGGTCGTCGGGCGACACCGTGATCGAGGCGTGCACGCGTACACAGCCGACCGCCAGGGGTGCCACGAGGAGCAGCAGCAACGCCACGGCGCGTAAGCGCAGGCGGCGGGATCGGTCGCGCACGTGGGTATCGTGCCAGATTCGGGTTAAAGCGGGAGGCTACGGCCCAGAATGGCGAACGCCCGCGGGTCTCCGGCGAAGTGGTAGCCGCGGATCACGTCGGTGAAGCCCAGCCGCCGATACAGCCGCCAGGCGCGATTGGCCTCACCGATGATCTCGGGGGTGGACAGCAGCACGTGGGCCTCACCGCGGCCGTTCAGCAGCCGCCGGGCCAGCGCCTCACCGAGTCCCCGACCCTGGGCACTCGGGTGGATGTGCAGCTCGGTCAGCTCGAAGTAGTTGCTCATTAGCGAGCCGACCTCGTCGGCAGGCATGCCGCTCCGGTGCAGCCCCGCGACTACCTGCTGTTGCCACCACTGATCCGGCGCTCCGCAGTAGCCGTAGGCGATGCCGAGCAGTGGTGCGGCAGACACCGCCTCGGGGCCGGGTTGCTCGCCAGTTGCGGCGTCCACCTCGACGGCCGCGACGGCCTTCCAGCCCTGCCTGCGGCTGTGCTCGAGCCACATCGCCGCCCGCTGGCCCTCGGTGCCGCGGGGGTAGCGCATGGCGTCGACATACACGGTCAACGCGTCGTGAAGGCGCTGCGCCATATCGCCGGGCGACAGATCGATGAGGAAAGTCGCCAACGCCTCGGTGCCCTTCTTCGTCTGCGGATCAGTCATGCGTTCAAGGCCATTATCGGGGCAGTCCCGGCCCGACCTTCACCGGTGAGGTGATGACGTGCCTCTTACGTCGTGATGGCGGGAACAGAACAACCCCTGGACACAGCTACAATCGGGTGGACCAACTAGGTGGTACGGCGCACCTTCAGCTCGTATCATTTGGTTAGTTGCCCGGTAATCGCTGGGCAGTCAAGTTTTATCGGAATCGTGACCGGCCGCGTCGGCAAGGAGGGACGAATGCCACTCTCCGATCATGAGCAGCGCATGCTCGATCAGATCGAGAGCGCACTCTATGCCGAGGACCCCAAGTTCGCCTCGAGCGTTCGGGGTGGAACTCTGCGGGCTCCCTCCACGCGGAGACGGCTTCAGGGCGCCGGCCTGTTCGTGATCGGTCTGGCGATGTTGGTCGCCGGGGTCGCGTTCAAGGCGACCATGATCGGCAGCTTCCCGATCCTGTCGGTGGTGGGCTTCGTGGTGATGTTCGGTGGCGTGGTGTTCGCGATTACCGGCCCGCGCGTCGCCGGCGGACGGGACAAGTCCGGGCCGTCCTCGTCGTCCGGCCAGCGTCAGCGCAAGGCCAAGGGCGGCGGCGGTTCGTTCACCAGCCGCATGGAGGATCGCTTCCGGCGTCGTTTCGACGAGTGACCGCAGCGTCCTCCGACACGGGGTAGCCATTCGGCTGCCCCGTTTTTGTTGTCTCAGTAGTCCCAGCTGCGCGGCCGCGAGATCGACACGGCGGTCGCGGATCCGCGCCGCGGGCAGCCCTGGTGACGATCTCGTGCGCACCCGAATCCCCCCCACCACGCCCCACTGACGGTTGACCTGGCTTTTTGTCGACGTCGGTGGGGCCTTGTGGGGCCCGGGACTGTTCTTGGTGGCAGAAAGTGGTGGAGACTGGCCGAAACAAGACCGTTGTGTGGAGCAAAGTGGGGGATTGTGGGGTATTGTGGCGGCTAACGGAGCGACGGCTCCGAGGGGCTAGGGCTCCAGTGGGTGTGAAGGGATGTGCACAGCATGTTTCTCGGCACTCACACGCCCAAGCTCGACGACAAAGGGCGGCTGACACTGCCCGCCAAGTTCCGCGACGCGCTGGCAGGAGGGTTGATGGTCACCAAAAGCCAAGATCACAGCCTCGCCGTCTACCCGCGTGCGGAGTTCGAACAGCTGGCCCGACGGGCGACGCAGACCTCGCGCAGCAATCCGGAGGCGCGTGCCTTCCTGCGCAACCTGGCGGCCGGCACCGACGAACAGCACCCCGACTCCCAAGGCCGGATCACGCTGTCCGCGGACCATCGGCGCTACGCCAATCTGTCCAAGGACTGCGTGGTGATCGGTGCCGTCGACTTCCTCGAGATCTGGGACGCCCAGGCCTGGCAGGAATACCAAGAGACCCACGAAGAGAACTTCTCCGCGGCCAGCGATGAAGCACTCAGCGACATCATCTGAGCTGGCCGCCCAGCCGGAGGTAGCCCGTGCATCGTGGCCTCTGCCCGAACCGACCCTGACGTACTTCCCCAACGCCAGGTTCGCGATCTCGGACAGGGACCCGGATGCAAGGGCACATCCTGACCTACCCGGAGGTCCCGTCGTGGTTGACGAATCCGACCACGGGCACGTCCCCGTCCTGCTGGAGCGCTGCGTCGAGATTCTGGCTCCCGCGCTGGCCCGGCCGGGCGCCGTCCTCGTCGATGGCACCCTGGGCGCAGGCGGGCACGCCGAACGCTTTCTGACCCAGTTCCCCGAGCTGCGACTGATCGGCCTCGACCGCGACCCGGGTGCGCTGGCGATCGCCGGGGCGCGGCTGGCCCCGTTCGCCGATCGACTCACCCTGGTCCACACCCGGTACGACGGCATCGCCGATGCGCTGGCCGAAGCGGGTTACCCGACGACAGATTCGATCGACGGTGTGCTGCTGGACCTCGGAGTGTCCTCGATGCAGCTCGATCAGGTCGAGCGCGGGTTCGCCTATTCCAAGGACGCACCGCTGGACATGCGGATGGACACCGACGCCCCGCTGACGGCCGCGGAGATCCTCAACACCTACGACCGCGGCGCGCTGACCGACATCCTGCGCCGCTTCGGTGAGGAGAAGTTCGCCCACCGGATTGCGGGGCTGATCGTCGAGCAGCGCCAGAAGGCACCGCTGTCCACCACCGGCGAGCTCGTCGAGATCATCTACCGCGGCATTCCGGCACCGGCCCGGCGCACCGGCGGTCACCCCGCCAAGCGGACGTTCCAGGCCCTGCGGATCGCGGTCAATGCCGAGCTGGATTCGCTGTCCGAGGCCCTGCCCGCCGCGCTGGACGCACTGCGGCCGGGCGGACGCATCGTGGTGATGGCGTATCAGTCGCTGGAGGACCGGATCGTCAAGACCACGTTCGCCGCGGCGACCGCCTCGCGGTCACCGGAGGGGCTGCCGATCGAACTGCCCGGCTACGAGCCGGAATTCAGCGCGATCACCCGGGGCGCCGAACGTGCCGACGCCGAGGAAATCGAACGCAATCCGCGCAGTGCGCCGGTCCGGCTGCGGGCACTGCAACGTAGGACGCCGGGCAACCCGCGACGGGGAGGGAAGAGCTGATGAAGGTCGGGCGCAAGCCAGCAGGTCCAGGGGATCGCGGAGCGGCGAAGGCAGAAGTCAAGAAGGACAAGAAGGCTGGGGCCCCGAAGAAGGCGTCCAAGGCGAAGGCCGGCACGGCCACCGCGCGCCGCCGCAGTGCCGAGACACCGGCGCGCAGCGGACGCGCCACAGCTCGCCGGCCCCATTAGCCGCGCGGGCTGCGGCAGGGCCCGCAGACCGCACCTGTCGCGCGGCCTGCCGAACGCCCGGCGCGGGCCAAGAACGTCAGCCAGGCCAAGGCCCGCGCCAAGGCCCGTAAAGCCAAGGCCCCCAAGGTTGTTCGGCCGCCATTACGCGAGCGGCTGATTGGCCGCCTGGCCACCATCGATCTGCGTCCGCAGACGCTGATGGCGAAGGTCCCGTTCGTGGTCCTGGTCATCGGATCGCTCGGTGTCGGGCTGGCTGTCACACTGTGGCTGTCCACCGATGCCGCGCAGCGCTCCTATCAGTTGGGCTCCGCCCGCTCCACCAACGAGGCGCTCTCGCAGCAGAAGGAAGCCCTCGAACGTGATGTGCTGGAGGCCGAATCCGCGCCCGCGCTGGCCGAATCCGCGCGCAACCTGGGCATGATCCCGTCCAGGGACACCGCGCATCTGGTGCAGGACCCGTCGGGCAACTGGACCGTGGTCGGCAAGCCCAAGCCCGCCGAAGGTGCACCGCCGCCACCGCTGAACAACAAGCTGCCCGACGCTGTGCCGCAGCCCCCGGCCGCGCCGGCTCCGGCGGCCGTCGCACCGAAGCCGGGCAGTTCGCCCGAGGTTCCCGTGCGTGTCGTACCCACACCGCTTCCTGCGCTGCCGTTCAATGGTGCAGTGACCCTGCCACCTGGCGCCCTGACCCTCCCGCCCGGCACGGTTCTGCCCCCCGGCACGGTTCTGCCGCCCAGTGCGCAGGCTTTGCCCGGTGTGGCGCCGTTGCCCGGCATCCTGGCGACGGCCCCGATCGCACCGCCGCCGGCAGGCGTGCTGGCGGTGCCCGCCCAGGCCCCCGCGCCCGTTCCCGCGCCCGCCGACGCCGCCCCGCCGGCATTGACGCCTGATGTCGCACCCGGCGCGCCGATCGCACCTGTTGCGCCCGCCGGGATCATCGGGCAGTGAGCCGACGGGACAAGGCCGACAAGGCAACCGGACCCGCCAAGGCCACGCGGGCGCGCACCCGGGTGGTCAAGACGCAGCCCGAGGCCGGGCAGGGCCGGTCGGCCAAGGCGCGTCGTACCCGCGAGCTGGTCGAAAGCGGTAGCCGGACAGCGTCATTCATGTTCCGCCACCGGGCAGGCAATGTCGTCATCTTCCTCGCCCTCGGGGTCGCCGCGGTCCAGCTGTTCAACCTCCAGGTTCCGCAGGCGGCCGGCCTTCGCGCCGAGGCCGCCGGTCAGCTCAAGGTGACCGATGTCGAAAAGGCCGTCCGCGGCAGCATCGTCGACCGCAACTTCGACAAGCTCGCGTTCACCATCGAGGCCAGGGCGCTGACGTTCCAGCCGGCCAAGATCCGCAAGCAGCTGGCCGAGGCCAAGGAGAAGTCGCCCGCCGCACCGGATCCCGACAAGCGGCTCACCCAGATCGCCACCGAGGTGGCGGCCAAGCTCAACAACAAGCCCGACGCGGCCACGCTGCTGAAGAAGCTGCGCAGCAACGAGACCTTCGTCTACCTCGCCCGCGCCGTCGATCCGGCGATCGCGTCCGCCATCACCAAGAAGTTCCCCGAGATCGGTGCCGAACGCCAGGACCTGCGCCAGTACCCCGGAGGTGCGCTGGCGGCCAACCTCGTCGGCGGTATCGACTGGGACGGCCACGGCCTGCTCGGCCTCGAGGACTCGATGGACGGGAAGCTGTCGGGTACCGACGGCTCGATCACGTACGACCGCGGGTCCGACGGCGTCGTCATTCCCGGCAGCTACCGCAACAAGCACGACTCCGTCAACGGCTCGACGATTCAGCTGACGATCGACGACGACATCCAGTACTACGTCCAGCAGCAGGTCCAGCAGGCCAAGGACATGTCCGGCGCCAAGGACGTCTCGGCTGTGGTGCTGGACGCGAAAACCGGTGAAGTGCTGGCGATGTCGAACGACAACACCTTCGACCCCAGCCAGGACATCGGGCGCCAGCAGGACAAGCAGATGGGCAACCTGGCGGTCACGTCGCCCTATGAGCCCGGGTCGGTCAACAAGATCGTCACCGCCTCATCGGTGATCGAGTACGGGCTGTCGAACCCCGACGAGGTGCTTCAGGTACCCGGCTCGATCAACATGGGCGGCGTCACCGTCGGCGATGCGTGGAACCACGGCGTGATGCCGTACACCACCACCGGCGTGTTCGGGAAGTCCTCCAACGTCGGCACCCTGATGCTGGCTCAGCGCATCGGGCCGGAGCGTTACTACGACATGCTCGGTAAGTTCGGGCTCGGCCAGCGCTCAGGAGTCGGCTTGCCCGGCGAGAGCGCGGGCCTGGTTCCTCCGATCGACCAGTGGTCGGGCAGCACGTTCTCCAACCTGCCCATCGGACAGGGCCTTTCGATGACCCTGCTGCAGATGACCGGGATGTACCAGACCATAGCCAATGACGGGGTGCGTATCCCGCCGCGAATCGTCAAGGCCACCATCGCTGCCGACGGCACTCGCACCGAAGAGCCGCAGCCAGCCGGCATCCGGGTGGTCGCCCCAGAGACGGCGCGCACGGTGCGGAACATGTTCCGCGCCATCGTGCAGCGCGACCCGATGGGATACCAGCAGGGTACCGGGGCGCCCGCGGCTGTCGACGGCTACCAGATCGCCGGCAAGACCGGCACCGCACAGCAGATCAACCCGGCCTGCGGCTGCTACTACAGCGATGTCTACTGGATCACCTTCGCCGGTATGGCGCCCGCCGACGATCCCCGCTACGTCATCGGCATCATGATGAACAACCCGCAGCGCAACCCGGACGGCACACCAGGCCACTCGGCAGCACCGCTGTTCCACAACATCGCCGCCTGGCTGCTGCAGCGCCAGAACATCCCGCTGTCGGCCGATCCCGGCCCGCCCCTGATCCTGCAGGCCACATAGCAGTCCGAGCCCGGTTGCTCGGTAGGGTGACAACCCGATGACCAATGCCCTGCGGCCAAGCACCACTGTCGCGCTGACGTTGCCGACGCTGGCCGCCCGGGTCGGCGCGGTGCCCGCCGCCGGTGGTGTCGCTCCCGAGGTGCGGATCACCGGCGTGACCCTGCGCGGCCAGGACGCCCAGGCCGGTGACCTGTTCGCCGCGCTGCCCGGCTCGTCCTCGCACGGCGCCGAATACACCGGTACCGCCATCGAGGGCGGCGCCGTCGCGGTGCTGACCGACGCCGAAGGCCTGGCCGTCATCCACCGCAGGCTCGGCGCGCCGGCGCCCATCCCGGTTCTGGTGCATCCGGCCCCCCGCTCGGTGCTCGGTGAACTTGCGGCGGCGGTCTACGGCCACCCGTCGGACCGGGTGGTCGTCATCGGTGTCACCGGCACGTCCGGCAAGACCACCACGACCCACCTGGTCGAGGCCGGCCTGCAATCGGCCGACCGCACACCCGGCCTGATCGGCACCGTCGGCGTCCGGATCGCCGGTGCCGACGTCCCCAGCGCGCTGACCACCCCAGAGGCTCCGGCCCTGCAGGCACTGCTGGCGGTGATGGCCGAGCGCGGCGTCGACACCGCCGTCATGGAGGTCTCCAGCCACGCGCTCGAGCTGGGCCGCACCGACGGCATCCGATTCGCGGCAGGCGGGTTCACCAACCTGTCCCGCGATCACCTCGACTTCCATCCCACGATGGCGGCCTATTTCGAAGCCAAGGCCCGGCTGTTCGACCCGGCCTCGCCCGCGCACGCCGCTGTCTCGGTGATCTGTGTCGATGACGACGCGGGCCGGGAGATGGCTCGCCGCGCCGACCAGGCCGTGACGGTGTCCGCCGAGGGCCATCCGGCGAACTGGCGGGCCGAAGACCTCGTCGTGCTCGACGGCGGTGCGCAGGAATTCACCGCGGTGGACCCCGCGGGTGTGCACCACCGGCTGCGGATCCGCCTGCCAGGCCGCTACAACGTCGCCAACGCGCTGCTGGCGCTGGCGCTGCTGGACGCCGTCGGGGTGTCGCCGGAACAGGCCGCCCCCGGGCTGCGCGACGCCGCGGTACCCGGCCGGCTGGAACCCATCGAGCGCGGGCAGGACTTCCTGGCCGTCGTCGACTACGCGCACAAGCCCGGTGCACTGCAGGCCGTGCTGGAGACCCTCAAGCCGTCGCAGGGCCGGCTCGCCGTGGTGTTCGGCGCCGGCGGCGACCGCGATCCCGGTAAGCGAGAACCCATGGGCCGCATCGCCGCTGAGCTCGCCGACCTGGTCATCGTCACCGACGACAACCCCCGCGACGAGGATCCCGCGAGCATCCGGGCGGCGATCCTGGCCGGCGCCGGGCAAGCCGGGCCCGCCGAAGTCGTCGAGATCGGGGACCGCCGCGCTGCGATCCGGCACGCCGTGACCTGGGCCCGCGGCGGCGACGTCGTGGTCATCGCGGGCAAGGGGCACGAGAAGGGGCAGACGGCGGCGGGCCAGACCCGGCCGTTCGACGACCGTGCGGAGCTCGCCGCCGCCCTCGACGAGCGGGGTGCGGGCCGATGATCGCGCTGACCGTCGCGCAGATCGCCGAGATCGTCGGGGGCGAACTCGCCGACATCAGCCCCGAGGAGGCCGCCCGGCGGACGGTCACCGGAACCGTCGAGTTCGATTCGCGCAAGGTCAGCCCGGGCGGACTATTTCTGGCGTTGCCCGGTGCGCGCACCGACGGCCACGACTTCGCCAGGGGAGCTGTCGACGCCGGTGCCGCTGCGGTGCTCGCCGCGCGCCCGGTCGGGGTGCCCGCGATCGTCGTGCCGCCGGCGGCAGCCACCGATGCCGGCGCCGGGGTGCTCGAGCACGACGTCGACGGCTCGGGTGCGGCCGTGCTGGCCGCGCTGGCCAAACTGGCCGCGGCGGTCGCCGCCGAACTGGTCGCCGGCGGGCTGACGATCGTCGGGGTCACCGGATCGTCGGGCAAGACGTCGACGAAGGATCTGATCGCCGCGGTGCTGCGCCCGCTGGGCGAGGTGGTGGCCCCACCGGGCTCGTTCAACAACGAGCTTGGGCATCCCTGGACTGTTCTGCGCGCGACCGAGGACACCGACTATCTGGTTCTTGAGATGTCCGCGCGGCACCCCGGCAATATCGCGGCACTGGCGGCGATCGCCCCGCCGTCGATCGCGGTGGTGCTCAACGTCGGTACCGCCCACCTCGGCGAGTTCGGCTCGCGCGAGATCATCGCGGCCACGAAAGGCGAACTGGTAGAAGCAGTTCCGGCCTCGGGGGTGGTGATCCTCAACGCCGACGACTCGATGGTGGCCGCGATGGCGCAGCGAACCGCGGCCCGGGTGGTCCGGGTCGGGCAATCCGAGAGCGCCGACATCCGCGCCGTGGACGTCGAACTCGACGACCTGGCCCGGCCCCGTTTCCTGTTGGTGAGCGCGGCGGGCGCCGCGGATGTGCAGCTGGCCGTGCACGGCGAGCATCAGGTCGGCAATGCGCTGAGCGCGGCCGCGGTGGCACTCGAATGCGGGGCGACACCCGAGCAGGTGGCCACCGCGCTGGCCACCGCGGGCCCGGCGTCGCGGCATCGCATGGAGGTGCACATCCGCGCCGACGGAGTGACCGTCGTCAACGACGCCTACAACGCCAACCCCGACTCGATGAAGGCCGGCTTGCAGGCGCTGGCGGTGATGGCACGACGTCAGAACAAGCGCAGTTGGGCCGTGCTCGGTGAGATGGCGGAACTGGGGGACGAGTCCATAACCGAGCATGATCGTGTCGGTCGCCTCGCCGTGCGCTTAGATATCAGTCGACTCGTCGTCGTCGGAACCGGGAGGGCCATGAACGCCATGCACCATGGGGCGGTCATGGAGGGATCCTGGGGTTCGGAGTCCGCCATGGTCGAGGACGCCGACGCTGCCCTGGAATTGCTGCGCGCCGAACTGCAGCCCGGGGACGTCGTCCTGGTCAAGGCGTCGAACTCCGCGGGCCTGGGGGCGCTGGCCGAAGCGCTGCTGGACGGCGCCTTATGAGACTGATCCTGATCGCCGTCGGCATCTCGCTGGCGGTGTCGATCCTGCTGACCCCCGCGCTCATCAGGCTGTTCACCCGCCAGGGTTTGGGCCACGAGATCCGTGAGGACGGCCCGCCGAGTCACAAGACCAAGCGCGGCACACCGTCGATGGGCGGCGTCGCGATCCTGGCCGGCATCTGGGCCGGCTACTTCGGCACCCACCTGGTCGGCCTCGCCCTCGACGGAGACGGCCCGTCGGCGTCCGGGCTGCTTGTGCTCGGCCTGGCCACCGCCCTTGGTGCGGTCGGCTTCGTCGACGACTTGATCAAGATCCGGCGCTCCCGCAACCTCGGCCTGAACAAGACAGCCAAGACCGTCGGGCAGCTCACCGCCGCAGTGCTGTTCGGCATCCTCGTGCTGCAGTTCCGCAACGCCGACGGGCTGACCCCGGGCAGCCCTGAGCTGTCCTATGTGCGTGAGATCGCCACCGTCACGTTGAGTTCGGCGGTGTTCGTGCTGTTCTGTGTGGTCATCGTCAGCGCCTGGTCCAACGCGGTGAATTTCACCGACGGTCTCGACGGGCTGGCCGGCGGAAGCATGGCGATGGTCAGCGCCGCCTACGTGCTGATCACGTTCTGGCAGTACCGAAACGCCTGCGCCACCGCCCCCGGGCTGGGCTGCTACAACGTCCGCGATCCGCTGGACTTGGCGCTGCTGGCCGCGGCGACGGCCGGGGCGTGCATCGGATTCCTGTGGTGGAATGCGGCACCCGCCAAGATCTTCATGGGTGACACCGGATCGCTGGCGCTGGGTGGCATGATCGCCGGGCTGTCGGTCACCAGCCGCACCGAGGTGCTGGCGGTGGTGCTCGGCGCGCTGTTCGTCGCCGAGGTGACCTCGGTGGTGGTGCAGATCCTGGCCTTCCGAACTACCGGGCGCCGGGTGTTCCGAATGGCGCCGTTCCACCACCATTTCGAGCTGGTCGGCTGGGCCGAGACGACGGTGATCATCCGGTTCTGGCTGCTCACCGCCATCGCCTGCGGGCTCGGGGTGGCCTTGTTCTACGGCGAGTGGCTGTCGGCCATCGGGGCCTGACATGCAGCCCGGCCTGGAGGAACTCACCTCGGGGGCGCAGGTACTGGTCACCGGCGCCGGCATCACCGGTCGTGCGATCGTGGCGGCGTTGGCGTCCTGGGACGTCGAGATCCAGGTCTGCGACGACAACGCCGAGTCATTGAAAGCGTTGGCGGCCAACGGCATTCGAACCATTGCGCCCGCTGAGGCAGTCGTCGCGATCGACGGTTTCACCCTGGTGGTCACCAGCCCCGGCTTCCCGCCGACCGCGCCGGTGCTGGCCGCGGCCGCCGCGGCAGGCATCCCGATCTGGGGTGACGTCGAGCTGGCCTGGCGCCTGGACGCGGCGGGCCACTACGGGCCACCACGGCGCTGGCTGGTCGTCACCGGCACCAACGGCAAGACCACCACCACCTCGATGCTGCACGCCATGCTGGTCGCCGACGGCCGCCGCGCGGTGTTGTGCGGCAACATCGGTGACCCGGTGCTCGATGTGCTTGGCGAGCCGGCCGACCTGCTGGCCGTGGAACTGTCCAGCTTCCAATTGTTCTGGGCGCCGTCGCTGCGCCCGGAGGCGGGCGTCGTGCTCAATGTTGCCGAAGACCACCTCGACTGGCACGGCGGTTTCGACGCCTACGCCGCGGCCAAGGCCGGGGCGCTGACCGGCCGGGTGGCCGTCGTCGGGCTCGACGACGGACCGGCGGCCGAGCTGCTGCCGGGCGCGCCCGCGCCGGTCAAGGTCGGTTTCCGGCTCGGCGAGCCGGCGGCAGGCGAACTGGGCGTCCATGAGGGGATGCTCGTCGACCGGGCGTTCGCCCGCGACGTCCAATTGGCCCCGGTCGCATCGATCCGGGTTGCCGGCCCGGTCGGTGTGCTCGACGCGTTGGGGGCCGCCGCGCTGGCCCGGGCCGTCGGCGTGGCACCCGCATCGATCGCGGACGCGCTGGCCGGCTTCCGGGTCGGGCGGCACCGCGCCGAACGGGTGGCCGTCATCGACGGCGTCACCTACGTCGACGACTCCAAGGCCACCAACCCGCACGCCGCCCAAGCGTCGCTGTTGGCCTACCCGCGGGTGGTATGGGTGGCCGGCGGCCTGCTCAAAGGCGCTTCCGTTGACGAGATGGTCGTCAACGTCGCGGATCGGCTGGTCGGAGCGGTGCTGATCGGCCGCGATCGTGCGGTGGTTGCCGAGGCGTTATCGCGACACGCGCCCGATGTCCCCGTCATCCAGGTTGTGACACGAGAGGATGCAGTGGTGCATGAGACCACTGTTACTCATGAGACTCGAGTGGTCGACGCCTCCGGGCCCGGCCTGGGTGCCCGGGTGATGACCGAGGTCATCGCTGCTGCCGCCAGCCTGGCTCGAACCGGTGACACGGTGCTGCTGGCTCCCGCCGGGGCGTCATTCGACCAGTTCGCCGGCTACGCCGACCGTGGCGATACGTTCGCCGCCGCCGTGCGCGCCGCGGCCCGGTAGTCGCCGTGGCCAAGATCTTGTCCCGGCTGCGCCGTCGCGGCTCGGCCGAACCCGCGGAAGCCGCCGTCGTCGACACCGATGCCGTCGTGGCGGACGGCGCGCAGGTCGCAGCGGATACCGAGGCCACCACCGAGCCCGTCGCGACCGCCGAGGCGCCTGCCAAATCCAGGTTCCAAGTGCCGCTGAAGTTCGGCGCCTGGCTGGGTCGGCCGATGACGTCGTTCCACCTGATCATCTCCGTGACCGCGCTGCTGGTGACCCTCGGCCTGACCATGGTGTTGTCGGCGTCGGGCGTGCACTCCTACGACGAGGACGGCTCACCGTGGGCGATCTTCGGCCGCCAGGTCCTGTGGACTGTGGTGGGTCTGATCGGATTCTGGATCGCGTTGCGGGTGCCGGTCAGTTTCCTGCGTAATACCGCGTTCGCCGCGTTCGCCGTCACGACCGTGATGCTGGTCATGGTGCTGATCCCCGGCATCGGCCACGAATCCAACGGCACGCGAGGCTGGTTCGTCGTCGCCGGTCTGTCGATGCAGCCGTCCGAGCTGACCAAGATCGCATTCGCGATCTGGGGTGCGCACCTGCTGGCGACCCGGCGCCTGGAGCGGGCGTCGCTGCGGGAAATGCTGATCCCGCTGATTCCCGCGGCTGTGGTCGCCCTGGTGCTGATCGTCGCCCAGCCCGACCTCGGGCAGACCGTGTCGCTGGGCATCATCCTGCTGGCACTGCTCTGGTACGCGGGCCTGCCGCTGAAGGTGTTCGTCAGCTCGCTCGGTGCGGCCATCGGTGCGGCCGCGGTGTTGGCGGTCTCGGAAGGCTACCGCTCCGATCGGGTGCGATCCTGGCTGGACCCGGGCGCCGACGCTCAGGGCTCGGGCTACCAGGCTCGTCAGGCCAAGTTCGCGCTGGCCAACGGCGGTGTCTTCGGTGACGGGCTGGGACAGGGCACCGCGAAATGGAACTACCTGCCCAACGCGCACAACGACTTCATCTTCGCGATCATCGGCGAGGAACTCGGCTACGTCGGCGCGGCCGGACTGCTGGCCCTGTTCGGCCTGTTCGCCTACACCGGCATGCGGATCTCCAAGCGCTCCGCCGACCCGTTCCTGCGGTTGCTGACCGCCGCGGCCACGATGTGGGTGATCGGACAGGTCTTCATCAACGTGGGCTACGTGATCGGCCTGCTGCCCGTCACCGGCATTCAGCTTCCGCTCATCTCGGCGGGTGGAACATCAACGGCGACAACACTATTCATGATCGGACTGATGGCAAACGCCGCCCGTCACGAACCCGATGCGGTGGCCGCTCTGCGGGCCGGCCGCGAGGACCGCGTGAACCGGCTGCTGCGGCTGCCGCTGCCCGAGGCCTACGTGCCGTCGCGGGTGGAGGCGCTGCGCGGCCGGCTGCGCACCAAGCCGGGGGACAAGCCCGCCAAGGCGGCCAAACCGGCCAAGTCCGCCCGGCCGGCTGCCAAGCCGGCCAAGAAACCGGCCCGCAAATCCCAGCCGGCCCGCGAACGTGCCCCTTTACCTGCAAAAACCCGGACGGCCCAGCGACCCACCCGACGCTCAGGGCATCATGGTGACGCTCCGCGTAACAGCGCGCAGCAGCCGAATGAGGGACGCAGCCGGGCACGGCGGTCCCGCACATTGGAAGGTCAGCGTTACGGGTGAGTGTCTCGGTGTCGGTCGTCCTTGCCGGTGGAGGTACCGCGGGACATGTCGAACCGGCCATGGCGGTTGCCGACGCACTGAGAACGCTCGACGCAGACATTCGCATCACCGCGCTGGGCACTTCGCGCGGACTGGAGACCCGGCTGGTGCCTGACCGCGGCTACGACCTGGAACTCATCACGCCCGTGCCACTGCCGCGCAAACTCAACGGCGATCTCGTGCGCCTGCCGATGCGGGTGCGCCGGGCGGTGCGGGAAACCCGGGCTGTGCTCGACGGTGTCGACGCCGACGTGGTGATCGGCTTCGGTGGCTACGTGGCTGTTCCTGCCTATCTGGCGGCGCGGCACCGCGTTCCGGTCGTGGTGCACGAAGCCAACGCGCGCGCCGGTATCGCCAACAAACTCGGCGCCCGCAGTGCCCGCAGAGTGCTTGCCGCCGTGCCCGATTCGGGACTGCGACACGCCGAGGTGGTCGGCATGCCGGTACGGGCATCGATCACCTCCCTGGATCGCGCGGCACTGCGAGCCACCGCCCGCGAGTACTTCGGCTTCGCCGACGACGCCACGGTGCTGCTGGTGTTCGGCGGCTCGCAGGGCGCGGCCTCGATCAACCGCGCGGTGTCGGCCGCCGCGGCCGATCTGGCTGCCGCGGGCGTCTCGGTGCTGCACGCCCACGGCCCCAAGAACACCCTCGACCTGCGGTCCTCGCAGCCCGGCGAGCCGCCGTATCGCGCGGTGCCCTACCTGGACCGGATGGATTTGGCGTACGCCGCCGCCGACCTGGCGATCTGCCGGTCCGGGGCGATGACGGTGGCCGAGGTATCCGCGGTCGGGCTGCCCGCGGTGTACGTGCCGCTGCCGATCGGCAACGGCGAACAGCGGCTCAACGCGCTGCCGGTGGTCAATCCCGGCGGCGGTCTGCTGGTCGAGGACGTCCAGCTGACCCCGGCCTTCATCGCCCGCGAGGTGGCCGGGCTGCTCACCGATACGCCACGGCTGCAGGCCATGACCGCGGCCGCCGCGCTGGTCGGCCATCGCGACGCCGCCCAGCGGGTCGCCGAAGTGGCCCTGGACGTGGCCCGCACGCGGAAGGGTCGACGATGACCGCGCAAAAGGCGCTGCCACCGGAGCTGCAGCGGGTGCACATGGTCGGCATCGGCGGTGCCGGGATGTCCGGGATCGCCCGGATTCTGCTGGACCGCGGCGGCATGGTGTCGGGGTCCGACGCCAAGGAGTCCCGCGGGGTGGTGGCGTTGCGGGCGCGGGGTGCGGCGATCAGCATCGGCCACGACGCGGCCAATCTCGACCTGCTGCCCGGCGGCGCCACCGCGGTGATCACCACTCACGCCGCGATCCCGAAGACCAACCCCGAGCTGGTCGAGGCCCGCAGGCGCGGGATCCCGGTGATCCTGCGGCCGGTGGTGCTGGCCAAGCTGATGGCCGGCTACCGCACGCTGATGGTCACCGGCACGCACGGCAAGACGACGACGACCTCGATGCTCATCGTCGCGTTGCAGCATGCCGGGCTGGATCCGTCGTTCGCGGTCGGCGGCGACCTGGGGGAGGCCGGCACCAACGCGCACAACGGCAGTGGCGACAGTTTCGTCGCCGAGGCCGACGAGAGCGACGGCTCGCTGCTGGAGTACACCCCCGACGTTGCGGTGGTGACCAACATCGAGGCCGACCATCTGGACTTCTTCGGCAGCGCGGAGGCCTACACCGCGGTGTTCGACGCGTTCGTCGAGCGGCTGGCGCCCGGCGGTGCTCTGGTGGCGTGTGCGGACGATCCTGGCGCTGCGGCGCTGGCGGAACGCAGTGCGGCCCTTGGTGTTCGGGTGCTGCGCTATGGCGAGGACCCGGGGGCGGGCCTGGCAGGAACCCTGGTCGGCTGGGAGCAGCACGGCACCGGCGCGGTCGCCCACGTGCAGCTGGCCGGCGAGCCGCACCAGCGGGTCATGCGGCTGGAGGTTCCTGGCAGGCACATGGCGCTCAACGCCCTGGCCGCGCTGCTGGCCGCGGTCGAGGCCGGCGCGCCGGCCGATGCTGTGCTCGACGGCCTGGCCGGTTTCGAAGGAGTGCGGCGGCGGTTCGAGCTGGTCGGCACCGCCGACGGAGTGCGGGTCTTTGATGACTACGCTCATCACCCCACCGAGGTCAGGGCCGCACTGACCGCGCTGCGCGCGATTGCCCAGCAGGACCGGACCGGCCACCCCACCATCACGAACGCCCGCAGCATCGTCGTGTTCCAGCCGCACTTGTATTCGCGGACAAAGACTTTCGCTCGCGAGTTCGGTCACGCGCTGGACACCGCCGACGAGGTCTTCGTGCTCGACGTCTACGCGGCGCGTGAGCAGCCGATGGCCGGGATCAGCGGCGCGACGGTGGCCGAGCACGTCAGCGTGCCGGTGCAGTACGTCCCCGACTTCTCGGCGGTGGCCGAACGGGTCGCGGGGTCGGCCCGGCCGGGTGATGTCGTGGTCACCATGGGTGCCGGCGACGTGACGATGCTCGGCCAGGAGATCCTGACGGCGTTGCACGCCAAGGGGAATCGATGAGGGGGGATGAGGACGAGGCGGCGCCCGAGGCACCCGAGGCACCCGTCGAGGACGCCCCCATCCTGGCCAAACCGACAAACGGCAGCGAAAGTGCGAGTGAAGACCCGCAGAACGTCGATCTCGGCGAGGCGGAGGCCGCAAAACCCGAGGCCGACAAACCAGAACCAGAGGATCTCGAAGGCCCTCGCATGCGGGAACGCCGCGAGCGCGCCGAACGGCGCGCCGCGCAAGCCCGCGCGACCGCGATCGAAGACGCCCGCCGGGAGGCCAAGCGGAAGGTCCGCGGCCAGACCGTCGAAGCCCCGAAAGCTCTGGGCAAGAGGGCCGTTCGCGGCCTGAAGCTGCTCACCTGGCTGATCGTGCTGACCATCGTCAGCGTTGCGCTGGGTCTGATCCTCTATTTCACCCCGGTCATGTCGGCCCGCACGCTGGTGATCACCGGGATCGGGGCGGTCACCCGCGAGGAGGTCGTCGACGCGGCAAAGGTCCAGCTCGGCACCCCGCTGCTGCAGATCAACACCGACCAGGTGGCCGACCGGGTGGCCGGTATCCGACGGGTGGCCAGCGCGCGCGTGCAGCGGGAGTACCCGTCGACGCTGCGGATCACCATCGTCGAGCGCATCCCGATCGTGGTGAAGGACTATCCCGACGGGCCGCACCTGTTCGACCGCGACGGCGTCGACTTCGCAACCGCGCCGCCGCCGCCCGGGCTGCCCTATATCGACGTCGACCACCCGGGTCCGACCGACCAGCCGACCAGGGCCGCACTCGAAGTGATGACGGCGTTGCGTCCCGAAGTCGTGGCTCAGGTCAGTCGCGTGGCCGCACCGTCGGTGGCGTCGGTGACGCTGACGCTGACCGACGGCCGCACCGTGGTGTGGGGGACAACCGACCGCACCGAGGAGAAGGCCGAGAAGCTGGCTGCCCTGCTGACTCAGCCGGGCAAGGTCTACGACGTCTCCAGTCCGGACCTACCCACCGTCAAGTGAGCCGACTGCATCGGCGCGGGTGACAAATTCGCCGCGACACGTCGGCGCGCCTTCCCCGATCCAGCCCGCACCGGCCATACCGTTCTGTTTGCGCGGCTCAACTTGACATAACTCTAAGCCTCTGGTTGAGGTTGAGGGTTTGCCAACAGAGTCGCAGGACCCGATCCCCACTTGGGAGGAAGACAGACGATGACCCCCCCGCATAACTACCTCGCCGTCATCAAGGTCGTTGGCATCGGCGGCGGCGGCGTCAACGCCGTCAACCGAATGATCGAGCAGGGACTCAAGGGCGTGGAGTTCATCGCGATCAACACCGACGCTCAGGCGCTGTTGATGAGCGACGCCGACGTCAAGCTCGACGTCGGCCGTGAATCCACCCGTGGCTTGGGCGCCGGCGCCGACCCCGAAGTCGGCCGCAAGGCAGCCGAAGACGCCAAGGACGAGATCGAGGAGCTGCTGCGCGGCGCCGACATGGTGTTCGTCACCGCAGGTGAGGGCGGCGGCACCGGCACCGGCGGCGCACCCGTGGTGGCCACCATCGCCCGTAAGCTCGGCGCGCTGACCGTCGGCGTCGTCACCCGGCCGTTCTCCTTCGAGGGCAAGCGTCGCTCGAACCAGGCCGAGAACGGCATCCAGGCGCTGCGCGAAAGCTGCGACACCCTGATCGTCATCCCGAACGACCGGCTGCTGCAGATGGGCGATGCCCAGGTCTCGTTGATGGACGCCTTCCGCAGCGCCGACGAGGTGCTGCTCAACGGCGTGCAGGGCATCACCGACCTGATCACCACCCCGGGCCTGATCAACGTCGACTTCGCCGACGTCAAGGGCGTCATGAGCGGAGCGGGCACCGCGCTGATGGGCATCGGCTCGGCCCGCGGTGACGGCCGTGCTCTCAAGGCTGCCGAAATCGCGATCAACTCGCCGCTGCTGGAAGCATCGATGGAAGGCGCCCAGGGCGTGCTGCTGTCGGTGGCCGGCGGCAGCGACCTCGGTCTGTTCGAGATCAACGAGGCCGCCTCGCTGGTACAGGAGGCCGCGCACGCCGAGGCCAACATCATCTTCGGAACGGTGATCGACGACTCGCTCGGCGACGAGGTCCGGGTCACGGTCATCGCCGCCGGCTTCGAGTCGGCCAGCCCCGGCCGCAAGCCCATCGTCGGGGGAGCGACCACCGGCGCCCAGCCCATCGCACCCGGTGCGGCGGGCAAGCTCAGCTCCTCGCTCTTCGATCCGAGCGATGCCGCCAGCGTGCCGGTGCACACCAACGGCGCGACGGTGCGAATTGGTGGCGGCGACGACGGCATCTCCGACGACGACGTCGATGTGCCGCCGTTCATGCGGCACTGACCCCGCCGTCACGCCCGGATACTGGGTTTTGTGACTGTTCGCATCCGTCGTGTGACCACCACTCGTGCCGGTGGTGTCTCGGCGCCGCCGTTCGACACCTTCAATCTCGGCGACCACGTCGGTGACGACCCCAAGGCTGTCGCGGCCAACCGCAAACGGCTGGCCGCAGCGATCAAGCTCCCCGACGATCACGTGATCTGGATGAACCAGACGCACAGCTCGCATGTCGTCGTCGTCGACGAACCCCGCACCGACGCCGTCGACGACACCGATGCCCTGGTGACCACCACACCGGGACTGGCCCTGGCCGTGGTCACCGCCGATTGTGTTCCGGTGCTGATGGCCGACTCCCGCGCAGGCGTGGTGGCAGCGGTTCATGCCGGTCGGGTCGGCGCCGCCGATGGTGTGGTGCTGCGTGCTTTGGAATCCATGCTGGCCAAGGGCGCGCGCGCCGAGGACATCTCGGTGCTGCTGGGCCCGTCGGTCAGCGGCGCCAACTATGAGGTGCCCGCGCAGATGGCCGCCGACGTCGAAGCCCGGCTGCCCGGGAGCCGGACCAGGACCTCGCGCGGCACACCGGGACTGGACCTGCGGGCCGGAATTGCGCGGCAACTAGTAGGTGCGGGGGTGCAGGCCATCGACGCCGACCCGCGCTGCACGGTCGCCGACAAGAATTTGTTCAGCCACCGGCGAGGTGCCCCGACCGGCCGACTGGCCTGTCTGGTGTGGATGGAATGACGGGCGCGGCGACCCGGGAGAACGATCTCGCGACCGCCCTGGCCGCGCTACGGGACCGGCTCGCGGATGCGGCGACCGCCGCCGGCCGTGACGTCAACGACATCGAGCTGCTGCCCATCACCAAATTCTTCCCGGCCACCGACGTCGCGATTCTGTGGCGGCTGGGCTGCCGGGCCTTCGGCGAATCCCGCGAACAGGAAGCCTCGGCCAAGATCGCCGAGTTCGGCGAACTCACCGGCGCGCCGGATGTGCGCTGGGAGATGGTCGGTCAGATCCAGAGCAACAAGGCCAAAGCCGTTGCCGCATGGGCGGATACCGTGCACTCGCTGAGTACCGCCAAGGTGGCGGCCGCGCTGGATCGCGGCGCCGCGCACGCCATCGACGATGGTATAAGGACGGCGCCGGTGCGGGTGTTCGTCCAGATCAGCCTCGATGGGGACACTTCGCGCGGTGGGGTGGACGTCGGCGATCCCGACGCAGTCGACGCACTGTGCGCCGCGGTCGACGATGCCGTTGCGCTGCAGTTGGTTGGGCTGATGGCCATCCCGCCGCTGGGGGTCGACGCCGACACCGCATTCGCGGCGCTGGCCGCCGAGCATCGCCGCGTTTTGCACAACCACCCCGATGCGACAGAGCTGTCGGCGGGGATGTCCGGTGACCTGGAAGTCGCAGTGCGACACGGTTCAACGTGTGTGCGTGTCGGAACCGCGCTTATGGGACAACGTCCTCTAACGTCTCCCTGAGTAGTCACTCCAGTCACATCTTCATCACAGACACCGAACTTCACGCATTCAGAAGGGTCCAGCGATGAGCACTCTCCACAAGGTCAAGGCCTACTTCGGCATGGCGCCTTCGGACGATTACGACGACGAGTACTACGACGATGACGACCGTGGCGCTCACCGCGGCTACGCCCGCCGTGAGCGCTTCGCCGACGACGAGTATGAGCGCCCGGGCCGCTACGACGACCGCGATCCGCGGCCGGCTCGCGAGTACGACGACCAGCGCGACGCGGACTACGCGCCGACCGGTGGCTTCCGCGCCCAGTACGGCGACGAGCCGCGGTTCCGCCCGCGCGACTTCGAGCACCCGCACGACATGCCGCGCGCTTCCCGGTTCGGTGCACTGCGTGGCTCGACCCGAGGCGCCCTGGCGATGGACCCCCGCCGGATGGCCGAGCTGTTCGAAGCCGGCAGCCCGCTGTCGAAGATCACCACGCTGCGGCCCAAGGATTACAGCGAGGCCCGCACCATCGGCGAGCGCTTCCGCGACGGCCAGCCGGTGATCATGGACCTGGTCTCGATGGACAACGCCGACGCCAAGCGGCTGGTCGACTTCGCTGCCGGACTGGCCTTCGCCCTGCGCGGGTCCTTCGACAAGGTGGCCACCAAGGTGTTCCTGCTGTCGCCGGCCGACGTCGACGTCAGCGCCGAGGAGCGCCGCCGGATCGCCGAAGCGGGTTTCTACAGCTACCAGTAAGCTCCCGTTTCGCAGTACTAGGTAGGCTGATGAGGTCGCTCCGGGTCAATCCAGCGATATTGCCAATGTCACATCCGCTGTTGATTAAGGACCGGCTCTAGTTGTCGCTGTTCTTCGAAATTCTGGGCTTCGTGCTGTTCGTCTTCTGGCTGCTGCTGATCGCCCGGGTGGTCGTCGAGTTCATCCGCTCGTTCAGCCGAGACTGGCACCCGCGTGGGTTCACCGTCGTGATCCTCGAGCTGATCATGACGATCACCGACCCACCGGTGAAGCTGTTACGTCGACTTATCCCTCAGTTGACGATCGGCGCCGTCCGGTTCGACCTGTCGATCATGGTCCTGCTGCTGGTGGCTTTCATCGGTATGCAGCTGGCTTTCGGCGCGGCCGCGTAGGTGCGGCAAGTTACCTCAAACGGCTGTCGATCGCGATTAGCCACGCCGGGAACGTGGTATCGAAAGATTGAAATTAGCTCTTAATTATCGGACTGACGGTTCTGGTGTGACAGGATGGACGCCAGTTACAGTACGGAACGAACGTTAGACGCGTTCTACACTTTGCAGACGCTTAACCGCCCAGACCCGAGGGGGCAGATGATGCCGCTTACACCGGCAGACGTGCACAATGTGGCATTCAGCAAGCCGCCCATCGGCAAGCGAGGCTACAACGAGGACGAGGTCGACGCCTTCCTCGACTTGGTGGAGAACGAGCTGACCCGTCTCATCGAGGAGAACGCGGATCTGCGCCAGCGGGTCGCCGAGCTCGATCAGGAGCTGGGTTCTGCACGCGCCGGAGGCGCGGTACCGCAACCGACGCAGGCGATTCCGCTGTACCAGCCGCAGCCGCAGCCGCAGCCAGAACCGGAGCCCACGCCGGCTCCCGTGGTGCAGGCTGCCCCGCAGCCGGCGCCGAGCTCGGCCGCCAGCGAGGAGCAGGCCATGAAGGCTGCTCGGGTGCTGGCCCTGGCTCAGGACACTGCCGACCGGTTGACCGGCACCGCCAAGGCGGAGGCCGACAAGCTGCTGGCCGATGCGCGTGCGAACGCCGACCAGATCGTCTCGGAGGCCCGCCACACCGCGGAGACCACCGTTGCCGACGCCAAGCAGCGCGCCGAAGCGCAGCTTGCCGACGCGCAGACCCGTTCGGAGACCCAGCTGCGGCAGGCGCAGGAGAAGGCCGACGCACTGCAGGCCGACGCCGAGCGCAAGCACACCGAGATCATGGGCACCATCAACCAGCAGCGCACTGTCCTCGAGGGACGGCTGGAGCAGTTGCGGACGTTCGAGCGCGAATACCGCACCCGGCTCAAGACCTACCTGGAGTCCCAGCTCGAAGAGCTCGGGCAGCGTGGTTCGGCCGCACCGGTCGATTCGGGTGCCAACAG
This sequence comes from Mycobacterium sp., assembly GCA_023264735.1. Lineage (GTDB taxonomy): Bacteria > Actinomycetota > Actinomycetes > Mycobacteriales > Mycobacteriaceae > Mycobacterium. The sequence continues at coordinate 17,532 of JAHFVD010000036.1, read as the reverse complement.
CGACGGCGGCGGCTTCAACCAGTTCAACCGGGGCAATAACTAATCGCTTGTCGACCGGAGGTTGATCGATGCTGATCGTTGCCCTGGTACTTGCGGTGATCGGCCTCGCGGCCCTGGTCACCGCGGTCGTCACCAGCAATGAGCTGGTCGCATGGGTGTGTATCGCGGCCAGCGTGATCGGTGTGATCCTGCTGATCGTCGACGCGATCCGGGAGCGGCAGAACCGTCGCGGCGCTGAGGCCGATTCGGTGACGGCGGCGGTGGCCGCCGACGCCACGGAGTCGTCGGCGACTGCCGAGACCACTGCCTATTCGGAAACCGACGAGACGGTCGACTCCACGTATTCGACGTTCGACGCCGACTATCCCGACGACCCGACCTCTGAGGTGCTGGTCGACGAGGAGCCGGCGGCCGGCGAGCCCGCGGAATCGGTCGACGAGCCTGAGAACGAGTCTGAGGAAAAGCCTTCCGGCGAGTCCGGCTCACGCTGATCTTTTCCTACCCGGTTGGGTAAAGAAGAGGATGAGCATCCAATATGCCAGCATTGTCGACCATCCCATCGATGAGGTCTACGCCTGGCACACCCGCCCGGGCGCGATGCGGCGGCTCATTCCGCCATGGCAACCGATGCGCGTTGTCGCCGAGACCGAGTCGCTGGCCGACGGGCGCGCGGTCCTCGGCCTTCCCGGCAGGTTGCGCTGGGTCGCCCGGCACGATCCGGACGGCTTCGACCCGCCGTACCAGTTCGTGGACGTGCTGTCCTCAGACGGATTGATGACCCTGCCGCCACGGATCATCGGCTGGTGGCGCCACACCCACCGGTTCAGCGATGCCGGTGCCGGCAGCACGGCGGTGCATGACGAGGTCGACACCACGGTGCCGGCTGCAGCGCTGCGCCCGACGTTCGTCTACCGGCATCGCCAGCTGGCCGACGATCTCGCCGCCCACCGGGATGCCGCGCGGGCGGGTGGGAGCGGGCTGGCGGTGGCGATCACCGGCTCGTCGGGACTGGTGGGGACCGCGCTGACCGCCCTGCTGACGACCGGTGGGCATCGGGTGATCCGGCTGGTACGTCACGAGCCAGTCCGGCCCGACGAACGACGTTGGGAGCCAAGTGATCCCGCTGCAGACCTGTTCGAGGGAATCGACACCGTCATCCATCTGGCGGGCGCCTCGATCGCCGGGCGGTTCAGCGAGGCCCATCGATCCGCGATCCGCGACTCGCGGATCGAACCTACCCGGCGGCTGGCCGAAGTGGCCGCCGCGTCGCGCGGGCTGCGTGCGTTCATCAGCGCCTCGGCGATCGGGATCTACGGCTACGACCGCGGTGACGCCGTGCTGTGCGAGGACAGTGCCCGCGGTGGCGGTTTCCTGGCTGACGTGGTCTCCGACTGGGAAGCGGCCGCCGAACCGGCTGCCCGCGCTGGGATCCGCACGGTCTGCGTGCGCACCGGTATTGTGCAGTCCGCCCGCGGTGGCACCCTTCGGCTGATGCGGCCGTTGTTCGCTGCCGGTCTTGGCGGCCGGCTTGGCAGCGGCCAGCAGTGGCTGTCCTGGATCGGTCTCGACGACCTGCTCGACATCTACTACCGCGCCGCCTATGACGACAGGCTGACCGGTCCCGTCAACGCGGTTTCACCAAATCCGTTGCGCAACAATGCATATACCAAGGCGCTGGCCGCGACGCTGCATCGCCCGGCCATGCTGCCGGTGCCGTCGATCGGTCCGCGCATACTGCTGGGCGCCCAAGGTGCACGCGAACTGGCCGAGGCTGATCAACGCGTTCTGCCCACCAAGCTGGCGACGCTGGGACACCGATTCCGGCAGTCGACGATCGAGGATGCACTGGCCCACCAGCTGGGCCGTGTTGGCTAGTGCGCGTCGGCCCGCCATGAGTGCAGACTGCGTAGCAGCGGGCTCTTCTTGTACTCGTGGCCGGCCATCCGGCCGAGGATGTCGTCGAGGGTGACGACAGCGTCGGCGATGTAGGGACCCTTGTTGAGCATCACGCACTCGGCGCGTTCGGACATTGCCGCGTCACTGATCTCGGCGCGCGTCGGCAGTCCGGTGGCGGCCAGCTGCTCGAGCACCTGGGTCGCCCAGATCACCGGCAGATGTGCAGCCTCGCACAACCACAGCGTCTCCTCCTGCAGCTCGGCCATCCGTTCGTAGCCGGTCTCCACAGCCAGATCCCCGCGCGCGATCATGACCCCGACCCGGCGTCGGCGCATCGCCGTCAACAACAGCTGCGGCAGGTGCTCGAAGGCCTGGCGGGTTTCGATCTTGAGAACCACGCCGAGGTCGCGGTCGCCGAGCCGGTCCAGCTCGTCGAAGAGTCGGATCACGTCGGCGGGTTCGCGCACGAACGAGAACTGCACGAAGTCGGCGAGCTCGATCACGGCGATCAGATCGGCCAGGTCTTTGTCGGTCAGCGCGGAGATCGGCAGGTTGGTGTCCGGCACATTGATTCCCTTGGCGGCGTGCAACTTTGCTGTGCCGTGGGGGGGATGATCGATGCGGACATCGATGCTGTCGGCGGCGATGGCGATGACCTCGCCACCGAGCTTGCCGTCGTCGAAGAACACTCGCTCGCCCACTTCGGCGTTGTCGAACACCTCCGGCAGGGTGCACCCGATCCGGGGTGGCTGGTCGTCGTCGACGGGTGCCGGTGTGCAATCGCGGGTCACTCGCACGATGTCACCGGCTGCCAGCCGGATGCTCTGCTCGACGGCGGGCAGCTCGCCGAGCTTGGTGGAGTCTTTTTTGCCTCGTTTTCTCCCCGGGTCGCTTCGCTCCTGCCCACCGGCCCGCAACCGGGTTCCGGTGCCTAGGTAAGTGGTTTTCTCCGTGGTGACGACGAATCCGCCCGGGGCGGCCGCGGCGAGCAGCAGCCGCCGCTTGGATCCACGGGTGTCGCGCAGGAGCAGTTCGTCGCCCTCGGAGCGGTGCGCTAGCCACTTGCCGTCGACCGGCAGTGTGACCAGGCCCGGCTCGGGCGGGCGGGCCGGCCTTTTCGCCGAAGTCAGCCAGCCGCGGCCGGCCCCCACCACCTGCCCGTGTGCGTTGCGGGTCGGGCGCAGCCGGGCCACCTGTGGCCCCGGATCCAGGGGTCCGGTGCGCAGTTTCGGGCCGCCGAGGTCCATCGCGATCAGGCACGTTCGCCCGGCTGCCGCGGCCGCAGAGCGGACGTTGGCGGCCATCGCCTTCCACGCGGTGACGTCATCGTGGGCGCAGTTGATCCGGGCGATCCGCATTCCGGCGTCCAGGAGTGTGCGCACCAGCGTGATATCCCCGGCGGCCTCCGACGGCAGGGTGACCATGATCCGGGCCGCACGGTCTTCGGCGGCAGGCCCGAGCAGTTCAACGGCGTTGCGCTCGAGTAGCTGTGCGCCCTGCTCGACCCCGACGCATGCCTGGTTGTCCGGATTCCACCCCTGGCCGCGCATCGCCGCGATCGCGGCCGACACCAGCTGCAGTGTCGCCTGGACGTGGGCCTCGCTGCGGCCCAGCGAGGACAGCCCGAATCCGGTCAGCCGTTTCTGCATATCGCGAAGGTCGGCTTGCCGAAGGGCCCAGTAGTGGGCCAAATTGATTGCACTGCAATGATTTTCGGCAGAAACAGAAGCGATCAACGGTTGCCATCGGGATTCGGCATCAGTCAGTCGCGCCAGCAGCGTGTCGACCTCACTCTGAAGGCGATCCAGCTGTTGCTCGGCTGCGGGCATGGCGGGCACGCTAGTCATCTCAAGTTGCGAGTGGGTGAACGGTTGGGGCCACACGCCGGGCCCGCGTCTCTGCGCGCTGCATTAGCATTGCCGAATGCAGGAACGCTGCTGTTCAGCAGCGATTGTCATGTTGCTGGTGGCGGGTTGTTCTGGGGCAAAACACACGGCCGACGCGCCGAATGCGTCCACCGGCGCAGCCTCCTCGACGCAGTCTGCTCCTGCTGGCCGGCTAGCCGCGCCTATTTCGCCGGAGGTATCGGCGGGGCGTCGTCGGGGGCCAGTTCCGCGCCGATCTTGCGGAACACCGTGTCGGCCGCGTTGGTGTAGTCGCCCTGCGCATCGAATGCGCCCTCGTCGAACGTGACGGCCACCGCGATCGCGATCCGGCGGCTCGGCAGGTATCCCTCTACGGCGGCGTAGCCGGCGAACATCGGGTTCTGCAGCAGCCAGTCCCCGGAGATGACAACGCCCAATCCGTAAGTGTAGATGCCATTTTGGACCGCACAGGTGGTGCAGCCCGGCAGTGCGGTGGTCTTGCCGCGCAGCTGTGGGGAGATCATCTTCTGGTAGGACTCGGTCGACAACAGCCGACCTGAGCCGATCCCCTCAGCGGTGGCGGCCAGGTCATGGATGTCGGTGGTCTGGATCGCACCGTGGGTGATGGTCCAGGACGGATTCCAGAAGGTGGTCTCCTCGTAGAACGGGGTGCCGGGCGGGATGTGCAGGGCCTGGCGACGTTCCGAGGAGTACGCATGCAGTACCGGCGCGGGGATGTCGGGGGTGAAGGAGTTCGCGGTATTGGTCAGGCCGAGGGGACCGAGCACGTTCTGCTGCAACAACGTCGGCATGTCCTGGCCGGTTGCCTTCTCCAAGGCCAAACCCAGTAGCACGTAGTTGGTGTGGGCATAGTTCCAGTTCGTGCCCGGTTCGTAGAGCAAGGGTTTGTCAAGGGCGTACCCCAGCAGCTGGTCGGTCGTCCACTGCCGGAACGGATCCCGGTAGAGCTCGGCGTTCATGGGTTCGTTGCCGATGACGTAGTCGACGTAGCCCGAGGTCATCTGCGCGAGCTGGCCCAGCGTCACCCGGTCGGAGTTGGGCACCCCGGGCAGCCAGGTGGAGAGCTTGTCCTCGAGCCGGACCTTCTTCTCGTCGACGAGTCGCAGCAACAGGGTGGCCACATAGGAGATCGCCACCGCGCCGTTGCGGAAATGCATCGCGGTGGTGGCGGGCACTCCGGCCATCGACTCGCCCTCGGCGCGGGTCAGCACCTCCTTGCCGTCGACGGTGACCCGCACCAGCACCGACTTGAGGTGTTCCTGCGCCATCACGTCGCGCACGATCGTGGCGATCGCGTCAGCATGTGGGGAACTGGTTGGCGCGGGAGTGTTCGTTGACGGCGTGCAGCCGGTCAGCACCATCAGAGCGGCCAGCGCTGTGGCGACGATGGACCGGATTCTGGCCATGAACGCTAGCGCGCGACCTTATCGAGGAAGCCCCGCACCAGCAGCCGCAGCCGGCGGGCGGCGTCGTCGACATGGGTGGTGGTGTCCGCCCGCAGATCGTCGGCGTTGAGCCCGAGCCGGACGATATCGCCGCCGTCGCGGTTGCGGTCGTCGTCGATCCACAGCTCGAGCAGCTTGTGGTCGAGCTCGGGGTGGAACTGCAATCCCATCGCTCGGCCGAGGATGAAAGCCTGTGATGCGCGGTCGTTTTCGGCCACGACGGTGGCGCCGGCCGGGGGAGTGAAGCTGTCGAAGTGCCACTGGAACCACGGTCCGTCGTCGGGCACCAGATCGGGGTCGGTGCTGCGTACCCGGTGCCAGCCGATCTCGGGGTCCGTCGAGCGAGTCACGGTGCCGCCGAGCGCGGTGGCCACCAGCTGGCCACCGAAGCACACCCCGAGCACACCGAGGCCGGCGTCGACGGCGCTGCGCACGGTGTCGATCTCGGCGGCCACCCACGGCAGCCGTTCGTCGTAGACCGCCCATCGCGAACCCAGCGGCACGATCACGTCGTAGCGGGTTGGATCGGGGAAGGTGACGTCGAGCGCCGGGTCGCCGGCTCGCGCCGCCGGAACTACCTCGAACGTGTCCACGTCGAAACCGAGTTCGGTGAACGTCTCGCCGAGCAACGCCTCGGGCGCAATCGGATCGTTGTAGATGAAAAGGACCTGGCGGGGCACCCGATTACGGTACGGCAGGAACGCCGCTACACGCAGTCCGAGGCGCCGTCGACGACCAGCACCGCGCCGTTGATGTAGCTGCTCTGCGCCGCGCACAGGAACGCGATGGCGGGAGCGACCTCGCCGACGGTGCCCATTCGCCCGGCGGGGATATGGGCGATCTCGGTCGCCACGATCTCCGGTACGGCATGCATCGGCGCGGTCATCGCGGTCTCGATGGTGCCCGGCGCCACGGCGTTGATCCGGATTCCGTGCTTGGCCCACTTGACGGCCAGGTTGCGGGTGACGTTGATGACACCGGACTTGGCGGCCCCGTATCCGGGGACCATGGTGACCGCCCGCAGCGCAGACATCGACGCCAGGTTGACCACACTCGCCCCGCCGACCGCCGTGGAGGCTTTCAGTGCGCGCCGCAGGGCGACGGTGAGCCGGTACGGCCCGGTGAGGTTCAGCGCGACAGAGGCGGCGAACCCGTCGGGGGTGGACTCGTCGAGGCCGCCGGGGAAGTTGGCGCCGGCGTTGTTCACCAGGACGTCGAGCGCGGAGATGCTGTGCGCCAGGCTGTCAATGGATGCATTGTCGGTGAGCACAAGTTGGTGGTAGGTCATCCCGGACAGGTCGGTGTCGTAGTCGGCGGCGGCGGGTTTGGTGCCGGTGACGATGACGTCGGCCCCGGCGTCGCGAAACAACACGGCCACGGCATGCCCGATGCCGCTGGTCGCGCCGGTGACCAGAGCCTGGGTGCCGGTGAAGTCGAAGCTGAGCTGGGCGGTCATGTGTACCTTTCGATCTGCTTGGTCAGCCAGGCCGTCTCCCAGAAGTTGACGCTGCCCGCCAGCAGCCGTTCGTGCGCGTCCTTGAGTACCGCTCGCGCGTCGGCGTGTTCGGGATCGGCCTGGGTGACGAGTTCGGCGAGGTGGATGGCCTCCAGTGGTCGACCGTCCGCCAGATGGGCACGGGCCCGTTCGGTCAGCGCGTCGGCGCCGGCCAGTTCCACCAGGTCAGCGCTGACGGCGTCGGGCCCGACCGCGTACAGCTCGGTGGTCGAGCGGTGGTGAAACCAGCCGGAGTAGTTCTCCCAGATTGCGCGGACATCCCAGGCGAGCTTGCCGTAGCCCTGCCCGACTTCGAGATGTTCGGGCAGCGTGATCTCGGCCATCAGGGTCCGAACGTCCTTGCCCGCGTTCATCCCTGCGACGGTTTCGTCGTGCAGGTACTGGACGGCGTCGCGCAGCCTGGTCAGCTCGGCATCGATCAGGGCTGCCCCGCGAATGGGGTCGAAATGTCCGGTGAGCAGCACCTCGGGCTGCAGCGCGCGGACGCGTTCGATGGTGTCGATGACTGTCAGCGCATCGCGATAGCGGTCGCCGCGAATGGTGACCAGGTTCGGGATGTGCCCGAAGACTGGTCCGAACGTATTGCTGCACAGGCAGACTCGCTCTTCGGGTAGCCAGATCACCATCGAGTCGGTGGTTTCCCCGCCCGGGGTCGCGATCAGCTCGAAGTGCCGGTCGCCGACCGTCAGTGACAGCCGGTCGTCGACGACGATGTTGGCGCATCCGGTGCTCTGCGGCGGAAGTTTCTTGCCGAAGCGCTGCTGGATCTTGGCGATGCCACCGGCGAGCTTGCCGGAGAAGGCGAACGCGCTGCGGTTGGCGCGATAGGGCAGTAGCCGCTCGTTGTCGTCACGCCAGTGTTCCCAATTGGCCTGCGCCACAACCTTGGTGTCCAGGTCGCGCAGGGTGTCCAGGCCGCCGACGTGGTCGTAGTGGCCCTGGGTGATCAGGATGTAGCGCACCGGTGACGCATCGACGGCGTCGAACACGGCGCGGTGCACGGGGCCTTCGAAGCCCATGCCGGTGTTGACGACGACGCGGCCGTCCGATGTGGTCAGCAGGTAGGAGTTGGTCAGTCCTGGTGAGCACCAGATCCCCGGTGCGACTTCCTGCGCCTGTTCGGCCGATGCCGGCAGCATTGCATCGGCGCCGGGGCGGCTGCGGTAGATGGGTTCCACGGGTGACCTCTAGATCTCGGGGCGGACGTCGAAACGGTCGAAGTAGAAGGCGAACCGGGAGCGCAATTCCTGCGGTTCGACGCCGAAGTGGCGTTTGAGGTCATACGGGATACGGCCCTTGGCGCCCCGGCGGTTGGCGTCGATGTAGGCCTGGAATCGCTTGGCCACCTGGGAGGGAATGTCGACGCCTGCGCGCTGATAGAAGTCGGCCAGCACCGGCATCTCGTTGCCGCCCAGGTGATGAAATCCGATGTCGACACTGTGCTCGGCCGCCACCAGCTCACGGTCGCGCACGCAGGCGCTCAGCAGGCGGTGGATCCGGTCGCTCCAGTAGTCCACCAGCCAGTCTGGGTCGATGCTGGTGCGGCGCAACCGATCCGAGTACGCCATCATCGTGATCGCCGATTGGATCACCGCGACGGGGTCGCGGTGGGTGAACGCGACCGTGGCGTCGGGGAAGGTGGCCATCAGCGGCCCGAGTTGTTCGGCATGCTGCGGCGATTTCAACACCCAGGTCCGCGGACCGCGCAGGAACGTCAATGCCTGCAGGACCTTCTTCAGGTAGGCGTAGTGACGGGTGTGGTCCAGGCCGAGGTAGAAGTCGCGCCAGCTGGGAACCCGCGCGTGCCACTCGAGTACATAACCGGCCATGTCGAGGTCGAGCAGCTCGACCTCCTCCTCGATGGCCTCGGGGAAGCGGTCGTGCATCGCGGCCACATACGGGGTGCTGGCCATCAACGCCTCATGCTCGGCCTTGACCCAGGCGTACCGGGGATCGACGCCGAACACACCGGGTCCCTGCCCGAGCGCCGGAATCGGATCCTCGCTCTCCCAGTAGGGCAGTGCGCGCCGCCGCGGGTCCTCGGCGATCAGGTTCACCAGGTGCGTCGTCCCCGAGCGGGGCATGCCGACCACGATCAGCGGCCGCTCGATCCGGATGTCGGCGATCTCGGGATAGCGCTTGAGCAGATCTACCAGTGACAGCCGGTTGCGCACCTTGCGAACCACCCTGGCGCGCAGGCTGCTTCGGATGAGCTGCCGCAGGCCGGTGTCGGACTCGATGGCGGCGACATGGGCGGTCAGCCGGTCAGTGAACCCGTCGTCGTCGGCCAGGTCGTCGGCCCCGGCCGCCTCCACCGCCTCGGCGACCATCGCGTCGAGATCGAAGGTCACCGTGCGGGACTCGGTGTACTCCAGGATCTGCCGTTGGGTATCGGTCAGCACCGGGTCGGTCAGGTCGTCGAGGTTCAGGGTCTCCGTTGACGCCATGTCCACGCACCTTAATGCTCAGCGCCGATCCCGGCTTTCAGTTCCCGCTGGCCGGGATGACTGTGCTGCGTCTACGCCCACCCATCAGCGCGCCAGCACACCCAGTCGATCTCCACGAGGGCGCCCACGGCGAGCCCATTGGTGCCGACACATGTTCGGCTCGGCAGCCGGTCCGGAAACCACGGCGCGTACGCCGCATTGAACGCGGCATAGTCGGTCCAGTCGGTCAGAAATGCGCGCACCGACACCACGTCGGCCAGCCCGCCACCGCACAGCTCGGTGACCCGCAGCAGATTGGTCAGCACCTGATCGGTCTGGCTGGCGACGTCGTCACCCACCAGCGATCCGGTGGTGTCGGTTGGCATCTGCCCGGTGACGTGGAGGGTCTGGCCGGCCGCGGTCGCGTGTGAGAACGGCGCCACCGCGGGCGGAACGCCGTCAGCGACGGTGAAGGTGAAGGCGCGGATACCCGTCATACCGCTGGATTGTGCCAGCGCGGGAAGCAGCGTTTGTCGATTCGGCCGTGTACGCCCTGACGCTGGTCGACCACCTGGGTGACGGTGAAGTCCACCGCCACCGACATGAACGAGTACGCGTCGGCGCGGGACAACCCGAAGTGGTTCTCTAGCAGCTGCAGTGTGCGCAGGGTGGCGCATTTCATCGCCGCGTCGAGGCTGTCGCCGAATCCGTGCACCAGCAGTTCGGTTGCGGTCTCCAGCACCGGCACCGTGAACGGTAGGTCACGGCGAATCGTCAAGCGCAACAACCCGTTCAGCGACGATTCCAGCGCGGTACCGCTGACCTCACCGTCGCCCTGCGAGACGTGCGGATCGCCGACCGACAGCAGTGCGCCGGGCACTTGCACCGGGTAGTACATCCGCCCGCCGGCACCGATGCGCCAGTTGTCGACATTGCCGCCGTGATCACCGGGCGGCACCGACGAGACCCGCACCGGATCGGCCGGCGCCACGCCCATCGTGCCGAAGTGCGGCCGCAGCGGCACCACGACGCCGGGCAGCGCCGGTTCCCGTTGTGCAGGGTCGGGTGCGACGATCGTGCCCGGCTCGTTGGCCAGCGGGGTCGCGGTCCAGTCGTAGCCGAACAGCGCGCGCCCCAGCAACGCCTCGACGTCCAGCTCGTAGACGGTGACCCGCTCGACGGGGATCTCGTTGTACAGGAAGCCCCAATGCCCGGCGAGGTTGGAGCCGTAGGGCAGGCGCGGGGTGGCCTCCAGGATGTCGACCTGCAGCACGTCACCCGGTCGCGCCCCGGTGACCGCGATCGGTCCGGTGAGGATGTGCGGTCCCGGCCCACGCTCGTCCACCTCGGCGAACACTCGCTCGATGTCCTCGTCCATCAGCAGATCGGGGGCGTCACCGGCGTGGTGGGTCAGTGTCTCGATCTCCACCAGGTCCCCGGATTCGACGGTCAGTGCGGGAGCCTGCCGTGGGTCGAAGAAACCCCAATGCACCGTCTGGGCCGTCGCCGGAAGGTGGTGCACTGTCATAAGCGTCAGATCATGCCAGCGCGTCGGGCAGGGCGCGCGGCGAGCGCCACCGCGCTCAGATCACGTGGTAGCGGCGCTCGGGGCGCCCCGCTCCGTACTGCAGTCGCAGCCCGAGGGCGCCGGTGCGCAAGAAGTACTCGAGATAGCGCCGGGCGCTGACCCGGGAGATCCCCACCAGGTCAGCGCATTCGGCCGCCGACACTTCGCCCGCTCCGCGCACCGCGGCGAGCACCAGCTGGCCTGTCTCAGCGCCGAGCCCCTTGGGCATCGGCGGCGGTCCACCGGAGGCCGATGAACGCCCGAACAGGGTGTCGACGAAGCTCTGGTCGATGCCGTGGTCGGCGCCCAGCGCGTCGGCGCGGGCGGCGAATGACGCCAATTTCGTTCGCAGCTGCTCGAACTCGAACGGCTTGATCAGATAGTCGGCGGCGCCGCCGTCGAGGGCGCCGCCGACGGTGTCCAATTCCCGTGCCGCGGTGATCATGATGACGCCCACCGGGTCGCCTTCGGCGCGCAACGTCTGTAGCACCTGCAGGCCCGTCATATCGGGAAGGTAGACGTCGAGCAGGATGAGGTCGGGGCGAAGCGTGTGCGCGGCTTCGAGTGCGGCCCCGCCGGTATGGGCCACGTCGACGGTGTGGAACCCGTCGATGCGGTCGACGAAGCGGCGGTGGATGTCGGCAACCATGAAATCGTCGTCGACCACGAGCACCTCACGCATGCGTCACCGACTCGACCCGCGGCAGCCGCGCGACGAACACGGCACCCCCACCGTCGCCGTCGCCGACTTCGGCTGTGCCGCCGTGCTGGGCGGTGATCAGCCGGACCAACGCGAGGCCGATCCCGCGGCCGCCCGGAACCTCCGGTTTGGACGTCACGCCGCGGGAGAAGATCTGGCTGCGTTGGTCCTGCGGCACACCGGGTCCCGAGTCGGCGACCGTGATGACGAGACCGTCGGCGTCGTCGATGCGCACCGTCACGCGAGCAGTCGCCGTTCCTTCCGAGGCGTCGACGGCGTTGTCGATCAGATTGCCAAGCACCGTGATGACATCGGTGGCCAGCGCGGGATTCAGTGCCGCCAAGTGCGATTCGTCGGCCAACTGCAGCGACACACCGCTCTCGGCGGCCAGCGTCGTCTTGGCGATCAGAAGAGCGGCCACCGCGGGATCTGAAATGCGCTGTGTCACAGCATCACTGATCTCCGCCCGGCGACGGGTCAGTGCACCCACCAAATCGCGCACCGAGTCGTACTCGCCCAGCTGCACCAGCCCGGAGATGGTGTGCAGCTGGTTGGCGAACTCGTGGGTCTGGGCCCGCAGCGTGTCGGTCACGCTTTTGTGCGAGGACAACTGGCCCTGCATGGACGCCAGTTCGGTGCTGTCCCGCATCGTGGTGACGGTGCCGATCCGCTGACCCTGGCTGGTCGCCGCCCGGCGGTTGAGCGCCAGTACCCGGTAAGGCGTGGCGATGACGACGTCGTGTCCGTCCTCACCGGAGAGCAGGAAGTCGGCCACCGCCGGGTCGATGCCCGCCTCGCGCACCCTGCGGTTGACGGCGTCGGCGCCGATCCCGAGCAGCTCCTGGGCGCTGTCGTTGACCACCGTGATCACCCCGTCGGTGTTCACCCCGATCACGCCCTCACGAATGCTGTGCAGCAAGGCTTCCCGATGCTCGGCCAGCCCGGCGATTTCGGCGACTTCGAGCCCGCGGGTGTGACGTTTGATCCGCCGCGACAGCAGCCACGAGGCGACCAGACCGAGCGCCGCGCCTAGGCCGAGGTAGGCCAGTAATCGCTCACCGGCTCCGCTGAGCAGTTGCCACACCGAGGGATACGGTTCGCTGACGGACACCACTGAGAGCACCGTGCCGTCGGTGGACAGAATCGGGACCTGACCGACCAGCGCGTGATGGCCGTCGACGTCGAGATCGCCGAACCACGCCCGGCCCTCGATGACCCGGCTGGGCCCGAAATCCACCTGCCGCCCGACCCGCGAGGGATCTGACGACACCCGCACCACGCCGGCCGGGTCGATCAACTCGGCCATGCCTGCTCCGGATAGGGCGACCGCACGGTCGACGTCGGGTGCCAGAAGCCGCGCGGCGAAGGGGTCGGCGAAGCGATCCCGCACCAGCGGGGTCGAGGCGACGTTCTCGGCGACCGCGATCATGCGCTGCCCGCGGACGTCGCGAAACTCCTTGGTCGACTGGGCGATCGAGACCGCCGCCACCGCGATCAGCACGACCGCCACCACCAGAAGCTGGAAGGCGAGGAATTGGCCCGCAAGGCTCCGGCCGCTACGTACCAGCGATGACCACAACGACCACAACTTCCTTTACGTCCCAAAGAGTGACCTGCATCACCTCTGTCTACCAGTATTGCTGAACATCACAGACGAACTCTTCCAACGATGAAATGGGGCCGAGGAATGGTGCGACGACGCGCGAAGCGGTTCGCGGTGATCGCCACCGTGCTGGCCGTGACGCTGCTACTCGCCGGCTGCGGCGTGACGCGAGGCGACGATCCGTCCGGCCTGCACCGGCTGCGGATGATGGTGCCGAACAGCCCCGGCGGCGGCTACGACCTGACCGCGCGGACGGCGGTGAAGATCATGGAGGACCAGGACATCACCGGCCGCGTCGAGGTGTTCAACGTCCTCGGCGCCGGTGGCACCGTCGCGATGGCCCGGCTCATGAACGAGCGGGGCAACGACGACCTGATGATGACGATGGGTCTGGGCGTGGTCGGCGCCACCTACACCAACGGATCCAAGATCAAGGCCTCCGATGCGACGGCCATCGCCAAGTTGATCGAGGACCCCGGGGCGATCTTCGTCCCCGCCGATTCGCCGTTCAAGACGGTGGGTGACTTCGTCGCGGCATGGAAGGCCGATCCCAGCAAGATCACGATCGGCGGGGGCTCCTCACCCGGCGGCCCCGATCACCTGTTCCCGATGGAAGTCGCGAAGAAGGTCGGCGTGGACCCGAAACAGGTCAATTTCATCACCTATGACGGCGGCGGCGACCTCCTGACCGCACTGCTCGGCAAGAAGATCACCGTGGGAACCTCCAGCCCCGGCGAGCTCATCGACCAGATCGAGGCGGGCCAGCTGCGGGTGCTCGCGGTGTCCAGCGAGAAGCGTGTCGAGGGTATCGATGCGCCAACGCTCAAGGAAGCCGGTATCGATCTCACGTTCGCGAACTGGCGTGGTGTGCTTGCGCCACAGGGTATTTCGGACACCGCCAAGCGGGAGATGGTGAAGTCGCTCGAAGAGATGCACGGCACGCAGCAATGGAAGGACGCGTTGGTCAAGAACGGCTGGACGGACGCCTTCGTCACCGGTGCGGACTTCGAACAATTCCTCAAAGACCAGGACAACCGGGTCTCGTCGACTCTGACCGAATTGGGGCTGCTGTGAGCATTGACGACAAACAGGCAGCGACGCGCACCGTCGACTATGCGCAGTACATCGTGGTCGCCGTGCTGGCGCTCGTCGGCGGATTCCTGGTCTACAACGGACTGACGCTGGATGAGGGTTTCGCCAAGGTGGATCCCGTTGGGCCCAAGTTCTTTCCGTTGGTCATCGGTGCTGCCGCGCTACTGCTCGCGGTGGTCCTGGCCGTCGCGATCCCGCGCGGCAGCAAGGGCGAGGCCGACGCCGGTGAAGACATCGATCCCGAGGCGCCGGGGGACTGGCGCACCGTCGGCCTGCTGATCGCGCTGTTCGTCGCGATGATCCTGTTGGTCAATCCGGTGGGCTGGGTGATCACGAGCGCGCTGTTCTTCACTGGTGCGGCAACGGTTCTGGGCAGCAAGCACTACGTGCGTAACCTCGTCATCGGCGTGATCCTCGCATTGGCCAGCTTCTACGCGTTCTACTCAGGGCTCGGAATCCCGCTGCCCGCAGGCATCTTGGACGGGATTCTCTAGATGGACAACTTCAACTGGCTGTTACAGGGGTTCGCCGAGGCGGCGACTCCGATGAACCTGCTGTACGCCGTGATCGGGGTGCTGCTGGGCACCGCGGTAGGGGTGCTGCCCGGGATCGGACCGGCCATGACGGTGGCCCTGCTGCTTCCGATCACCTACAACGTCAGCCCCAGTGCGGCATTCATCATGTTCGCCGGCATCTTCTACGGCGGTATGTACGGCGGGTCCACCACCTCGATCCTGCTGAACACACCGGGGGAGTCGTCGTCGGTGATCACCGCGATCGAGGGCAACAAGATGGCGAAAGCAGGCCGAGCCGCGCAGGCATTGGCCACCGCGGCCATCGGCTCGTTCGTCGCGGGCACCATCGGCACCGTTCTGCTGGCCGCGTTCGCACCCGCGATCTCGCGCTTCGCC
Organism: Mycobacterium sp.; assembly: GCA_023264735.1. Lineage (GTDB taxonomy): Bacteria > Actinomycetota > Actinomycetes > Mycobacteriales > Mycobacteriaceae > Mycobacterium. The sequence continues at coordinate 2,490 of JAHFVD010000036.1, read as the reverse complement.
GTCACCCTTGGCGCGCCGTCGTACCTGGCGATCATGCTCTTCGCACTGGTGGCGGTGACCGCGGTGCTGGGCTCGTCGAAGCTGCGCGGCGCCATCTCGTTGGTGCTCGGTCTGGCGATCGGCATCGTCGGCATCGACTTCCTGACCGGCCAGCCACGCGCCACGTTCGGTATCCCTCAGCTCTCCGACGGCATCGACATCGTGGTGATCGCGGTCGCGATCTTCGCTGTGGGAGAGGCACTCTGGGTGGCCGCGCACCTGCGCCGGCGCCCGGCCGATGTGATCCCGGTCGGCCGGCCGTGGATGGGGCGCGATGACTGGCGACGGTCCTGGAAGCCATGGTTGCGCGGCACCGCGTTCGGGTTCCCGTTCGGTGCGCTACCCGCAGGCGGCGCTGAGCTGCCCACGTTCCTGAGTTACATCACCGAGAAGAAGCTGTCCAAGCATCCGGAGGAGTTCGGGCGGGGCGCGATCGAAGGGGTGGCCGGCCCTGAGGCGGCCAACAACGCCTCCGCCGCAGGCACCCTGGTGCCGATGCTATCGCTGGGCCTGCCGACCAACGCCACCGCCGCGGTCATGCTCACCGCTTTCGTATCCTATGGAATCCAGCCCGGCCCAACGCTTTTCAGTAAGGAGCCGCTGCTGATCTGGACGCTGATCGCCAGCCTGTTCATCGGCAACTTCCTGCTGTTGGTGCTCAACCTGCCGCTGGCGCCGCTGTGGGCCAAGCTGCTGCGCACGCCGCGGCCGTATCTGTACGCCGGCATCCTGTTCTTCGCCACGCTCGGGGCGTTCGCGGTGAACGTCCAGCCGCTGGATCTGGCGCTGCTGCTGCTGTTCGGACTGCTCGGCCTGATGATGCGCCGGTTCGGCCTTCCGGTACTGCCGCTGATCATCGGCGTCATCCTGGGTCCGCGCATCGAGCGCCAATTGCGCCAGAGCCTGCAGCTCGGCGGGGGCGAGTGGTCAAGCCTTTTCACCGAGCCGGTGGCCATCGTGACGTACGTGTGCATGGCGGTGCTGCTCGCGATCCCGCTGGTGCTGCGACTCCTGCACCGCGACGAGGAGACACTGCTGGTGGTCGAGGACGACAAGGATCAGCGAGAGAAGGCGCAGGCATCATGATCGTCGTCGGATACACCAACGACCAGTTCGGCAGGGCGGCGCTGGACGCCGGCATCGCCGAGGCCACTCTGCGAGACACCGATCTGCTGGTGGTCAACTCGACACCGGGGGATTCCTATATCGACGCCGCGTTCGCCCAGCCCGGGCAGGTGGCCGACATCGAGGAACACCTGAACAACTCCGGGGTGCGTTACGCGCTGTCCCAACCCGTCGGGGTGTATGCCGCCGACGCGCTGCTGGAGGCGATGGAACGGCCCGAAGCCGAGCTGCTGGTGATCGGCCTCAAACACCGTAATCCCGTTGGCAAACTGCTCCTCGGCAGCGTCGCGCAGCAACTGCTGATGGAATGCCCAAAACCTGTGCTCGCGGTCAAGCCTGGCTAATGCCGAATAATGGAGGGCATGAGCGTCTCGTTGCTGGTGTGGGTGGTCACGTGCGCGGTGATACTCGGGTTGTTCGTCTTCGATTTCTACGCGCACGTGCGGGTGCCGCACGAGCCGACGTTCCGCGAATCGGCCATCTGGTCGTCGGTGTACATCGGCCTGGCGGTGGTGTTCGGGTTCGTCGTGTGGTGGCTCTGGGGTGGCCAGTTCGCCGGTGAGTACTTCGCCGGGTACGTCACCGAGAAGGCGCTCAGCGTCGACAACCTGTTCGTGTTCACGGTCATCATGGGGACGTTCGCGGTGCCGCGGGAGTTCCAGCAGAAGCTGCTGCTGATCGGCATCGTGCTGGCGCTGGTGATGCGCGCGGGGTTCATCGCGGTCGGTGCCGCGGCGATCAGCTCGTTCAGCTGGGTGTTCTACCTCTTCGGAATCTTCTTGGTACTCACCGCCGTCAAGCTCGCGAAGGAAGCGGGCCACGAGAAGGAGGTCGAGGAGAAACGCGACAGCCGGATCATCGCGCTGGTGCGCCGGTTCGTCGCGACCACCGACACCTACGACGGCGACAAGTTCCTCACCAAGCTCGACGGCAAGCGGACCGTCACGCCGATGTTGTTGGCGCTCATCGCCATCGGGTTCACCGATGTGCTGTTCGCGCTGGACTCGATCCCGGCGATCTACGGCCTGACCGCGCAGCCGTATATCGTGTTCACCGCCAACGCGTTCGCGTTGATGGGGTTACGCCAGTTGTACTTCCTGATCGGCGGGCTGCTGGACCGGCTGATCTACCTGTCCTACGGCCTGTCGCTGATCCTGGCGTTCATCGGCGTCAAGCTGGTGCTGCACGCGCTGCACGAGAACAGCCTGCCGTTCATCAATGGCGGCGAGCATGTTGCGGTGCCGGTGATCTCGACGGGGATGTCGATCGGCGTGATCGGGGTGGTGCTGCTGGTGACCACCGTCGCCAGCCTGGCCAAGACGCGGG
>JAHFVD010000035.1 GCA_023264735.1 Mycobacterium sp. | reverse complement strand
CCGCGCGGTACGCACCTGCACCGGTGACGGCCGCACCCGCAGCGTTCGTGCCGGCGCCGGCGCCGAGCGTGCCGCCGCCCAGCGCTCCGCCGCCACCTCCACCGGTGACATCCACACCGGCACCCGCACCCGCGCCAAGCACGTCGGCACCGGCTCCGGCGCCGAGCAGGCGACCGGCACCGGTCAAAGAGCCACTGTGGGACCGTGCTCAGCTGGAAATCCTTGCCGGAGGCAAGGTCTCGGAGGTCATGGGGCCGAAGTTCGCCGAGTACGACCAGTATGAGCGTCTGGTGCGGATGCCGGAACCGCCGCTGCTGCTGGCCGATCGGGTGATGAGCATCGAGGGTGAGCCCGGCGCGATGGGTACCGGTCTCATCGTCACCGAAACCGATGTCGACCCGGACGCCTGGTACATCCACAACGGCCGGATGTCGCCGGGTGTGGTGATCGAGAGTGGTCAGGCCGACCTGCTGCTCGCTTCGTATCTGGGCGCGGACTTCACCAACCGCAGCGAGCGCGTGTACCGCTTGCTCGGTTGTGATCTGACGTTCATGGGCGAACTGCCCAAGGGCGGCGACACGCTGCACTACGAGATCCACATCGACGGCCACGCCAAAACCGGTGATACGCGGCTGTTCTTCTTCCACTACGACTGCTACATCGGCGACCGGCTGATGATCTCGGTGCGCAACGGACAGGCCGGGTTCTTCTCCGATGCGGAGCTCGCCGAGTCCGACGGGGTGTTGTGGGATGCCGCCGACGACGCGCCGCGTGATGGCGCAGTTCGCGACGAGCCGCCGGTTGTCACACAGAAGCGTTCGTTCAGTCGCGACGAGCTGGACGCCTTCGTCGAAGGGCACGCGTTCCAGTGTTTCGGCGCCGGTTTCGAGCGAGCGGCTGCGCACACCCGAACCCCATCGCTCCCCAAGGGCAAGCTGCGGTTGATCGACGAGATCGCCGAGTTCGATCCGAATGGCGGGCCCTGGGGCCGCGGTTATCTGCGTGCTACCGCCGCGGTGCCCAAGGACATGTGGTTCTACGACGGGCATTTCAAGAACGACCCCTGCATGCCGGGGACGCTCATGGCGGATGCGGCCACCCAGGCGCTGTCCTTCGCGATGGCCGCCTACGGTTTCACCATCGAGAAGGATGGTTGGCGGTTTGAGCCCGTCCCGGATGACATGGCGCGGTTCGTGTGCCGCGGGCAGGTGACTCCGGACGCCGACCACATGCTCGACTATGAGGTGTTCATCGAAGAGATCATCGATGGCCCGACACCCACCATCTTCGCCGCATTGCTATGCCGCAGTGATGGTTTCAAGGTGTTCCACGCCAGGCGCTTCGGTATGCGCCTGGTTCCGGATTGGCCGATGCCGCCCGGTGCTCCCGGCCCGGTGCAGATCCTGGCCGGTACCAACGATGTTCGCGGTGATCAGGGCGCACTGCTGGCCTGCGGGCGGGGTATGCCGTCGGATGCGTTCGGTGCCTTGTACGCACCGTTCGACGGCACTCGCCGGGCGCCGCGGCTGCCGGATGAGCCCTACCACTTCATGTCGCGGGTGCTCAGCGTGTCCAGCCCGCCGGGGGTGCCGACCAAGGGCGGCACCGTCGTTGCGGAATACGACGTCCCGGCTGACGAATGGTATTTCGGGGACGCGCATGTCGATGCGGTCCCGATGCCGGTGCTGATCGAGATTCTGTTGCAGCCCTGCGGTTGGCTGTCCTCGTACAACGGCTTCGCCGCCAATCGGCCTGACGACGTGGTGTTCCGCAATCTCGACGGCGGTGAAGTCGTCCAGCGCAGGCCGGCCCGGGTCGGGACGTTGCGGGTGACGTCGACTCTGGAGCGGTTCGCCGACGGGGCTGGCTCGACGATCGTGTTCTTCGACGTGGTCTGCACGCAGGACGACGAAGTCGTCATGACGATGAAGACGGCGTTCGGATTCTTCAGTCCGGAGGCACTGAAGAACCAGGTCGGCTTGCGGACGAAGCCGGGCGTGCTGGAAGCACTGTCCGATCCGGCTCCGGTCGCCCTGCCCTACCGGGCGGCGGAACTCGACGGTGCACCGTGGCTGGACCAGGGCCGCCTCCAGGTGCTTGATCGGGTGAACTTCTGGCCCGACGGGGGAGAGGCCGGCCTGGGCCGACTCGTCGCCGAGTACGACGTCACCCCTGAGGCGTGGTTCTTCAAGGCCCACTTCTTCCAGGACCCGGTGCAGCCCGGTTCGCTCGGGTTGGAGGCCATGCAACAGGCGGCTCGGGCGTTGGCCCGGCTGGCTGGACATGTCCCCGCCGGAGACGATTACGAGTTCGAACCGGTCGCATTGGACCAGATGTTCAGCTGGAAGTTCCGCGGTCAGGTGACCCCGACCAACAAGCGCACCCGATCCGAAATCGATATCCTCTCCACGGAGAGGGATGATCGGGGGGTGTTGGTGGTGTTCGATGGCCGGTTCTGGGTCGATGATCTGTGCATTTACGAGACGCGGGGGATGGGTGTGCGCGTCGTCCGCAGGACGTCGTGAAGGGCATCATCCTGGCGGGAGGCTCGGGAACCCGCCTGCATCCGATCACCCTCGGGGTCTCCAAGCAGCTGATCCCGGTCTACGACAAGCCGATGGCGTACTACCCGCTGTCCACGCTGATGCTGGCCGGTATCCGCGACATCCTGGTGATCACCACACCGCACGATGCGGAGAGTTTCGAACGTCTGCTGGGTGACGGATCACGGTTCGGCGTGTCGATCACCTTTGCTCAGCAGCCGTCGCCGGACGGGCTGGCGCAGGCATTCACGATCGGCTCCGATTTCATCGGGTCCGACAAGGTCGCGCTGATTCTGGGTGACAACCTGCTCTACGGTCCGGGGCTGGGCACTCAGCTCAAGAGCTTCGCCACCGTCGACGGCGGTGTGATCTTTGCGTACTGGGTGGCGGAGCCTTCCGCGTACGGTGTTGTGGAGTTCGACCCCAGCGGAGTGGTGGTATCGCTGGAAGAAAAGCCCAAGCGACCGCGAAGCAACTTCGCGGTACCGGGCCTGTACTTCTATGACAACGACGTCGTGGAGATCGCAGGGGGTCTGTCCCCGAGTGATCGTGGCGAGTACGAGATCACCGACGTCAATCGTGCCTATCTTGAGCAAGGTCGGTTGCGCGTGCAGGTGCTGCCCCGCGGCACCGCCTGGCTGGACACCGGGACGTTCGACCAGATGACCGATGCGGCCGACTTCGTCCGCACGATGGAACGGCGCACCGGCTTGAAGATCGGCGTGCCTGAGGAAATCGCTTGGCGGCAGGGTTTCCTCAGCGAGGACGAGTTGCGCGAGCGCGCCGAGAAGCTGGTGAAGTCGGGCTACGGCTCCTACCTGCTGGGCCTGCTGGAGAGAGGTTTCTAGTGACGCACCTTCTCGTCACCGGCGGTGCGGGGTTCATCGGATCGAACTTCGTGCACTACGTCGTCGAGCACACCGACCACCACATCACCGTGCTGGACAAACTCACCTACGCCGGCAATCTTGCTTCGCTGTCCGGCTTGCCAGACAGTCGAGTGGATTTTGTTCACGGTGATATCGCTGATGCCGGCATTGTGGAAAAGCTGGTGGCTTCGGCCGACGCTGTTGTGCATTATGCCGCCGAGACGCACAACGACAATTCACTGAACGACCCGCAGCCTTTCCTGCACACCAACGTGATCGGAACGTTCACGTTGCTGGAGGCCGTCCGGAAGTATGGCGTGCGCTATCACCACATCTCGACCGACGAGGTGTACGGCGATCTGGAGCTGGACGACCCGGGCCGGTTCACCGAAGCCAGCCCGTATAACCCGTCGTCGCCGTATTCGTCCACCAAGGCAGGCAGCGACCTGCTGGTGCGAGCCTGGATGCGCTCCTATGGATTGCAAGCGACGATCTCGAACTGCTCGAACAACTACGGCCCATACCAGCACGTCGAGAAGTTCATTCCGCGCCAGATCACCAACGTCCTCCGCGGGACCCGCCCCAGGCTGTACGGCGAAGGTCTCAACGTCCGCGACTGGATCCATGCCGACGATCATTCGTCGGCGGTGCTGGAGATCCTGGAAAAGGGCCGGATCGGGGAGACGTACCTGATCGGCGCCGACGGAGAAAAGGACAACAAGACGGTCGTCGAACTGATCCTGACGATCATGGGTCTGGACGCTGACGCGTACGAGAACGTCCCCGACCGCACCGGTCACGATCTGCGATACGCCATCGACGCGACGAAACTGCGTGATGAACTCGGCTGGCGGCCGCGGTACCCGGACTTCGAGCAAGGCCTGGCTGCGACTATCGAGTGGTATCGCGACCACGAAAGCTGGTGGGCGCCCGCCAAAGACGCCACGGAGGCGTTCTACGCCCGACTCGGGCAATGACAGGAGCGCGCAAGTAATGACAGAGCTCGGCAAGACGCTGCGCGCGGTAACCACCGCGATTCCAGGACTTGTTCTCTGGGACCTGCCCGTCCACGGCGACAATCGCGGCTGGTTCAAGGAGAACTGGCAGCGTGAAAAGATGATCGCCGCCGGAATGCCCGACTTCGGCCCGGTTCAGAACAATGTGTCGTTCAACGAATCGGCGGGTACGACCCGCGGTATCCACGCCGAACCGTGGGACAAGTACATCTCGGTGACCACCGGCCGCATCTTCGGTGCTTGGGTCGATCTGCGCGATGGCCCGACTTTCGGGACTGTCGTCACAGCCGAGATCGATCCATCGCGTGCAGTGTTCGTGCCACAGGGTGTCGGAAACGGATTTCAGACGTTGGAGCCGAACACCGCTTACACCTACCTGGTCAACGACCACTACTCGCCGGACGGCGTCTACACGTCACTGAATCCAGGAGATGCGACCATTGCCATCGACTGGCCGATCCCGCTGGACCAAGCCGAGCTGTCCGCGAAAGACCGGGCCCAGGGGCCACTGTCCGAGGTCGTTCCTGTCCAGCCGCGAAAGATCCTGGTGGTCGGTGCCAACGGCCAACTGGGCCGCGCCCTACGCGAATCGTACGACGGCGTTTCGCACGTCGAATTCGTCGACCTGCCCGAATTCGATCTCACTGCAGGGGATCTCGAATCAGTGCGTCCGTGGCGTGAGTACAGCACGATCATCAACGCCGCTGCCTTCACGGCCGTAGATGTGGCCGAGACGCCGGAAGGCCGTGCCGCAGCGTGGGCCGCCAACGTCAGCGGTGTCGCCGCTATGGCCCGGGTTGCGTTGCAACACAGGCTTACCGTTGTGCACGTGTCGACCGACTACGTGTTCGACGGCACAGCAACGCGGCCCTACCGCGAGGATGATCCGATGGCCCCGCTCGGGGTCTACGGACAGACGAAAGCCGCCGGCGACCAGATCGTCTCCACGCTGGACAGCTACTACATCGTGCGCACCTCATGGGTGATCGGTGAGGGCCGAAACTTCGTGCGCACCATGCTCTCTCTGGCCGAACGGGGCATCGACCCGTCGGTGGTCGACGACCAGCTGGGCCGCTTGACTTTCACCACCGAGCTGGCCAGGGCGATCCGGCACCTGACCGAGAGCCACGCGCCGTATGGCACGTACAACCTGACTGGGTCCGGCCCGGTCACGTCATGGGCCGATGTCGCGCGACGGACGTTCGAACTGGCGGGCCACGATCCGAACCGGGTGAGTGGGGTCTCCACGGCGGAGTACTTCGCGTCGGCCACCAATCCCGTGTCGCCGCGCCCGGCCAGCGGTGTGCTGGACCTGACGAAAATCGAGGCCATCGGGTTCGTGCCTGCGGCCGCCGATGAAACGCTGCAGAATTACGTGCGGCTGGAAACCCGGGCTACGTCCGGGGCCTAGCCGGTTAGCCCGCTCGAATCAGACTGTTGTCCTTGGCATTTCAGCGGTGACCGCGTCGTCGCTGTCCTGCCGCGGCAGCATGTAGGCGCGCGCCGACGCGCGCGTGCCTTCAGACCGGAGCATGAAGCTGGCCGGGCGCGGACGAACCCGCTGTGGCCACCAGAACCACCGTCCGAGCAGAACGGCGATCGACGGTGTCATGAACGATCGCACGACCAGGGTGTCGAACAGCAGGCCCATGCCGACGGTGGTGCCGACCTGACCGATGATCTGCAAGTCGCTGGACACCATCGCGGCCATGGTGAACGCGAACACCAGGCCGGCATTGGTCACGACCTTGCCGGTGCCGCCCATAGCGCGGATGATGCCGGTATTGATACCGGCGGATAGTTCTTCCTTTATTCGGGATACCAAGAGCAGGTTGTAGTCCGAGCCGACCGCCAAGAGCACGATCACCGACATCGGCAGCACCATCCAGTGCAATTTGATGCCCAGGATGTATTGCCAGAGCAGCACTGAGAGCCCGAACGATGCGCCCAGCGACAGCGCCACCGTGCCCACGATCACCAGCGAGGCGATCAAGCTCCGGGTGATGAGCAGCATGATGATGAAGATCAGGCACAGTGCGCCAATTGCCGCGATCCAGAGATCGTATTTGGATCCGTCGCTGAAGTCCTTGAATGTCGCTGCGGTACCGGCGATATAGATCTTGGCGCCCTGCAGTGGTGTGGTCTTGAGGGCTTCCTCGGCCGCAATCCTGATCTTGGCGATACTCGCAATGCCCGCGGGCGAAGCGGGTTCGTCCTTGTGGGAAATGATGAAGCGCGCTGATTTCCCGTCGGGAGAAAGGTAGGCGCTCATTGCCCGCTGGAAGTCGGCGTTCTGGAAAACCTCCGGCGGCAGATAGAAGGAATCGTCGACCTGAGCGGCGTCGTAGGCCTGCCCCATCGCGGCGGCGTCTGAGTTCGTATTGTCCAAGACACTGAAACTCCCGGACATCGTGCTGTGCATCTTCAGCATCGAGGTCCGCATCGATTCCATGATCGCGATCATTTGCGGGATTTGTTCCAACAATTGCGGCATCAGCTTGTCGAGCTCGCCGACGTGCTTGAGCAGTTCGTTCATCTTGTCATTGAGGGTGTCGATGCCGTCGAGTCCCTCGAACACGGACCTCACCGCGAAACAGAGCGGAATGTCATAGCAGTGCGGTTCCCAGAACAGGTAATTGCGGATCGGCCGGAAGAAATCATCGAAGTCCGACGCGGCGTCTCTCAAGCCGGAAATAATCGCGGCCATTTGTAAAGAGACGACGTACGAATCGTGCGTGACGGCATTGAGCTGCTTCTGCAGTTCGTACATGTACCGCATCAACACTATTTGCTTGTCGATCAGCTTGACCTGCATGAGCATGTCATTGACGCGGGTCTTCATGAAATTCATGGTGCTTTGCATGCCTGCGTTTTGCATGCTGATCAGGAACGGTATCGAGGTGTGTTCAATCGGTGTTCCCTCGGGCCGGGTTATCCCTTGAACGCGCGAGATGCCGGGCACCCTGAAAATGGCCTTCGCCAGCTTATGGAGGATGAGGAAATCCGCCGGATTCCGCATATCGTGGTCGGATTCGATCATCAGAATCTCAGGCATCATGCGGGCTTGAGAAAAATGCCGATCGGCAGCGGCGTTACCCAAATTCGCCGGAAGGTCCTTCGGTATGTAAAGCCGGTCGTTGTAGCTCGTTTGATACCCGGGCAGTGCGAGCAGGCCGACCAGTGCGATGGCAATCGTCGCGACCAGGATGGGGACGGGCCAGCGAACGACCGCTGTGCCGATCCGCCGCCACCGACGGTTCTTGAGCCGGTACTTGGGGTCGAACAACGAGAAGCGGCCTCCGATGGCCAGAACTGACGGAACCAGCGTCACTGCCACGGCGACGGCGACCAGCAGGCCGACCGCACATGGCACGCCCATGCTCTGGAAAATCGGCAGCCGCGTGACGCTCAGGCACAACATCGCACCGGCGATGGTCAAACCGCTGCCTAAGACGACGGGTGCGACGCTGCGGTAGGTGCTGTAGAAGGCGGTTTCGATGTCTTCGCCGGACTGGCGCGCTTCCTGGTAGCGGCCGAAGAAGAAGATCCCGTAATCGGTTCCGGCCGCCATCGCCAGGCCAACCAGCAGGCTGGTGGCGAAGGTCGAAAGGCCGATGACGTTCTGATCGGCAAGAAATGCGACGATCCCCCGGGCGATCAGGACTTCGAGGCCGACGGTGAGCAACAACCCGAGGACTGTGACGATCGACCGGTAGACGAATAGCAGGACCACAAAAATGATGACGCCGCCGATGGCGGTCATCTTGATCATGGAGTGATCGCCGGCATGCTGCATGTCGGACACCAGCGCGGCCGGACCGGTGACATACACCTTGATGCCGGGCGGTGCCTGCGTGCGTTCGACTATGTTGCGGACCGCGGCGATCGAGTCTTGGCCCAATGTGGTGCCCGTATTACCGGCCAGATTCATCTGGACATAGACAGCCTTGCCGTCTCGGCTCTGGGCCCCGGCCGCGGTGAGTCGATCCCCCCACAAATCCTGAACGTGCTGAACGTGTTTCGTATCGCTTCTCAGCGCGCTGATCAGTTGGTCGTAATAGGTGCGGGCCTCATCCCCGAGTTCCTGCTGCCCCTCGACGACCAGCATCGCGAAACTGTCGGAATCGGACTCCTTGAAATCGCTGCCCATGCGCAGCATGGCAATTACTGCCGGCGCGTCTTGCGGGGCCATCGGCACCGAATGGTCCCGGCTCACCGTCTCGAGCCAGGGAACGAAGAACGTCACAACGACCGTCAGTGCCAACCACGCCAGAATGATGAGGGGCGACAACGTACGGATCGTACGTGCTATCAACGGTCGCTTGGGCGTAGTGGCCGACTCGGCCTTGAGTTCGAGATCCGACACTTACTTCTCTTGGTTCAGCAACAAGGCGCGCACCAACGGTCGCGGGCCGGTGGGGCGGAGCATCGTGCTGGCGGGGCGCGGCCGAACTTGTTGAGGCCACCAGAACCAGCGGCCGAGTGCCGCGGCCATGGACGGTGTCATGAACGCTCGCACGATCAAGGTGTCGAACAGCAGACCGAGGGCGATCGTCGTGCCCAATTGCGCGAGGCTGACCAAGTTGCTGACCACCATCGACGCCATGGTGAACGCGAACACCAGTCCAGCGGTGGTCACCACTTTGCCGGTTCCGGCCATTGCCCGAATGATGCCGGTCTTGATGCCGGCGGCTATTTCCTCTTTCATTCGGGCGACCAGCAGCAGGTTGTAGTCAGATCCGACGGCCAACAAGATGATCACGGTCATCACGAAAACCGACCAGTGCAGGCGTATGCCGATCAGGTATTGCCAGACGAGTACGGACACGCCGAAGGATGCGCCCAGCGAGAGCAAGACGGTACCGACGATGACCATTGCGGCGATCATGCTTCTTGTCACAATCAGCATGACGACGAAGATGAGGCAGAGTGCTGCCACCACCGCGATCATCATGTCGTAGGACGTGCCTTGCGTGATGTCTTTCACCAGCGCCGCTGTGCCGGCCAGCAAGATTGGCGAGCCTTCCAGCGGGGTGCCCTTGAGAGCCTCTTCGGCAGCGTTTTTGATTTCGTCGACCCGCGCAACGCCCTCCGGTGAGGTGGGATCACCCTTCTGGGTGATGAGCATGCGGACGGCTTTTCCATCCGGCGATATGAAAATCTTCATGACCCGTTGGAAGTCAGGGTTCTTGAAGAGGTCCGGGCCGATATAGAAGGAGTCATCGTTCTGGGCGGCATCGAAAGCCTTGCCCATGGCGGTCGAGTTCGAACTATTGTCGTCCATCTGACCGAATACGCCTGACATGGTGCTGTGCATCGTGAGCAGCATCGTCCGCATACTCGTCATGATCGAAATCATTTCCGGGAACTGCGCGAGCAGCTGCGGCATGATCACGTCAATTTGATCAAGGTTCTTTACCAGCGCGGCCAGTTTGTCGGTCATGCCATCGACGCCGTCGAGGATGTCGAATACGCTCCGGACCGACCAGCACAGCGGAATGTCGAAACAGTGCGGTTCCCAATACAGATAATTTCGAATAGGCCTGAAGAAGTCTTCGAAATCCGCGATGTGATCGCGCAACTGGTTCGTGATCTCCTGCATCTCGTGAGTGCTCGTGACCATGCCGTGCATGGTGGCCGCCATCTGTTGGAGCAGCTCGTACATGCGGTTCATGATGGTGATGGTCTGGCCCAATTGGTCGGCCTGAGTGAGCAGGTCGTTCATACGTTCTTTCTGAAAGAACATGAATTGTTGCTGACCGGCCTGCTGCATGCTCATGAGATAGGGGATCGTGGTGTGGGCGATCGGGGTTCCTTCAGGCCGCGTAACGGCTTGGACTTTCTCGATACCTGGAACCGCAAGAATGGCCTTCGCCAATTTATTGAGGATCAGAAAATCCGCTGGATTGCGCAGATCGTGATCGGTCTCGACCATCAGGATCTCGGGCGACATCATCGCCGACGGTGGAAAATGTCGCGATGCCGCGTCGACCCCTTCCGATGCGGGAATGCCCTTCGGAAGGAAATGCTGATCGTTGTAGTCGGGTTTGAATCCCGGCAAGGTCAACAATCCGACGAGTGTGATCGCCAGAGACGCGACGAGGATGGGGCCCGGCCAGCGAACGATCGCCGTTCCGACCCGGCGCCAACCCCGAGCCTGGGAATTCCGTTTGGGTTCGAACAGCCGGAAACGGCTGCCGACGGTGATCACCGCCGGAACAAGGGTGAGGGCCACCGCGACCGCGACCATGATGCCTACCGCGCACGGAACCCCGAGGGCTTGGAATGAGGGCAGTCTGGTGAAACTGAGGCAGAGGGTCGCACCGGCGACCGTTAGACCGGTGGCCAGGACCACTTTGGCGACGCCACGGTACGTGGTGTAGTAGGCGGCCTCCTGGTCTTCGCCTGCCAGCCGCGCCTCGTGGTAGCGGCCGATGAAAAAGATCCCGTAGTCCGTCCCGGCGGCGATCACCAGTGCAACCAACAGATTCACTGCGAAGGTGGTCAGGCCGACCAGCTCGTGATGACCCAATAATGCGACGAACCCGCGGGCGGCCTGTAGCTGAATTCCGACCACCAGCAACAACGCGAATACCGTCACGATCGAGCGGTAGACGAGAAGCAGCGTCAGGCAGATCACGGCGATGCTCACCAACGTGATCGTGGCGACCGTCTTGTTGCCGCTGTCGCCCATATCGGAAGCCATTGCCGCAGGGCCGGTGACATACGCTTTGACCCCAGGCGGCGCCGGCGCCTGCTCAACGATGTGCTGGATGGCTCGTACCGAGTCGTTGGCCAGCGCCTCGCCCGGCTTGCCGGATAGAGACAGTTGGACGTATGCCGCCTTGCCGTCTTCGCTTTCCGCGGCACCGCTGGTGAGCGGGTCGCCCCAGAAGTTTTGAATGTGCTGCACATGCTTGGTGTCGCTCTGCAGCTGGCGAATCAGACCGTCGTAGTAGCGATGAGCCTCGTCGCCGAGGGGTTGCTGACCCTCTAGGACGATCATCGCCGTGGCGATTCCGGTTTCGGATTCGTCGAAAACCTGGGCCATGCGCTCCGTCGCCCTGAACGACGGCGCGTCAGACGGGTTCTGGGAGATCGCGTGTTCGGCTTCGACCTGCTCGAGGGTGGGGACACCGAAGTCCAAGCCGACGACGATCGCCAGCCAGCCCAGAATGACCAACACCGCAAATCGGCGGATCGTGCGCGCTATGAACGGTTCCCCGGTGCGTGATTCCCCGGCGTGCAGCTGATGGGTACTCATGCGGCCTTCAGCAGACACGAGACAAACGAGCTCACTTCGTGCGTGGTGGTGTTATCCGCTTTGACCACATCGTCCACCAAGATGCGACACCCGATGGTGTCAGAGTCCCCCTGCGCGGCAAGGCTTCCGATCCCCGCCGCCACCGAAATCGGGAATTGCAATGACCACGGCAGGGTCACGTCTTGGTGCACGGGGTTGCCGTTCTCGTCGAAATAACTGACCTGGGCGGTCGACCCGGGCGGTCCGAAGACCTCGTACTTCAGGATCTTGGGGTTGAAGGGCTTGCCCTTGTCGTTCTTGGTATCGCTATAGGTGAGGGACGTGTCGTTGCCGAAGATGCCGTGCAAACGAGACACCGTCAGGCCGCCGCCAGCGAGCACGGCGAAGACGACCAGCGGAATCCACACCCGTCCCAACGACTTGCGCACGAGCCCGCGATTTCGACGGCGCTTTGACGGCTTGCCTTCGATGTGAGCGGAGGGCGAGGCGGCGCCAGCAGACTCCGGTGGGGCTTCTTGCTGGGGCACGGTGGTGTCATCGGGCCGAGTTTGCTCGACTTCGGGCAAACTTCCTTCGATCACCGCACGCCGACCTTTCCCGTCTTCCAAGAGTGTTAACTCCTTGCACCAGCCATCGGATGGAAAACGCAACTACACATCGAGGCCTGGCATCTCAGGTTACCGCCCACGTGGCGGGCGTCACAGGCCGCTCATCCAACTGTCCCGCAAACGCGCAGCACCGCTGAGAGCGCGACCGATCTCGACGAGAGTCAACCATGCTGAGGGCCTCCGTGTGGGATCTTTGCAACGCAACAGCGGAGCATACGCGTACGCGCATGCGGGGAGCTGTGGTAACGGCTAAGTCTCATGTTGCTTCCCTGGCTGGCTGATTGACGCGTGCGCAAGCGGTAGGAGCGTCGGACGCGGGCTGTCATGTAGGTGTCGGCGAGGCGGGGATTCACGAAATATCGGGACGAACCTGCTAATCGATCTCGGCGGGCAAGCCGAATTCCACCAGAGTGCGCTCGGCCAACTCTCGCAACGCGGAGCGCGTCGTCACCGAGCCCGGCTGGTACCCGCGGGCGCAGACGCCGACCTGGTTGATGTCCACCGAGGTGCCGACGAAAACCTGCAACTGACTGCCGGTTCGCTCCAGCCACCCTCGCGTCAGATTCTGGCTCGCCCCCCGCGCGAACATCGAGTCCGACAGCGAGCCGTCGGGACGGACTGCCGCCGGCCCGGTATCGCCGAGACTCGAGCACACGGCGGGCCGCTCAGGGTCGCTGACCGCGTAGTCCATCAGATGCTTCCACGCCCGTTTCGGGGTGAAGGGGGTCAGCGCGACGAGCTCGGCTGACTCGTCGGGGGTGTCCTGGCCGGCTTTGAGTGCGAGCTTGATGGCGGCGCGGGCCGGACCCAGATCGGATGCCACCCCGTCCGGGTCGATACCGACTCGGACGAAGGACACTGCGACCGCACGGGCGTCGTCCATGGTCCGGTTGTTGACCGTGAGCAGCATTCGCACGTCTTCGGCATCGCCGTGCAGGCGTCCCATGTGCCGGTCGAGTCGCGCGGTGAACGCCGCGGCCAGCGCGCTCGAAGTGCCCCCGAGCGCCTCGGCGCGGGCGTTCCACTCGTCCAACCGGATGCGGATCCAGATATTGGGCACGATGACGAGGTCGCCGGCGTTGCCGGTCGGTGCCGAGGTCGGCAGCGACGACTGTGCCTGCGTGTGGACAACATCCTGTTGGCGACGGCGGGCCTCTTTCACCGCCGCGAGAAACGCCCGGCCGACCGCCGGTGCGTCTTGTGCGGTTTCGCGGATGTCTTGGACCAGGGCGTTCAGAACAGAGCGGGACCGCGGCGGCGGGTAGCCGAGATCTCGTGAAATACCCCAGAGCGCTTCCGTCACTGCCACGGCGGCGCCGATGCCATCAATGACATAGTGCGACAGCACCAGGCTGATCGCGGTCGAGCCGTCGTCGAGGGGCTGCACGCTGATCCGCCAGCCGGGACCCGTTTCCGGGTCGATCGGTTGTTGTGTGCGCGCATCGAACCAGTCTCCAAGCTCACCGCGCGGCCGGACTGCCGCGGCGACCTCGATCGGCGCCGGCCGCGGGTCGGACACCCAGCGCCAGCGGCCGAACGGCAACGGCGACCGCTCGATCAGTCGGCCCATCATCCCTTTGGCGAGCTCGCGCCGAAACCGCTCCAACTGCTCGAGGTCGACGTCGTGCTGATAGAGCCACCCGACCTGCATCACTTCCTTCTGACCGGCGGCGCGATGCCCGGCGTAGAAGGCTTGGTCCATCAAATCGAGCCGATTGTCCGGCCGTGCATCATCGTTGAATGCGCGTGCAGGGCGGTCTTGGATTGACACCAGCGTCAGAGTAGCCGACCGGCTGTTTTCCGATGGCTAATGTTGAGCCCTGGATGATTGCGCTGGGCAACGCCGCAATTCCTTGTCGAAGCGCTCGCGCGAACCCCTATTCTGCCGCAGTGATCACACGTCGATCGGGGGCTCAGGGCCGCCCGGTGGCTCTTTTCGTATTGGGCAATGGACGCTCCGGGACATCGGCGCTGGCACGGGTGCTCTCCTTGTGCGGCGGCACGCTTCCACCCGGTCTGCTAGGTGCCACATCGGAGAATCCGCGCGGCTTCTTCGAGGCGCGCGCAGTCATCCACCTCAACCAGGCGATCCTGCACGATCACGGCAGCTCCGGCTACGACATCGGACTGGACACCTCCCAGGAGGGTGCGTTCGACGTCGATCGCAACGCTGCCTGGGTTGCCAAGCTCAGGGACTATCTCGGCAGCTTGCCGGCCACTCCACTGCTGGTCATCAAGGAACCGAAGACGACGACGGTGTCCCGCATCTGGTTCGAAGCGGCCCGCCAGGCCGGCTTCGACGTCGCGACCGTGATCGCGGTTCGTCATCCCGCGGAAATCATCGGATCGCTGGAAAAACGCGCCAGTCAGCAGAATTACGTCGGATCCTCGGCGGAGCTCACGTGTGCCTGGTGGCTGAAGTACAGCCTGCTGGCCGAACGAGACACCCGTGACGTGCCTCGGGTGTTCGTCGAATACAGCAA
The DNA here is from genome assembly GCA_023264735.1 of Mycobacterium sp. GTDB lineage: Bacteria > Actinomycetota > Actinomycetes > Mycobacteriales > Mycobacteriaceae > Mycobacterium. Next base: position 59,756 of record JAHFVD010000035.1, on the reverse strand, counting down.
CCTTCTCGAGGATTGGCGCCGGGAACTGAAGCGGATCTCCACGGCGCTCGCAATCGATCTCGATGCCCGGGATGAGGCCGAAGTCGATGAATTCCTCACCCCGGGTCTGCGGCACCATCAAAACCGCGGCCCGGTAACAGAGCCCTTCGGCACGGACTGGGTCAGCACCGTGTACGAAGCGCTCGCCGCGGCCGCACGGGACGAGCCCCAAGACGAGGCCGCGCTGGATCGTGTCTTCGAGGAGTACGGGGCGACCGAACGCGGGTTCCGGCAGGCATTCGAGGGTTCGCGTCGCTACCTCAACATGGACCGGCTGTTGCCACCATTCGTCGTCAAGCTGGGTCTGGAGGCCCTTGCACTGGTTCACCGGCGCAAGGGCACGTGGGCGTAGTCACGCCCGCCAGCGCTGTGATTCCGAATAACGAGGATCGAGATCATCCGATGAAACTTGTGCTGGCTTTCTATGGGACTCGCGGTGACGTCGAGCCCGGTATCGCCATTGGCCGCGAGCTGATGCGCCGCGGTCACGATGTGCTGATGGCCGTGCCGCCTGATCTGATGGCTTCGGCCGAGGCGGTCGGACTCGAGGCGGTCGCTTACGGACCCGACACCCAGGCGTGGCTGGAGGACACCCGCGATTTCTGGGGCTACTTCTTCCGCAACTTCTGGCGAGTCCGGGATGTCCAGAAGTACTTCCGCGAATCCCGCGAGCCCGGCATTCGGGCCTGGGGGGAGATGACGAAGGCCCTGGCATCGGTCGCCGATGGGGCGGATCTGCTGGTCAGCGGGGTGAGCTACGAGGAGCTGGTCTTCGACGTCGCCGAATACCGTGAGGTTCCGTTGGCCACGGTGTTCTGGTTTCCGATGCGGGTCAACGGCCAGCTTCTGCCGAATCTGCCTGCGCCGGTGCTGCGGTCGGCGATGCGGGTGTACGAGTGGCTGATCTGGGCCGGGGTCAAGAGTGTTGTCGGCATGCAACGGCGGGAGTTGGGCTTGCCGCCGGCGACGCGGCCGGTACCCGATCGGATCGCCGAACGTCGACTGCTGGAGATCCAGGCCTATGACGACGCGCTGTTCCCGGGGCTGGCCGACGAGTGGGCGCAGTGGGATGGCCAACGGCCCTTCGTCGGCACCCTGACGCTGGAATTGGCCACCGAAGCCGATGACGACGTCACGTCGTGGATTGCCGCGGGCGCACCACCGATCTGCTTCGGGTTCGGCAGCATTCCGGTGGAATCGCCGACCGACATGGTCGCGATGATCGCGGGTGCCTGCGCGCAGGTGGGCGAGCGGGCGTTGATATGTGCGGGCTGGACGGACTTCAGCAATGTCCCGCAGTTCGACCACGTCAAAGTGGTGGGTGCGGTGAATTACGCGACGATCTTCCCGCTGTGCCGGGCGGTCGTGCACCACGGCGGCGCCGGCACCACGGCGGCAGGCCTGCGCGCCGGCGTCCCGACCTTGGTCCTCTGGATGGCCGATGTGCAGGTGATCTGGGGAGCTGCGGTCAAGGGGCTGAAGGTGGGCACATCGCGGCGCTTTGCTGCCGCGACCGAGAAGACGCTGGTCGCTGACCTGCGCACCATTCTCGTACCGGAGTACCGCACCCGCGCCCGCGAGCTGGCGGCTCGGATGATCAAGCCCGCGGACAGCGTGACGAGGGCCGCCGGCCTCATCGAAGATTTCGCCCGTCGCAAGCGGGTTGGCTGATGAGTGGTGCGATCGAAGGAAACGTCGAAAACTGACGACGAGGCAAGTTTAGACTCGGCGCCGACATGCCAGCATGCGAGATAGGGCCAACGTGACCATCACCGACGACGGCCTCGACGCTGTTGTGCCAGAAGTGAAGACCCGGTCGGCCTCGCCGTGGCATCGCCCGCATGCCTGACGGCGAGGGCACGGTCCGGATCGGCGTCCTGGGGGCGGCCCAAATTGCGCCGGCGGCGCTGATCGATCCAGCGAAGGACAACGCCGAGGTTGTGGTGGCGGCGGTGGCGGCCCGGGACTCATCACGCGCCCAGGTTTTTGCGGCCAAGCATGGCATTCCCCGAGTGCACGGCAGCTATGAGGCGTTGATTGCCGACCCCGAAGTGGATGCGGTCTACATCCCGCTGCCAAACGGGTTGCACGGCAAATGGACTCGTGCCGCGCTCGAGGCGGGCAAGCACGTGCTGTGTGAGAAGCCGTTCACCGCGAATGCTGCCGAGGCTCGCGAGATCGCTGAGTTGGCTGCCACGTCAGACCGCGTGGTGATGGAGGCTTTTCACTACCGCTATCACCCCTTCGCGCTGCGCGCCGAGGAGATCATCGCTTCGGGTGAGCTGGGCAACCTGCAGCGGGTTGATGTCGCCTTCTGCTTTCCGTTGCCGAAGTTCTCCGACATCCGCTACAACTACTTGCTCGCCGGCGGCGCCGCCATGGATGCCGGCTGCTACGCCGTCCACATGCTGCGGACGTTCGGCGGTGCGACACCGGAAGTTGTTGCCGCACAAGCGAAGTTGCGGGACAGTAAAGTGGATCGAGCAATGACGGCCCAGCTGCGGTTTCCGGACGGGTACGTCGGCAGGCTCCGCTGTTCGATGTGGTCGGCAGACCTGCTGAGGATCACCCTGCGGGTGACCGGTGACCGGGGCGAGCTGTACGTGCTCAATCCCTTGCTGCCACACATTTTTCATCGGTTCTCGGTGCGATCTGAGGCCGGCAAGCGGGTCGAGCGGTTTCCCCGCCGCGCCACCTACGCCTATCAGCTGGACGCGTTCGCCGCGGCCGTGCTGCGGGGTGAGCCGGTACGGACCACACCCCAGGATGCGATCGAGACCATGACCGTCGTCGATTCGATCTACCGTGCCGCGGGGCTTCCCATTCGCGAGCCGAGTTGAGCGCGTCGCCGAGGTAATGGCAATTCCGGACACGCCAGTTGGAACGTCTTCTAGTATCGCGACCGGTCACTAACAGGAGAGAGAAGCTATGCCAGACAGCGAGGGCCGGGTACGCATCGGCATCTTGGGAGCGTCAAGCTTCGCGCCGACGACGATGATCAACCCGGCTAAGGGAAACCGCGATGTCGTGCTGAGTGCGGTGGCCTCGCGTGATCAGCCAAGCGCCGACGAATTCGCCGCCAAATACGGCATCCCCAAGGCCTACGGCAGCTATGAGGCGCTGATCGACGATCCACACCTGGATGCCATCTATGTCCTGGTGCCGACCAGCATGCACGGCAAGTGGACGAAGGCGGCCCTAGCCGCCGGCAAGCACGTGCTGGTGGAGAAGCCGTTCACCGCCAACGCCGCCGAGGCTCAGGAGATCGCCGACTTGGATGCGAAGTCGGACCGAGTGGTGATGGAGGCGATCCAATTTCGCCACCATCCGCTGACGCGGCGTGTGGAAGAGATCATTGCGTCGGGCGAGATCGGCACCCTGCGGCGGGTGGATGTCACATTGTGCGTGCTGCTGCCGACATTCAAAGCCAACTGCTACAACTACGCGATGGCGGGCGGCGCGATGATGGACGCCGGCAGCTATGTGACGAACATGGCCCGGACCTTCGGCGGCTCCACCCCGGAAGTTGTTTCCGCACAGGCCAAACTGCAGAAACCACAAGTGGATCGAGCCATGACGGCCGAGCTGCGGTACGCGGCCGGCCACACCGGCCGGCTGCAGTGTGCGTTGTGGTCGGGAAAGATGTTCTGGGCGAGCGCCAAAGTGGTCGGCGATGACGGCGAGCTGCGCTGGCTCAGTCCTGCAGCGCCCAATCTCCTGCCGCGGCTCTCAATCCGGTCAGCCAACGGAAAGCGAGTGGAGCACTTCTCTCGCCGCCCCACCTACTCCTTCCAGCTGGACGCGTTCGTCGGCTCGGTGCTGCGTGGCGAGCCGGTCCGGACGTCGCCGCAAGATGCGGTGCAGAACATGAGTGTCATCGACGCGGTCTATCGCGCCGCGGGCCTTCCGATCCGCGAACCGAGCTGATCGCCGCCCGCTTCTGGGCGGTGCCGATGATCAGCTGGCGAAATGGGCCTGGTTGACGTGTTCTGCCACCCGTAACGCGTTGGCCGCGACCGTCAGGCTTGGGTTGAGCCCGGCGCTGGACGGAAAGAACGAGGTGTCCACCACGTAGAGGTTGTCCACTTCGTGTGCGCGGTTCTGCGCATCCAGCACGCTGGTCGCGGGATCGGTACCGAATCGGCAGGTGCCGCACACGTGCCCGACGTTCGAGTTCTGTTTTCCACTGCCCAGCGCGCGGGTGCGAAATGGTTCCAGGGTCCCCTTGAACAGCCGCAGAAAAGCTGCATGGCGTTCGATTTCGTTGGCGTGCAATCGGTATTGAATCCGCATGCGCTGGCGGCCTTCGGAGCCGGGGTGGTCGGATAGCAGCACGCGATTGTCCCGGTATGGCAGGTCTTCCATCATGGCGGCGAGGATCAGCCCGCCGGTGAAGAACTTCTGGTAGACCCGGCGCACCGCCGGCCGCATGACGCGCAGAGCTTTGGCTTGCGGGCCGGGGCGGTTGATCAGCCACTCCATGGGCGGTATCGCGCCGAACGACTGCACGGTCCCGTACTTCTGGCCCTGATAGAAGTAGAAATCATTGAGCCCGATCTCTTTGTTGGCAGCCGATATCGAGGAGTCGGGTTGCGGCCAGATCATGACCGGGTCGAGTAGATGGCGCATCAGGTTGCGGCCCACCATGTCTGAGCCGTTGGCCAATCCGCGCGGCCAATCGCCGGATCGGGAATTGAGCAGCAGGATCGGGGTGGCGAGTGCCCCGGCCGCCAAAATCACCACTTTCGCCTTCAGGGCCAGCCGGCCGGCCGGGTGCTCACAGATGACTTCGCGGACGCCGGTGCGGTCCGCGCCCAGGCGGATGACCCGGCACTCCGCCAGCAATTGGGCGCCGCGTTCGGTGATCGCGGGTTGGACGCAATTGCGCGCGGAGTCGTTCTTGCACGACTTGGAGCAGAGGTACGTCTGACAGGTGGCGCAGTCGTCGGTGTAATCACAAGCCATCGGTAAGTGATAGGGATGCAACCCTCGACCGGTCAAATAATCGACCAGCGGCTGGTTATCGCGTGAGAATGGCGGTGCGGCAGGCAGATTGGCATTGCCGGCCCCCGGCCGCAGGGGGTCGGGCTGGCCACGGACCGCCAGCAGCTTCTCGGCCTGGGCATACCACGGTCGCATCTCGTCGTAGGTGACGGGCCATGCCTCCGGCACTGTGGAATCGCCGGGGTCGGCGAAATTCTGCCGGGGTGTGAAGTCTTGAGCGAAAAATCGCTCGCACACCATGCCATAGAGCGCGGAGGACCCGCCGGTTCCACTGCCGATGAACGGCACAAACCGCTTGGCGAAGCGTCCGCTGATGTCTTCGACCTCGTCGGTCGAACGCCCACCACGGGCCAAGGCCTCGAAATAGCGGTCGGCGGAGCGGGTCGTCAGCGGTTCTGCCAGTTCGGGCATGGCCGAGCGGATCGTTCCGGGCACGCCGGGCAGGGTTGATCGCCCCTTCTCGACGTAAAGCACCTTGCGGCCGGAGCCCGCCAGCGAGTAGCCGGCCGTCCCGCCGCCCATGCCCGTACCCACGACGATGATGTCCCACATCACACGCTCCGCCTCGCGGGCGTCCAGTCCGGCTTCGGCCAAAGTCTTGAGCTCCTCGGTGTGATGGCCCAAAATTCGGCCTGATCTGGGCGGTTCGAGATCGTAGCAACGATGAGTCGGAGGCAATGGCCGAATGCTGACTCGCCCGTCAAAAAACCCGGTAATAATGACCGGTGCTTCCGCGTTGCGTTCGCGCACGATGACTGAACTGAAAGGCCAGAACCCGCGATGAAATTTGTGCTGGCGGCCTATGGCACCCGTGGCGACGTGGAGCCGTCCGTCGTCGTCGGCCGTGAGCTGCAACGCCGGGGACACGAAGTGTGCATGGCTGTCCCGCCCAACCTGGTCGGGTTCGCCGAGGAGGCCGGGCTCACCGCCGTCGCATACGGACTGGATTCGCGGCCGACCATGGATGCGGCGCTCAACTACTTCAGGTGTGGCTTTCGCACACCTTGGCGAATCCGCGAGATGAACAGGATGGCGCGCGAATCAGAGGAGTTCGCCACCCGGTGTTGGATCGAGATGACCAACACCCTCAAATCGCTTGCGGAGGGGGCCGACCTGTTGGTCACCGGCCTGATCTTCGAACATCCCGCTGCCAACGTTGCGGAGCTCTACGGCATCCCATTGGCGACCGTCCACTACTTTCCAGTGCGCGTGCACAGCCGGCTAGTCTCGTTCGTGCCGCCGTTCCTCACTCGCGCGATCATGAGGACCAACGATCGGCTGGCTTGGCAGAGCACCCGGAAGGCAGAAGATTCCCAGCGTCGCGACCTCGGCTTGCCGCCGGCGACAGTCCCCGCACCGCAACGGATCGCCGACCGCGATTCGTTGGAGATCCAGGCTTATGACGAGGTCTGCTTCCCGGAACTGGCAGACGAGTGGGCGCAATGGGGCGACCGGCGGCCGTTTGTCGGGACACTGACGCTGGAGATGGCGACCGACGCCGACGACGACGTGGCGTCGTGGATTGCCGCGGGGACACCGCCGATATTCTTCGGCTTCGGCAGCGTCCCAGTCGAGTCTCCGGCGGACATGATCGCGATGATCGGGTCGGCGTGCGCCCAATTGGGGGAGCGAGCGCTGGTGTGCGCCGGCTGGACCGATTTCAGTGACGTTCCGCAATTCGACCACGTCAAGGTCGTGAGTGCGGTGAATTACGCGGCGATCTTCCCCACCTGCCGTGCGGTCGTCCACCATGGTGGCGCCGGCACGGTGGCGACGGGCCTGCGTGCCGGTGTACCCCAGCTGATCCTGTGGACACTGCATCATCAGCTGTTCACCGGAGCCGTGGCCAAACGCCTCAAGGTGGGTATGGCCAGGCGTATCTGGTCGATCAACGAGAAGACATTGGTTCGGGATCTGCGGACCATTCTGGCTCCGGAATATCGGGTCCGTGCCCGCGAGGTGGCGCCGTTGACGTCCAAGCCTGCGGAAAGTGCTGCCGCGGCCGCTGATCTCGTCGAAAACTTTGCCCGCGCCAACCGTGTCGGTAGTCGGTGAAGGTGGTCCAACAGCCGCCCCGGCTCGCCGTGTCGATGCGGTCTTATGCCTGGCCTCGGCCGTCGGTGTCACCATCGGATCGGCGCCTCGATTTCTGGGTTGGGCGCGCCGAACGACTGATATGTTGCCGACACCAACGAACGACGTCATCCTCGTCGGCTCCGGCCTCTGGCTCGCGGGCTGTGAGGGAGCTGACGGAAGGCGGCCTGAAGTTGTCCTGTCCGAAGAGGGCAAGAACACGCGTTGCTGCTGGCGGATCCACAACCCATGCCCCTCAGTTGGGGCCTGGTATGGCCGAGATTTCGGAGGTGTCGAGGTGGGCGTAATCGAACGAGTCGATAGGCGGGCAGTCGATCGGACGACCGTTCACCGTATCTGGAGAGCGATTCTCGTCGTCATCGCGCTGGGTGTGGCCACGGCATGCTATTTCGCGCCGGTACTCCTTATCGCACTGGGCATATTGTTGTTGTTGCTGATCTGTGCGCGCCTCATTTACCGCGGCCGCGGGCGCTATATTCCACACCTCTACGCCCGGGACATCAGAGTTTACGACGAGGAATATCAAGCGTTTATCGAACGCACACTTTCCGATCTGCGCCGCCGCAAGATTTCGGGGCACACATTGTTGCGGGAGGCATCGCAACTGCCGGACCCGTCGCCCGAGAATTCCGATGAACTACTCCTCGACCTCGGCGTCTGGCTCGGCTGGTCGACAAGGCTGGTATCCGACGCATCGAATCGCACGGTGTACGGCTTCGATACGTTCGAGGGGCTCGTCGAAGATTGGCAAATCGATGACCAGATGCTCCTCAAAAAGGGGACCTTTTCGCTGTCAGATCCGGTAGCGCAGCGCTTTATCCGGGATACCGGCGTCACGTTGCACGATGGCGTGCCCGATGTGCTTGGTCGCAAGGTGCAGTACATAAAGGGCAGCACCTATGACACGTTGGCGCCGTTCCTGGCCGAACGGCCGGGTGCGCCGATCAGGCTCTTCCACATGGATCTGGACACCTACGAGAGTTGCCTCCACGGGCTGGAAACGTGCAAGGACCGGTTCACGGAGGGTTCGATCCTCGTGTTCGACGAGTATCTGGTCACCAATGGCGAAATGCTTGCATTTTTTGAGTTCCAAAATCGCTACGGGTTGGAATGGCAATATCGAGCTTGGGGTCTCGAGGTCGGTGAGATGAATGTCGAGATGGTGGTTTCGCGCTGGAAGCGCATGCTCTACTACTTGGTGTCGATTGTCGTGTATTGCGGCGGGACCACGGGTCTTTTCACGTGGGCATTCTTTGACCGACGGTTTTGGCGATTTTGGCTGGGCGCACCGGTAGGCGATATCGCTTTCATGCTCGGCGCCGCTGGAGAGCGGAAGTCGGTCAGTCTTGAAATCACCGGCCTGGGCAAGCTGAGCCAGCCATCAGCCTGATCCGGGCGACTCGCACGAAAGGCCGCGCGGTCCACGGTTGTTGGTGATTGTCGAGCATTTACCGTCGCGCTAGGCGACGGGGATTGATGCCGATCGGGGGAGCGTGACGCCGTTGAGGCTGCTACCCCGAATCTTGCTGCCCCGAATTCTGGTCAATTGTGCGCGAGCACACGATCGGCCAATGCTCCTATCACTGGTGCCAAGAGCTGGGCGTATTCCGCGGTGATGTGGGTCCAGTCGGGGTAGACCAGGGTATTGCCGACTATGACTGGGCAACGGTCGGCGGCGCAGAACAGGTCGGTGAGGTCGGCGTATTGTCCACCGCCGGCCTTGGTGGCCGCGGCCTCCGCCGCAATGCCGGACTCGTTGACCGCGGTTGACCGTCGTTGTGTGCAGGCCGCAACGTCGTCTAGGTGACCGGACAGGCAGATCGGCACATCCTCATGTGGATCCGGGACCGGCCCCAGGACCAGCACCTGAGCGCCGGTGCTTCGCAGTTGCTGTACCAGCTGGGTCAGGTTGTTCAACCACAACGTGTCATAAGAGCGGAAACCCGACTGTCCCTCGAACCCGCCGCCGCTGTTGCCGTATCCGCGCCACATGGTGACCACGACCAGCTTCGGGCGCTCGGCTTGTAGCCGGGCAAGAATTTCGGAGCGCCACTGGTCGCACTTATCGATGTCTCGTGCCAACCGCTGCAGCGGGTTGGTGGCGTCGGGCGAAGCCATGACGGGGCAGGCCGTCTTGGCCAGGGTCTCCAGCCGCCAGTGCCGCTGCTCGGCGACCTGCTGGAAGCCAGCGTTCCACATTGCTGCGTGCGAATCGCCGATCAGGGCCACGGTCGTGGCCGAGGCCGGATCGCCGCTCGCACACTCGGGCTGTCCACCTTGGTAAGGCAAACGCATGCAGCCAGCGAGCTGGAGGCCTCTCAGTTCGGCTGCGGCGTCGGCCAGGGGAGGGTCCAGATTTGACGGGACGGCCCTGAGGTCTGCGGAGGCCGCGACCGCGGCCTGCACCTGGGCGAAGGTCTGTTGCAGCACGGTGTCGTAGTTGGCCGCGCCCGAACCTGTAGGCACATCCGCTGCCGTGATGGTTGGTGTTTTGCCTGGTCCGCCCCGACCGATGGGAGCGGGCACGGCGAGTGCGAGGACCATCCCGGAGGCGACCGCGACCGCGGTGGCGACCGCGCCGAGTCCAAGGCTGCGCCAGGCTGAGTTGCGGATTTTCGGGGCGAACCGCAGCGGGTTCTCCAGGTAGCGCAGGGTGAGCCAGGCGAGTCCAGCCGATGCCAGCGCCGCCATCAATCTCCCGGTCAACCCGAGCGGGTGGCCCAGTAGCGCGGGGGTGAGTATCAGCACCGGCCAGTGCCACAGGTACCAGGAGTAGGAGATACGGCCGATGGCACGCATCGGGGACAGCCCCAGCAGCATCCCGCAGCCCTGAGCGGGTGTGGCGCAGCCGGCGCCGATGACCAGCGCGGCACCAACGGTGGGTAGCAGCGCGGCGGTCCCCGGGAAGGGTGTGGTCGGATCGAACCAAATACAGGCCAGCAGGATCAGGGCTAGCCCGACCCAGCCCGCGACCGCGGCGGCTCGGGCTGGTAGCCGGGACCATCGGGTGGCGGTCAGGGCCACCAGCCCGCCGATGGCCAGCTGCCACGCCCGGGTGGGCAGTGAGAAGAACGCCGCCGCCGGCATCACGTAAGTGAGCACCAGCGACACCACGAAGGAGATAACCGCCACCAGTGCCAGCACTACCAGATACGGGCGTCGTGACGAGGTGCCTTCGATTCGGCTGCACTTGCGCGTGCGCCGGATCAACCACGCCGTGACCAAGACAAGCGGAGCCCATACCAGGTAGAACTGTTCCTCGACGCCCAACGACCAGTAGTGCAGGAACGGCGACTGGGGCAGGTGGCCACCGAAGTAGTCTCCGCCTCGGACAATGAACCAATAGTTGCCGACATACAGCGCACTGGTGATGCCGTCCCCGATTGCGGTCGTGGCCTGCAATGGGGGTAGCAGGGTGGCCGAGCCGACCATGGTGACGACACCGACGAGCGCTGATGCGGGCAGGAGCCGGCGGGCCCGGGCGCCGTAGAAGCTGCGTAGCCGCACCGTGCCGGTGCTGTTCGCTTCGCGCCAGAGCAGGCCCGTGATCAAGAAACCGGAGATGACGAAGAACACGTCCACCCCGACGTAGCCACCACCGAGGCCGGGCATTCCGGCGTGAAACAGGACCACGCCCAGGACGGCGACGGCACGCAAGCCCTCGATATCCGGGCGGAAACGCGTCTGTTCGGGGCGCCGATCCTGCAGCTCTTCCCCCGGGCTAACGCTGTCGGCCTGGCGCAACAATCACCTGCTTAATAATTAGGAAGCATCCTTGAGTCGACGCATTGTTACATTCGGGTGCGTCAATAAGGGTCGTTTCGGGATCGGACGCTTCGTCAGCGGGGCCGAGCCCGCTCGGGATCGGGGCCGACGACGCTCGAAGATCAGAGCCCGGCGGTCGACGGCGTCTGGGTGGTTGCCAGGAACCCCGCGAATTTGAGGTAGCTAACGCGGGCGTTAGTTAAACTGCCGCAGTCAGCCAGGGATGGAGCTCCGGTTCGCGTGAACGTGCCGGAGACTGAGACGCTAGGAATTGCATGATTAGAGGCGCGTTCGGACGTAGCGACGCCGAGATCGACCTCCTGGTGCGCGGTATGCGGTCTGGGATCGCGGTAGTCGGCTTCGGTTACATCGGCACAGTGATCGGTGCTGTGCTGGCCGATCGCGGCTGGCCGGTGACCGGCATCGACGTACGGCAGACCGTCGTCGACGAAATCAACCACGGCCGAAGCCATGTGCCGGAGCCCGGGCTCGGTGAGCTGGTGGCCAACAACGTTGGCGTCGGCCGGCTTCGGGCCACCACCGATTTCGCCGCGGTTGCCGAGAACGACTTCATCGTCGTGACTGTCGGGACACCGCTCGGTCCGGATTACGAGCCGATAGTCGACGACATCACCGCTGCCGCCCGCGCGGTCGGCGAACATCTGCGGCCCGGGCACCTCGTCATCCTCAAGAGCACGGTGCCGCCCGACACCACCGAAACCCTCGTCAGACCCGTCCTGGAAGAGGCCTCCGGGCTGAAAGCCGGCGTCGACTTCGGGCTGGCCTTCTGCCCGGAACGACTGGCCGAAGGCCAGGCCATCCGCGAGCTGACATCGATCCCCGTTGTCGTCGGCGCCGTCGATGAGCGCAGCGCCCGCGCCTGCGCCACGCTGTGGCGTCACGCGCTCGGTGTGGAATCGATCATCGTCGACGACCCGCGCACGGCTGAGATGGTCAAACTCGCGTGCAACCTCTGGATCGACCTCAACGTCGCGATGGCCAACGAGATGGCCAAAGTGTGCGACCGACTCGGCATGGATGCGCTGCAAGTCATCAATGCGGCCAATTCCATGCCCAAGGGCAGCCACAACGTCAACATTCTCAGCCCGAGCATGGGTGTGGGCGGCTACTGCCTGACCAAAGACCCGTGGTTCGTCAACCACCTCGGCCAGACACTCGGGCTGGATCTCGCCATCCCGAAGACATCGCGCACGGTAAACGACACGATGCCGGCCTATACCTACGGGCAACTGACGAAACTGCTTGCGGATCAAGGCAAGACGATCGAGGACAGCAAGATCGCCGTGCTCGGTATCGCGTTCAAGAACAACACCGGAGACTGCCGGCTCACGCCCACCAAATATGTGGTCGAGCTGCTCGAAGAGTCCGGATGTGAACTGTCGGTGCACGATCCATGGGTGCCCGACGAAGAAGCGCACACGGTGACGAAGATCCCGCTGACCGCCGATATCGAGTCGGCGGTGAAGGACGCGGACGCACTGGTGGTGCTGGCTGGACACCGCGAGTTCCACCAGATCCCGCTCGCCCGGCTGGCGGATCTGACCGCCGAGGGGTGCGTCTTCCTTGACGGCCGCAATAGCTTCGACCCGGCGGCAGCGCGTGCCGCGGGCTTCATCTACAAGGGGATTGGCCGCTAATGGCGAATGTCGTCGTGACAGGTGGTTGCGGCTTCATCGGATCGCACCTGGTGTCGGCGTTGCTGGATCGCGGGGATTCGGTCACGGTGTTCGATTTCGCGAAGGGCACCATCGCCCGGGACGCCGATTTCGACGCCAACCCGAATTTCCGGTTCGTCCAGGGCGACGTCACCGATATCAACGCGCTCAAGAGGGCGTTGACCTCGGACGTCGACACCGTGTTTCACCTGGCCGCTGTCGTCGGCGTCAAGAACTACATGAGTAATCCGTTGCAGGTTCTCGACGTCAACGTCATCGGCACCCGCAACGTGCTCGAACTGGCGCAGCAGAACGGTATCCGGGTGCTGTTCTCCAGCACGTCGGAGGTGTTCGGGAAGAATCCCAACCCGCCGTTCGCCGAAGACGACGATCGGGTGGTCGGGTCGACACGGACTGCGCGGTGGAGCTACAGCACCAGCAAGGCCATGGCCGAGCATCTCGTGTTCGCCATGCACGATGCCTACGGACTGCGGGCGACCGTCGTGCGTTACTTCAATGTGTATGGGCCGCGCCAGAATCCGATCTTCGTGATGTCGCAAAGCATCCACCGGATCCTCAACGGCCGGCAGCCGCTGTTGTACGACTCGGGGACCCAGTCACGCTGCTTCACCTACATCGATGACGCCATCGCGGGCACCCTGCTGGCCGCCGAAAGTGACGCGGCGATCGGCCAGGCCTTCAACATCGGCAGCATGACCGAGACGACGATCGGTGAGGTGGTCGATCTGGCGATCAAGATCGCCAACGTCGAGTCGGTATCCAGCCCGCAGGCCGTCGACACCGCCGCCAGCTACGGCGCGCGCTATGAGGACATTCCCCGTCGCATCCCGGATTCCACCAAGGCGCAGCGGGAGCTGGGCTGGCGGCTGGAGGTCGACGTCGAAGAGGGTATTCGCCGCACCATCGAATGGGCGCGGGCCAACCCCTGGTATCTCGAGTCGTGAGGTCTGGCGGCACGAACCTCGGGGAGGAGTTCGATCCCCGGAGCAACGCGCTCAATGCGTGCCGGTTGGTGATGGCGACGGGCGTCATCCTCTACCACTCCTGGCTCATCACCGGCCGCCACCTGTCGCTTGCACCAGCTCACCAACTTCTCCGGGACGTCTGGGTCGACGGGTTCTTCGCCATCTCAGGGTTTCTCATCACCTGGAGTTGGTTCCGGCACCCGCGGGTCCGCGATTACTTGGTTGCTCGCAGCCTGCGCATTCTGCCGGGACTGTGGTTCTGCCTGGCTGTCACCGCCTTTGTCATCGCTCCTATCGGCTTGGCCATCCAGGGCGGGTCGCCCGCCAAGTTGCTGCTGTCGCCTGCGCCGTTTGAGTACGTTCTCGGCAACAGCGCAGTGATGCTGACCCAGCAAGGCATCGGTGGTACGCCCAGCGGGATTCCAGTGTCGGGAGTGTGGAACGGTTCGCTCTGGACACTCATCTGGGAAGTGTTGTGCTACATAGCGGTTGCGATTTTCGGTGTGGTCGGGCTCTTGCGGCGTCGGTGGTTCATCCCCGCGTTGCTGGCGCTGACGCTGTTGTGGTCGGCCCGACTGCCGGCATGGAGTGTCTTCGCGGACCTGGCGGAAACGCAGCAGAGTATGGCCCCGGCCACTGCTGCGCTTTTCGTGCAGGCGATCGTCGCGCGCTTCGCCACCATGTTCTTGGCCGGCGCACTCATCTATCAGATCCGAAATGTGCTGCCGGCCCGTTGGTGGCTTGTCGGGCTGAGCGTGGTCGTCGTCCTCGCAGCGAGCTTCTTGCCCAACTATCGGATTCTCGGCGCAATTCCGTTGGCCTATGGCGTCATCGTCACCGGCGCTCTTCTCCACGATAATCGGCTGCGGTTACGGACCGATCTGTCCTACGGCGTGTACGTCTACGCCTGGCCCGTACAACAACTACTGGTCATCTGTGGTCTCGGCGTTGTTAACCCCTTCGTATTCGCGGCGGTCGCGGCCTCCGCCACGGTACCGTTGGCCGCGGTCAGCTGGTTCCTCGTCGAAAAGCCGTCGATTTCGCTCAAGTCTCGTTTCGAGCAGAGGCGTCGTGCGTCGGCAGCGGAGCCGGAGGAGAAGTCCGCGGCGCCATCGGCTGGACAGGCGACGCCCCCGGAACCTCATACGCGGCACGGGACGGAGACGTCGCGATGAGAATCGTGTTGGCAGCGTATGGAACCCGAGGAGACGTCGAGCCGTCGCTGGCTGTCGGATGCGAGTTGGTGCGCCGCGGCCATGACGTTCGGGTAGCTGTGCCGCCTGACATGGTCAGCTTCGCTGAATCGGCCGGTTTCGCGGCGGTCGCGTACGGCCCGGATTCGCAGACGGCGCTGGCCATGAATTCGGGCGCGAACCTCTACGGGGAGTCCACCCACCGCGCCTGGCAGATCGGTCACGCGGTGCAGGTCTGGCGTGAAGACTGGGAATTCAACGAGCGATGCCGGCGGGAACTCAGCGGTGTGCTGCTGTCCCTGACCGAGGGCGCGGACCTACTGTTTCACGGCCAGGTTTTCGAGGATCTCGCCGACAATGTCGCGGAATATTACGACATCCCGCTTGCCACACTGCATTACATCCCGCTGCGGCCGAACGGCCTGTTTCTGTGGTTCTTACCGGCACCCCTGAGCCGGGCGGCGATGACCGCCTTCTGGTGGCTCACCTCGCGGGTGGCCGGCAACGCCGAGAAGCGAGAGCGCCGTCAATTGGGCCTGCCCAAGGACAGCCGTGCCGCCACACGGCGCATCACCGAGCGCGGATCGCTGGAAATCCAGGCTTATGACGAAGTGTGCTTTCCCGGTTTGGAAGGTGAATGGGCGAGGTGGAAGGAGCAGCGGCCCATCGTCGGGACGCTGACTCTGGAGCAGGCGACGGACGCCGATGACGAGGTTGAATCCTGGGTCGCCGCGGGCACGCCGCCGATCTGTTTCACCTTCGGCAGTATGTCGTTGAAGTCTCCGGCCGACACGATCGCGCTCATCACCGAGGTGTGCGCGCAGTTGGGTGAACGTGCGTTGGTCTGTGGGGGCTCAACAGATTTCGGCACCGCTGCTCATGCCGAACATGTCAAGGTCGTCGAAACGATGAACTTCGCGGCGATATTTCCGGGCTGCCGCGCAGTTGTTCACCACGGCGGGGCGGGGACCATGGCAGCGGCTCTCCGAGCCGGCGTTCCGCACCTCGTTCTCTGGTCGGCGCCTGATCGACGGATGCGCGGCGCGGTCATCGCGCGACTGAAAGTCGGTGCCTCCCGGCGTTTTTCGGGGGGCCTCACCAGAAAAATGCTGATCGCGGATCTACAACTGATCCTGACCCCGCAATATCTCGACCGTGCTCGTGTTGTCGCGACCCAGATGAGGAAACCCGTCGAGAGTGCCGCGGCTGCGGCGGATTCGATGGAGAAATTCGCGCGCGTACATTGCGGCTGACGCCTCAGCAGTTGGCTACGCCTAGGCACACCCGGTAGTCGGGATCAACCGCGCGAGCCTCCGGATTCGGCAGCGGCACGATAACCGCGGACCGCCAACGGCCCGATCAATGCGCCCATTGCGGTAGTCCAGATCAGCGTCGACAAGAGTGGCCAGAGCGGGAGGCCGCCCTGGGCGAGCGTTCGCATGGACTCGACAACCTGCTCCATCGGTTGGAACCGGAGCAGGGGCCACATCCACGAGGGCAATGATTCGATCGGTGGAGAACCAGAGCTGGCGAACACGGCGGTGATGGCTGGCAGACCGAGCCAGATCAGCACGACACCGCGCTTGGAACGCGTCGCAATTGCGATGACCGCCATCGCAAAAACGAGAACTACCAACACCGGGACCAAGAGGAACAGCAACAGCGAGAGAGGACCGCCGTGAAATCGCAATCCCAGTGCGATTCCCACGGACGTGATGAAGGCGGTACTGACCACCGTCCGCAGGGCCTCGGCGATGAGCCGACCCATCAGGGCGCTAGCGCGGTTCACCGGTAAGGTCCAAAATTGGCTGAGCAGACCCGATTCACGTTCTTCAGGGATCGAGAGCCCAGTCGCAAGTGCCCCGGCGAACGCACCGGCGATCGCACACGTCGGCACCAGACCGTACAGGCTGTCGGTGCCCGTGATCCTCATGACCGACTTGCCGATCAACAGGTAGTAGGTGATCAACAAGAACGTCGGGAACAACAGCGCTTGCAGTGGCACGAACACATCTCGGCGCCAGTGTGAGAGGTGCTGCCCCGCAAATACCAGGCTTTCCGAGACCAGTGAATGGCGCAGCGGTACGTCGGTGGTCATCGCGTCCTCCGCTGCATCCGCACTGCGAGCACCCCGAACAGCATCAGCAGCCCAAGGCACCACGCCACGGTGGTCGCCAGGTTGCCGACCGCGAGGTCACCGCCAGCCAATCCACGAAGGGTCTCGGTGATCTGTGAGACAGGCTGATAGCGCACGAATCCCTGCAGCCAATCGGGGAACGAGTCCGCGGGCGCCATTCCGGTGGACAGCATGACGAGCATGATCTGAGGGATGAGCAGCACCTGACTGGCCCCTCCGACCTTGGCGACCGAGGCTCCCGAAATCCTCACTCCGGCCGCGTCGGCACCAAGCGAAAGTGCCAGTGTGAAGGTCAGGGCCAGCGCCGCGAAGGCGATCAGACAGCCAGGACCGCCGTTCATTCGGAAGCCGAAGGCGGACCCCACGGCAATGGTGGCAATCAGGGCGATGGTGCCGCGGAGGAGGCAGTACAGCATTCGGGCCGTCAGCGGTGCCACCGAGGGAATGGGCATTGTGCGGAACCGAACCCCCAGCTCAGACCCGTGCTCGCGGGCGGCCCGGTCGATTGTTGTCAGCGCGGCGAGCAAGGTCACCTGAACGACGATGACAGGCAGGAGGTACTGCGAATAGCTGATCCCGCCGGTGTCGATCACATTGCGCAGCGCGAGATTGAAGATGACGAAGTTGCCGGCGGGTGCCAGCACGGCGAAAGGCAGGTCGTCGCGCAGTGTGTCGCGGACGATTCGTTCGGTCAGGACCGCGACCGCGGTCACGCCTTGATGCTGCCTGTGAGGTGGAGAAATACCTCGTCCAGCGATGGCTTGCGCAGAGAAATATCCGCCAGCTCAATGTCAAGATGGTCGACCCGACGAAACACCTCACTCAGCGTGGAAACACCGTTGGTTGCCAATACCGACACGGTATTGGCGGCTTCATCCGCTTCGAGATCATCGAGATCGGCGAGCACCGCGATGATCTTGGGCAGATCGGCGGGGTCGACCGGGCTGACCGTGCAGTAGCTGAATCCGGTGCGGCGCTTGAGATCCTCGGCGGTCCCGTCCGCGATCACCCGACCGTGGTCGATGACAACGATGGAATCGCTGAGCATGTCGGCTTCCTCGAGATACTGGGTCGTGAGAAGGACCGTGACGCCGTCTGCGGCCAGTGACGACACCAGGTCCCACACCGTGCGACGGCTGCGTGGATCCAACCCAGTTGTCGGCTCGTCGAGGAAGAGCACCTTCGGCGGGACCACGAGTGCGGCGGCTATATCGATGCGGCGCCGCATGCCGCCCGAATAGGTGGCCACCGGCCGGTCGGCGGCATGCTCCAGGTCAAATTGCTCGATCAAGGCGTCGGCCCGTGCGCGCGCATCTTTGCGGCGCATGCCACGAAGCCGAGAGAACATCACCAGGTTCTCCCGACCCGAGAGTTGCCAATCCAGTGCCGCATGCTGCCCGGTCATCCCAATGCTTGCGCGTACCCGGCTGGCCTCTCGGACAACGTCATACCCGGCCACGATGGCTTTGCCGTAGGTGGGTCGCAGGAGCGTGGACAGGATGCTGATCGTGGTCGTTTTTCCGGCGCCATTGTGGCCGAGAAGAGCGCAGATCGACCCCGTGGCGACGGAAAAACTTACATCCTGCAAGGCAAGAATGTTCCCGTCGAACGTCTTCGCTACGCCGTCAAGCTCGATCACAAATATTGACCATAGCGTGAGAAGAGCTGGTTCGGGCGAACTAGCGACGTCTTCGCCGCAACCGAGAAACTCAAGAAGATGACCTATCTCTTTCGTAGCCGCGCGAAGCGGATTCAGCGGAGACCGACTATTTGCCGATCCAGTCGAGCAGCGCGCGCGTACCTTCCTCGAGAGACCACTTGGGCCGCCAACCCAGCGCGTTCGACGCGGGCTCGATGTCACACCTCGCGGCGCGGACGTCGCCATCGCGGAATTTGCCCACGACGACCGGTTGGGGAGCGCCGCAGATCGTTGCGAGTTGCTGCGCGAGCTCGTAGATGGTGGTCGGGACACCCGACCCGATATCGACGTAGCGGGCCGCCTGCGCGGGGCCCTCGATCGCTGCGAACAGTGCTTCGACAACGTCGTCGATATAGACGAAATCGCGCACGATCTGGCCGTCTTCGTAGACCTCCAGCGCCTGCTTCTCCTGCGACAGTCGCGCGAAAAGCGCGACGATCCCGGTGTAGGAGTTGGTCAGCGACTGGCCGGGCCCGTAGACGTTCTGCAGACGCAGCACGCTGAGCTTGGTGTCATGGGCGGCCGTCCAGGCAGCCAGGATGTGCTCTTGGGCGAGCTTGGTCGCCGCGTAGATGTTGGTTGGCCGGGGCTCGGTGCGGACTGCACTGCTTGCGAGCGGGGCGGCGGGCTCGCCGGTGGGCCCTTGCGGATCCCAGATACCCGCGACGAGCTGGGCGTGGCTGCGCGGCTGTGGATAGAAAACCTCATCGCCGGACTGCCAGGCGCCCTCGCCGTAGACGGCTCGCGACGACGCAAGCACCAGCTGCTCGGGCACATGCCCGCAGCGGCTCAACGAGTCGAGCAATTGCGTGGTCCCCACGACGTTGACCGAACCGTGCCGGGTCGCCTCCGAAAGTGACTGCGCTGTACCGGTTTCGGCCGCCAAATGGACGATCTGCGAAGGCTTGAACAGCCGCAGCACGGCATCGCAGTCCGGCCCGTGAGTGACGTCGCCGGTGAACAACCGCACCGATGGCGGCAGGTCGATCTTTGCGTGTTCGGCGTGGACCTGCGGGTGCAGGATGTCCATCACCGCAACATCGTGACCCGCTTCGCCCAGACGGCGCGACACCGCGGACCCGATGAATCCGGCTCCGCCGGTGATGAGGACAGATCGTGACAAGGTGAAGCCTTCCTGATTACTAAGCGCGGGCGAGTGCGCGGTCGGTCAGCGCCCCGACGGCAGGAGCCAACTGCCGTACGTATTCGATCGTCACGTGATTCTTGTCGAGGTAGACAAGCGTGTCGCCGACGATGACCGGGCAACGCTGGGAGGTGCAGAAGAGATCAGTCAGATCCGCGTATTCTCCGCCGGCGGCTTTGGTGGCGGCCGCCTCCGCTGCGATGCCGGAGCTGTTGAGGGATGCCGATGTCGATGACGCGCATGCCGTTGCGTTGTCGAGGTTGCCAGACAGACAAACCGGCGGAACTGATTGCGGGTCGGGAGTCGGTCCGAGCACCAACACCTGGGAACCGGCGTCACGCAATTGCCGCACGAGGCGGGTCAGGCTGCCGATCCACGCCGGGCTGTACGACGTGAAGTCTGCCGAATAGCCGTAGTCAGTGCCGTAATGCCGCCACATGGTCACCACCACCAGCGCGGGGTGCTTGGCGCGTAACCGGTCGACGACCTGACCGCGCCATTGCTCGCACTCGGTGTACTCGCGATGAAGCTGTGGACTCGTGATGGGCAGATCGAGCAAGGGGCAGCCTGCTTTGACCATCATCTCGAGCCGCCACTGTCGTTGCTCGGCAACCTTGCGGAAGCCCTGATTCCACATGGCGGCGTTCGAGTCGCCGACAACGGCCACTGTCGTCGGCGACGCGGTGTCGCCCGAGGCGCAGTCGGCTGGCGCGACCTGCCAACCGCTGAGCATGCACCCGTTGAGGTATACGTCGTTGAGTTCGTCGGCCGCGCCGGCCAACGGCGGCTGAAGGTTCGACGGAACGGCCTTGATGTCGACTGATGCCGCAACGGCAGCTTGCACCCGGGCAAACGTCTGTCTGACGGCCGCGTCGTAGGCGGCGATGTCCGACCGGGCGAGTGGCGGGGGCAGCGCGGTGAAGTTCAGCGGCGCGGCCGGCGCGCCATGCCCGACAGGAGCGGGCACCACAACGAACAGCGCTGCGCCTACGCCGGCCGCGACCGCGGTGGCCAGTGCGCCCAACCCGAGGCTGCGCCCAGGCGAATTGCGGATCTTGGGCGCGAATCGCAGCGGGTTTTCGATGAACCACAGCGTGAGTACCGCTAACCCGGCCGATAGCACGGCCGCGGCCAGCCTGGCCGCCAACCCCAACGAGTGGCCGAACACCAGCGGCGCGAAAAGCAGGACCGGCCAGTGCCACAGGTACCAGGAGTAGGAGATGCGGCCGATGGCGCGCATCGGCGCCAGCCCCAAGAAGCGTCCGCATCCCCGAGTCGGTGCGGCGCAACCTGCGCCGATGACCATGGCCGCGCCCAGGGTGGGCAATAGTGCGGCGGTACCTGGATACAGCGTGTTGGCGCTCAACTGGTTGCAGGTCACCAGGATCACCAACAACCCGGCGCACCCGATGATCGCGGCCGCTTGCGGCGGCAGCCGGCGCCATTGGGTGGCGGTGAGCGCGATCAACCCGCCGATGGCCAACTGCCAGGCCCGGGTGGGCAGCGAGAAGAACGCCAGAAACGGCGCCCAGTACGACGTGGCCAGAGACAGCGCCAACGACACCACCGCGACCAGCGAGAGAACGAGGAGATATGGACGTTGCGAGACAGTGGCCTCGGACCTCGTGCGCCGGCGCATCCGACGGATCAGCCACGCCGTGCCGAGGATCAGTGGCGGCCACACCAGGTAGAACTGCTCTTCGACGCCCAACGACCAATAGTGCAGGAAAGGCGACGGCGGTAGCCAGGGCGCGGAGTAGTCGACGCCCTGCAAAATGAACCGGTAGTTGCTCACGTAGAGCGCGCTGGCGATGCCGTCACCGAAAACGGTGCGCGCCTGAAGGGGTGGCAACAGCACAGCAGCGCCGATCGCGGTGACGACACCGACGAGCGCTGATGCGGGCAGGAGCCGGCGGGCGCGGGCGCCGTAGAAGCTGCGTAGCCGTACGGTGCCGGTGCTGTTCGCTTCGCGCCAGAGCAGGCCGGTGATCAAGTAGCCGGAGATGACGAAGAAGACGTCCACCCCGACGTAGCCACCGCCGACACCGGGCATCCCCGCGTGAAACAGCACCACCCCCAGCACGGCGACTGCGCGCAAGCCCTCGATGTCCGGCCGGAAGTTCTTCTGCCCGGACCGCTGGCCCTGCTGTTCTTCGGCAGCACTCAGGCTGTCGGCGTGGGCCACTGTTACCTACCTGCTTATTCAGCGAACACGTCAATTGAGTCGAGGCATTCTTACACTAGGGCGCACTTGCGAAAGGTGCTTTCGAGATCAGATCCCGCTCAGCCACGGGCGAGCGCGCGGTCGGTCAGCGCCCCGATGGCCGGAGCCAATTGCCGTGAGTAGGGGATGGACACGTGGCTCACGTCCATGTAGACCAGCGTGTTGCCGACGACGACCGGGCAGCGTTCGGCAGTGCAAAAAAGATCGCTGACGTCGGCGTATTGTCCGCCGCCGGCTGTCGTGGCAGCGGTCTCGGCGGCGATTCCGGACTGATTCACAGCAGCCGACCGCGCCAGTGAACACGCCGCCGCGTTATCCAGATTGCCGGACAGGCAGATCGGTACATTCGCGTGCGGGCTGGGCGCCGGACCGAGTATCAGTACCTGCGTGCCAATGTCACGTAGCTGCCGTACGAGCCGCGCCAGGCTGTCGACCCAGGCCGAGCCGTACCCCTTGAAGCCGGTCATCGTTTCGTCGAAACCGTATCCCCGCCAGACGCTGACCACGACGAGTCGGGGCCGTTCCGCCTTGAGCCGGGACATGACCTCGGCGCGCCATTGTTCGCAGTGCTGAAGATCTTCGATCATGCGACGGAAGATGCCCCCGACCTCTACGTCCATGACGGGGCAGGCTTCTTTGGCCATCATCTCCAGCCGCCAGTGCCGTTGGTCGGCAATCTGCTGGAAGGGCGGTGTCCACATCGCGGCGTGTGAGTCGCCGATGAGGGCGACCGTGGTTGGCGACGTGACATCGCCCATCGCGCACTCGGGCTGTCCGCTTTCATAGGGCGTGCGCAGGCAGCCGTTATAGGTGAAGTTCCGTTGTTCGCCGGACAGGTTGTCCAGTGGCGGGGTCAGGTTTGACGGGACGGGTTTGGGGCCGATGGATGCCGCGAGCGCGGTCTGCACCTGGGCGAACGCTTGTTGTACCGCAGCGTCGTAGGCGCCGACATCCGAACCTGCGGCTAAGGCTGGAGTGGCGGTGAAGGCCACGGGGGTTGCCGGCGCGCCGTGCCCCACCGGGGTGGGCACGACCCTGAGCAGCCCGAGGCCGACGAAGACCGCGATCGCGGTGGCCACCGCGCCGAGGCCGAGGCTGCGCCACGGTGAGTTGCGGATTTTCGGCGCGAAGCGCAGCGGGTTTTCGAGATAGCGCAGGGTCAACCATGCGAGGCCGGCGGCCAGCAGGGCCGCGATGATCCGTTCGGCCAGTCCCAGCGGGTGGCCCAGCAGCGATGGTGCGAGCACGAGCACCGGCCAGTGCCACAGATACCAGGAGTAGGAGATGCGCCCGACCGCGCGCATCGGCGCCGTGCTCAGGAATTGTCCGCAGCCCTGTGACGGGGTGGCGCAACCGGCGCCGATCACGAGTACCGCACCGAGGGTGGGCAGCAGCGCGCCGGTACCGGGGAAGGGCGTGGTCGCGGTGAACCACAGGCAGGCGAGCACGATCATGCCCAAGCCGGTCCAGCCAGCGATCGCGGCCGTTCGCGGTGACAGGCGTTGCCAGTGAATCGCCGTCAGTGCCACCAACCCACCGATGGCCAGTTGCCAGGCACGTGTGGCCAGCGAAAAGAATGCTAGCGAGGGTACGACGTAGGTGATCACCATCGACAGTGCGAAAGACGCGGCGGCGACCAGGCCGAGGACCACCAGGTAGGGGCGCCGGGAGGAACCGATGGCGCGGGTCTTGTTCCGCCGGAATCGCCGGATGAACCATGCCGTGCCGAGCAGCAGTGGCGCCCAGACCAGATAGAACTGCTCTTCGACGCCCAGCGACCAGTAGTGCAGGAACGGTGACGGCGACAGCGAGTCGGAGAAATAGTTGACGTTGTCCAGGAAGAACCAGTAGTTGCCGACATAGAGCGCGCTGGCGATCCCGTCGTAGAGGACGGTCGGGACTCGCAACGGCGGCAGCAGCAGTATCGAGGCGATCATCGTGACCACACCGACCATGGCCGACGCCGGCAGCAGTCGGCGGGCGCGGGCCCCATAGAAACTGCGCAGCCGCACGGTGCCGGTTCCGCTGACCTCACGCCACAGCAGGCCGGTGATGAGGAACCCGGAGATGACGAAGAAGACGTCCACGCCGACGTAGCCCCCACCGATGCCGGGGATGGCGGCGTGGAACAAAACGACGGCCGTCACGGCGACGGCGCGTAGGCCCTCGATGTCCGGGCGGAAGTTCTTCTGCCCGGACTGCCGACTCTGCTGTTCTTCGGCAGCGCTAAGGCTGTCGGCGTGGGGCAATGTCACCAACCTGCTTATTCAGCGAACACGTCAATTGAAATCGAGGCATTCTTACACTGCGGGCGCGGCCGCGGAGGTGGTTTCGCGATCGGGCCGATCCGTCGCCTCTTTGCCGTGAATCACGTGTGGTCGGCGATCCACGTGGTGGTGTAGTGCAGCGTCGCTGGGATGCTCTTGGTCAGACTCGCACCGATCGTCTTCTCGAGTTTGCCTCCCACCAACGGGATTTTGACGTCGACCCGGCCGGTGGCGCGCAGTTGAGACGCCGTGCCGACCCGCGTCAGCCAGTTATCCGCGCGGCTCGATCCCAGGCCGCCGGAGGCCGAGACGTGGCTTGTGCCGCGGAGCTGATCGTCTTCGGTCTGCCGCCAGGTCTCGCGGTAGATGAGTTTCAGGTCGGCAGGCACGAAACTCGTCACGAGTGCGGGGAGGATCTGTCGGCCCAGGTGCTGGGTGATGTGCACCTCCACCGCGCCGTCGGCAGCGACGACCAGCGAATCCAACGTGGTCGAAGCGTCGCCGGTCAGCCGGTCGAGCCAATAGTCCTCACGGCCGAACGCTGCGTGAATCTGATCGATGCTGGCGACGGACTCGGTGACGATCTCGAATGAGTGCGACATAGCCGAACATTCTTACCCGCAACGGGCAGTGGGCCGAAACCTGTATGCCGCGGAAGCCCGATGTGGTAAGGATCGTCGCGTGAATATCAGCAACGGTCCGGCGGGCGTGAGTCCGGTTGCGAGTCAGGGTCGTTGATGATCGGTAGCGCGGACCGTGTGGGTCTGCCTAAATTTGAGGGTCCCCCGGGTATCCCGGCGAGTCTCCTGTGGGAAGTGAAAGGTCGTAACGTCCGCCGATGAAGTTCGTGCTGGCAACCTGGGGTAGCCGCGGCGATATAGAGCCCACCGCGGCAGTCGGCCGTGAGTTGGTGCGCCGCGGGCACGACGTGTCGATGGCGGTTCCGCCCGACCTGATCGAATTCAGCAAGGCGGCGGTGCCCGTCACGGTCGGATTCGGGCCGAACTCGCGGTCGATTCTGGACGCGCACCGCGATTATTGGACGTGCTTTTTCAGCAGCCCATGGAAAATCCGGCAGATGGCCAGGGCGCGGGGTGAAATCTCCGGGCCTCTCTTTCAGGGTTGGCAGGACATGAGCGCGACGCTGATGTCGCTGGCCGACGGGGCCGACCTGATATTCAGCGGCATCAATTTCGAGGACGCCGCCTCCAACGTGGCCGAGCATTACGGCATTCCGTTGGCGACGTTGCATTACTTTCCGCTGCGGCCCAACGCCCGGGTTCTGCCCTTTCTGCCTGCGCCGCTGGGCCGGGGGGTCGTCCGGGCGTTCTGGTGGATGTCGTGGCGTGGGACGAAGAAGGTCGAGGACGCCCAGCGCCGCGAACTGGGCTTGCCCAAGGCGACGCGGTCCGCGCCGTGGCGGATCACCGAACGCGGATCGTTGGAAGTCCAGGCGTATGACGAGGCGTGCTTCCCCGGGCTCGCGGCCGAATGGGCGCAGTGGGATGGGCAGCGGCCGTTTGTCGGAACGCTGACGCTCGAGCTGCCGACGGCGGACGATGACGACGTCATCTCGTGGATCGCTGCGGGCACTCCACCGATTTTCTTCGGCTTCGGCAGCATTCCGGTTGAATCTCCGGCCGACACGATCGCGATGATCGATGCGGCGTGTGCGCGGCTAGGGGAGCGGGCGCTGGTCGGCGCTGCCGGCACTGATTTCAGCAATGCCCCGCACTCTGAGCGCGTCAAAGTGGTCGGCCTGATGAACTACGCGACGGTCTTTCCCGCCTGTCGCGCGGTCGTCCACCACGGCGGGTCGAGCACCACACCCATCGGCATGCGCGCAGGAGTCCCTCAGCTGATCCTCTTCTGGGACCTCGTGCACGCGATCTATGGAACGGCGGTCAAACGGCTGAAGGTCGGTACCGCACGGCGGTTTTCCACCGTCACCGAGGATTCGTTGGTCGCGGACCTGCGGATCATCCTCGCCCCCGACTATGTCGCCCGGGCCCGCGAGCTCGCCACCCGGATCACCGAACCTGCCAAAAGCGCCGCCGCCGCCGCCGACCGGTTGGAGGATTTCGCTCGTCGGGGACGGAACCACTGAGGTCCGGCGCTTGCTGGCACCCGCCACTATGGGTCGTCGGCGGAATCGGCCTCGACAGCGGCGCTGGGACGGTGCCGCAGCGAAATGCCTCGGTGCCGAACCTAACCGTGCCATCTGAGAGAAACCGGTGGCACCCCTGTCACTAGGGTGCGGGACCGCACAAATGGTTGCTGTTCGTGATGTGAGTCACACCCAACTTCGTGACATGGGTCATACCCACAAAGTATGGTTTGGAACTTGTTCCACCCATATTGACGAGAGTGTCGGGAGACGCGGTGAGCACCAATCCGTTCGATGACGACGCGGGCAGTTTTGTCGTCTTGGTCAACGACGAGGAGCAACACAGCCTGTGGCCGACGTTCGCTGATGTCCCGGCCGGTTGGCGGGTCGTACACGGCGAAGCTGACCGTGCGGCGTGTCTGGACTACATCGAAGCGAACTGGCCCGACATACGACCAAAGAGTCTGCGCGACCGGCTTGCAGGAAGCCGAGCGTCCGACTAGTTGAGCGGTTTGGGTCTGGGAGTTTTGATGGAGTTCAACGAGGATGCGCTTCCGCTGACGCGCGCGCAGCTGGACATCTGGCTGGCACAGGAGACGGGTCAAGCCGCTACCGACTGGCAGCTCGGCATGCTGCTGAAGGTCGAGGGCGTGCTGGAACGCGATGCCTTCGAGTGGGCGTTGCAGCGTGCGACGCGCGAAGCCGAGCCGGTCCGGGCTGCGTTCTTCGAGGAAGAAGGCCAGGTCTTCCAGCGGGTGCTCGACTACCCGGAAATCGACCTGGACTTCTATGACTTCAGCGGCTCGAGCGATCCGGCGCGCGACGTGCAGGAGACGGCGCTGTCGATCCAGCGCACGCCCATGCCGTTTACCGGTCCGCTGTTCAAATACGCTGTATTTGAGACCGGGCCCGCCGAATTCTATGTATTCGGGTGTTTCCACCACATTGTCATTGACGGCGCCGGAATTTGGTTGCTTGTCAATCGCGTCGCATCGATCTATTCGGCCACCATTTCCGGGGATCTCATTTCGCCGGCATTCTTTGGCTCATTGCGGGACTTGCTCGAATGCGAATCGGAATACGAGCGGTCGAGCGATTATCGCGAAGACGAGGCCTACTGGGCCGCAAACCTTCCTGTCGAAAGCGGTTCCGACACCCGGTCGCCGGAAGGCGACGACGAATCTGATCCCGGTTGGCGTTCGGTGCCGGTCCCGCTGGATCCGGCAGTCCTGCGGCGAGTCGACGAGCTGGCCCACGAATGGGACATCCCGCGTACCTCGGTGATTGCCGCGGCGAGCGCACTGTTGGTGCGCGGGCGCTGCGCCGAAGGCTCCGACGTGGTGTTCGACTTCCCGGTCAGCAGACGAATCCGTCCGGAGCTGAAAACACTGCCGGGGATGGCTGCCGGCTTGGTGCCGCTGGTGTTGCGCACCCCGGCGGAATCCTCGGTCCGCGATTTCTGTAAGCACGTCGACACGCGAATCTCCGAAGCCGTGCAACACCAGAGGTTTCCGGTGCACGCGCTTGAACGCGGTGCACACACCGCCGACCGGATCGTCATCAATTTCTTCCCGGCGGCATTCACGTTGGACTTCGGCGGCGCCCCCGCATCGGCGAACATGACCAACTCCGGCCTTGCCGGCAGCACTGGGTTTACGTTCTCCGGGCTTGGCGACGAGCTTTTCCTGAGCACGCTGGGGACAGGTCACCTGTTCGCGGATTGGGATGCCGCGGAGGTGACCAGGCGCCTGCTGGAGGTACTGGTGGCGATGACCGCCGACCCGGCGCGGCGGCTGTCCTCGATCGACGTGCTCGACGCCACGGAGCGGGATTGCCTTGGCGCGTGGGGCAATCGGGCCGTGCTGGCCGAGCCGCTGAGCGCTCCGGTATCGATTCCCGCACGGTTTGCCGAGCAGGCGGCTCGCGTCCCGGGCACGATGGCGCTGACCTGCGGCGAGCAGTCGTGGACCTACCAGCAGCTGGACGAGAAGTCGAACCGGTTGGCGCACCTACTCGCAACTCACGGTGCGGGACCGGGGCAGCGGGTGGCGTTGTTGTTGCCGCGCTCGGCCGAGGCGATCGTGGCGATCCTGGCGGTGTTGAAAACGGGCGCAACGTATGTGGCCGTGGATCCGGCAGTGCCGGAGGCGCGGATGCAGTTCGTGCTCGACGATGCCGCGCCGGTTGCCGCCATCACCACCGCGGAGTTGCGCTCGCGCCTTGACGGGCAGGAGCTGCTGGTCATCGATTTCGCCGATTCGGCAGTTGACAGCCAACCCAGCACGGCATTGCCGGGGCCGGCGCCAGATGACATCGCGTACATCATCTACACCTCCGGGACCACGGGAACACCTAAGGGTGTGGCGATCCCGCACCACAACGTGACCCGGCTGTTGGAGGCGCTGGCCACCGATATGGAAATCGCGGAGCAGGTGTGGACGCAGTGCCATTCGTTGGCTTTCGATTTCTCGGTGTGGGAAATCTGGGGCGCCCTGCTCTACGGCGGACGAGTGGTGGTCGTTCCCGATGCGGTGGTCCGGTCGCCGGAAGACTTCTACGCCCTGCTGGTGTCCGAACGCGTCGCTGTTCTGAGCCAGACCCCGACTGCGTTCTATGCGCTGCAAAGCGCCGACGTGCCCTCCGACGACCCGACGCAGCAGCTCGCGCTCAAGGCGGTGGTCTTCGGCGGCGAAGCCCTTGAACCGCACCGCATTCGGACCTGGCTGCAGAACCATCCGGGTTCGCCGCGGATGATCAACATGTACGGCATCACCGAGACGACCGTGCATGCGTCGTTCCGGGAGATCGCTGAAACAGATACTGTGGCGGTTCCGAACGTCAGCCCGATTGGGCGTCCACTGGCCAATCTGGGTTTCTTTGTGCTCGACGGTTGGTTGCAACCGGTCCCCGCCGGTGTGGTCGGCGAACTATACGTGGCCGGATCAGGTTTGGCCTATGGCTATGTGGGGCGGGCGGGATTGTCCGGAACAAGGTTCGTGGCATGCCCGTTCGGGGCACCGGGGGCGCGGATGTACCGCACCGGCGATCTGGTGCGCTGGAACGCCGACGGGCAGCTCGAGTACATGGGGCGCGCCGATGAGCAGGTCAAGATCCGCGGCTACCGCATCGAGCTGGGTGAAATCCAAGCTGCGCTGGGCGAATTGGACGGTGTCGAGCAGGCGGTGGTGATCGCCCGCGAGGACCGTGCCGGTGACAAGCGGTTGGTGGCCTACATCACTGGCTCCGCGGATCCGGTGAAAGCCCGTGCGGCGGTGGCCGAGAGCCTCCCCGTATACATGGTTCCCACCGCCGTCGTCGCAATCGACGCGTTACCGCTGACCGTCAACGGCAAGCTCGACACCAAGGCCCTGCCGGCACCGGAGTATCAGGACGTCGACTCCTATCGCGCACCTGGCGATGCTGTGGAGGAGATCCTGGCCGGGATCTACGCCCAAGTTCTCGGGCTGGAACGAGTCGGCGTGGACGAGTCGTTCTTCGAGCTGGGCGGCGACAGCATCCTGTCGATGCAGGTTGTGGCTCGAGCGCGAGCCGCGGGCGTATTGTGCCGTCCGCGCGACGTTTTCATCGAGCAGACCGTGGCCCGGTTGGCTCAGGTCGCGAAGGTGGCCGACGCCGACAGCGATCTGGACGCCGACGGAGTCGGGCCAGTGATCGCCACTCCGATCATCCGCTGGCTCGAGAGCCTGGAAGCCGCGGGCAGCCCGGTTGCCCACTTCAACCAGACAGTCGTGGTGCAGGCGCCGGTGGGGACCACCGAGGCCGATGTGCTGGAGATGTTGCAGCTCCTGCTGGATCGGCACGCCATGCTGCGGTTGCGGGTCGGCCGTGATGATGCCGGCGGCTGGTCGTTGGAAGTACCGGAAGCCGGTGCGGTGGATGCCCGTTCGCGCCTGCACACCGTCGACGTGCTCACCGACGACGCGGTGCTGCACGCTGGAACGCAGTTGAACCCGGCCGCCGGCGTCATGCTGAGCGCTGTGTGGGTGACCTCAACCCGTCGGCTGGTAGCGATCATCCACCATCTGGCGATCGACGGGGTGTCGTGGCGAATCCTCTTGGAGGACCTCAATTTCGCCTGGGCCCAGCACCGTGCCGGCCAGCAGGCGGTGCTGCCCGAGCCCGGGACGTCATTCGCCCGGTGGGCATCGTTGCTCGATGAGCATGCGCATCGTGCCGACGTCGTCGCGGAGGTCGACGTTTGGCGGCAGATCGCGGCAACGCCCGCGGCATTGCCTGAGGTGGACGCAACCGCGGACACGTTGGTGACGGCCGGGAACCTCGCGGCAGTTCTCGATATCGAGACCACCCAGACACTGCTCGGGGAGGTGCCGGCGGCATTCCATGCCGGTGTGCACGAGATTTTGCTGATCGCATTCGCCTTAGCCGCGACGGAATTCTTGGGTACCGGCGGTACGCCGATCGCCATCGACGTCGAGGGTCACGGGCGCGACGAGGAGCTGGTTGCTTCCCCGGGCGAGCAAGTCGACCTGTCGCGCACGGTGGGCTGGTTCACCGCAAAGTATCCGGTGGCGCTGGAAGTGGGTGGACTGAGCTGGGCCCAGGTAGTGGCCGGCGACGCGAGGCTGGGCGCGGTGATCAAAGCGGCGAAGGAGCAGCTTCGGAGCCTGCCCGAGGGCGTCAACTACGGGGCGTTGCGCTACCTGAACAGTGAGGTTGACTTGGACGGACCCGATCCGGTGATCGGGTTCAACTATCTGGGGCGTCAAGGTGCGACGTCGGCCGAAACATCCGGTGACGCATGGCAAATCTGCTGGGACGGGTTGGCGAACATCAGCCCGAGCGTGAAGCCGCCGATCCCGCTGATGCACACCTTGGAGCTCAATGCGGGCACGGTGGACACCGATGCCGGGCCGTGCTTGTCCGCGGCGTGGATGTGGGCGCCATCGGCGCTGAATCAGGCGCAGGTGAACCGGTTGAGCCAGTTGTGGTTTGACGCGCTGGCCGGCATCTGCGCACACGTACAAAGCGGTGGGGGCGGGTTGACGCCGTCGGATATCGCGGCCTGTCTGACCCAGGAGCAGATCGACGAGCTTCAGCGGCAGTATGCGGATAGCTGATGTTCTGCCGCTGACTCCGCTGCAGCAGGGGTTGTTGTTTCACGCCAGCGCGGCGCTGGGTGGCGACGACGTGTACGCGGTGCAGCTGTATGTGAGTTTGAGTGGTCCGTTGGATCAGGACAGGTTGCATGCGGCGGTGCAGGCGGTGGTCGCCCGGCATCCCAACCTGGCGGCCCGGTTCTCCCAGCAGTACGCGGAGCCGGTCCAGATCATCCTCGCCGAACCGGTGGTGCCCTGGCGGTACGTCGAGCTGGATGACGAGGAACAGATCGCGCGGGTGTGCGCGGCCGAGCGGGTCGCGGTGTGTGAGTTGGCCGATGAGCCGGCGTTTAGGGCGGCACTGATTCGGACCGGGGTAGACGAGTACCGGTTCGTGCTGACCAATCACCACATCGTGTTGGACGGCTGGTCGTTGCCGATCCTGCTGGGCGAGGTGTTCGCGAGCTATTACGGGCAGCGACTGCCTCCCGCCGCACCTTATCGGCGCTTCGTCAGTTGGTTGACCGGTCGTGATCTCGATGCGGCGCGTGCGGCGTGGGGTGAGGTGCTGGCGGGGTTCGATACCCCGACATTGGTCGGTCCGGCGGGCCGGGTGCCGGGCGGGCGGGACGTCGCATCGTTTCAGGTGCCCGAGGACACCACGCGGGCGCTGGGGGAGTTGGCGCGGTCGTGCCACACCACGGTCAGCACGGTGTTGCAGGGCGCCTATGCGCGAGTGCTGATGTCGCTGACGGGTCAGCGTGATGTCGCGTTCGGCACGACGGTGTCGGGGCGGCCCGATGAGGTGCTGGGTGCGGACTCGATGGTGGGTCTGTTGATCAACACGGTGCCGGTCCGGGTGCGGATCGGGGCGACGACGACGACCGCGGATCTGCTCGATCAGCTGCAGAATGATCATGCCCAGACTTTGGAGCATCAGCATCTGGCGCTCAGCGAGATTCACCGGGTGACGGGTCTGGATCACCTGTTCGACACGTTCTTCGTCTATGAGAACTATCCGATCGATGCCGCGAAGTTGTCGGGCAGCGATGGATTGGCTGTCACGCACTTCGCCCACCACGAATACAACCACTATCCGCTTTCAGTTCAAGCCATCCCGGGTGACGAGCTGACCCTGCGCGTCGAATATGGCACCGATGTGTTCGACGCGGCCGGTATCGACGCGTTGATCGACCGGCTTATGCGCGTCTTGGCGGCGATGGTCGCCGATCCCACGTTGCCGTTGGCCTCGATGGACCTGCTGGATGACGACGAGCGCGCACAGCTGGATGACTGGAGCAACCGGGCGGTGCTGGACCAACCCGCACCGGTGGCATTCTCGATTCCTGCGTTGTTCGCCGCCCAGGCCGCTCGTGACCCGGAAGCGACGGCGCTGACTTTCGAGAGCCGCTCGATGACGTATCGCGAGCTGGATGAGGCGACCAACCGGTTCGCGCATGCGTTGGCGGGCAACGGGATTGGTCCGGGTCAGCGGGTGGCGTTGCTGTTGCCGCGCTCTGCTGAGGCGATCGTGTCGATTCTGGCGGTGCTCAAGACCGGGGCGGCGTATGTGCCGATCGACCCGGCCGCGCCGTCGGCCCGCATGCAGCTGGTGCTCGGCGATGCCGCGCCGGTGGCCGTGATCACCAATCCCGAGTTGGCGCAGCGGCTGACCGGGCCGGATCTGCTGGTCATCGATGTGAACGATCCCACGGTCGCCAGCCAGCCCAGTTCCGCACTGGCCGGCCCTTCGCCCGATGACATCGCGTACCTGATCTACACCTCGGGTACCACCGGCGTCCCCAAGGGTGTTGCCATCGCCCACCGCAATGTTGCCCAGCTGGTGGGCTCACTGATTGCGGCACCCCTTCCCCCGCAACGGGTTTGGGCACAGTGCCGGTCCTACGGCTTCGACGTCTCGGTCCAAGAGATCTTCGGCGCGCTGCTTGGTGGCGGCCGGTTGGTGGTGGTGCCCGAGTCGGTGGCCCGTGCACCGGAAGATCTCCAGGCTGCACTGGTCGCCGAACAGGTCAGCGTGTTCAGTACCACCCCATCCGAAGTGGGGATGCTGTCGCCCCAGGTTCTGGGATCGGTGGCGCTGATCATCGGCGCCGAGCCCTGTCCGACCGAGCTGATGGATCAGTGGGCGCCCGGGCGCGTCATGATCAACGCCTACGGTCCCACCGAGACGACTGTCGACGTGGCCCTCAGTGCGCCGCTGGAAGCGGGATCCGGGGCAGTGCCGATCGGGCCGCCCATCTCCGGGGCGGCCTTGTTCGTGCTCGATAGTTGGTTGCGGCCGGTCCCGCCGGGCGTGGTCGGTGAGTTGTACGTCGCCGGCCACGGTGTCGGCGCCGGGTATCTCGACCGCGCGGGTTTGACCGGATCGCGCTTTGTGGCATGCCCGTTCGGCGGCTCCGGGGTGCGGATGTACCGCACCGGTGACCTCGCGTGGTGGGGTACCGACGGCCAGCTCCGGTACGTGGGGCGTGCCGACGAGCAGGTCAAGATCCGCGGCTATCGCATTGAACTCGGCGAAGTGCAAGCGGTGCTGGCCGGGGTGGACGGAGTTGAGCAGGCGGTCGTGATCGCCCGCGAGGACCGCCCGGGCGAGAAGCGGCTCGTCGGATACGTCACCGGGGCTTCGGCTGCCCTCGAACCGGCCGCATTGCGTGCGGCGGTGGCCGAACGCCTGCCGGAGTACATGGTTCCTGCCGCGATCGTGGTGATCGACGCGGTGCCGTTGACGGTCAACGGCAAGCTCGACCGGCGGGCACTGCCAGCCCCGGAGTTCTCCGACACCGGTCATTACCGCGCCCCGGCCACCGTCGTCGAGGAGGTGCTGGCCGACATATACGTCAAGGTGCTCGGTCTGCAGCGCGTCGGCGTGGACGACTCATTCTTCAACCTTGGTGGCGACTCGTTGTCGGCGATGCGCCTGATCGCTGCGGTCAATGCCGGCCTGAACAGCCGGCTTTCGGTGCGGGCGCTCTTCGATGCGCCTACGGTCGCCCAGCTGGCCACGTTGATCGCCGGAGAAGAAGCTCGACCGGAACTGGTGGCCGCCCCGCTCCCTGCCGCCCCGCGGCCGGTCGTAGCGAAGAGCGGCTCGATAAGTTCCAGCGGCAGCATGCGGATAGGTGACGTCTTGCCGCTGACGCCGTTGCAGCAGGGGTTGTTGTTTCACGCCAGTGCGGCGCTGGGCGGCGACGATGTGTATGCCGTTCAGCTGTATGTGAGTTTGAGTGGTCCGCTGGACCAGGCGAGACTGCACGCGGCGGTGCAGGCGGTGGTGGTCCGGCATCCCAACTTGGCGGCGCGGTTCTCCCAACGGTTTGCTGAACCGGTGCAAGTCATTCCGGCGGAGCCGGCGGTGCCGTGGCAGTACTTCGAGCTGGACGCCGGCGGCGACATCGAAGGACAGATCGCGCAGGTGTGCGCGGCCGAGCGTATCGCGGTGTGTGAGTTGACGAATGAGCCGGCGTTGCGGGCGGCGTTGATTCGTACGGGGGCTGATCAGCACCGATTTGTGTTGACCAACCATCACATCGTGCTGGATGGATGGTCGTTGCCGATCCTGGTCGGCGAGGTGTTTGCGAGCTATTACGGCCAGCGATTGCCTCCCGCGGCGCCGTATCGGCGGTTCGTTACGTGGTTGACGGGCCGCGATATTGATGCCGCTCGCGCGGCGTGGCGGCGGGTGCTGGCCGGTTTCGACACTCCGACGTTGGTAGGTGCGGCAGGCCGGGCAAGTCTGGGACGGCGCGACGTCGCCTCCTCCGCTGTGTCCGAACAGGCGACACAGGCCCTTGGTGCGTTGGCGCGGTCGTGTCACACCACGATCAGCACGGTGTTGCAGGGTGCCTTCGCGCGGGTGTTGATGTCGCAGACCGGTCAATGTGACGTTGCTTTTGGCACGACGGTCTCAGGGCGTCCAGATGAAGTGTTGGGTTCGGACTCGATGGTGGGTCTGTTGATCAACACCGTGCCGGTACGGGTCAGGATTGCCACTGCGACCACGACTGCCGATCTGCTTGATCAGCTGCAGAACGATCACGCCCAGACACTTGATCATCAGCACTTGGCGCTCAGCGAGATTCATCGGGTGGCGGGTCAGGATCACCTGTTCGACACGTTCTTCGTCTATGAGAACTATCCGATCGACGCCGCCAAGTTGTCGGGTACCGAGGGATTGGTCGTCACGGACTTCGCCCACCGCGAGTACAACCACTATCCAATCGCGATGCAAGCGATTCCGGGTGACAAACTGACGCTGCGCGTCGAGTACGACACCGACATATTCGACGCGGCAGACGTTGACGCAATCATCGGTCGATTCAAACGGGTCTTGAGCGCCATGATCGCCGATCCGGCCCGTCCGTTGTCCTCGTTCGACATGCTCGACGACGCTGAGCTCGCCCACCTGAATCAGTGGAGCAATCGCGCCGCGCTGACTGGACCCGGGTCCACGCATGCGTCGATTCCCGCGATGTTCGCCACCCAGGTGGCACGCGCTCCCGGCGCGTTGGCACTCACCTGGGGTGAGCGCTCCTGGACCTATCGTGAGTTGGACGAGGCGACCAATCGGTTTGCGCATTTCTTGGCGGGCAAGGGGATTGGTCCGGGGCAGCGGGTGGCACTGCTGTTGCCGCGGTCGGCGGATGCGATCGTGTCGATTCTGGCGGTGCTCAAGACCGGGGCGGCGTATGTGCCGATCGATCCGGCTGCGCCGTCGGCGCGGATGCAGTTGGTGCTCGATGATGCCGCGCCGGTGGCTGCGATCACCAACGCGGAGTTGGCCGGGCGGCTTACGGGTGCGAACCTGCGGATCATCGATGTGAACGATCCGGGTGTCGCCGGCGAGCCCGTTACCGCGTTGGCTGGGCCGGCACCCGACGACATCGCGTATCTGATCTACACCTCGGGCACCACCGGCGTCCCCAAGGGTGTCGCCATCACCCACCAGAACGTGGCCCAGCTGCTGGCCGCCATGGACGCCAATATCGCTATGGCGGAACAGGTGTGGTCGCTCTGGCACTCCCTGGCCTTCGACGTGTCGGTGTGCGAGATGTGGGGCGCGCTGTTGTGCGGCGGTCGGTTGGTGGTCGTGCCCGAATCGGTGGCCCGCGCACCAGAGGAATTCCACGCACTGCTGGCCGCCGAACAGGTCACCGTGCTGTCCCAGACGCCGTCGGCGTTCTACGCGCTGCAAACCGCGGACGCGCTGCAGCCCGAGATCGGCCGTCAGCTGAACTTGCACGCGGTGATATTCGCCGGGGAAGCGCTTGAGCCGCAACGTCTTCGGGCATGGCTGGACAGCCACCCGGGTTCGCCGCGGCTGCTCAACCTGTACGGCACTACCGAGACCACGGTGCACGCGTCGTTCCGCGAGATCGTCGGTACGGATACGGACGCCGACGTCAGCCCGGTCGGTGGGCCGCTGGCGGACCTGGCGTTCTTTGTGCTGGACCAGTGGTTGCGTCCGGTGCCCGCCGGTGTGGTCGGCGACTTGTATGTGGCTGGGCCGCAGGCCGGCTTGGGCTATTGGCGGCGACCCGGGTTGTCGTCGTCGCGCTTCCTCGCCTGCCCCTTCGGTGCGCCGGGGACCCGCATGTACCGCACCGGGGATCTGGTGTGGTGGGGCGCCGATGGTGAACTGCGGTATGTGGGGCGCGCCGACGAGCAGGTCAAGATCCGTGGATACCGGATCGAACTCGGTGAGGTTCGCGCCGTGCTCGCCGAGGTGAACGGAGTCCGGCAGGCGGTCGTGATCGCCCGCGAGGACCGTCCCGGCGACAAGCGCCTGGTGGGTTACGTCACCGGGTTGGTCGATCCCGCCGCGGTGCGCGCGGCGGTGGCAGAACGCCTGCCGGAGTACATGGTTCCGGCCGCGATCTTGGTGATCGATAAACTGCCCTTGACGGTCAACGGAAAACTCGATCGCCGGGCGCTGCCGGCGCCGGAATTCGCGGACACCGACACCTACCGTGCCCCGGCCACCGCGGTCGAGGAAATCCTGGTCGGCATCTACGCCAGGATCCTGGACCTGAGTCGGGTCGGTGTGGACGACTCGTTCTTCGACTTGGGCGGGGATTCGCTATCGGCGATGCGCCTGATCGCCGCGGTCAATACCGGTCTGAATGTCCATCTTTCGGTACGGACGTTGTTTGAGGCGCCGTCGGTCGCACAGTTGGCGCCGCGTATCGGCGGAGATGACGATCGGCTGAAACCGTTGGGGCCCATGGAGCGGCCCGCGGTCATCCCATTGTCGTTCTCGCAGAACCGACTGTGGTTCCTCGACCAGTTGCAGGGGCCGTCGCCGACCTACAACATGGCGGTGGGCCTACGGCTGACCGGGCCGCTCAACACCGAGGCGCTGGGCGCGGCACTGGCCGACGTGGTGGGGCGACACGAGAGCCTTCGCACGATGTTCGCCGCGCCCGAGGGGATACCGCGACAGCTGGTGGTGCCCGCCGAGGAGGCTGACTTCGGTTGGGACGTCATCGATGCGGGCGGCTGGTCCGAAGCTCAGCTGGATGAGGCTGTCAGTGCGGTTGCCCTGCACTCGTTCGATCTGGCTGCCGAGATTCCCATGCAGGCCCGGCTGTTCCGGGTCAGCGACGACGACCACGTCGTGGTGGCCGTTGCGCACCACATCGCTGCCGACGGACTGTCGATGGGCCCGATGGTGAACGACCTGGGCGTGGCATATGTCTGCCGAAGCGCCGGGCTGGACCCGGTCTGGGCCGATTTGCCGGTCCAGTACGTCGATTACACGTTGTGGCAGCGTGCGCAGTTCGGTGACCTGAACGACGGCAACAGCCTGATCGCGGCGCAGTTGGAGTACTGGCAACACGCGTTGGCAGGGATGCCCGAACGGCTGCAGTTGCCGACCGACCGGCCGTATCCGCCGGTCGCGGACCAGTCCGGTGCCACCGTCGGGTGGCAATGGCCCGTCGAGTTGCAACAGCGGATCGCCGCGGTGGCCCGCGAGCACAATGCGACCAGCTTCATGCTGGTTCAGGCCGCGCTCTCCCTGCTGCTGGGCAAGATGAGCGCGAGTTCCGATGTGGCGGTGGGATTCCCGATCGGCGGGCGCAGCGACCCCGCACTGGACGCCCTGGTGGGATTCTTCGTCAACACCTTGGTGCTGCGTGTGGACGTCGGCGGCGACCCCACTGTTGCCGACCTCCTGGCCCAGGTGCGCACGCGCAGTCTGGCCGCGTACGAGCACCAGGACGTGCCGTTCGAAGTCGTCGTGGAGCGGATCAACCCCACTCGATCGCTCAACCACCATCCGCTGGTCCAGGTGATGCTGGCCTGGCAGAACCTACCCGGCGAGACCAGCGAAGACATTGCGCTGGCGTTGGGTGACCTGCAGGTCACCCAGCTCCCGCTCGACACGCACACCGCCCGAGTGGATCTCGCATTCTCGCTGACCGAACGCTGGACCCACGCCGGCGAGCCCACCGGGGTCTTCGGCATGGTCGAATTCCGCACCGACGTCTTCGACGCCGCGAGCATCGAGACAATGGTCGGGCGGCTCGAGCGGGTGCTGGTGGCGATGACCACTGACCCCACCCAGCGGGTGTCGTCGATCGACGTGCTCGATTCTGCCGAGCACGCACGCCTCGACAAGGTGGGCAACCGTGCGGTACTGACGGAGTCTGTCCCAGCGGCAATCTCGGTGCCCGAATTGTTCGCCGCGCAAGTGATTCGTGCCCCGCAAGCCATCGCGCTGACCTCCGGCGAGAAGTCGATGACCTACGAGGAGCTCGAAGACGCGGCAAACCGGTACGCGCACTTGCTTTCCGGCCGCGGCGTCGGAGCAGGCGATTGCGTCGCGCTCCTGCTCGATCGCTCGGCCGACGCGGTCGTCGTCATGCTGGCCGCGCTCAAGGTCGGGGCGGCGTACCTCGCGATCGATCCCGCACTGCCGGAGGCCCGCGTCGAGTTCATGCTCGCCGACGCCGCCCCGGTCGCCGTCGTGACCACCCCGGGTCTGCGGTCGCGGCTGCATGGCCACGATGTGGCGGTCATCGACCTCGATGATCCCGCCATCGAGACCGAGCCCAGTACCGGGTTGCCTGCGCCGTCGGCGGACAACATCGCGTACCTCATCTACACCTCGGGCACGACCGGCACCCCCAAAGGTGTTGCGCTGTCGCACCGTAACCTCGCCCACCTGGCGGCCTCGGCGCATCCGGCGCTGCCGGCCGACCAGGTGTGGACGCAATGCCACTCGTATGCGTTCGACTTCTCGGTGTGGGAGATCTGGGCCGCGCTACTCGGGGGTGGGCGACTGCTGGTGGTGCCCGACGCGGTAGTGCGCTCACCGGACGACTTCCATGCCCTCCTGGTCAGTGAGCACGTCAACGTGC
The DNA here is from genome assembly GCA_023264735.1 of Mycobacterium sp. Lineage (GTDB taxonomy): Bacteria > Actinomycetota > Actinomycetes > Mycobacteriales > Mycobacteriaceae > Mycobacterium. The sequence goes on along the minus strand of JAHFVD010000035.1, from coordinate 19,962 downwards.
TCACCCAAACGCCATCGGCGGTCGCCGCGCTGCGCCCCGAAGGGCTGGAGTCGGTGGCGCTGCTGCTCGGCGGCGAGGCCTGCCCGCCCGAGGTGGTGGAGCAGTGGGCGCCCGGCCGGGTTGTCATCAACGCCTACGGCCCCACCGAGGTGACGGTGTACGCATCGATGAGCGCGCCGCTGGTCGTGGGCGCCGAGGTGCCGATCGGCGCGCCGCCACCGACCGTCGCGTTGTTCGTCCTCGACGAGCGACTGCACCCTGTACCGGAGGGCGTGGTCGGCGAGTTGTATGTGGCAGGCCGCGGCGTGGGCGTCGGATACATCGGCCGGACCGGTTTGACCGCTTCACGATTCGTCCCCTGCCCGTTCGGCGAACCCGGCGCGCGCATGTATCGCACCGGGGACCTGGTGCGCTGGCGTGCCGACGGGCAGCTGCAATATCTCGGGCGCGCCGATGAGCAGGTCAAGATTCGCGGCTACCGCATCGAGCCCGGCGAGATCCAGGCCGTGCTGGCCGGCCTCGATGGCGTCGAGCAGGCGGTGGTGATTGCCCGCGAAGATCGTCCTGGTGACCCGCGTCTCGTCGGCTATTTCACCGGCACAGCGGATCCGGTCAAGATCCGGGTCGCGCTCGCCGAGCGGCTGCCCGCCTACATGGTTCCCGCCGCGGTGCTGGAGTTGTCAGCGCTCCCGCTGACGGTCAGCGGCAAGCTGGACCGGCGAGCGTTGCCGGCGCCGGACTACCAGGACGCGGAAAACTACCGTGCGCCAAGCACTCCCACCGAGGAGATCCTGGCCGGAATCTTCGCCCAGGTGCTGGGCGCCGAGCGGGTCGGCGCGGACGACTCGTTCTTCGACCTTGGTGGGGATTCACTGTCGGCGATGCGCCTGGTCGCCGCGGTCAACAACAGCCTGGGTTCGGGTCTGGCGGTACGAGCCCTGTTCGAGACACCCACCGTTGCCCAGCTGGCACCCCGGATCACCGGGGACGGAACCCGTTCCGAGCCACTGGTGGCCGGTCCGCGCCCCGACGTGGTACCGCTCTCGTTCGCCCAGAACCGGCTGTGGATCGTCGACCAGCTTCAAGGGCCGTCGCCGATCTACAACCTGCCGGTCGCGCTGCGGCTGCACGGGCAGCTGGACGCCGACGCGCTGGGCGCCGCCCTGGCCGACGTGGTGGATCACCAGCAGAGCCTGCGTACCCGGTTCCCGGCGGTCGAAGGCCTGCCGCAGCAGCTCGTCGTGTCCACCGATGTCGCGGACTTCGGCTGGACCGTGATCGATGCCACCAGCTGGTCGGACGCCGAGTTGATGGACGCCATCGATACGGCGACGCGCTACACCTTCGACCTGGCGACCGAAATCCCGATGCAGGCCAAGCTTTTCCGGGTCGCCGGCGACGAGCACGTGCTGGTGGCCGTGGTACACCACATCGCCGCCGACGGCTGGTCCATCGCCCCGCTGGTGCGCGATCTGGGCGTCGCCTACGCCAGCCGCTCGGCCGGCGAGGCGCCGGGGTGGGCCGATCTGGCGGTGCAGTATGTCGACTACACGCTGTGGCAGCGCTCGCGGCTGGGCGATCTCGCCGATGCCGACAGCCGCATTTCCGCGGAGCTCGCCTACTGGGAAGACGCGCTGGCCGGGATGCCCGAGCAGTTGCAGCTGCCCACCGATCGGCCGTACCCGTTGGCCGCCGACTACCGCGGTGCCCGGCTCGAGGTGCAGTGGCCGGCCGAGTTGCAGCAACAGGTTGCCCGGGTGGCCCGCGAGCACAATGCGACGAGCTTCATGGTGATTCAGACCGCGCTCGCGGTGCTGCTGTCGAACCTTTCCGCCAACAACGATGTGGCGGTGGGCTTCCCGATCGCCGGCCGTGGTGACACCGCGCTCGACGAGCTCGTCGGCTTCTTCGTCAACACGTTGGTGTTGCGCGTCGACCTGACCGGAAATCCCACCTTCGCCGATCTGCTCGCCCAGGTGCGCAGACGGAGCCTGTCGGCCTACGAACACCAGGACGTGCCGTTCGAAGTGCTGGTGGAACGGCTCAAGCCGGCCCGCAGCATGGCTCATCACCCGCTCGTACAGGTTGTGTTGGCCTGGCAGAACTTTGGCTGGCAGGCCGGCGACGCCGCCGGGCTGTCGCTGGGCGATCTGCAGGTCGAGCCGATGGCGGTCGACACCAAGACGGCCCGCATGGATCTGACCTTCAACCTGGCCGAGCGCTGGAACGAGGCGGGTGATCCCGTCGGGATCGGTGGCGGCGTCGAATTCCGCACTGACGTATTCGATGCCGCCAGCATCCAGAGTCTGGTCGACCGATTGCAGCGGTTGATGGCGGAGATGACCGCCGACCCGACTCAGCCGATGTCGGCACTGGACGTTCTCGATGCCGCAGAGCACGCAAGCCTCGACCAGGTCGGTAACCGTGCGGTACTGACCCAGTCGGTGAGCACCCAGGAAACGATCGCGTCGATGTTCGCCGCGCAGGCGGAGCTCACCCCAGACGCATCGGCGGTCACCTTCGAGGGCTTGTCGATGACCTACCGCGAACTCGACGAGGCAGCCACTCGTGCGGCGCACGTATTGGCTAGTCGCGGAGCGGGTCCCGGACAACGGGTAGCCCTGTTGTTGCCGCGCTCCGCCGAGGCGATCGTGGCCATGGTGGCGGTGGTCAAGACCGGCGCCACCTACGTGCCGATCGATCCCTCGGTGCCCGAGGCGCGGCGCCAATTCGTACTCGGCGACGCCAGGCCGGTCGCGGCCGTCACCACCGCCGCGTTGGCCGAACTGCTTGACGGACACGACCTCTCGGTCATCGATGCGAACGACTTGATCGACCCCGCAGTCGATACCGGGTCCGCGCTGCCGAAGCCGCAGCCCGACGACGTCGCCTACATCATCTACACCTCCGGAACGACCGGAACCCCCAAGGGCGTGGCGATTCCGCATCGCAACGTGATTCGTCTGCTGCAGACCTTGGACGACGACATGGACATGACGGGACTGGCCTGGTCGCAGTGCCATTCCCTGGCGTTCGACTTCTCGGTATGGGAGATCTGGGGCGCACTGCTCTATGGCGGCCGGGTGGTCGTGGTGCCCGATGCGGTGGTCCGCTCGCCGGAAGATCTGCACGCCCTGCTGGTTTCCGAGCAGGTCGGTGTTCTGAGCCAAACCCCGTCGGCGTTCTACGCGCTGCAGACCGCCGACGCCGCACATCCCGAGCTCGGCGCACAGCTGAAGCTCGAGGCCGTGGTGTTCGGCGGCGAAGCGCTTGAACCGCAACGGATGCGGGCCTGGCTTGAGAATCATCCTCCTGGCACGCCACGGCTGATCAACATGTACGGCATCACGGAGACCACCGTGCACGCGTCGTTCCGGGAGATCGTCGCTGGTGATGCGGACAGTGCCGTCAGTCCGATCGGAGTGCCGCTGGGGCACCTCGGCTTCTTCGTCCTCGATACCCTCCTGCGGCCGGTACCGCCCGGCGTTGTCGGTGAGTTGTACGTGGCCGGCGCCGGGGTCGCCGACGGGTACATCGGGCGTGCTGGGCTGTCATCGACCCGGTTTGTGGCGTGTCCGTTCGGGCAGCCGGGGGCGAGGATGTACCGCACCGGCGATCTGATGGCGTGGGGCGCCGACGGCGAGCTGCGCTACATGGGGCGCTCCGACGAGCAGGTCAAGATCCGCGGCTACCGGATCGAACTCGGCGAAATCCAGGCTGTGCTAAGCGAATTGGACGGTGTCGAACAGGCGGTCGTGATCGCCCGTGAAGACCGCCCCGGCGACAAGCGCCTGGTCGGGTATGTGACCGGCGGCGTGGACCCGGCTGCCGCGCGTGCCGCACTGGGTGATCGGTTGCCGTCGTACATGGTGCCCTCCGCTGTGGTGGCCATCGACGCGCTGCCGCTGACGGTCAACGGCAAACTGGACACCAAGGCGTTGCCGGCACCGGACTATCAGGACGCTGACTCCTACCGCGCCCCCTCGGATGCAGTGGAGGAGATCCTGGCCGGCATCTACGCTCAGGTCCTCGGGCTGGAGCGGGTCGGCGTCGACGAGTCGTTCTTCGAACTCGGCGGCGACAGCATCCTGTCGATGCAGGTGGTCGCCCGCGCGCGCGCCGCCGGGGTGCTCTGCCGGCCACGCGACATCTTCATCGAACAGACGGTGGCCGGCCTCGCCAGGGTCGCAACGCTTTCCGACGGCGAGAGCGACGTCATCGACGAAGGCGTCGGCCCGCTGCTGTCGACCCCGATCATCCGGTGGCTGCACGATGTCCAGGGCCCGGTAGACCAGTTCAACCAGACCGTATTGATCCAGGCGCCGGTCGGCGTCACCGAGGACGACGTGCTGGTGGTGCTCCAAGCTGTGCTCGACCGCCACGGCATGTTGCGGATGCGCGTCGAGGACGACAGCGACGGTGGCTGGTCGTTGACCGTGCCCGAGCCCGGTTCGGTCGACGCCCGCACGTGCCTGCACACGGTCGACGTGCTGTCGGAGGAAGCGGTCGCCAAGGCCCGATCCCGGCTGAACCCGGCGACCGGTGCGATGGTGAGCGCACTGTGGGCAGCTCCCGCCGGGCAGCTCTTGATGATCGCGCACCATCTCGCCGTCGACGGCGTCTCGTGGCGAATCATGCTGGAGGACTTCAACCTTGCCTGGGCGCAGCTGCACGGTCGCCAGGACGTCGACCTGCCGCCGTCGCGGACGTCGTTCGCCCGGTGGGCGTCGATCCTGGCCGAGCACGCGTATCACCCGGAGGTGGTGGACCAGGCGCAGCGCTGGCGGGATATCGTCGCGGTGCCCGCGCCACTGCCTGCGGTCCAACCGGTGATCGACACGTACGCCAACGCCGGCAGCCTATCGGTGGAACTCGACCCCGAGACCACCAGGATGTTGCTCGGCGAAGTGCCTGCCGCGTTCCATGCCGGAATCAACGACATACTGCTGATCGCCTTCGGGTTGGCGCTGACCGAATTCCTGGGCACGGCAGGCTCGCCGGTCGTCATCGATGCGGAAGGCCACGGGCGCCAAGAAGAGGTCGCCGATGTCGACTTGTCGCGCACGGTCGGATGGTTCACCACCAAGTACCCGGTATCGCTGGCGGTGGGTGGGCTGGACTGGGACCAGGTGCTGGTCGGCGACCCGGATTTGGGGCCGATCATCAAGGATGCCAAGGAACAGCTTCGCGCTCTTCCGGACGGCCTGACCTACGGTCTGCTGCGTTACCTGAACACCGATGTCGATCTGGCGGGCGCCGACCCGACGATCGGTTTCAACTATCTGGGCCGCATGAGTGGCGGTGGCGGCCAGATGTCCGGTGACTACTGGGAGATCCGTGAGGACGGCTACAAGGTGACCGGCGCCGCGGCGGCGGTTCCAATGCCGTTGATGCACACCGTCGAACTCAACGCCGGCACCGTGGAGACCAATGACGGTCCACGCCTTCGCGCCGGCTGGACCTGGGCGCTCTCGGCGCTGGACCACGCACAGGTCACCCGGCTGTCCGGGCTGTGGTTCGATGCGCTCGCCGGCATCTGCGCTCACGTGCACGGCGGCGGTGGCGGATTGACGCCGTCGGATATCGCGCCCGCCCGGTTGACGCAGCAGCAGATCGACGAACTGTGCCAGGAACACGACGTCGCCGATGTGTTGCCTTTGACTCCGCTGCAAGAGGGATTGCTATTCCACGCCAACGTCGCTCACAGTTCTGGCGACGATGTGTACGCGGTGCAGATGGGCGTCACGCTGAGTGGTCGGCTCGATCGGTACCGGCTGCAGGAGTCTGTCGAGAGAGCTATCGAGCGGCATCCGAACCTGGTGGCGCGGTTCTGCGCGCCGGCCGGCGGGCAGCCCATCCAGGTCATCCCGGCGGATCCCGTCGTGCCATGGCAGTATCTCGACCTCACAAGGGCGGAGGACCGCGATGAGCAGATTGAGCGGCTGTGCCTCGCCGAGCGGGTTGCGGTCTGTGATCTGGCCGGGCAGAAGGCTTTCCGGGCCACGCTGATTCGCATCGCACCCGATCAGCACCGGCTGGTGCTGACCAACCACCACATCCTGCTCGACGGCTGGTCGTTGACGGTGCTGTTGCAGGAAGTGTTCGCCGGCTACTACGGGCAGCGACTGCCCGCGGCCGTGCCCTATCGCCGGTTCATCAGCTGGCTCGCCGATCGCGATGTGGCCGCCGCCCGGTCAGCCTGGCACGAGGTGCTGGCGGGCTTCGGCACCCCCACCTTGGTCGGACCACCGGACCTCGGGGTGGGACCGCGAAACGTTACCTCACTGCGGGTTTCAGAGGACACGACGCTAGCGCTCAACGAGCTCGCCCGTACCCACCACACCACGGTCAGCACCGTCCTGCAGGCTGCGTGGGCGCAGCTGCTGATGGCGATCACCGGTCAGCGTGATGTCGCCTTCGGTGTGGTGGTGGCAGGGCGGCCGGCCGATGTGGCCGGCGCGGATTCGATGGTGGGCCTGTTGATCAACACGGTGCCGATGCGGGTGAATGTCTCGCCCGACACCACGGTCGCCGGCCTGCTCGATCAGCTGCAGGACCGCCGGAGCCGCACCTTCGAGTACGAGTACCTGGGGCTCAACGAGATTCACCAAGCCACCGGTCAGTCAAAGCTGTTCGATACTGTGTTCGTCTTCGAGAACTATCCCACCGACACTTCACTGTTGTCGGGTGCGGACGGGCTGAGGGTCACCGACGTCGCGAGCCGCGACTACTACCACTACCCGCTCACGATCCAAGCCGTGCCGGGCAATGAACTGGACCTTCGTATCCAATACCGAACGGATGTGTTCGACGACAACAGTATCCACCAGCTGATCGACCAACTCGATCGGGCATTGACGGCCATGGCTGTCGATCCCGGCCAGCCGCTGGCCGCGATGGACGGGTGGGACAACCAACTGCCGGCCGTCACGTCAACGCCTGAGCGCCGCGAATACCGTGCGCCGACCACCGATATCGAACGGCTCCTGTGCGGCATCTACGTCCAGATGCTGGGGGTGGACCGCGTCGGAGTGGACGACTCGTTCTTCGACCTGGGTGGCGATTCGCTGTCGGCCATGCGGGCGGTCGCGGCGATCAACTCAGCCCTCAATGTCCGGGTTGCGTTGCCCACCTTGTTCGCTACACCGACGGTGCGCGATTTGAGCCAGTCGGTGGCGAACTAGCCCTGGGGCGCTTGCGTACCTGCCGTGTACCAGCGGGTGACGTCGTAGCCGGCCTCGTAGCGGGCGAGCCATTCAGTGGCGAAGCGGGGGAGTTTCTGTTTCCCGGGATTGTGGCGAGGCAGCTGGCCGCGTACGACGCCAAGTGCCGCGACCGCCTGCACCCGCAGCGGAATGTGCGGGTAGAACTTCTGCATCGGCCCGTAGTCGGGCACGTTGAACCGCCGGGATCGCTTCAAGAGTGGAAATCGCTGCGCGAGAGCTAGTTTGATATTTGGGCCGAATATCGAAGTCGCGTCGACCTTCCGATCCTCGAGTGAGATGTGTGTGTTCAAGCGGTTGATGGCGGTCGCTAGTACGCCTCCGGCATGTTGGAACACCGACGGGGCCACGCGCATGCGGTACCACGGTTCACCGACCACGGCGTCGTAGATGATCAGCGCGGAGCTGCGGTGTTCGATCTCCTCCACGAAGTGCCAGAGGAACAGCGAGGCCACCCGATCATCGCCGGGTGCGAATAAACTGTCGGCATTATTGAGCATCATCGTGAAAGTCGGTGCGAACGTTGCCTCGAGGTCGGCGATATAGGCCAACCGATACTTCACCGATGTGGTGGCGGTCAGCTCGTCGTAGACCGCCGTCATTTCGTCGAGAATCTCCTGCATCGCCGGATAGGCCTTGATCAATTCCTTCGCGTGCTGCCGGTGGGCCATGCTGTGCTGGCCTTCTTGCCGGACGAATGCCAGGGCCTCCTCGGCGACTTCGGGGTCGGTGATTGTCGGCAGCGCCTCGTGAACAGTCGCGCTGATCATTTTCTCGATGGCGAGGAAAAAGAATGTCAGCACGTTGGCGGCACAGGAGAAGGCCGGGTCGGACTCATTCCAGATGAAGGGCACGCGACGGTCAGCGAAGCCGAACCGCAGCTTCCGCACTTGCAGATCAGTCACCTGAGTTCAACATGCCTTCTCGACCCCGCCACTGAAACACCGCGCTGTCACCACATATACGGAATGAGACGCGAGCGAACCTTCTGGGTGTATTCGCGGTAACCGTCCAGCTCGTCGCCGAGCAGCTTCTCCTCGTCGTGGATGCGGGTGGCTAGTACGGCCACGCCGGGCATGACAAAGGCGAGCGCCCAAAATGAGCCCAGCGCGAGGGGCAGGCCCACCAGGACCAGGACGTTGCCGGTGTACATCGGGTGCCGTACCAGCCCGTACAGGCCGGTGCTGACGACCTTCTGGCCCGTCTCCACCTGGACGGTGGTGGACGCATAGGTGTTCTGGATCGCCACCAACACCGTCACGACCAGACCGGCGCCGGCGATGATATTGCCGAGCAGGCAGAGCGCCACCGGTACCGCCGACCAGCCGAAGCGATGGTCGAGCGCGCTGACCACGCAGATCGCCGCCAGCGATGCGTAGAGGCCGATCATGACGATCTTCTGTACCGGTCGGCCTTCTGCGATCGGGCCGCTCCGCATCCGTCGCTGCAGGACAACAGGATTCGTGATCTGCAAATAGATGCTAGGCAGCCAGGCGGTGAGAGCGAACACCGTCAAGAACGCCCACGCCTGCCAGTAGTTGAACGTGCCTGCCGGTACGAACAGGAGCACTCCGATCGCGACCAGCTGGCTAAAGCCCAACGCGGACACTCTAAGTACGGCGTTCACGCTTCTCCTGACCTATCTGTTCCGTCGCGCACGGCGATGATGCCTCGTTGGCGGTCGGCGTCATGGCTGCCGCTCAAGCTGGTGCGTCGCTGCTCGCGGGCGCCAGCTTCTCGCACAGCAGTTCTGCGAGGCCCCGAATGGTGCCGACGGCAAGGTCGCTGGACGTCAGTCGCACTCCCGTTTCCGCTTCGAGGCGGGTGCGTAGCTCCAGGGCGCCAAGCGAATCTACGCCGTACTCGGCAAGCGGCCGGTCGGGCTCGATATTGCGACGCAGGATCAGGCTCACCTGGTCGGAGATCAGGCGTCGCAACCGGGTGGGCCACTCTTCACGCGGTAGATCGCTGAGCTCTGCGCGGAGTTTGCTTGTGCCCGTCTGGATTTCCCCGATCGCGCTGAATGCTTCGGCGAAGGGGCTCCGCTCGGCGAATTCCGTCAACCAGGTGCCGCCGCCGGTCGGCGTGTATCCAGTGTAGGCACGGTCATAACGCAATAGCGAGTCGAGTGCGTAAGCACCTTCGTCGGGAGCGATGGCCGCGCCGGTGCTCTCGGCGAGCTCCGTCCCGCGCCCGATCTGACCCCAGGCGCCCCAGGCGATTGCGGTGGCAGGGAGACCATGGGCTCGCCGCCAGCGGGTGAAGGCGTCCAGCCAGCTGTTGGCCGCGGCATAGGCTCCCTGCCCGGGCGAGCCCACTAGTGCGGCCGCGGACGAAAACGAGCAGAACCAGTCCAACGGTTGATCGGCGGTGGCGCCGTGCAGATTCCAGGCGCCGTAGGCCTTGGGCGACCAGTCGCGCTCGATGAGCTCGTCGGTGACATTCGCCAGCGTGGCGTCCTCGATCACGGCTGCGGCGTGCAGCACGCCCCGCACCGGCAGTCCGGTGGCAGTGGCGGCCTCCACCATGCGCTGCGCAGTGCTGGGATCGCCGATATCGCCGCAGTAGACCACGACCTCAGCACCCAACGCCCGGATCAGTTCAATCGTTTCCAGTGCTTTGAGCGTCGGCTGCGACCGGGACGTCAGCACGATGCGTCCGCATCCTGCGACGGCCATCTTCTCGGCGAGGAACAATCCCAGGCCGCCCAAGCCTCCGGAGATCAGGTAGGCGCCGTCGCGGCGGAAGGCCTTGGCCTGCTCTGGCGGCACCACCACGCGGCTGCTTCCGGTGTGAGGGATGTCGAGCAACAGCTTGCCGGTGTGCTGGGCCGCACCCATCGCCCGGATCGCGGTGGCGGCATCGGCCAACGGGTACTCGGTGTACGCGGCGGACGGCAATTCACCGTCTGCCACTAATTGGTATACGGTGCGCAGCAATTCGCCGACCCGCTTGGGGTGGCTCAACGACATCAGCGCCAGGTCCACGTAGTAGAACGTGAGGTTTCGCCGGAACGGGAACATTCCCAGCCGGGTGTTGCCGTAGACGTCGCGCTTGCCGATCTCGACGAACCGCCCGCCGGTGGCCAGCAGCTCGAAACCGGCCCGTTGGGCCGCGCCGGTCAGGGAGTTCAGCACGATGTCCACGCCGTAACCGTCGGTGTCACGGCGGATCTGGTCAGCGAATTCGGTGCTACGTGAGTCGTAGACATGCTCGATCCCCATGTCGCGCAGCATTTGTCGGCGCTCTTCGCTACCTGCGGTGGCGAAAATCTCGGCACCCGCGGCGCGTGCGACGCCGATGGCGGCCTGACCTACGCCACCGGTTGCCGAGTGAATCAGCACCCGGTCGCCGGTCGAGATCCTGGCCTGGTCGTGCAGGCCAAACCACGCGGTCGCGGTCGCGGTCGCGGTCGCCACTGCCTGGTGAGCGGTCAGCGTGGCCGGAATTGCGACGGCCAATCGGGCGTCGCACGTGACGAAAGTGCCCCAGCATCCGTTCCCCGAGAAGCCGCCGACCCGGTCGCCTACGCGATGATCGGTGACGTCGGGCCCGACCGCGGTGATCACCCCGGCGAAATCCATGCCCAGCTCGGGTAAGCCGCCGTCGATGGCCGGGAACAGGCCCATCGCAACAAGTACGTCGGCGAAGTTGATGCTCGACACACTGATGGCGACCTCGATCTGCCCCGGCCCCGGCGTAACCCGTTCGCAGGCAGCCAGTTCCAGTGTCTCCAGATCGCCGGGGGTGCGGATGTGCAGCCGCATTCCGTCGGAGTCGTTGCCAGCGGAGACGACGTGCCGTTCGTCGGGACGCAGGGGGCTGGGCAGCATGCGGGCCGTGTACCACGCCCCGTCGCGCCAGGCGGTCTCGTCTTCCTTGGATCCACTCAGCAGCTGCGCCGCCAGCTGTTCAGCATCGGTGCGGTGATCCAGGTCGATCTGGGTGGCGTGCAGATGGGGATACTCGGCACTGATCACGCGCACCAAGCCGCGCAGTCCGCCCTGCTCCAGGTTGGCCACGTCGCCGGCGAGGACGGTTTGGGCCGCACGGGTCACGACAAAGAGTTGGGGGATATGGCCTGACGTCTGGGCCAGCTCGCGGGTGATGCGCGTCAGATGCTGGACATACTCAAGGCCCGCCAGTGGCGACTCGCTGTCGCCGGTCTTTGGTCCGGTGAGAATCACTGCACCAGTGATTTTTCCGGAACCCAGTTGCTCAGCCAGATGTCCGGCGTTGGACGCGTGGTCCGCGTTTGGCGGCCAGCACATGGTGCTGCATTGTGCACCTTGATTTTTCAAGGTGTCAGTCAGGGTCGCGCCGACCAGGTCCGCGGTGGCGGTGGTGCTGATCAACAGCCAGCTTCCGGCGTCGACGTGTGACGGCTCCGGCAACTGTCGCTGCTGCCATTCGATGGTCAGCAACCGCTCGCTCAGCACCCGATCCTGTTGAGCCTCCTCGGATTCCCCGGTCCCGCAGCGCAATCCCTGCACCCTGAGCAGGACCGCTCCGTTCTGGTCGAGCAGGTCGAGGTCGGCTTCGATCCCGGTCGCGTCGATCTCGGTGACCCGGGCATAGCAGTAGTGGGCGTTGCGCGCAGACGCGTAGGAGCGGACGCGCCGGACCCCTAGCGGCAGTCCCAGCACGCCACCGCCGCTGCCCTGGATCTGTGGGCTGGCGGCAACTGATTGGAAGCACACATCCAGCAGTGCCGGGTGTACATCGTAAGAGCCTTGTTGCGTGCGGATTTGGCTTGGCAGTACAACCTCGGCAACGACCGTGCCGGTGCCGTCATCGCCGGTGTGAACCGCGCCAAGACCGCTGAACGCCGGACCGTACTGGACACCACGCTGGTGGAGTTCCTTGCGTACGACGGCGCCATCGGTGCCGTGCGGATGGGCTGCAAGAAGGGCGGTCATGTCGTACGCGGCGGGCTGCTCATCGTCAGCGGTGTGTAGGACCGCGCTGGCCTGCGTTATTTGTCGGCCGCCCTCATCGGATCCCACGAGGAAGTCGACGTCACCGGTCGACGACACCGACGCCGAGGTGCCGAGGGTGGTCTGCGCATCGAGTAACAGCGCCTGGTCGAACCGGATGTCGCGGACCTCGACAGCCTCGCCCAGCACGATGTGCGCGGCGGCCAGCGCCATCTCGCAGTAGGCCGCTCCGGGAAGCACCGCCACGTTGCGGATCGTGTGATCAGCGAGCCAAGGGTGGGCTGCGGTGCCCACCTCGGCCTGCCACACGTGGCGCTCCGGCTCTTCGGGCAACCGCACGTGCGGGCCGAGCAGCGGATGAACCGACACCGTGTGACCACCATGCGCCGAGGACTCGGGACTGTCGCTCTCCAGCCACAGCCGATGTCGGGTCCAGGTCGGCAGCGGTGCATCCACCAGCTGTCCGTGGGGGTACAGAACGGAGAAATCGATCTCGGCGCCCGCGCTGTGCAGGTCGGCTACCAAGCCACGCAAGCCGTGAGGTAGCTCCTGCTCCCTGCGCATGCTCGCAAAGGTGGCAAGGGGCGCGTCCAAATTCGCGGCGCTGCGTTCGATGACGTGGGTGAGCATCGGATGTGGCGCCAGTTCGGCGAACACCCGATGACCGTCCTCGAGGGCTGCTCGTGCCGCCGCGGCGAAGCGCACCGTGTTGCGCAGATTCTTGACCCAATACTTGCCGTTGCAGACGGGCTCCTCGCGCGGGTCGAATCCCGTTGCCGAGTAGAACGGAATCTGTGGTGTCTGCGGTTTGATCTCGGCGAGAGCCTGGGCGAGTTCATCGAGGATCGGATCGACTAGCGGAGAGTGGGCTGCAACGTCGATGAGGGATTGGCGGACCATCAGGTCACGCTCTTCCCAACCCGCCATCAGTTCGCGAACGGTCTGCTCCGCACCGCTGACCACCGTGGACTCTGGCGAGGCGACCACCCCGACGACGACGTCCTTGATCCCGCCGAGCGTCAACTCCGAAAGCACTTGCTTGGCAGGCAGTTCCACCGATGCCATAATCCCGGAACCGGCCATGCCGGACATCAGCCGCGAGCGACGGCAGATCACCCGCACCCCGTCTTCGAGTGACAATGCGCCGCAAACCACCGCCGCAGCGACCTCGCCCATCGAATATCCGATGACCGCGCCAGGGTGCGCGCCGTACGCCTTCATCGCAGCGGCCAGCGCAACCTGAATGGTGAACAGGGTCGGCTGCAGCCGGGCGTCGCCCGTCACCACCTCGGGCGCGGTCATCGCTTCGGTGACCGAGAATCCAGACTCGCCCGCCACCAGTGGTTCGATCTGGGCCACCGTCGCGGCAAAAGCCGGTTCGGTCGCTAGGAGCTGGGCACCCATCTGGGCCCACTGCGAGCCCTGCCCGGAGAACACCCATACCGGCCCACGATCGTCGCTTCCGAGGGTAGCTTCATATGGGGCCTCACCTGCGGCGATCTCGAGCAACGCCGCCGTCAACTCCGAGCGGCTGCTCGCATGGACGGCGGTGCGTACTGGGCGATGGTCGCGCCGGCGGGCCAGCGTGTAGCCGAGATCGGCCAGTGCCACGTCGTCATGTGCTTGTACCCAAGGGGCGAGCCTGCCGGCGGTACGCCGCAGCTCCTCGGCCGAGGTCGACGAGATCGGAAACAGCAGCGGCGCGGCGGGGGAGTCGCTGCGGTCGGCGGTACTGCCCTGTGCTTCCTGGGGCTCCGGGCCCTGCTCCAGCACGGCGTGGACATTGGTGCCCGACACTCCGTACGACGACACCGCCGCGCGGCGTGGATGCGGGCCGGTCGGCCACTCGGTGTTCTCAGTTGGCACGAACAGTTTCGTGGGAATGCGGGCCAGGTCATCGGGCAGGCGACTGAAATGCAGATTCCGGGGCACCGCACCGTGCTGCAGCGCCAGGATCGCTTTCATCAGGCCGATCACACCGGAGGCCGACTGAGAGTGGCCGACGTTGGTTTTCACCGATCCGAGTGCGCAGGGTCCATCGAGGCCGTAGATCTCGCTCAGGCTGCTGTATTCGACGGAATCTCCCACCGGGGTGCCGGGGCCGTGCGCCTCGACCATCCCGACGGTGCCGGCGTCGACGCCTGCGGCCGCGAGGGCCGCCCGGTACACCGCGGTCTGAGCGGCGACCGACGGCGATGAGGTGTTCACCGTGTGGCCGTCGTGGGTGACGGCCGTGCCGCGGATGACAGCGAGGATCCGGTCGCCGTCGCGCAGAGCATCCGGCAGCCGTTTGAGCATCACCATGGCGCATGCCTCGCCGCCGACGTAGCCGTCCGCCGAGACGTCGAAGGCGCGGCAGCGTCCAGTCGGGGACAGATGACCGGCCGCCGTCCCCGCGATGAACTTGCGCGGGTCCAGCATCACGTAGGCGCCGCCGGCCAGCGCGAGGTCACTCTCACCCTCGCTCAGACTGCGGCAGCCGAGGTGCACCGCGAGCAGCCCGGAAGAACATGCGGTGTCGACGGCCATGGCGGGACCGTGAAGGCCCAGTGTGTAGGCGATGCGCCCGGCCGCCATGCTGAAGGTGTTGCCCGAGAAGCCGTATGGGCCCTCCATGGCGTCGGTTCTAGCCGATACCAGTTGATAGTCGGAGTGCGACAGTCCGGTGAACACGCCCGTGAGCGAGTCCTTCATGACGTCGGGGGTCAGCCCGGCGTGCTCCATGGCCTCCCACGAGGTTTCCAGCAGCAACCGGTGTTGGGGATCGAGCGCGGCGGCCTCGCGCTCGTTTATCTCGAAGAACGCGGAGTCGAAGCCGGCAACGTCGTCGAGGAAGGCACCCCACTTCGACGATGTCCGACCCGGCACACCTGACTCGGGGTCGTAATACTCGTCTTTGTCCCAGCGGTCCGGCGGGATCTCGGTGACCAGGTCATCGCCCCTGAGCAACACTTCCCACAGCTGTTCGGGGGACTCGATACCGCCAGGAAGGCGGCACGCCATACCGATGACGGCGACCGGAACCGTCGATCTGATGCTCATTGGGGCCGGGGGATTCGTCGAACCTGAGCCGCTTGGCCGATCATCGATCGCACCGAATGAAACCATCCCGTCTCCTCAACAGCAACGAAGCCGCAATCCAGTCCGTTGCGTGACTCACCTCTGGTTCCCCCGAGCCAGGCAAGACGATTATTGACGCAGACGCAGCGTCGCGGGTCAAGTTTGCTTGATTCGCACCTAAGTGCACAGGTATGGCGACTGCTGGGGAGTTTGCCGCAGCGTCCTCCGCCGGCTGGTTGCCGCGGCGCGCGCCGGTTGACGAATGCGTCACTTAACTTGGCTGTTCGAAGATGGGGTGGCGACGGCCTTTGATACTTTGCTTGCCGTGACACAGGCGATTGAGGCTTCGATTCCGGCTCTGTTGCGCGAACGCGCCAGCCTGCAACCGGACGACATTGCGTACACCTTCATGGACTACGACCAGGACTGGGCCGGCGTGCCCGTGAGCCTGACGTGGCCGCAGTTGTATCGTCGCGTCGCCAACTTCGCCCGTGAGCTCAGCCTGACGGCGTCGCCGGGCGATCGCGCCATGATCATCGCGCCCCAAAGCCTGGATTACATCGTTGCCTTCCTAGGTGCGCTGCATGCCGGAGTCATCCCGGTTCCGCTGTCCGTCCCCATGGGTGGTGTCACCGACGAGCGGGTCGACTCGGTGATGCGCGATGCGTCGCCCGTTGCCGTCCTCACGACGTCCGCTGTCGTGGCCGAGGTGAGCCGGAGCATCGTCCCGCAGCCCGGGCAGGCGCCACCGGCTATCATCGAGGTCGATTTGCTGGATCTGGATGCTCCGCCCCGGCCAGGCGCGCCGGCGATGTACGAGAACGACAATCCGCACGCCACCGCGTATCTGCAGTACACCTCGGGGTCGACCAGGTCGCCGGCTGGCGTAATGATCTCGTACACAAATCTTTTCGCCAATCTTCAGCAGATCACCACCGACTACTCGAGGCATGCCGGGGTCACGCCACCCGATCTGACGTTTGTATCGTGGCTGCCGTTCTTCCATGACTTGGGCTTGATCCTGGGGGTTTGCTCGCCGATTGTGTTGGGAACCAGCGCGGTGCTGACAAGCCCGGCGTCGTTCCTGGTGCGGCCAGCGCGCTGGATGCAGTTGCTGGCGACCAATCCGTGCCCGTTCACCGCCGCGCCGAACTTCGCGTTCGATCTGGCGACGCGAAAGACGTCCGATGAGGACATGGCCGGGCTCGACCTCGGCGGCGTGCACACCATCCAAAGCGGCGCCGAGCGGGTTCAGCCTGCGACGATCAAACGCTTCACCGACCGATTTGCCCGCTTCAACCTCAATGAGGCGGTGATTCAGCCGTCCTACGGCATGGCCGAAGCGACTCTCTACATGTCGACCCCCAGGCCGGAAGATCCGATCAAGGTCGTGTACTTCGACACCGAAGCCCTGACGGCAGGCGTAGCCAAGCGAGTCGACGGCACCGATGGCACGCCGTTGGTCAGTTACGACGGCCCGATCAGCGCGCGCTCGCCGATCTTGCGGATCGTCGACCCCGAGACTCGCACCGAAGTCCCAGATGGGAAGACCGGTGAGATCTGGTGCCACGGCGACAACGTCAGCATCGGCTACTGGGAAAATCCGGAGGAGACCGCACGCACATTCGGTGGCACGATCGTCGCGCCGTCAGCAGGCACGCCCGAAGGCCCGTGGCTGAAGACCGGTGACGTTGGCTTCATCTCCAACGGCGAGCTGTTCGTGGTGGGTCGTATCAAGGATCTCCTGATCATCTACGGCCGCAACCATTCCCCGGACGACATCGAGGCGACGGTCACGGACATCACCAAGGGCCGGTGCGTGGCGATCGCCGTTCCCGACGATGCCGTGGAGAAGCTGGTCATCGTGATGGAGGTCAGGAAGCGTGGCGACTCCGATGAGGAGGCCAAGCAGCACCTCGAGGCCATTAAGCGCGATGTCACGTCGGCGATCTCCAACACGCACGGCATCGCCGTCTCGGATCTGGTTCTGGTAGGCGGGGGTTCGATCCCGGTCACCACCAGTGGCAAGGTCAGGCGGCAGTCCTCAGTGGACCTCTACCAGCGCAAGCAGTTCGCCCGCCTCGACGGTTGAGCTACGGCGTTCCGTTGCCGCCGTCGGTGCCGTTGGTCGCTGAACCGCTTGCTGCCCAAGCGGTTCCACCGGTGGCGCCGAGACCGCCTGCGGTAGCGCCATCACCGCCCTTGCCGCCGTCGCCGCCGACGGAATCGCCGGAGCCGTAGTTGTAGGCGATACCACCGAGCCCGCCGTCGCCACCGTTCGTGGTGCCGTCACCGCCGGCGCCGCCCTGGCCGCCGGTCGCCGATCCAGGACCAGTGGAGCCGGTGATCGCGCTTGCCATACTCAACAGGTCGTCCCATAACGGGTCGCTCCCGAGGTCGGCAGTGCCGCCCGCGCCACCGTTGCCGCCCCCACCGTTGGTTCCGTTGCCGCCCGCTCCACCATCCCCGCCCGTGACGCTTCCCGCGTGGTACGCGCCGGCGAAGTAGCCGAAGCCAAAGCCGATCACCGAGCCGCCCGCGCCGCCGTTGCCGCCGGTGGCGCCGTCACCGCCCTTGCCGCCATCGCCACCGTTCCCGCCGATCAGCCCGCCAGTGCCGCCGTTGCCGCCGGCCCCGCCGTTGGCCGAGCTAGTGCCGCCGGCTCCACCGCTTCCGCCAGAGCCGAACAGGAGTGCAGACCCGCCGTTCCCACCGGCACCGCCGTTCGCGCCGTCGCCGGCGTTGCCGCCATTGCCGATCAGCCCACCGGCTCCGCCGTTACCGCCGACGCAGCCGGCGCTGTCAGTGCAGGTCGCCTCGGTCCAGGTATAGCCTTTGCCGCCACTGCCCAGCAGCCAGCCGCCACCCTGTCCGTCCGGGTTGGTGGCTGTCCCGTCCGCCCCGTTGCCGATGATCGGGCGGCCCTGCCACTCGTTGGTGACGAGCGCGGTGATGATCTCGGGAAGGCTGATAAGGACATTGGAGCCGTCGCCGGCCGAGCGGGCGTACGCGACGATCGCGCCGATTACGTCCGTTAGCGACAGATTCGGGGGAGTCGTTGGTGAATCCGCCGCGGACGGGGTCAAGGACGCCGCCGCCGAGGGCTTGGCCAACCGCGCGCTACCGGCTTGCGCGACAGTAGAAACCGACTCGGTGGTGGTGGTGGCCTCTATCGAGGCCTGATCCTCTTGGGCGGCCGCCGCCGGTGCTGCCGTAGACGCGGCGCTGGGCGTGCTCGTATGCCTGGTGCTGGTGGTCGACTTTGTCGAGTCAGTTCGGCTGGTGGTTCCCGGCTTGGGGCTGCCTGCGGTGTGCTTCGACGATGTGGAGCGGCCGGTGGTCCCCACCTTGGGACCCGTGCTGCTATGGCTCGACGATGAGGCGTCGCCGCCGGATGAGTCGGCATGAGCGATCCCGGTCGCGCCAGCCAGCGAAGCGCAAACCCCAACGGTAAGAGCACCTCCACCCAGCCAGAACGCGACTTTGCTGCGAGGCTGCTTAGCGCGGTGGCCAGCCGTTGTGCGCCGTGCGCGGGGCTTCGCCCGATTTGTCGCACGATGCCTTGCAGCCATGGTTTGCTCCCATGTTCGCCAATGCCTTAGGCGTCACATGGTAGCAATGGGCGCGGCGAGGCCATGGCAAACTCTCGATCGCAGGATTTCCAGACTGCTCGGCTGTCGGCGGTTATGCCTCCTGACGTCCCGGCATTGGTGAAATTCGGTCCGGGAATCGGTCGTCGCAGTCAGTTCTTGAAGAGTTCCGGTGTATCTGAAGGGCGAGCCTTCCTGTCCGTCGGAGCTGCCTGAGGTACCGGGATTACCCTCCGGCGCCGCCGGTGCCCGCGGTGCCGCCGGTCCCGCCGGCACCGCCGTTGACTCCGCTGGGATCGCCGCCGGGCCCGCCATTGCCCACAACGCCGGTGCCGCTCTTGCCGGCACTCGTGCCAGCCTTGCCGGTTCCGCCGGTGCCGCCAGCGGCACCATTGCCGCCGGTCCCCCCTGTGCCGCCGGATCCGCTGCCACTGCCGGTGCCGCCGGTGCCACCGGTTCCGCCGACGGCAGCATTGCCGCCGGTGCCACCAGCGCCGGTGGCACCCGTTCCGGCGCCGCCGGTTCCGCCGCCACCGCCGGTTCCGCCCGTTCCGCCCGTTCCGCCAGTGCCATTGCCGCCGCCGGCATTGCCGCCGGTGCCGCCGACACCGGCGGTGCCGCCGGTCCCGCCGCCACCGCCGGCCCCAGTGCCATTGCCGGTGCCGCCGGTGCCACCCTTGCCTGCGGTGTTCGCGCTGCCACCTGCACCGCCTGAGCCACCATCGGTGCCGTTTCCGCCTGCACCACCCTTCCCGCCTTGACCGCCAGTGCCGCCCTTGGCGCCGGCGGTGTTCGCACCAGTTCCGTTGCCGCCCCTACCACCCGTCCCGCCGGTGCCGGCGGTACCGCCGTTGCCGCCGTTTCCGCCGCCGACGCCTGCGATACCGGCGCCGCCGATGCCGCCTTGACCGGCGGTGCCGCCGTTGCCGCCGTTGCCGCCGACAACTGGCGTGGTGCTGTTGGTGCCGATGTCGCCGTTGCCGCCATTACCGCCGACGCCGCCGATGCCACCCGTGCCGCCAGTACCGTTGGCGCCGCCGTCAGCGCCCGCGCCGGCTGCTCCGCCGGCGCCTGCGTTGCCGCCGTTGCCGCCGGCCGCGGCATTGCCGCCGTTGTTGCCGGTGTTGGTGCCGCCGGTGCCGCCGGCGCCGC
>JAHFVD010000034.1 GCA_023264735.1 Mycobacterium sp. | reverse complement strand
GTGTCCGCCCACTTCTGCGTTGCCACCCAGCTCGGCACCGAATCCGGTGTTGAATCCGCCGCCAAGCTCAGCGCCACCACCGGCACCGAAACCGGTGCCGAGGCCGACGCCGCCGTGGCCGCCCAACTCGGCACCACTCTCAAATCCACCACCAAGTTCAGCGCCACCGTTGAATCCGGTGTTCACGCCAAACCCGCTGTGCCCGCCCAACTCGGCACCGCTTTCAAAGCCGCCGCCCAACTCAGCGCCACCGCCGGCACCAAAACCGGTGCCCAGGCCAACGCCGCTGTGTCCGCCGACCTCGGCGCCACCCTCGAATTCGCCGCCCAGGCCAAGCTCGGCACCCAGACCCGAATTGAAACCGCCACCGAGTTCAGCGCCGCCACCGGCACCGAAACCGGTGCCCAGACCAACCCCAGTCTGGCCACCCAGCTCGGCGCCACCGCCAACTTCAGCACCTGCGTTGAAGCCCAGGCCCATCTCGGCGCCGAATCCGGTCTCGAATCCACCGCCGAGTCCAGCACCGCCACCGGCACCAAAGCCAGTACCGAACCCTGTGCCCAAGCCGGTGCCGAGGCCAACGCCACTCTGGCCACCGAGCTCCGCGCCACCGCCGAGTTCAGCACCCATGCCGGCGTGGAAGCCCGCTTCCATCTCGATGCTCATGCCAGCCTGGAAGCCTGCGCCCACCTCGGCGCCCAGCCCCGACTGAAAGCCGCCACCGGTGTTGAAACCGCCACCGAGCCCGGTACCCAGACCCACGCCGGTTTCTCCACCCAGGCCCAAGCCGCCGCCGAGCTCAGCGCCGAGTCCGGCTCCGATGCTCTCGCCAAGGCCGAGGCCGATGCCGTTGCTCACCGCGGCAGCCAGGCTCGAACCGCCGTCGAGGCCGAGACCGAGCGCCTGGTCGCTGACCACATCGGCGGCCACAGCGGGAGCCGCAAGAAGATTCGGCACAACGCCTTCCACCGGCGCGAAGCCGTGCTGGTTGGAAAGCGCCTGCGCCAGCCCGGAGACCGGGTCCCCGCCGACGAGTTCGAGCCCCGGAACGGCCGAAGCTGCGACGGACTGAAGCTGCTCAGGGCTGACCCCGGCCAGTCCGGCGTTCTGAAGCGCCGCGTTGGGATCCGCGACGTAGTTCTGCGCGGCCGATTCGTTGTTGAACAGGTCAAGGATGAATTGGAGCAGATTGTCCATTGGAGTTCCTTCCGGTGATTACTCATCACGGTATGAAGATCGCGCTCACCCCGAAATGGGGCCCGGTCCCCTACCCGATACAGGTAGTACCGGGATATCCCAGCAATCCCTATTAGGGGATTAGGGGATCGCTAGGGCGTGTACCGCGCGTCTTGCAGAACACCAGCAATAGGATCGGTATAGATACTGTTCACAGCGTCAAACATGAGCAACCGCAAATTGTGAACTGATTCACAACCGTTACCCATAAATTGACACGTAGGTAATTATCAGCAAATCGTTTTCGGTGTTAATTCGCACGTCGGACGATATTTCTGGGGCAGTTCGCCCGGACCGAGGGGCGGGCACGCGGTCGACAGGGCGCTAGTGCGCGCCCGGGCATGCCCGGGCGCGCGATCGCCGAACAACCCCGTTACGCGGCGTGGTGGTGCGGGTGGTCGGGGTGATCCGCCAGCCAACGACGCTCGACACGCTTGACCCGGTGATGCTCGGCCATGATCAGCAGCGCGCCCACAATCAGCAGGCCTGCCGCCACCGATCCCAGCATGAGCAGCAGTTCGTGGTGGTTGTACGCCAGTGCCGCGACAATGCCGGCCAGTCCCACCACACCAAGAGCGATCAGGAACAGCCCGGGCAGCCACAGTGTGTCGATGAACGACTCACCGGCATGCGGTTGTGTTGTTCGGGAGTGATCTACCGGATCGCGATATGCACCCTTCATCGCGCCTCCCTTCCCTTCAGAGACACCTCCCACGCTACGCCGACTGTGAGCCGGATCACATGCCCACTTCTTGTTGACGTACGCGTCATTTATATTTCCCGGTAGTCATACATCCCGGGGGATATACATGAATCGCTCAACTCGCGAACCTGTTCGCGCATCTCGTCTCATCGCCGCAGGCACCGCAGCGATCGTCGCCGTCGGCCTTGTCTCCGCACCGCACGGGGCCCGCAGCACCAAGACCACATCCAAGGCATCCACCGAGAAGAAGCATTCGGGCACAGCGAATTCGGCTCGACCTGCCCGGCCCAAAGATTGACCTTATGGCTTGGGCGAGAGTGCGCTGCCCTTCAGCCATTCGCCCCACGGCACGGTCCAGTCGCCGTTCTGCCAGATCTCCAGGCCGGGGCCACCGGTGTTCTTGACCTCCACCACGTCGCCGGGCTGGGAGAAGTCGAAGAACCAGGACGCGTTCTCGCCGTTGAGGTTCAGGCAGCCGTGCGAGACGTTGGTGTTGCCCTGCGCCCAGCGGGTGTCGTTGAGCTGGTGCAGATAGATGCCGTCGGTGCTGATCCGGGTCGCGTACGGGATCTTCACCTTGTAGCCCATCGAGGAGGCCACTGGCAGACCGTAGGTCGACGAATCCATCGTCACTGTTTCGGCCTTGTCGATCACCGTGTACACCCCGGGCGGTGTCCAGAACGAAAACGTCCGTCCGGCAATGGTTTGGTAGCCGCCCTGGCCCATCGACGTCGGCATGGCCCGAACCAGTTTGCCGTTGTCGAACACGCTGACCGTCTTGGTGACATCGTCGGCGATCGACACGTGCGCATCGCCGATGGTGAAGGTGGCCTTGGCGTTCTCGTTGCCGAAGAGCCCGTCGCCGAGCTTGAGCCCAAAGATGTTGGCGGCCACCGAAACCGTCGTGCCCGGTGCGTAGTACTTCGCCGGCCGCCAGTGCGCGGTCTTGTCATCCACCCAGTACCACGATCCCTGCACCGGCGGGTTGGTGGTCACCACCAGGTTGCGTTCGGCGGCGGCCTTGTCGATGATCTGCTCGTCGAACCGGGCCGCGATGATCGTGCCGATGCCGTATTTGATGTCCTCGTGGATCGGCAGACCGCCGGGCGTCTCGAGGTAGACCTGGGTCAGGTTGTTGGGCGACGCGGTCGTGAAGGTGGTGGTCCGCGCCAGCGGCACGCCGCTGGCGCCCTGGCTGGCCACCTGCATGGTGTACGTGCGCCCGTACTTGAGCGGCACGGTCGGCTGCCACGACGTCCCGTCCGGCGAGAGCGCCCCGGCCAACGTGTTGCCGTAGTCGTCGACCAGCGAGACGTTCGTCAAGCTGCCGCCGACCACCTGGGCGGACACCCGGCTCAGTGGATTCAGGTCGACCGAGCCGTTCGCGGGTGCGATACCCAGCAGTGGCGGCTTCGGCGGTGCCGGCGGCAACGGCACCTGCGCGGCTGCGGTGGCCGTCTTGCACCCGTCTCGGCAGCCGGGCAGCCCGGCGACGTCACTGCCAAGGACGGCGAGGAGTAACGCCCCGACCACCAGGCAGGCCGTGCTCGCACGACGGGAAAAGGCCACCGAAATCACTCCACAAGTAGTCGACGATGAGTCACCGGCGTCACCATTGACGCCTGAGATCATAGACGGCCATCAGTCCGCCGTGTCACTCGAAGAACGCTGACGCGGCCGTCACCTGCAGCAAACAACCAATCATTAGCGGAATCTAACTTTCCCGACGACATCTCAGTGCAGCGCACTGCCTTTGAGCCACTCGGCCCACGGCAGTGTCCAGTCGCCGTTCTCGGTCAGCTTCAGCGGTGGGCCGCCGGTGTTGTGGACCTCGACGACGTCACCGGGCACCGAGAAGTCGTAGAACCACGCCGCGTTATCGCTGCTGAGGTTCAGACACCCGTGTGAGGTGTCGGTGTTGCCCTGCGCCCATACGGTTGCGTTCAGCTGGTGCAGGTAGATGCCGTCGGGGCTGATGCGGGTGGCGTAGGGGATGGTCTCGCGGTAGCCCAGCCGTGAGTTGATGGGCAGGCCATACGTGGACGAGTCCATGATCACCGGATTGGCCTTGTCCATCACGGTATAGACGCCGGGCGGCGTCCAGAACGTCAGCGTCTGGCCGTCGATCGTCTCCGAGCCGCCCCTGCCCATCGAGGTCGGCATGGTGCGCACCACCTTGCCGTTGTCGAACACGCTGACCTGTTTGGTGTTGTCGTCGGCGACGGACACGTGCGCATCACCGATGGTGAACGTCGCCGCGGCATCCTCTTCGCCGTACAGCCCCTCGCCGAGCGGCACGCCGTACACGTCGGCGTGCACCGTCACCGAAGTTCCTGGGGCGTAATACTTTTCCGGGCGCCAATGGGCATTCTGATCGTCGACCCAGTACCAGGATCCGCGCACCGGCGGGTTGGTGGTGACCGAGAGCCGGCGCTCGGCGACCGCCCGGTCGGTGATGGCCTCGTCGAAATGTGCGACGACGACGGTGCCGATTCCGAACCGGCCGCCGTCGAGTGGATGCCCGCCCGGCGTGGTCAGGTACACCTCGCTCTGATCGCTGGGCACCAGGGTCTGGAAGGTCGACGACATCGTGGATGGCACGCCGCCGGGCCCGCGGGCGTCGACTCGCAGGGTGTAGGTGCGTCCGTAGCCCAGCGCCACGGTCGGCTTCCAGGCCTTGAAGTCGGGGGTGACCACGCCGGGCACCGGCTTGTCGGCGTCGTTGACCATCGTGACGTGGGTCAGCACCCCGCTTGTCGCCACGACGGT
This sequence comes from Mycobacterium sp., assembly GCA_023264735.1. Taxonomy (GTDB): domain Bacteria; phylum Actinomycetota; class Actinomycetes; order Mycobacteriales; family Mycobacteriaceae; genus Mycobacterium. The sequence continues at coordinate 71,200 of JAHFVD010000034.1, read as the reverse complement.
GATCCCGCCGAGCGGGTCGACGCCGGTGGCACCGTCGGCGGGGGTGAGCGTGACGGCGGCCGGGTCCTTCGAGGGCGCCGGCTGCGGGTCACGGGCGGCAGCCTCGGTGCGGCAGTTCTCGGGACAGCGCGGAGCCGCCGAGACGACGACACCGCCGAGCACAGCCAGCACCGCCAGGACGATGCCGAGGCACGCCCCTCGGGCACGACGACTAAAGCTCAACTGTTTGACTCCATGACTAAGAGGTCGGCCACTGTTGCCGGGATACCGATGATCAATCGGGCCCCTGAAGCATAGACGTAGCCGCGGGGCGCCGCGTTCGGGCAAAGGCGCGTGCCGCGTCACAACATGGACAAGACTCGAGCACATGACCGAACCCGGTGCGGCCCGTGTCGCGGTGTATCTCGACTTCGACAACATCGTCATCTCTCGCTACGACCAGGTCAACGGCCGCAACTCTTTTCAGCGCGACAAGGCCAAGGGACTGGAGTCCGCGAAGCTGGTCCGCGCGCGTGTCGATGTGGGTGCGATCCTGGACTTCGCGTCGTCGTTCGGCACGGTGGTGCTCACCCGCGCGTACGCCGACTGGTCGGCTGACGTGAACGCTGAATACCGCGAGCAACTTGTCGGGCGGGCGGTGGATCTGGTCCAGCTGTTCCCCGCGGCGGCCTACGGCAAAAACGCCGCCGACATCCGGCTGGCCGTCGACGCCGTCGAGGACATGTTCCGGTTGCCCGACCTCACCCACGTGGTGATCGTGGCGGGCGACTCCGACTACATCCCGCTTGCGCAGCGCTGCAAGCGGTTGGGCCGCTACGTGGTCGGCATCGGCGTGGCCGGCTCGTCGAGCCGGTCGCTGGCCGCCGCCTGCGACGACTTCGTCATCTACGACTCGCTGCCCGGCGTGCCGGCGTTCGAACCGACGGCAGCCGAGGAGCCGGCGAAGCGGACCACGCGCACGAAATCGACCGAAGCCGATACGCCCGACCCGCAGGCCGCGGCGACCGCGCTGCTGAAGCGGGCCCTGCAGATCGGCTTGGACAAGGACGACGTCGACTGGCTGCACAATTCGGCGGTCAAGGCGCAGATGAAGCGGATGGACCCGTCGTTTTCGGAGAAATCGTTGGGCTTCAAGTCGTTCAGCGACTTCCTGCGCTCGCGCACCGATGTGGTGGAGCTCGACGAAAGCTCGACCACCCGGATGGTCAAGCTGCGCTAAACGGTCGAGTCGATCCACACAGCGCGGGCGGCCGCCAGTGGTTCCCCGCCGGCCGGGCGCACCTCGTACACCGGCCCCGTTTCCTCGACCAGAAGCGCCGTGTCCAACGGGGGCGGGTGAAGCAGCGTCACCTCGACCAGATCGGCCGGGACATGGCCGGCGATCACACCGCAGGCATAGCCGCCATTGGCGCTTCCCGGCGGCCCGTTGAATCGGCCGGGGAACATCAGTGACGGCTCGGTCATCGCCGATCCCCTTTCACCCGAGCCAGCAGCCACGCCTGGCCGTCGCCTTCGCCCGCGGCAAGAGCCTGTAGATCTGCGAACGCGACGTCGAGTTCCCCGGCCGCGGCTCGGAAAAACCCCGGCTGCGAACCGACCTCGCTGAGCACACTGATGGCCAGCAAGCCGCCGGGCGTCAAGCGGTCCACCATCGCCGGGTACAGCCGGGGATCCCGAAAGCGATGGCAGAGAATCATCTCGACCGGTGGACCCGCCGGCAGCCCGTCGTCGAGATCGGCCACGGAGAACCGGCACCGGTCGCTGACTGCGTGGCGATCCGCCAACTCGCGCGCCTGTTCGATCGCGACGGCTGAGACGTCGACACCCCAGACAGTCAGCCCGCGCTCGGCCAGCCAGACCGCTGCCGAACCGGCCCCGCAGGCCACATCCAACGCATGTCCGGTCATCGGGATTGCATCGGTATAGCCGGTGAACACGGCGGGAAGGGCGGGTGGACCACTGGGCCGACCAGCATATTTGTCGTCCCAGCGGACGCGATCGGTGTCGGCCACGTCACCACGGTAGATGTGAAACGAGTGACGCTTGTACTGCTATGCTTGGGCACAACGTTGGCGTCACGATGAAGTCGCTAACACGTCGTGGAACACCTTCACTACACCGGCACTTCCGGAATTCCGGGAACCGAGTTCAGAAGCGGTGCCCCCAGGCACGCAGTCTCGCGGCGATCGATTTTGCCCCCCGGCAATCTCGCCACATACACGATGCCCGAAAGGCACCATGCAAACCGAATCAACCTTTGCGGACCTTGGCGTGCCCGCACCACTGGTGCGCGCCCTGTCCGACAAGGGCATTTCCCATCCTTTCCCGATCCAGATCTCGACCCTGCCGGACACCCTGGCCGGGCGCGACGTGCTGGGCCGCGGCAAGACCGGCAGCGGCAAGACGCTGGCGTTCGCCATTCCGCTGGTCAGCAGGCTGGCCGGCACCAAGCGAAGTGCGGCACGGCCCTCGGGTCTGGTGCTGGCACCCACCCGCGAGCTGGCCACCCAGATCACCGCAGCATTGCAGCCGCTGGCTGAGGCCTCCGGCCTGCGCGTCACCACCATCTTCGGCGGAGTGCCGCAGAACAAGCAGGTCAACGCCCTGAAATCCGGCGTCGACATCGTCGTCGCCTGCCCGGGACGTCTCGAAGACCTGATGCGCCAGCGGCTGATCACCCTCGACGCCGTGCAGGTCACCGTGATCGATGAGGCCGATCACATGGCCGACCTGGGCTTCCTGCCCGGTGTCACCCGGATCCTGGCGGCCACCCCGGCCGGCGGGCAGCGCCTGCTGTTCTCGGCGACGCTGGACAACGGCGTCGACAAGCTGGTCACCCGGTTCCTGCGTAACGAGGTGTCGCACGCCGTCGACTCGGACCAGTCCCCGGTGGCCGACATGACCCATCACGTGTTCCACGTGGCCAGTGTCGACGCCAAGAAGCAACTGGTGCACACGTTGGCCTCCGGAACCGGGCGTCGAATCCTGTTCCTGCGCACCAAGCATCACGCCCGCAAGCTGGCCAAGCAGCTGACCGAGGCCGGAATACCGTCAGTTGACTTGCACGGCAACCTTTCTCAGCCGGCACGCGACCGCAACCTGGCGGCATTCTCCGCCGGCACGGCGCGGGTGCTGGTCGCCACCGATATCGCCGCGCGCGGTGTCCACGTCGATGACGTGGAACTGGTGGTGCACATCGATCCGCCCGCCGAGCACAAGGCATACCTGCACCGCTCGGGCCGTACCGCACGCGCGGGCCGGGCCGGCGACGTGGTTACCGTGGTGTTGCCCGAGCAGCGCCGCGATACTCAGGCATTGCTGCGCAAGGCTGGCATCAATGTTGCGCCCCAACAGGTTTCGGCCGACTCGGCAGAAGTTCAGGCCCTCGTCGGCGAAATCGCTCCCTACCAGCAGCCGGCAGTCGTTCCGGCCGCCGCACCGCAACGCCGCTCCCCTGCTCAGGGCCGCCCCCCTCGTGGTGGGCAGTCCGGCGGAGGTCAGCGCAATGGCGGCCAGCGCAGCGGTGGGCAGCGCAGTGGTGGTCAGCGCAATGGCGGCCAGCACAATGGTAGCCAGCATGGCGGTGGCCAACCCGGCCGTCGTCGCTCCAGCCGACCGAGCTCGGCGGTTGGCACGAAATAGATTTCGTCCCGGCGATCCCGCCGGAACGAAGCATTGGATGTCTTCGGACATCCAACTGAAGAAAGAAGAAAGACAGATGGCACAGGGAACTGTGAAATGGTTCAACGGCGAAAAGGGCTTCGGCTTCATCGCTCCCGACAGTGGCGATCAGGATCTGTTCGTCCACTACTCGGAAATCCAGGGCAGCGGCTTCAAGTCGCTCGAGGAGAACCAGCGTGTCCAGTTCGAGGTAGGACAGGGACCCAAGGGTCCCCAGGCGACGCAAGTCTCCGCGGTCTGATCGAACCCCAATACCACCACCAAAGGCTGGTACGGCAATGCCGTACCAGCCTTTGGCTTTTGGTTATGCCTTGGAAATGTCGACGGCTGAAACGCCGACGGCCGGCTTGTCCACCGTGCGAGCCGCGGCGGACGCGCTTTGCGCCCGCGCCGCACGGATCACCTGATCGGCCACCGCATACTCCGGAACATCGTGGTCGTCACCGACGAGCGGCATGGTGGCCGCCCGGCGCATCACCATTCGGCCCAGCGCCTGGGTGGTCGTATGCGGGATCACCAGCAATCGCGCGCAGCCGTTTTTACCGACGATGACCATGATGCGCTGACGACTGTCGTTCCACCGCATGGCGCGCATCGCGGTCGCGAAATGGGCATCCAGGATCGGCGCCGCCGCGGTTGCCGACCAGTTGATATCGATGTCGACGATTTCACCGAGTGGCGTGTGCAGCACGTCGATGAGGTCGGGTAGCTCACTGGCCAACGAGCCGGTGCGTGGCCACCACGCTCCGTCGATGTCACCGCCCAGGATGTCGTTGAGACTGAGGCGAACCGGGCTGGCCCTGCGGCGCGGCCCGCGCATGCCGTTCACAAGAATGCTGCTGCAGTAGCGATGTGATCCATTGGCGTTCCTCACGCAGCAGATTGGTCGATCCGCGGACAAACTGCGAAACGGACCATCCTCGACACTACTCTGCGGCGCGCCCGGATTCTCCGGACCACCTCACTTCGGCGGTTCGACGAGGTCCCTGATCGTCGCGCAGACCGAGGTGAGAGTGCGCTCGTCACGAGTCGACAAAGTCAGCACAAACGCGCCCTGGATCAGGGCCAGCACCGCATCGGCGAGGTCCTCGCTGGGGCGATCCCGACGAATGTCACCACGCTCCTGCCCTGCCGTCAGCAGCGTCGAGAGCTGCGTCTTCCACATTCCGATCTGCGTGGCCAGCTGCGGCCGGAAGTAGTCGGACGTCGCGCCCATCTCGGTGGAGAACTTGCCCGTCAGACATGCGGTCTGGAAGCCGGACTTGATGAAGATCTGCGACATGTCGTTGAAGTAGCCGGTCAGCTGATCGACGGTGGACAGGTCGGTGCGGGCGAACCACGTCGTGAACAGCCGGCCCTGGAACGCGATGTAGCGGTCGAGAACAGCTTGAGCGAACGCATCCTTGGATCCGAAGTGGTGATAGAAGGACCCTTTCGGAACGCCGGCCTCGGCCAGCACGGCGTCGATCGTGGTCCCGTGGAAGCCGTTCTCGTAGAACAGCTTGATCCCAGCGCGCAGCAGCCGCTCCTTGTGCGGGAGGACCGCTTCCTGGGTTGTCATTCGAACCGCCTTCGATATGCGCCACTGAGGTGGGCTTTTCCACTATAGGGCGGTTTCGCCGACCACTAGACCGAGTGGACTAGACCACATCGTCCAATTTATGTGTGCTAGACCACATCGTCTAGACTATATCGTCTAGACGATTTAGTCTAGCGCGAAAGGGTCAAGCGAACGGAGGACCATCCATGAGCACCACTTACACACTCGGACACGAGGACAGTGAGGTTCGCCGGCTGCTGCTACAGGGCCGGGTGTACCGGGCGGACACCAGACACGCGTTGCTGATGGCGGGCCTGAAACCGGGGATGCGGGTCCTCGACGTGGGCTCTGGTCCTGGTGACGTTTCGTTCCTGGCCGCCGAACTCGTCGGGCCGACCGGTTCGGTGCAGGGCGTCGACGCCGCGGACATCGTGCACCTGGCCCGTTCCCGCGCCGCCGAACAGGGCTGGACCAATGTGACGTTCACCCAGTCGGCGCTGGACGAGCTGGTGCTGGAGGAGCCCGTCGACGCCGTCATCGGGCGGCTGATCCTCATGCATCTCCCCGACCCGGTCGCCGCGCTACGCCAGCTCGCGGGCCTGGTTCGCCCGGGCGGCATCATCGCCTTCGCCGAGAACGACATGGCGACGGTCCGCAGCTATCCCGAGCTCCCGTCCTTCCGGACCGTCACCGACGCGGTCGCGCGATCGTTCGAATCGCTGGGGCTCGATATCTCGTTCGGTCCCAAACTCGGCACGCTGTTTCAGGAAGCCGGCCTTGGCATCCCGCGCATGGCGGTCGGTGCACCGATGGGCGGCGCTGACGACATCGACCTGTTGACCTACGCCGTGGAGGTCTGGCGGTTGGTCTATCCGGTCGCCGACGGGCTCGGGCTGACGGGCGGCGACGTGCCCACCCCCGACGAGATGCTGCCGGTGCTGCAACGCGAAATCGCCGCCGCACGAGCCAGCATCATGATGCCCCCGCAGATCACGGCCTGGGTACGGGTGCGGTAGTGGTCGCCATCGCAACCGGCGGTCTGTCGCCGGCACGCTTCCTGAGCCGCGTCGCGGCCTGGCTACGGGCGCCCGCGTTCGCCGAGCCCGAGGGTGAAACCCGGGACAGGAGAAGGCATTACCCGCCGCAGCGGGCCAGCTTCGTCGAGCAGGCGTCGATGTCGCGGGAGATGTTCCGGCTCTAGCCAGCTCACCCGATCGAGACGAGATCGTGGATCGAGTCCCTGGGTAGATCGCCGTCCACGATGGCCATGACCTCCAGCCATTGCAGCGTGATCGAACCCTTGTGGTTGTCCAGGAACGCGATGTCGGCCGCGTCACGACCCGTGGCAATCCGGACCAGTGTCTGCCGTGGCGCCAGGAGCGTTCCGTCGACCACTCGCCACTGGCCGCTCACGTACGCCTCGGCAACGGCGTGGAAGTCCATCGGGAACAGGCCCGGCGCGTACACCGACACGACGCGGGCCGGCACGTTGACGGCCCGCAGAAGTGCGACCACCAGATGTGCGTAGTCGCGGCACACGCCCGCACCAGCCAGCAAGGTATCCACCGCTCCGTCAATCGGATCACTGGAGCCTGGCACGTAGTTCAACCGGGCGGCCACCCACAGCGACACCTTCTCCAACAAGGTCTCCGAATCGAGGTAGCTACCGAATTCCGTTGCGGCGAAGCCATAGAACTTGTCGGCCTCGGCGTAGCGACTGGGCCGCAGGTACATCGACAGGTCGTATTCGGTGACCGGCGCGGGGTTGGTCCGACCCGTGACTGTCGCCTCGTAGTCGACCTTGAGGTTGCCGACCGGGACGTCGAGTTTGTGGATGCGGTTGCCGTGCGTGCCGCTGATCTCCAGAGCCGAGATCGGGCATCCGTCCAACACGAATGACAACGCCTCGGTCACCGAAGTACCCGGATGCGGCGCGACAGCGATCTGGAACTCCAACGTCGTCGGGGCGACGATCTCGACCTCAAGATGCGCGCCCACTTCTCGCCTCATGTCAACAATGATGGTGCAGGACCTTCAGTCACGCAGTGCCGACAGCAGATCGGGCAGTGGAACGGTGGCGAAACCGATCGCGGCGTCGCCGATCCCGTAGGGCAGCACCAAGGTGTCGGCGTGAACGAGCGCGCCGCAGGAGTAGACGACGTTGGGAACGTAGCCGTTCTGTTCGTCGGGGGCGGGACTCAGCAGCGGCTCGTGGAGGCGACCAATCACCTTCGTCGGGTCGTCGAGATCGAGCAGGACGGCACCTATCCGGTAGGTGCGCATCGCGCCGACCCCGTGGGTGAGCACCAGCCATCCGGAATCGGTTTCGATCGGCGAACCACAGTTGCCCAGTTGCAGCACTTCCCAGGGGGCCACCGAGCGCTGGAATGGTTGCGCGTCCGCCCACACGAACGGGCGGTCCGAGAACGTGATCGAGTTCGACTCGCGGTCAGCCCGCGAGAGGGCGGCGTATCGGCCCTTGATGCGGCGCGGAAACAGCGCCAGGCCCTTATTCGCCGCGGCGCGCCCAACCATCGGAGTCGATGTGAACGACCGGAAGTCGGCCGTTGTCAGCAGCTGCTGGCTGATCCGCGACCCGCTATAGGCGGTGTATGTGGCGTAGAAATTTGTCGAGCCGTCGTCGTCGACGAAGCGAACGAAGCGGGCGTCTTCCATACCGACCGACTCGGCCTCGGTGGCGGGCCACAGAACCCGTTCGGAAAGCGGTATCCGGGGCGGAAATTCGACTGCGTAACTTCTGTCGGCGATGGCCCGAATCTCGGAGACAGTCTCCAGCGCACGTCCGCGGGTACTCACGTTGGCTTCAAGCACGGTCAGTCGACGCTCCAGGTCGGCTCGGCTGAACTTCTCACCGAGCGCATCGAAGACGTAGTTGGCCGCCTCCCCCGTGCCGTCGAGCCGCCTTAGCTCGTGGCGGAAGGTCGCCGCGTCCAGGAGAGTCGGCGTCGCCAATCCGACTGTGGCGAGCGCGGCCGGAGGATCGATCTTGGGCTGCCCAGACGCATCGATCACACCGGTCCGAAATCCGATCGAGGATTTGTGGCCTTCACCGATGCCCCGCACACTCATCACGAATCGCAGACTGCCCGCGGCCGTCCCGGTCTGGTCCCAGTGCGGCACGATACTGGGGTTGCACAGGGCAGCCGCTTCGATCGCATACTCGCTCGTGAACGCGGCACCCAGTAACACCATTCGGGCATCGGACACCTGCGCACCGGGGCGCAGTCGATCGGCGAGCTCACGCGCGTGCCGGCGAAACGTGTCGCCGAGGTTGCGGTGTCGGCTGTCGAATCGAGCGATCACATCGTCTAGCGAAGACAAGACCTCGTCTTCACTCAAAGCGAGGATGCGCGCCAGCACCGCTCCCGCCCGCGAGTCCTGGTGCTCGAAACCTTCCTGCCCGGGCACGAACAGCCGGGTGACGACCCGTGACGGATCGGCAGTCAACCGCACTGCCGCTCGTTTGACGAGGCCGGCCTTCATCGACGTCATCTCTGTAGCAAGGAGATTCGCTGGGCGTGTTGCAACGTCGAGATGACGGCCAGTGTCGACTCCGTACCTTGATTGCGGTTGACGCCCTCGGCCTGCAACCCGTCGAATCCGCCGCCGGTCTCGGGGTCCCACATGACCTGGCCGGTGTCGTTGGCGCCGGTGAACCAGGACGCGGCAGCGCGCACTCCGTCGTTCCACCTCGCAGCGGGATCGATCGAGGCGGCACGAGCGCACGCGTCGGCCAGACTCGAAACCTCAATCGGCTGCTGATCGAACGCGGGGCCGACCTCGCCCGGTCCCCTTCCCCCGACCGGAGTCGGCGACAGGTGATCACCAGAGGTTTCGAGGTCCAGAAGCCAGCCCAGCAAGTCCAGGCCCCGTTGCCAGAGATTGGGCGCCTCCAATGTGACGCCCGCGGCGATGATCGCCTCGGCGAGCACCGCATTGGCGTAGGTCAGCCTGGGCTCAGGCCACGGCCAGTCAGGATCATCGCTGGGGTCGGGCAACGAAACCGCATAGTCGGTGATCAATTTGCGCGCAGCGCGATGATCAGGGTGAGCCGAAAGAACTTCCGCGGCACCCAGCGCCGCGTACGCCATTGCGCGCGGCGATGACGACCGCACCTGCGCAGCGCGCTCGAACTGCACGATCGCTGATTTCCGTACCCAGACAGTGTCGCTACGCGCTACCGCGGTGCCGAGGCCCCACAGGCATCTACCCCAACAGTCATCCAGGCTCGGCTCGTCCAACCACTTGCCCTTGACGTCCATCCGGTTCCGGCAGGCGCCGGTGAGAGCCTGGGCTTCACCCAGGAACCGCAGCGCAACACCAGCCACGCGGTTGATCTCGCCGGTGGAGTCGGGCTGACGGCTGGTGACGACAAGCACGCGGGCCATGTCGTCGGTGCAGTAACCGTGTTCGGGCCGCGGCTGATCCAGACACGCGTGCTCGAAGGTGCCACGATGGTCTGTCATCCGAAGCAGCTGACCGAAGACCGGAATCGGTATGTCGCTGCTCATGCGTAAGCCGACCTCTTGGCGCAAAGTCGTTGTGCCAGAGACAGATAATCCTTGGCTACTACCGGCCAGGCCATCGCAGGGGCCAGGAGGCGCGCCCTTGCCGCCATACTTCCGGCCAGCCGTGGCTGTGTCAGGACCATATGCAGGGCGGACCTCAGGGCATCCGTATCATCGTGCGATACCACGATCCCGGTACCGTCACCGAGCAGCTCGACAGCGTGCGGGAATGCGGTTGCCACCGTCGGACGTCCATTGGCGATCGCGTCGACCAAAACACCCGAGGTGACTTGGTCGGTGGAGTCGTACGGCAAGACCACCGCCGCGGCGGACTGCACCATCGCACTGAGCGCCAAGGTGTCCCGGTAGGCGGGGTCGAAACTCACCGAGTCCGCGACACCGCGGGATATCGCCCGTTCCCGAAGGGAATCGAGGTAGGCGTCGCCGTCAGCGGCGAGAACCTTGGGATGCGTACGGCCGGCAATCAGGTAGCGGGGGCGCCCGGGAAGCTCGCGGAGCGAGTCCATGACGTCGATGACTCGCTCGATGCCCTTGCCCGGCCCCAACAGACCCCAGGTCAACAGTGTGGGGCGCCCGGAGCGCTTCACCTGGACATTGGCGGCCACGGTTGCCCCGTGCTGGATCGTGGTGACCTTCCGACGGTCGATGTCGTAGCCCTCGCACAGTCGCGCGTGCGCCGCGGCCGTCATCACGACGACCTGATCGACCTCTGCCGCGATTGTTTCCAGCACCCAACGCTGTTGTGGCGTAGGCGCTTTGAGCACAGTGTGAGCGACAACGATCGATGGCACCCGTAACCCGCGGATGATGTCGACGATCTCGTTTCCGTCGGCTCCGCCATAGATGCCGTATTCGTGTTGCACGATGACAACGTCGGATCGATTCAGCAGCTCGACAGCGGCTGCCACCGATGCCGGCACCCCGTTGACCAACTCCCCGACGACTGCGACGTCCTCGCTGGGCGCTCCGTCGGCGATCCGAACCACATCGACACGAGCAGCGTTGGCACGCAGTCCTTCAGACAGGGCGGCGCTGAAGGCGGCCAGCCCACATCGTGTCGGCGGATACGTACTGAGAATTCCGATGTTCGGGACGCGGGAAATTCCCTGATACGGAACGACGGCAGGCGTCAGCGATGGAAGTGCGGACAAAAAACTCAAGGTGATCCCGCCTGGCGGTTGTCACCGACGTGTCCGGCGTGAGCGATTGCTCGGCAAGTTCAGCGGCGGACGGCTGACTTATTCCGGACTGGCTGGGTTTCCAACAGCACCAACGCTACACCCCGGGACCAGCGGGTGTGCGGGCGCGGGCACGGCGCACTGCCTCGTCAACCAGGCTCTGAGCCACGTCGACGAGCTTGCGGTGTTCGGCTTGGCTGGTCGCCCGCAGGTGGCTCAGCGCCTCCTCGGCGCTACGCCCGGTCCGGCCCCGGATGAGGCCAACGGCTTGATCGATCACCGGCCGGGTCAGCAGGGTCGCTTGCAAGCGCGCGGTCAGCACTTGCGCGTGCGCGAGGACCTGCGCGTTGTGCACGGCGACCGCGGCCGGCCCGGCGAACAGCTCGCCCAGCTCGACGGCACGCTCACCGAACGCATCTTTGTCGTTGGCGTACACGCTGATTGCGCCGACGACTCGATCGGCCACCACCAGGGGCAGCGCGAGCACGCTGTGCACACCGAGTCTTCCCACCCGCGGACCGAATCGAGGCCACCGCTGTTCACCGCCCAACGAGTCGGACAGCACCGGGCGGCGTTCCCGCACCGCGCTGAGCGCGGGTCCCTCGCGGAGGATGACGTACTGGATCCGCTCGATCTCCTCGACGACTGGGGCACTGGCCGACGACGCTTCCACCGTGTCGTCCGGCGCGGGCCGGAACAACGCCACCCCGACACCGTCTGCCCCCGGTATCGCACGCACCGCGAATCCTGCTACCTCCGCGAGCGATTCGGACAGCGAGCGACTGCCCGCGACCAGACCCGCCAGATCGCCGATCCCGGCGCGAAGGTTCGCGTCGTCAGAACCGATCTGATCGAACCCCGCCATCCTGGTCACTGTACTTTGGCATCCCTTTTGACCAGTGCCGACTACCGGCGGGCATTCGCGCGTAGAGTCGTTGACATCGGGACCGTAGACAGGCCCCCTATCGAAGGGCCTCACGTGGCAGACAAATCCCCTCGCCAGTCCATGACGAAGAAGGCCGGCAAGTCTCTGAAGGAGAAACGCGCGGACAAGCGCGCCAAATCCGACGGCAGTTCGACCGACAACCTTCTGAACACCAAGCATCGCTGAGTAGCTTTTCAGCCGATAGCTTCGATTTGCCCAGGCGCACAATAATTTTCGGCTAAGATGCCGAACGCCTCCAAGGGCTCCGCGCGTTGGCGCCAATGGCCGGGTTCCCGGCCGCAGACAGGAGCGTCCTATGACGCAACCAGACGCTCGCCCGTCCGTTGGCTGGAAAGAGCCGCCACCGCAACACACACCCCGCCTGAGACTGAAGCCAAAAGGTCCTCTGACCGGTCGTGTCGACGGGGCGTGGTGGCCGCATAGCGATGACCTGGAGGCAGAAGTTCCAGATCTGCTCGCGGTCTTGTCGGTTCGACTCGGCCCCATCAGCTACGTCCTTTACAAGATGACGGAGTGGGTGAAGGCCCGCACCAAGATGCCGATCGGCGACCGATTTGTCCGCCTCGGCGGCTACCAACGCCAGCCGAGCAACACCGTCCAAGTCCAGGGATTGAACCGCAGGGAGGTCGTCCTTCTGGTCGTGCCGGCCGCGACAGATCCCGACCGCGCGCACGCCATCATGATGGCCGCCTCTGCTCCCGACAACACGTCCTCCGTCGATGAGCTACTGGCAGCGGGCAACGACGCTTAGGTAAGCGCAGGCCGTTGTCCCCCGATCGGTGGGCAGGGCGATCAACCATCAAGATGGGCTGGCTAGCGGATACCCGCACCATCTGCAGATGGTGACGATTGCCACATGGAAACACTCGAGGTAGTCCGCACTCGCGCCCGTCGCGTCGCGCTCGCCAGCTACGTCGGTTCGGCGATCGAGTACTACGACTTCTTCATCTACGGAACCGCCGCTGCCCTGGTGTTTCCGGTCGTCTTCTTCCCGCATCTGAGCCCGCTGATGGCCACGATCGCCTCCCTGGGCACATTCGCGGCGGCCTTCCTGTCTCGCCCGCTCGGCGCGGCGGTGTTCGGCCACTTCGGCGATCGCATCGGGCGCAAGAACGCACTGGTGTCCACGCTGGTGATCATGGGCGCCTGCAGCGTTGGCGTGGGGCTCATCCCGAGCACCGACACCATCGGCGTGGCCGCCCCGCTGCTGCTGATCGCCATGCGGTTGCTGCAAGGCTTCGCTGTCGGCGGCGAGTGGGCCGGCGCCGCGCTGATGAGCGCCGAGCAGGCCCCGCGCGGTCGCCGCGGCTACTTCTGCATGTTCACCCAGCTGGGCCTGGGTACCGCCCTGGTGCTGGCCAACCTGGTGTTCCTCGGCGTGCACAGCGCCTTCGGCGACGCCAATTCCGCCTTCCTGCAATGGGGTTGGCGGATCCCATTCCTACTCAGCGCCGTCCTGCTGGCCGTCGCGATCTACGTCCGGCTGCACGTCGAGGAGAGCCCGGTCTTCGCCGAGTCGGCCGCCGAAGGACCCGTCGGTGTCCCGATCGCCGAAGCGGTGCGCACACAAGGGCGCGAGGTCGTACTGGCCGCCGGAGCCGTCATCGCCATGTTCATGCTGGCCTTTCAGGCCGGCACCTATTTCCCCAATTACGCTGCCACACATCTGCATTACGACGAAGACCTGATCTTGCTCGTCGGCGTGGTCGGCGGCCTGTGCTCGATCGCGTTCGTCGCCGCCTCGGCAACGCTCAGTGACACCTACGGTCGCCGCCGCGTGCTGGCCCTGGGCTCCGCCCTGGCCCTGCCCTGGACGCTGATCCTGTTCCCGCTGGTGCAATCCGGTGACCCGATCCGCTACGCCATCGCCATCATCGGCACCTACGCCATCATCGGAATCATGATGGGGCCCTTGGCCGCATTTATCCCCGAGATCTTCGCCACCCGCTACCGCTACACGGGCGTCGGCCTGTCCTACAACATCGGCGGCATCCTCGGCGGCGCGCTGCCCCCGGTGCTCTCCCCGATGCTGCTCTGCTCGTCGGGCAGCTGGGCGATCACCGCGATGATGGCCGGATGCACTGCGGTGAGCTTGGCCAGCATCCTGCTGCTGAGCGAGACCCGTGACATTCTGGATTGGTGAGCACTTGGGACAACAGCACTGACACCGGCGGCTACAGCGTCGAGGACGACGACCAGCTCCAACCCGAGGACACCCTGGTCGACCGCGGGGTCGACGACATCCTCGACGAGGGGATCTCACCGCCGGAACGACCGTATGCACGCACGAACCTGGACCACCCCGGCCCGGAAACCCTCGACGAGCTGCTGGCCGAGGAGGAACCCGACCCGGTGTCCCGGCTGGGCAACGTGCTCGACGAGCTGGACGGAGACGACTCCGACGACGAGTCGGAGTTCCCCGAGGACGACGAGGTCGGCCGGGCGCGCTCGGGCCGGCTGGTGGCCACCAACGAGGGATTCGGCGAGGACGACGACTCCGAGCTGTTCGCCTCCGACGTCGGCATCGATGGTGGCGCGGCATCGGCCGAGGAGGCCGCCGTGCACGTCATCGACGACGAGGACTAGCGCACGGCGCCGTTGATCGCCGGCTTGTCGATCATGCCCTTCTCCACGCCCCACATCGTGGCGATGGTGCGGTACTCCCCCGTCTCGATCAGATGCTGCAGCGCCAGCTGTAGCGATCGGGCCAGGCCGGAGTCCCTGTCCACCGGCCAGCCGTAGGGCGCCGAGTCGAACACCGAGCCCGCGGCCTCGAGCTGTCCGCCGCTGGTCTTGACGGCGAACCCGGTGACGGGTGAATCGGCCGACATCGCATCGACCTCGCCGGCCATCAGTGCGGTGTTGAGATCGTCCTGGCGGGTGTAGATGACCTTCTTGATGGGTGGCTTACCGGCCGCCACGCAAGCGTCGCTCTTGGCCGGAAGCTCCTCGGACTCCTGCAGAGACGGGTAGGCCACACCGACTCTCAGCCCACACGCGTTATCGGGGTCGATCGCCACCCCGGGGCGCTGCGCCCACAGGGTGCCTGCCGTGAAGTAGGTGACGAAATCGGCCGCCGCTTCTCGTTCCTTGGTGTCGGTGAACGAGGACATGCCGACGTTGAAGTCACCCGCGCGCACCGACGGGATGATCGCCTCGAAGGCGGTCTGGCGGTAT
Source organism: Mycobacterium sp. (assembly GCA_023264735.1). GTDB lineage: Bacteria > Actinomycetota > Actinomycetes > Mycobacteriales > Mycobacteriaceae > Mycobacterium. Next base: position 56,128 of record JAHFVD010000034.1, on the reverse strand, counting down.
TCCGGTGTCAGCCCGAGCGTGCGGGCCACCGCATTCATCAGATCGACGTCAAACCCGACGACCTTGCCGTCGGCATCGATGAATTCGTTTGGTGCATAAGGGATGTTGACGCCGACGATCAGCCGTCCGGAATCCCGGATCGTTTGCGGAACGGTGGCCGCGATCGACGGTACCGCGCCCATCGCGGGCGGCGTGGGCTCCGAGCTGGACGCTGTGCCGGCCAGACTGGTCGCACCACTGGACCGGTTGTCTGATGCTTGCCACTTCCAGGCGCCGATCCCCGCGGCGGCCAGCAACAGCACCGCACCTCCAACCGCGAACAAATTTCGCCGGCGGTGCGACTGCGGTGCCGCGGCCAGCGAGTGACGCCCCGACCCACCGACCTTGCGCACCCGCGTCGTCAACGCCTGGCGTGCGGCGGCGGCCAGCTCACCGGCGCTCCGGTAGCGCTCGGCGGGTTTCTTGGCCATGCCCTTGGCGATGATGTCGTCGAATGCCGCGAGCCTCGGGTCTTTGTCGGACGGGCGCGGGGCGGGCGTGGTCATGTGCCCGGCGATCTGCTGTTCCAGGCTGTCGTTGGGGTAGGGCCGCGAGCCGGTGAGGCATTCGTAGAGCACGCACGTCAGGGCGTAGACATCGGATCGCAGATCGGCCTGGCCACCGCTGAACCGCTCCGGGGCCATATAGGCCAGGGTCCCCAGCGTGCTTCCGGCCGTCGTCAACCCCGCCTCGCTCGCAGTACGAGCCAGCCCGAAGTCGATGAGGTACGCGAAATCGCGGGCGGTGATCAGGACGTTGGAGGGCTTGACGTCGCGGTGGATCAGGCCGGCCGCGTGGGCGGCGTCCAGCGCGGCGGCGACCTGCTCGACGATGTCGACCGCCAACGGGGGCAGCAGCGGCTTACCCGCGTCAGAGAGGATTGCGTCCAGGGTGCGGCCGTCGATCAGGCGCATATCCAGGTACAACCGGCCGTCGATCTCACCAAACCCGTGGATGGGGACGACGTGCGGTTCGTTGAGGGCGGCCACCGCCTGCGCTTCCCGCCGGAAACGTTGCTGGAATACGACATCCTCGGCAAGCCGGTGCGGGAGCACCTTGAGGGCGACCACGCGGTCGGTCTTGGTGTCGTAGGCCCGGTAGACCTCGCCCATGCCGCCGCGACCTATCAGCTCCTGCAGCTGATAGTGCCCAAATGGTGTCGCATCCACCATCCACTCCTTGGCAGCGCCCTGACCGTCGATTGAAGCTACATCACCTTTGCCAGGGATACCGCCCGGTCAGCGGGAGGAAAACACAGGTCGGGTTATGGCCTGCGAGCCTTCAACCCCGAGCCGCGTGGCGCGGTACGGTCAATGCGGCTGACCCACCAGCTTCTCGGACACGTCACGGCGGCGATCTGAACTCCCCGCTGAACGGGCATCCCGGCCCGACGTAAGCCGACCTGTTGTTTTGGCGCCCATTCGGGGCGCGTGGCCCAACAAACGCTGATCTCCCAGGCACCCGCCGCAATCCGCCTGCGGCCACAACATCGCAGGTCATATCGTTGCGTGGCCCGCAGAAGGAAGACTCGATGAGCCAGTTCACCGAGACGATGTTCCGGAATGCCCGGTGGAGCATGAAAGGTATGACCACCGGAGAGCCCGACGCTCCCGTGCGGCATACCTGGGCTGAGGTGCACGCGCGCGCCTGCCGGATCGCCGGTGGCCTGGCGGCGGCCGGTGTCGGGCACGGCGATGCCGTTGCCGTGCTCGCTGGACTTCCCGTCGACATCGCGCCGACCGCGCAGGGCGTCTGGATTCGAGGCGCCAGTGTCACCATGCTGCACCAGCCCACGCCACGCACCGATCTGCAGCGTTGGGCGGAGGAGACCGCCGCGGTCCTCGACACGATCGACGCAAAAGCCGTCGTCGTCGGCGAGCCGTTCCTGCCTGCCGCGCCGCTTCTCGCCGAGCGGGGGATGCGGGTGGTGATCGCCAGTGAACTGCTGCGAGCGGACCCGGTGCGTCCCGTCGAGACCTGCGGCGACGACCTCGCGCTGATGCAGCTGACCTCAGGTTCGACCGGCTCTCCCAAGGCAGTTCAGATCACCCACGCCAATGTCGTGGCCAACGCCGAGGCGATGTTCCTCGGCGCCAAAGTCGACCTGGATACCGACGTGATCGTCAGCTGGTTGCCCTGTTTCCACGACATGGGCATGACCGGCTTCCTGACCGTGCCCATGTACTTCGGTGTCGAGCTGATCAAGATCACCCCGATGGACTTCCTCCGCGATAACTTGTTGTGGGTCAAGCTGATTGACAAATACAAGGCGACGATGACCGCGGCCCCCAACTTCGCCTACAACCTCCTGGCGAAGAGGCTGCGCAGTCTGGCCGAGCCAGGCGACTTCGACCTCTCGTCACTGCGATGGGCGCTGTCGGGTGCCGAACAGGTCGATCCCGCCGACGTCGAGGATCTGTGTGCGGCCGGCGCCCCCCACGGGTTGCAACCCGAGGCGATCCTGCCCGCCTACGGCATGGCCGAAACCACCGTTGCGGCATCCTTCTCCGCCTGCGGCGCAGGCATGACCGTCGACGAGATCGACGCCGATCTGCTGGCCGTCCTGCACCGCGCCGTGCCGGCAACCCGAGGCAACACCCGGCGCCTGGTGACACTCGGCCGCCTGCTGAACGGGCTCGAAGCCCGCATCATCGACGAAGACGGTGGCGTGCTCAGCGCGCGCGGCGTCGGCGTGATCCAACTCCGCGGCGAACCGGTCACACCCGGATACACCACGGTGGCCGGGTTCATCTCGGCGCAGGACGACCAGGGCTGGTATGACACCGGCGACTTGGGCTACCTCACCGAGAACGACGAGATCGTCGTCTGCGGCCGGCTCAAGGACGTCATCATCATGGCTGGGCGCAATATCTATCCGACCGACATCGAACGTGCCGCGGCCCGCGTCGACGGAGTGCGGCCCGGCTGCGCGGTGGCCGTCCGACTCGACGCCGGGCATTCCCGGGAATCGTTCGCAGTTGCGGTGGAGTCCAAGGCTTTCGACGACCACGACGAGGTGCGCCGCATCGAGCACCAGGTGGTCCACGAGGTGGTGGTGGAGGTCAACGCCCGGCCACGCAACGTGGTGGTCCTCGCTCCTGGAATCATCCCGAAGACGCCGTCGGGCAAGTTGCGACGCGCGCACGCACTTGCACTGGTCACCTGAGCGATAGCGGGTAGATTTACCGCTCAGGAGAACAGGTGATGGACGACTACGACGCGCAACCGGACCGCAAGCCGCCGCCGGAACCAGAACTCACCGCCGCCCAGCTCCAGGCCGACGAACTGGACCTCAGCGCCGGGCTCACCGGTTTGGCCGGGATCGTCGCGGACGCCTGCAGTGTCGATGAAATACTCAGGCAGGTAGCGCAATTCGCGGTACAGGCGATCCCAAACGCCGACGGCGCCGGCGTGACCTTGATTCGGCCCCGTGACGCCGACGCCGGCGACGACCAGATACGTATCCAGGCGTGGTCGGTGACTGCGGACTTCGTTCAGACCATCGATACCCTGCAATACGACAAGCTCGGCGAGGGGCCGTGCATCACCTGCATTCAAACCCGGCGCCCGGCGGTCAGTGGGTCGCTGGGAAGTGACCGTCGCTGGCCCCGGTTCGGCGGGTCCGTGGCGCGCATGGGTGTTCACTCTGTATTGGCCATGCCGTTGACCGTCGGTGATCGTGTCGTCGGCTCCATCAACTCCTATGCCCATAGCAAGGACGCTTTCACCGAGCACGCCGTCCAGCTGGGAAGCCAATTCGCCAGTCCCGCAGCGGTTTCCGTCTACAATGCGCAACTGCTGGCCAGTACCCAACTTCGCACGTCGCAACTGCAGCACGCTCTGCGCAGCCGCGCGGTGATCGACCAGGCGATCGGCATCATCCGCAGTCGCTCGGGCGGCACCGCAGAAGATGCGTTCGACCGGCTGACCCGCATCAGCCAGCGGGAGCACGTCAAACTCGCTGACGTGGCCGAGCAGATCGTCGACGAGGCGGTCCGACGGGCTCGGGCACGTCAGTAACGCGACGTGCTCACCCCTGGCTGCGGACGAGTTCGGTTAGCGCCCGGATCAACTCCGGCCGGGTATCCCGGTCCCTCATCAACCGCCGCGACACATCGGTCAGGTGCTCGCCACGTGCCCGGCTGTGCGTGCGCAGCAGCCGGAACGCTTGATTCATCGTCACGCCGAGCACCTCGCTGACAAACCCCTTGGCCTGCTCGACGACAACGCGGCCGGTGATAGCCGAGCGCAGCGGCGACACCAAGGTGGCGGGTGTGGGGGGAAGTTCCTGCAGGACGGCCACACACGCGATGTGCGCGAGGGTCTGACCGACCAGCTGATCCGCCTCGCTGAGTTCGCCGGGGCTGGTGCCGAACAAACCGAGCGCTCCGAGCACGGAGCCGGCCGCCCGCATCGGCAACGCATGCACCGACGCAAAGCCCGCCTCTGTCGCGGCCGGGACGAACCGCGGCCACCGGTCGATCTGGCTGCCGAGGTCGGCGACCAGAACCGGCTCGCCGGTGCGGTAGCACTCGATGCAGGGCCCCTCTTCGGCCTGCAGCTGGAACAGTTCGATCTCGCGCGTCCGCTCAGAGGTGGCGGCCAGCAGATGGAGTTGTTGCAGAGGATCGGCGAGGAGGAAGCCCGCCGAGGCGATGTCGAGCAGCTCTGCGCAGCGTTCGGTCAGTTCCGTGAGCAGGTCAACGACGTCGAAGTCGTCGAGCAGGCTGTCGACCAGCGATACCACCGCGCTCAGCACGCGGGTTTCGCGAGTGTTGTCGTTGTCGTCCGTCATCGGTCCGTCTCCAGTCTCAACCGCCGCTCGATGATGTCGCGGGCGACGTCGGTAGCGCTGCGGCCGGCGGCGTAGGCATGCGCGCGCAGCCGCACCAGCGCCTCGGTGGGGTCGACATCCAGTTGCGCCACCAGCATCCCGGTTGCCTGGCTGACCTCGGCGCGGCTCAACATGCACAGCTCCGCCCACGCATTGCTGGTGGGATCGTCGACGGCGGCCTGTAAGTCGCCGGCGAGCAGATCCAGTACCGGAATGCCGGCCAGCTCCGCGGCGACGGCCGCACCCGCGAACTGTTCACCCACCAAGGTGCCCGGCTCCGCCCGGAACAGGTCGAGGGCACCGATGTACTCGCCGGCCGCCAGGACCGGCATGGCGAAGACCCCTCGAATCCGATACTCCAGCATGGCCCGTCCATAACTGGGCCAGCGCGCCTCACCGGGATGGGCAAGGTCGACGACAACCACCGGAGCGCGCAGATTGACCGCGTCCAGACACGGCCCCTCGCCGTAGGTGAACTGCAACTCGTCGTACATCCGCGCGGAGTTGCCGCTGGACCCCAGCGTTCCCGCGTTCGCGCCGTCGAAAACAAGCGAAATCGCCGCTGCATCAACGTCGAGCAGCAGCACGCACGCCTCACAAAGCCGGTCGGCGGCCTTCACTCCATGCTGGCCGTCGAGGGCCGCAATCAACTCGTCCTGGATCGTCAAATCAGCCGGACCAGGCTTGAAAGGCTGGTGCGGCGCGTGACATGCCCGCAGCCATCCCTCCACCCTTCCCTAGTCGGCTCCCCAATGCGTGGATTTGCCCACTCCTGGCGACAATGCCGCCACTTCGCCGGACGGGTAGGCTCGACCTGCTGGCACCCGCAGCCGGCCCGAATCGGCGCCCCATTTTCGCGGCTCCGTGAGCATCCGCTCAGGTCGGGCATATCCTCCCAACGCCGTTGCCGCCCAACCACGCAACGGTAGCCTTTTCGAGGACTCACTCATCGCCATCACAGACGTCGCCGACTATGCCCACCTGAGCCGGCACGAGGTCGACGCCCTCGGCTCGGCACTCGATGCGATCCGTACCGAGATCGAGGATTCCCGGTGCGCGCGCGACGCTGCCTACATTCGCCGAACGATCAAGTTCCAGAGAGCGTTGGATGCCGGCGCGCGGCTGCTGATCTTCGGCAGCCGATCACGGGCGGGGTGGGCGCTGGGCGTGGTGTCGCTCGCGGTGGCCAAGAGCATCGAGAACATGGAAATCGGCCACAATGTTGCTCACGGTCAATGGGATTGGATGAACGACCCCGAAATCCACTCGACTACCTGGGAGTGGGACATGGCCGGGCTGACGTCGCAGTGGCGGTACTCGCACAACTACCGCCACCACATGTTCGCCAACGTGGTCGACCTCGACGACGACCTCGGCTTCGGCATCATGCGGGTGACCCGCGACGTCGCCTGGCGGCCGCGCAATCTGATGCAACCGTTTCGCAATGCCCTGCTGGCCGTCATCTTCGAGTGGGGCATCGCGCTGCACGGATTGCATTCCGACCATGAGCGCGCGGCAAGCGCCGAGGAGCGCAACGCCCAAACACGAGCACTGAAGGGCAAGATCAGGCGCCAGGTCCTCAAGGACTACGTGTTGGTCCCCGCGCTCAACGGATCTCGCTGGCGACGGGCGTTGACGGCCAATGTCGCAGCCAACATCCTGCGCAACCTCTGGGCCTACGCGGTGATCTTCTGCGGGCACTTTCCCGACGGCGTCGCGACATTCACGCTCGACGCCATCAAGGAGGAAAGCAAGGGCGAGTGGTACCTACGCCAGATGCTGGGGAGCGCGAACTTCACGGCCGGACGAATGCTCGGGTTTCTGAGCGGAAACCTGTGCTACCAGATCGAGCACCACCTGTTCCCTGACCTTCCGAGCAACCGCTACGCCGCCATCGCCCCGCGGGTGCGAGCGCTCTGCGACGCCTACGGACTGCCGTACACCACGGGCCCGCTGCTGAGCCAGTTCCTGCAGACCCAGCGGAGCATCCTGAGGTTGGCGCTGCCGGATCCGGTCTAGCCAGGCAATCCCGCCGCGACGGCGGCGGCCTACTTGCGGGCGACATCGAGCACGGCATCCGAGGGGCCCGCATTGCCCGGAGCGCTGTCGTACTCCAGATCGACCAGATCACGTGGATCCAGCGGGCGTCTTACAAAATGTCGTACGCTGTTGCAATGGCTGACACAGTCACCTTCAGGCCCGACGAAGACACATCGAAGGCGCTGGAGATCTTGACCAAAGATGGAACCGCCGTGTCCGTAGCCGTTCGATCTGCTCTTATCGATGCTGCACGACGGAAGGCCGGCGCGGCGATTCGCGCCGAGGCGGAAAGGCTTGCTGAAGACGAGTCCGACCGCGCTGAAGCCATGCAGGTGCTGCGCGACATGGAGACGTTGCGTGCGTGGTGAGGTCTTTCAGTTGCGTGCCCCGCGGGGGAGTCGCGGTCGCGAGCAGTCCGGTTCCCGCTACGCCGTAGTCGTCCAGTCAGATCAACTGCCCCTGTCGACGTGGCTGGTTGCACCAACATCCACGTCGGCTCGTGCCGCCAGCTTTCGTCCCGAAGTTGACATCGGCGGCGTGAACACCCGTGTGCTTGCCGAACAGGCCGCCGCAGTCGACCCGGGCCGACTCGGCACGAGCGTCGGGTTCCTAAGCTTCGATGAGATGCGCCGCGTTGATGCCGCACTGCGCATCGTCCTCGATCTATGAGCGTCGGACAGCCTCGATAGCCAGTGGATGTGCGGCATGATGAACATGACGTTCGCTTTACACAAGCCAACTTTATGGAATTGCCCAGGGGCACGAAGGGATCTGCGGTTTACATCGTGCACACGATAGCGGCGATTATGTTAATGAATATTCTCCATTTTCTTGACGGCCGAAGCGACCGCGTCCTACGGTGACGACAAGCAGGGGGACGTCGATAACGCGAGTCTCGGACTCAACGCGACGGTGGGCCAGCGCAAGCTCCATCGCCAGCGTCGTCTCGTTGCTTGCCGAAGTGCATAGGGTTCAACCTATTTGGAACAAAAACGACAGCGCGGTTGCAGATGACGGTGCGAGACCGTGACGATAGCTGATCGCGAGCCGTCCACGGTCGCCACCCCCACCCCCGGCGGGGTGCGGGTCATCGAGAACTGGACCGTCGGTTATGTGAAGCGACATCCGCTCGCTTCACTCACGACCGTCGGTGACCAGTTCGTTCTCGGGGTGAGAACCCTCCAGTACTTGATTCTTGACCTGGTGACCGGCCGCTTTCCGTTCAAGGAGTTCATCCGTCAGGGCGCCTTCATGGCCGGGACGGCCGTCGTGCCCACCGTGCTGGTGGCACTGCCGGTCGGGGTGACGTTGTCGATTCAGTTCGCCATGCTTGCCGGGCAGGTCGGCGCCACCTCACTGGCGGGTGCGGCCAGCGGTCTGGCTGTGATCCGCCAGGCCGCGTCGCTGGTGGCGGCGATCCTGATGGCGGCCGCAGTCGGCTCGGCCATCACCGCCGACCTGGGCTCGCGCACCATGCGTGAAGAGATCGACGCCATGGAGGTGATGGGAGTTTCGGTGATCCGCCGCCTCGTCGTCCCCCGCTTCGCCGCGGCGATCATGATCGGCGTCGCCCTCACCGGCGTGGTGTGCTTCGTCGGGTTCCTGGCGAGCTACCTGTTCAACGTGTATTTCCAGAACGGCGCCCCCGGCAGCTTCGTGGCGACCTTCGCGTCGTTCACCACACCGGGCGACATGGTGCTGGCCCTGCTCAAGGCCGTGGTGTTCGGCGCGATCGTCGCGGTGGTGTCCAGTCAGAAGGGCCTGTCCACCCGAGGCGGCCCGACCGGCGTAGCCAACTCGGTCAATGCCGCTGTCGTCGAATCGATCCTGATCCTGATGATCGTCAACGTCGTCATCAGCCAGCTGTACAACATGCTGTTCCCGCGAGTGGGGCTGTGACGTGACAGCGTCGACCTACAGCCCGTTCCGGGTCCTGTGGGCCCGGTTCATCAGGACGTTGTCATCGCCGATCCTTCGGCTGGGACACATGCTGGTGTTCTTCATCCGCGCGGTGGCGGCGGTGCCAATCGTGTTGCGCCACTACCGCACTGAATTCGCCCGGTTGCTCTCCGATATCGCGTGGGGCAACGGCTCACTCGTGGTCGGCGGCGGCACCGCCGGAGTGGCGCTGGTCCTCGGCATCACGGTCGGCGCGCTCGTCGGCATCGAGGGCTACAACTTCTTGAACCTGCTCGGCCTGGGGCCGGCGACCGGGATCATCTCGTCCTTGGTGAACACCCGCGAGCTCGCACCCATCGCCGCTTCCCTGGCGTTCGCGACGCAGGGCGGCTGCCGGTTCACCGCCCAACTGGGTTCGATGCGGATCGCCGAAGAGATCGATGCACTCGACTCGTTGGCAATCCGGCCCATCCCCTATCTGGTCACGACCCGCCTCATGGCCTCGGTCGTCGCCGTGATCCCGCTCTACGTCTTGTGTTTGGCGGTGAGCTACCTGACCACCCAGATCGTGGTCGAGGTCATCAGCGGCGGCTCGAACGGCGCCTATCTGCACTACTTCACGCTGATGCTGTCCGGCACCGACGTCTTGTACTCGCTGCTGAAGGCAGTCGTCTTCGTCTGGATCGCCTCGACGATCCAGTGCTACTACGGCTTCTACGCCAGCGGCGGACCCGAGGGCGTCGGCATCGCCGCCGGGCACGCGATGCGCGCCGCAATCACGGTGACGATCGTTGTGAACATGCTAATGACCATGGCGCTGTGGAGCGTCGACGCCGGAGCGAGATTCGGCGGATAGATGGCGAATTCCTTTGACCTGGACGGGCGCGGCCCCTCGGAGCGGCAGCTGATGTTCTGCGGGCTGGCGGTGCTGCTGGTAGCGGCGCTGGTCACCACGCTCCTGCTGGCGAAGTCGAACGGCAAGCTCACCAACTACGTCCGGGTGGTCGCCGACCTGCTCAACGTCGGTGACGGGTTGCCACAGAAGTCGGATGTGAAGTACCACGGTGTGCTGGTCGGCGCGGTCGACAATGTGATCCCCGCCGCCAACGGCCATCCCAATTACGTGCACATCGACCTGAAACCCGAATACGCAGGCTCGATTCCGGCTTCGGTGACCGCGCGGGTCGTGCCCTCCAACGTGTTCGCGGTGTCGTCGGTGCAGCTGGTCGCCGCCGGGGCGGGCCCGGCGATCCGCGCCGGCGAGCACATCCCCGAGGACACCGCACTGCCGACCGTGTTGTTCCAGACCACCATCAGCAAGCTGCGTGATGTGCTGGCCGCTACCGGGCGCGGGCGCGAGGACCGCAGCGTGGGAATCCTGGCCGCTGTCAACGCCGCAACCGAGAACCGCCGGGGCAAGCTGCTCACCAGCGGCGCCCAGCTCAACCGGCTGCTCGACCAGCTGAACTCGATCGTCAGCACCGACCAGGGGCCGTCGACGGTGTCCGCGTTGATCGACGCGACGCACGGATTGGCCGACACCGCACCCGATCTGGTCGACGCCCTACACCAGGCCGTCGAACCCATGCAGGTGCTCGCCGAAAAGCGCTCAGCCCTCACTACTTTGCTCACCGGCGGCCAGCACACCTTGGGCACCACGCGTACTGCGATCGACAACCACATCGATCAGCTCACCGGGATCACCAATCACCTCACCCCGGTGCTGGGCAGTCTCGCGATGAACGCAGGCAAGTTCGTGCCGGTGTTCACGAAGCTGAACGGCCTGTCCCACAAGTTCTTCGACGAGGTGTGGATGCCCGAATCGGATACCGGCAACATGCGCGTCAACCTGTCGCTGACGCCGAGCTATTCCTACACCCGTGCCGACTGCCCGCGCTATGGCCAGCTGTTGGGTCCGAGCTGCTACACCGCACCGGAGATCGTGGTGCGGCCGGACCTTCCCGAGATGCTGCTGCCGCAGAACTACCAGCCGCCCAAGGATCTGGCCCCGACGCCGGGCACCGTCGTCGGCCCGGACGGCAATCTCGTCGCGGTCGGCCCGCCGCTGATCAATCCGAACCCGAACCTGGCCGACCCGAATCCGCCGACACCGTGGTGGGCACCACCCTTCCCCCGGGTGCCGGGCACCGCCGATCCCGCCGACCGGCCACCGCCAGCGGTACCTCCGGCACTCCCACCGCTGCTGCCCGCCGAAGCGCCGGGAGGCAACTGATGAAGTTTCGCGCCCCACTGATCGGGCTGTCGCTGTTCATGGTCGTGGCGATGACGCTGACCTGGCTGGTGTACGTCACGCTGCGCCGCGACGTGGCCGGTCCCACCACCCCGTACGCCGCGATGTTCACCGACGTGTACGGACTGCGCGAAGGCGACGACGTCCGGATGGCAGGCGTGCGTGTCGGGCGGGTCGAAAAGATCGAACTGGCAGGAAAATTGGCGAAGGTGTCGTTCGTGGTGCAGAACGACCAGCACCTGTTCGGCAACACGGTCGCCTCGGTGACGTATCAGAACATCGTCGGCCAGCGCTATCTCGGACTTTCACTGGGCAAGACGGGTGATCCGGGTCAGCTCGCCCCGCACACCACCATCCCGCTCGAGCGCACCGATCCGTCCTTCGACGTCGGGACGCTGCTCAACGGCTACGAGCCGCTGTTCTCCGTCCTCAACCCGCGCGACGCCGACAACCTGACCAAGGGCGTGATCCAGTCCCTGCAGGGTGACAACGCCTCGATCGTGGACCTGGTCAGCCAAACCTCCACCCTCACCGACACATTCGCCGGGCGCGACCAAACGCTGAGCAACGTCATCACCCAGCTGAACACGGTGATGGGCAATCTCGCCGCGCAGAACAACAACCTCGACCAGGTGATATCCCAGACCAGCAAGACGGTGTCGGATTTCAACGGGCGACGCCCCGAGCTGGTGGAATCGACCGGCACGATGGCGCGGGTGATTCGCCAGCTGTCGACCATCTCCGACACGGTCAACCCGCAGTTGAACGAAATGGTCACCCGCCAGCCCGGTTTCACCGGACACCTGGTCGCCATCGAGCCGCAGCTGGCGTTCACCGGTGACAACCTGCCGCTGATGCTCAAAGGGCTCGCCCGGGTCACCAACGAAGGCGCCTTCGCCAACGCGTACGCCTGCGACCTGAACGTCACCGGCTTCTTCCCCGGCCTCAACGATGTGGTGCCGATCATCGTCGACCACGCGACACCGGGCAACAAGGCCATGTACACCCCGCGATGCAGGAACATGGCCAATGGCTAGGGGCCGGCTGGAGAGCTACAACAAGACCTGGCTCGGTCTGATCGCCGTCACCGTGGTCGGTGTCATCGTCGGGGCCATGCTGATTGCCAACGCAGCCAACGTCGGTCACCGGCACTACACCGCGAAGTTCCTCCAGGCCGCCGCCCTGCAGACGGGGAATCCGATCACCATCGGCGGCATCCAGGTCGGCAAGGTCACCAGCATGAAGCTGGCCGGCGACTACGTCGAGGCCGGCCTCGAGGTGCGTAACGACGTCGTGCTGGGTAAGGACTCACGGGCGGTCATCAAGCTCGCCACCATCCTGGGCTCCCGCTATCTGGCGCTGGAGCCTGAAGACGGTGGGACGTTGCCCGACAACACCTTCGACCTGGCGCACACCGAGGTTCCCTACGACCTGCAAGAGGCTCTGGCCGATGTGACGACCACCTACGAGCAGGTCGACACCGATGCGTTCGCGAAGTCGCTGGGGATCCTGGGCACGCAGATGCAGGGCCTGCCCGCCGTGGTGCCGCAGGCCATGCGGAACATCCAGACCCTGTCGACAGTGATCGCCGATCGCCGAGACCAGCTGGGCGCCTTGCTGAAAAGCACCGACATGGTCAGCAGCACCCTGGAACGTCAGCACGCCAACATCGCCGCGATGATCACTCAGGGGCAGGAGCTGATCGGCCGGTTCGTGGAGCGCAGCGCCACCTTCCACGCGATGATGGCGGCCCTGACGAATCTGGTGAACACGTTGAGTACCACTGTGGTGACCAACCGGGGCGAGTTGGACCAGACGATCACGAATCTGCGCCAGCTGTCCGACCTGCTGGCTCAGCATGACGATCTACTGCGCAGCACCCTGCAGGCCGGCCCGGTGGCGCTGCGCGGTTTCGCCAACGCGAGCGGTACCGGCAATGCCGTCGACCTCAACACGCCGAATGGCCTGGCCGTCGACTCCTGGATGTGCGCGATCAGCGGGCGGGCCAAGCAGTTCGGCTTGATCCAGTACTACCAGGACTGCCAGTGAGCGCCCGGGCCAGGTTGCTGGCGATCGCGACGGTGATCGTGGTGGTCGTGGCGTCGGTGGTCACCGTCGCGTGGGCGTACTTCAAGTCGACGACCGACCACATCACGTTGACCGCCCAATTCGACAGCGCCGCGGGGCTTTATGTCGACAACACGGTCGCGGTGCTGGGCATGCCGGTCGGCAAGGTCACCGCGATCACCCCCAAGAGCGGGTACGTCGAGGTCCAGTTCACCGTCGACCGCGACGTCACGATTCCGGCGGACGCTCAGGCGGTGACGATATCGACGTCGATCCTGACCGACCGGCAGATCGAGCTCACCCCGCCCTACCGGGGCGGCCCGGCGCTCAAGGACCACGACACCATCGGCCTGCCCCGGACCAAGACGCCCGTCGAGTTCGCGCGGGTGCTCGGGGTGCTGGACAAGATCTCGGTCTCGCTCAAGGGCGACGGCAACGGCAACGGTCCGGTGGCCGATGTCGTCAACTCGGGTGCGGCGATCGCCGACAGCAATGGCGAGAAGATCAAGAGTGCACTCGGTCAGCTGTCGAATGCGTTGCGCCTGTCCGCCGACGGCGGTGCGCAGACCCAAGACCAGCTGACCACTATCGTGCGCAACCTCAGCTCGCTGTTGCAGGCCGCCGCCGACAACGACGCCAAGCTGCGCGACTTCGGGACGACTGTGCGCCAGCTGAGCCAGATCGTCAACGACGAGGACTTCGGCAGCGGCACCACTGGTAAGACGATGAACACCCTGCTGACACAGGTCGGCGATTTCCTGGAGAAGAACCGCGAGAACATCAAAGCCGTTGTCGATAACGGTAGTACGACGGCCAACACGTTCGTCGAACGTCAGCGCGATCTCGCCGAGTTCCTCGACGTCGCCCCGTTGACGCTGGACAACATCTACAACGTCGTCGACCAGAACAACGGCGCGGCCCGGGCCCGGGTGCTCACCGATCGGGTGTTGTTCGACAACCAGGCCACCAAGGAGATCTGCAACATGATGGGGCTGCGCCAGTTGGGCTGCAGCACCGGCACATTGCAGGACTTCGGACCGGACTTCGGGCTGACGTACGTGCTCGACGGTATGGCTGCGATGGGGCAGAAATGAAACTCGTGGTAGCGGTTCTCGTGGTCGCGGTCGGCGCCACGGCGTGCTCGTCGAACGGGTTGTCCAGCCTGCCGCTGCCCGCGCCGACCGTCGGCAGTGGCGGGTACCGGCTCACAGCAGTGTTCTCCAACGCGCTGAACCTGCCCGCCAGCGCCAAGGTGAAGCTCGCCGGCGCCGACGTCGGCCAGATGGAGACCATGGTGGCGCGTAACTACACCGCGGTCACCACGATTCGGGTCATGGACGGGGTCCGGTTGCCGCAGGGCACCACGGTCGAACTGCGATCGGCCACCCCGCTTGGCGATGTGTTCATCGCGCTGAAACCACCGGCAGACGCCTCCGCAACCACGCCGCTGTTGAAGGACGGCGACACCATCGGCCTGGATTCCACGTCCGCAGCGGCCACGGTGGAGTCGGTGCTCAGTTCGGCGGCCGTGATGGTCAACGGCGGCGCGGTGCGCAATCTCACCAACGTCATCAACGGCATGGGCAAGGCGACCGGCGACCAGGGCCAGGCCTTCGGCGATATCATCGCCAAGACCAACGACACGCTGTCCACGCTGACAGCGCGCTCCGACCAGATCTCCCAGGCCCTCACCGAGACATCGCAATTGGCCAAGAATCTCGACGCCAAGAACCAGGCGTTGACCGAGTTGATGGCCGCGGCGGGTCCGGCGACCGACACGCTGGCCGTCAATGCCGACACCGTCGCCGACGTCGTCCAGCAGGCCGGTGACACCAGCAAGCAGTTGGAGAAGTTCCCGTCGATCGCGGGCACCGACACCAGCGGGCGCAGTGTGATCGGCGATGCCAACGCCATCGCGCGGTCGTGGAATGACTTGGTCTTGGCGCCAGACGCGAACCTGGCTGCCCTGAACCGGATGATGCCGCCGATCATCAAAGCGACCGCCAGCAACGGGTTTTCGGTGCGGGCCAGCATCGACCGGTTGGTGCTCGGATCGATGCCCGACGCCGGCTTCCTCGGCGACCCCGGATTCCACGGGCCCAAGCGCTACAACTGGGCCCAGATGGCCGGCACGTTCAAGTACACGCTGTGGCGGCTACAGCAGCGCGTCGTCGGGCAAGGCCCTGACGTGCCGCAGGTTCCGGTGCTGCCCAGCCCCACCGATCCGGGTGAGCTGATCTTCGCGCCGCCTGGTCCGCTGCCTGGCCCGCCTCCCGGACCCGCGCCGACGGAGCCGCCGCCATGATCGACAAGGCAGCCGATCAGCTGGTGCGCGTGGTCGGGTTCGGGCATCGACACCGATTGTGGTTGTCGACAGCGGGTTTGGTGATGACGCTGGTGGTCGCGGCGGCCTATGTGATGGTCGGTGCGCTGCGGGTGTCGCCGTTCGACTCGGCGTACCGGGTGACCATTCAGCTGCCGGAATCCGGTGGGCTGCTGCCCAATCAGGACGTCACGCTGCGCGGGGTGCCGATCGGGCGGGTGCAGTCACTGGCGATCACGCCTGACGGGGTCGCCGCGGTGGCCAGTGTGCGTTCGGATGTGCGGATCCCGACGGCGAGCCCGGTGCGGGTGTCGGGGCTGTCGCCGGCCGGTGAGCAGTACATCGAATTCGTGCCGGATTCCGATGCCGGGCCGTACCTGCAGGACGGCAGCGTCATCGCGCAGGACAAGACCTCGGTGCCGGTCGGCCTGGCGCAGCTGCTGGCCAACGCCGACGGGATGCTCCGGCAGGTCGATCCGGCCAAGCTGGAGCTGATCAAGAAAGAGCTCAGCCTGACCAATCAGGGCCCGCAGAAGCTGGCCGACATCATCGACGGCGGCACCTTCCTGTTGTCCACGCTGGATTCGGTGCTGCCGCAGACCACGAGCATTCTGCGGACCAGCCGGATTGTGCTGACGACGGCAGCCGACAAGAACCCGGGTATCAAGGTGGCCACCGGAAACCTCGGCCGCACCTTCACCGGGGTGGACAAGATGCTCGACGGGTATCGCCGGTTGGTTGACCAGACCCCGCAAACCCTTTCGGCGACAGACAATCTGTTCGCCGACAACTCCGACACGATGGTGGGGCTGCTGACCAGCATGGCCACCGCGTCGCAGCTGTTGTATGTGCGGGTGCCGGCGCTCAACGCGCTGTTCCCGGACTACCGCGGGTCGCTGCTCGATGCGCTCGGCAGCATCATGCATGACAACGGCCTGTGGGCGACGGCCGACATCTACCCGCGCTACGCGTGTGACTACGGGACACCACGGCGGCCACCGTCGTCGGCCGACTACCCCGAGCCCTACCTGTACACCTACTGCCGCGACGACGATCCGGCGGTGCTGATCCGCGGCGCCAAGAACGCACCGCGGCCGGCCGGCGACGACACCGCCGGTCCCCCACCCGGCGCCGACCTGGGTGCGACCACCGACCCGACACCCAAGGGCCGCTACACCATTCCGACCCCGTATGGCGGCCCGGTGCTGCCGATCGAACCGCCGAGCTAAAGGAGATTGCGGTGACTGTTTCGAGTGAGACCGAAGTCGATACCGAGGTTGAAACTGTCGGCGAGGCTGCCGATGCACCCGAGGCCGAGGCCGTTACGGAGGAACCGTCACCCCGGCGGTGGCCGCGGCTGGTCCGCCGTGGTCTGTTGTGGGCCTTGATTGTTGGCCTGCTCGGGGCGTCCGGGTTCCTGGGCTGGCAGGTGTGGCAGCAGCGGGAGATCGCTGCGGCCTCGCGTGACGCCCAGGCGGCCGCCGTGCACTACGCGCAGGTGCTGACAAGCATCGACTCCAACAACGTGGACCAGAACTTCGCCGACGTGCTCAACGGCGCGACCGGCGAATTCAAGGACATGTATTCGCAATCCAGCGCCCAGCTGCGCCAGCTGCTGGTGGACAACAAGGCCACCGCGCGTGGTGTGGTGATCGACTCGGCGGTGAAGTCGGCGTCGAAGGACCAGGTCGTCGTGCTGATGTTTGTCGACCAGACGGTGGCCAACAAGGCCGCGCCGGACCCGCGCATCGACCGCAGCCGGGTCAAGATGACCATGGACAAGGTCGACGGGGCCTGGCTAGCAAGCAAAGTCGAACTCCCCTGATTCGTATGTGGATCCATCTGTGTGGAGCTCTCGCAGTCGCATCGGTGATCGCCGCGCCGGTGGCCGGTGCGTCGGCTCCGGATTTCTGCGGGGGCCTCGGCGCCGATTGGGACGGGCTGTACTGCCACACCTCGGTGCTCTCGGAACGCAAGGCGGTCCGCGACATCAAGGTGGCCGTCCCCGGGGATCTCATCGACAATCCCGTGACCGGCCCGACCATCCGGGACTACCTCACGCAGTTGGTCAACAACTGGCGCAGCGTCGGCGTGCACATGGTGGCCGACAGCTTCGGCGAGGAGAACTTCCAGGTCCTGCAGCGTGGTGACGTGCTGACTGTGGTGTTCCACGAGGACTATCACGCCGATGGACCCAAGCCCAACAACGCTTTTCGCACGTTCACCTGGGACATGGCGCGTGGTGTGCGGCTGGGGCTGACCGATGTGCTGAAGCCTGGAGTGGACTTCGGGGCGATCGCCGTGCTGGGGCAGCCGTTCATTGAAGACGCGCTGAATCAGGCACCGCCGGCGCATCAGCCGGGGACCTACCCGTTCGTGGTGGATCGGTGGGGGCCCGACAAGGTGTATTCCGGTGGGTACAAGGCGTGGGCGCTATCCGGCGACCAGCTGATCCTGTACATGCCGGACTATCCGGTGGGCCACGATACGCCGATCAACTACACGCCGGGCGTGATGCAGTGGTCGATGGATGGCGGCACCGTGCAGGCCCACATCCCGTTGGCTGCACTGAGTTCGGTGCTGCGACCGCAGTTCGGCGGGGCCTGATCTAGCGTGGAATCCGTGTCAGATGGCGAACCCGCCGTACGGCGCCGGCCGAAGGATCGCAAGGCGCAGATCGCGCGCGCGTCGGCCGATGCGTTCGGGTCGCAGGGCTATCACGCGGTCAGCATGGAGGACATCGCCTCGCGGGTCGGCATCACGCCGGCGGCGCTGTATCGGCACTCCTCCAGTAAGTACGACTTGTTCCGCGACGCCGTGTTGGGACTGAGCCAGTCACTGGTCGATGCGACGGCATTCGCCGACGATCTGGACGACGATCCGGCAGGGACGTTGCGGGCGTTGACTTCTGCGTTGGTCGACGCCACGATCGCTTGCCGCACGGCGGGTGGACTGTACCGGTGGGAAGCGCGCAATCTGCGTGACCCCGATCGCGCCGTCCTGGTCGATCAGCTCAAGGTGGTGAACCGCCGGCTGCAGGTCCCGCTGGCGCAGCTGCGACCCAAACTGACGTCGTCTCAGCTGCGGACGCTGTTGACGGCCACCCTCAGTGTGATCGGCAGCATCACCGACCATTCCAATCCGCTGGCGGCAGGCGAGATCCGCGCGTGCCTGATGACGATGTCGGCTGATCTGCTGGCCGCTGATCTGCCCACGGCTCGGCGCCGCACCGGCGTGCCGCGGAAAGCCGTCAGCGTCGGACCCGAGGCGGGGATGTACGAGCATGTGCTCTACGAGGCGGTGCGGCTGTTCTACGAGCACGGGTACCGCAACACGAGCATGGAGGACATCGCGACTGCGGTCGGCATCCAGGCGTCCGGGCTGTACCGGACGTTCCCGGGCAAGGCCGACATTCTGGCGCTGGCGTATCGGCGGGCGGCTGATCAGCATTCCAGTGATACCGCCGATGCGCTGTCCCGCACCGCCGATCCTGAAGCGGCACTGGATGAATTGATCGATGACTACATCGGCCGGGTGATGGATTCGCCGGATCTGCCCTACGTGTATTACACGGAGCGGCACAACGTTCCCGAGGCTGACCTGCGGGTGTTGGAGACCATCGAGCATTCGACGATGGATGCGTGGGCCCGGCTGGTGACGGCAGCACGGCCCGAGATGAAGATCGGTGCGGCCCGCTATGCGGTGGCGGCGGCATTCTCGCTGACGGTGGACTTCGGGCGGCTGTTCAATCGCGATGCCGACCCCGAGTCGGTGGCGACGATCCGGCGGCTGATGGAGGTCACGCTGCTGGGCCGGCCGGTGAAGCGGCGCCGGTAGCTTCGTGCGCCGAGCGTGTGGGGTATCGGTGACTTCTCGCCACATCGTCGACGCCAACCCGCACTCTCGATGCGCCTGAGGATGAGCGTATTCGTGTGACCGGCGACTCGCGCAAGGTAGGGGCGTGCACGACGAGCCCTTCCTCGGGACGTTGGCGGTGGCGAGCGGACTGGTCACCGACTACCAGCTGCGCACCCGCTATCGCGCTGTGTACCGCAACGTGTACCTCGCCGATGAGGTGTCGTTGACGGCATCACGACGAGCGCAGGCCGCGTGGTTGTTCGCCGGACCCGATGTCGTACTGGCCGGGATATCGGCGGCCGCGGTTCACGGCACGAAGTGGTTGGACGGCACCGCGCCGGCGGAAATCATCCGCGCCGATCGCCACGCCCCACCGGGCATGGCGGCGCGGTCCTACGCGATCGCGGATGACCAGGTGTGCACGCGACGGGGTATGCGAGTCACCACTGCAGCGCGCACCGCGTTCGATATCGGACGCAGTCTTCCCCAGGAAAATGCCGTCCCACTGCTCGACGCGTTGATGAACGCCACCCGACTCAAGCCCAACTCCGTCTTGGCCATCGCCGATGCGAGTCCCGGCGTGCGAGGGGTCCGCTTGCTCAGGGCTGCGATGAAACTGGCCGATGGGGGTGCCGAATCCCCGCGCGAGACGCGGGTTCGCCTGCTATTGATCGGCGCGGGCCTGCCGGCGCCCGAGACGCAGATCGAGTTCTTCGACAACTACGGCGACGTCGTGATCCGTGTCGACATGGGCTGGCGGACATGGAAGGTCGCCGTCGAATACGACGGCGTACAGCACTGGGCCGATGGCAGGCAGCGGTCCTGGGATATCGACCGCATCGCCATTCTGGAGTCCATGGGGTGGGCGGTGATTCGGGTAAGCGCCGAGATGCTCAGGCGGCCTGAGGTGATCATTGCGCGAGTCACGGCGAAGCTGCGCGCTGCTGGCTGCCCACTCTGACGCCGAGCGTGGGGGATCCCGGTGGTGGAAGGCCGATCCGTCAACGCCAACCCGCACGCTCGGCGCGCGTTCATGGGGGCACGGCGGTTTGGCAGCGAAAACCGAGACCGACATCGCGCGTTGTCATATCGTCATCAGCAACGTAGAGACACCGTGACGGAATATTGGTGATAGATGACGGTACAAACGCAGCGCCGCGCCAGCCAACGGAAGCGGACAGCGTCCCGTTGCGCCCTGGCCACGCTCGCGGTGGGCATCGGGCTGGGTATCGGAACCGTCAGCGGACAAGCTGCGGCCTGGGCCGATACCGGCCACGCTGAGTCGTCGTCGGCGTCGTCAAGTCAGTCGCAGGCGAGCGGCCCCAGGAAGGCGGCCGACGGTCGCGACGGTCACCGTGGCAGCGGCCTGGCGACGGCCCGCCGCTCGACGATCCGACCGGATTCGACTGCATCGCAGCGCAACTCGACGAGGCCAGCTAGTGCGTCCGCGGTCACCATTCCGATCGGCGCGCCCACACCGGATGCGGAAGCGTCGGCCACGTCCACCCGTGCCGTGGCGACCACGGCGAGGAAGACCACGATCAGCGCTGCGCTCGTCGTGACGGTCACCTCGCCGACGACCCCGGTTCCCCCGGCACCGCTGTCCCCGATCGCCAAGCTGATCGCACTGCCCGGCCACATCGTCAACACCGTGCTGCAGGCGCTCGACATGACCACAGCCGTCAGCGGCCCGCAAAGCCCGCTGGACTTCAACCCGATCGACGACCTGTTTTTCGCGGTATTCCGCAGGATCGAACATGCGGTGGGGCTCCACGCGACCCCGACCACGCAACCGATCCCGCCCACGATGACCTACACCGGCCCGACGACCGCACTGACGCCGACCGTCGCCCAATTCCTGAACGCCGCCGCGGCGGAATACGTGCTGGGCGGTGTCCCGGGCGGGTTACGGCCGTTCACCGTCAACGGGGTACCGGTGACGTCCACCAACATCCTGTCGGGCGAGCGAGCGCAGGTGTGGGTGACCCCGCAGAATCAGATCATCATCGCCTATCAAGGCACCACCGGCGGCACGAACCTCTTGTTCAACCCGCTGATCGCCATCTCGCAGATCATCACCGACCTGCAGGTCCTCTACACCGACACCACTCCGCAGGCGTTCACCGACGCGCTGGCGTTCGCACAGCGGGTACAGGCCGACGCTGCCCTGCAAGGTTACAGCGCGTCTGACATCTTCGTCACCGGCCACTCACTGGGCGGCTGGGAGGCCGAATACGTTGCGCAGCAGACGGGTTTGGACGGCATCGGCTTCGAAAGTCCCGGTATGAACACCATCGTCGCGGGCAACGGCGCCGACTCCGGGTTCGTCAACATCGAGACCTACGGTGACCCGGCGGCGTACTTCGCTACCGATCTCCCGGGTCTTCAGCCGTTCATGCCGAGCTATGTGCCCGCCGGCGGAATCAAGCCGCACTACGGGGCGATCGTGATGATCGGCGACCCGAATGCCGTTGCGCCGCTGTTCAATGCGTCGGCACTGTATGGCTACGGTCCGATCGGCGATCTGATCTTCATGGTCGACACGCTGGGTAACTTCTTGGAGCATCATCTGCCGGGCATGCAGGCGTACAACCTCGACGTCGACCCGGATCCGACGGTGGTGCCGTGGCTGGGGTTGCCGATGGGTCCCGTGGAGACGGGCTACGGCACGTTGACCATCTCGCAACTGCTGCAGGCGGCTTCGGACGCCGGGACGCTGATTGCGCCGTAGCGGGTCGCGCTACCAGACGCGAATGTAGTCGATCAGCATGTTCGCAGGGTACGTGCCGCCGCGCGGGTCGCCACCGCCGGAGCCTGCGACTGCGAGGTCGAACACCGGAAACATCTGGTAGCCAGGGTCATTGAACTGCCAGTCCGGTAGCGAGCGGGCCGGGACGTTGAAGTAAGGCGCCGCACCGTCCTTGGAGAAGCTCATGCCGGCGTCGTCCCACACCACGCGCCAGGTGTGCCAGGCGCTGTCGACGGCGATGGTCTGGCTGACGTGTTCGCCGCCGTTGAGCTTGGCGTGCACGGCGGTGCCGGGCGCCCATTTGCCGTTGCCGTACCACTCCATGACGTCGACTTCGCCGCCGTTGACCGGGCTTTCGTTGGACAGGTAGAAGGCGGGCCAGCAGCCGGGGGTGAGGCAGTCCATCTTCATCCGGGCTTCCCAGGTGTGGCCGATGCCGCCGTTCCACTTCCCGAAGATCTTGCCGCTGTAGTAGGTGGGCCCGTCCTTGGCGGCGTGGAACACGAGGTTGGAGTTGCCGTCGAGGTACACGTTGCGGCGGTCGTCGCGGTATTGCCCGACGTTTTCGGGCAGCTCCCAGAAGGTCGGGTCCTCCATGGTTTCGCGGGCTAGCGCGGTGGTCCACTTCGAGGGGTCGGGAGCCGAGCCGGCGGGGCCGTCGAACTCGTCGTGGAAGAGGTAGTTCTGCGGGGCGGGGGCGGCCGGGGCTGGTGTGGTGGGTGTGGCGTTGGCGCCGGGGAGTTTGGTGGCTGCTGCCAGGAGGCCGAGCCCCGCTGTCATGAGCATGTGGCGACGGTCCATGACCCCATACAAGCCGGATCGTGCGGCGGGTCGCAACCTTGGGGTCAGCTGAATGGCCAATGACCTGGCGTTATGGGTGTCGCGGTCGTACGGTGGGTGCGTGGCAGAACAGACAGCGGCGATCACGCCGGCGCCTCCGCCGGATGCGATCATGCGGGCCGTCAACCCGCTCATGCGGTATCTGTTGCGCACCCCGCTCGCGGGCGGGCTGCGTAAGCAATTCATGGTGCTGAGTTTCAAGGGACGCAAGACCGGGCGGGAGTTCGTCGTGCCGGTGAGTGCGCACCACATCGACGGTGATCTGTATGCGTTGATCGGGAGTGTGTGGAAGGTGAACTTCCGCGGTGGTGCGACGGCTTCGGTGCTATACGAGGGCACGTCGCGGGCCATGCGCGGCGAGCTGATTGAGGATCGGGCGCTGACGGCGGATCTGTTCCACCGCTGCGCTGTTGGCTATGGGGTCAAGCGCGCGCAGCGGATGATGGGGTTGCAGTTCCGCGATAACCGGGTCCCGACGCTGGAGGAGTTCACCGAGGCGATCGAGGTGAACAAGCTGGCGGCGATTCGGTTTACGGCTGCTTA
Organism: Mycobacterium sp.; assembly: GCA_023264735.1. Classification (GTDB taxonomy): domain Bacteria; phylum Actinomycetota; class Actinomycetes; order Mycobacteriales; family Mycobacteriaceae; genus Mycobacterium. The sequence continues at coordinate 32,685 of JAHFVD010000034.1, read as the reverse complement.
GGCTCCAGCGCACACCTGCGAATCGCGGTCACGAGTCAGTCGAGTGCAGAAGTGATGTCGGTATGCGCGAAGTCGTCGCCGACGTACAGCAATGGTTCGCCGGTGACCGCGGCAAGGGCGTAGGAGTAGCAATCGCCGAGGTTCAGACCGGCGGGATGGCCGCTGCCACGGCCAAACTCGCGGTAGGCGCGGGTAGCACTTGCGGCCTGCTCGGCATCGAAAGGCACAGTTGCGATGCCCAGCTGACCGATGAGGCGCTCGACGCGCCGCAGATCTTCGGGCGCCAGACGCCTCATCAGGACTGCCCCGACCTCAACCAGTGTGGCCGCGGAAATCTTGGGCGCGGGCGCGCCCAGCAGTGCGTCGACCAATCGATCGCGACCGGACTCGTTGAGCGCTATCGCCACGATCGCCGACGTATCGACGATCACGCAGGCAACCCGTTCTCGTCGTACAACTGGGTTTCCTCTGCGCGGATCCGCTTACGCTGCCGCGAAGTTATCGACCGATCCAATTCGGAGAGCAAGTCATTCACCTTGGTGCGTCGAATACCCGGGCTCTCATCACCAGTAAGTTCCGCGAGCTTGGCGCGCACCGCTTCTTCGACAGCACTGGTCTGACTGAGCCCCGTGCGGCGCGCAAGTTCCCGCACCAGTGCAACGGTCTGCTCGTTCTTGATGTTCAGACTCATGGTAGAAGTCTACCCGTTCAGGGTAGATTTCTACATTCGCCGACAAGCAATCGCCGCCCTGGCCTTACGCTCCCGCGCACACCTGCGAGTCGCGGATGGTGTTGCCGTACACGTTGGCGGTGGCGATGTGCGCGTTGAGCTGACCGGACGGCAGTTGGTGCTTCATGTTGTCGCTGATCTGGGCGAGCTGATACCAGAGGTGGAACATCGAATCCCCGTTGTAGACAGGCGAATACTCGCTCTGGTCGGGGTAATTCACGATGAACAGGGTGTGGGCGCGCGGATCGAGGAACGCCGCGGACTGATCCAGATTGGCTTCGATTGTGTCGGCGGCGGCCTGGACGCCGGGGGCGGTCCAGACGTCGTGGTGGTCGTCGAGGAAGCGTTGGAAGCCGAAGACCTGGCTGATGAGCGGGTCGTACTGGGCGTTGAACCATTGGCAGGATTCGCGCATCGCGGTGACCTGTTCGGGGGTGACGCGGTTCTGCCACAGGTTGTAGGGGTAGACGACGGTGTTGGGCTGCCAGTCACTGTCGTGAGGGACGAACTGCGGCAGTGAGGGGGTGGGGTTGTCGGCGTGGGCGATTGGGGTTGCGACTGCTGTCAGGAGTACCGCCGCAAGTGTGGCCAATCTGCGCATGGGCAATTCTTTCGCGTGACAACGCGCGTTGTCCAGGGGTCACTGGGGCCCGTGAAGGGCCCAAGGGCCCTAGCGATGTCGGTCAAGGGCGATCCATCGTGGGGTGATGGGCTCGGTCAAGCACTGGTTGGTGATGGACAGCGGGCGCGACACGGCCCGCGCGCCGTTCACCACCCGGATCGCCGGTGCGGGGCGGCATCTGCCCGCCACGCACCTGAGTACCGACGAGCTGATGTCGACGACCCGGCACCGGACCCACATCGATCTCGAGCGGTTGACGGGTATCCACGAGCGGCGGGTGTCCGTCGGCGACGAAGACTCCTACACGCTGGCGATCTCTGCCGCGCGTGACTGCCTGGCCCACGCGAATCGGTCTGCGCAATCCATTGATGCCGTAATCAGCTGCAGCATCACCAAGTTTCACAACGGACTGACCCAGTGGCTCGAACCGACCATGAGCGGCGCGGTCGCCGAGGCGATCGGCGCCGGCACGGCGATGACATTCGACGTGTCCAACGCGTGTGCGGGAATGCTGACCGGCGTCACGATCGCCAACAACTGGATCCGTCAGCGCAACATCGAGCGGGTGCTGGTGGTCAGCGGCGAGTACATCTCTCAACTGGGACTCAATGCAGCACAACACATCCGCACCATCATGAGCAACGAACTGGCGTCGCTCACGCTCGGGGACGCCGGCGCGGCGCTTCTGGTGGAGCGGGCCCCGATCGGGTCGGCGGGCATCAGCCTGGCCGGGTTCACCACAGTCGCCGACCACAGCCGGCTCTGCCTCGCCTATCCGAAGGGCGATGCGCCCGCAGCGCGGATGTTCACCGACGCCAGGGCGATTCACCGGGTGGCACTCGCCGACACCCCACTGCTGCTGCACGAGGTGCTGGACGCGGCGGGCATCTCCCTGCACGACATCGACCATGTGATCACCCACCAGACCTCAGCCCGCGCGATCCGCAAGGGCATGAAGGCGATGGTCGCCGAGTTCGGCGAAGGACCGCGCCACGACGCCGTCATCACCGTCGACCGCTACGGAAACACCGCGTCGACCACCCATACGGTGGCGCTCGTCGAGGAACTGAACGCCGGTCGGATCCGTCCGGGGGAAACGATCGCGCTGATCGCGCTGGCATCAGGCCTGGAGATCGGTGTCGTGCTGCTGACGCTGGACGAGGAATTGGTGGGGGCCTATGGGCACGGTGATTGAGCGGTTGGAGGTGGTCCACGGCGGCTGGCGTGCCCGGCACAGCGGGCTGCGCCTTGCCGTATCGGCGGCCAAGAAGTGCCTGCATGAGGCTCACTGCGATCCCGACGATCTCGACCTACTGGTCAACGCGGGCATCTATCGCGACCGGAATCTGGGCGAACCGGCGCTGGCGGCGTTGATCCAGGAGGATATCGGCGCCAACAGCGAGGACCCGCACGCCGGCGCGCACGGCACCTTCTCCTTCGACGTGGCCAACGGAACCTGCGGGGTGCTGACCGGGCTGCAGATCGTGGACGGATTCCTGCGCTCACGCACGATCAAGCGCGCGCTGGTGGTGGCCAGCGACGCCGATCCCGGGCACGGGATGAGCGAGCATTTCCCGTTCACCGCCGGCGGCGGCGCGATGTTGTGCCGGTGGAGCGACGACGAATACGGGCTCGGCCGGTTTCACTGGACCAATCACCGTGACGGTGGTGAATCATTCAGTGCCACTGTGGGATTGCACGATGCCCACAATGTTCTGCGATTCCAGCAGTCGGAGTCGATGGACCAGCAGTTCGCGCAGGCCGCCGCCGAAGCCGCGAACGGATGCCTGCGCGAGTCCGGCCTGTCGCTATCCGATGTCGACGTGATCATCGCGGCGCCCGCACGGTCGGGTTACCGTGCGGCACTGGCTGAGCTGCTCGGCGTTCCGCTGGAACGGGTGATCGTGGCCGGCGATGAACGCCTGCACACCGCGGCTCTGGTGGCCGCCTTCGGTGGCGGGCTTCCTCCGGGTACCCGGGCACTGATCGTCGCCGCGGGTGCCGGGGTCACCGCCGGTGCGGCGCTATATCGCGAACCTGGTTAGGGCGTGCATTAGGCGGGCGGTGGGGTGCCGACGAGGACGGCGGACATACGGTAGCCGTCCGGGCCGGCCTTCCACGCGTGGTCGACGCCATTCATGACGACCATGTCGCCGGCTTCGACTCGATGAACACCGTCTTCGAGGATGAGGTCGACGCTGCCGCTGAGAACCGTCTCGAAGTCGATGGTGTCGGTGTGGTGCATCGGAGTCTCGGTGTTCGGGCCTTGCTCGACGACCATCCAGCGGACGTGGCCGGGCTCGAGGAACTGATCGATGAGGTCGGCGTTGCCCTGGGGGCGCGCGGGCGGCGGGCTCTGGGTCGTTGCGTAGGGCAGCGCGATAGCGAAACCCGGTGCGACTGAATTAATTTCGACCTCGTCGCTGCTGACAACACAGGACTTGCCGTCAGCGTCGACTCCGGTGATGAACAGTCGCATAGGGTTTGGCCTTTGGGTCGTGGTGGGTCTGTTACACGTTGTCAGGGACTTCGGTCTTCGACTCGGGCTCCGGCGCGGTTTGGTGGCCGGCGGCACCGAAGACGGCGACGGCCACGGCACCGGCGACGGCGCCGATGAACCCGAGGGCGACGACCCAGCCCATCCCGGGGCGGGAGCTGTCGCCGAGGAAGACGACGCCGATGATGCCGGGGACGACGGTCTCACCGACGACGAGGGCCGCGGTGGCGCCGTTCACGGAGCCGAGTTGTAGCGCGACGGTGTGGAGGTAGAAGCCGCCGACTCCGGCGATGACGACGGTCCACGCGGCCGGGTCGGCCAGCAGGACCCAGGGCTGGAGGGGTTCGAGGCCGTCGAGCACGCGGACGCCGATGGCGAGCATGCCGAACAGCACACCGGCGATGAGGCCGGCCATGATCGCGCCCCGGGACCCGAGTCGGCGGACGAGGGCAAGCGCGCCGAGCAGGATCACCAACGAGAACCCGAAGACGATCCAGTGGATAGGCCGGTCGTGGTTCACCGGGCCGCGCGCTCCGGAGCCGAGGCCGAGCACGAAGAGCGACGCGATGACCGCGGTGATGGCGATCCAGTCGCGGGTGTGCAGGCCGATGCCGAGGACTGCGATACCCAGCACGGCGGTGACGACCAGGTTGGCGCTGATGATGGTCTGGGACAGGAACAGCGGAATGAGCCGGGCGGAGACGGCACTGCCGACGAAGCCGACGACGTCGAGGACGATGCCGACGATGAACGCTGCGGTGAGCGCGGCGTGCAGGGTCGAGAGGAGGGTCGGGCCGCCGGTGGCGGTGACGTGTCCGGTGGCGCCGCGGTCCCGGGCCGCGGCCGCCGATCGGCGCGCCCCGTAGGCCTGCAGCACCGAGGAGACCCCGTAGCCGAAGCACGCCAGGAGTGCTGCGGCGATGCCGATCATCATCGCTAGAGGTTAGCGGCAATGCCTGGCTTTACCGGCGCCGAGCACGTAGTTTGTGCGGTCAAACGAGGGAACTGTGGCCTCGGCAACCCTGTCTCGGGCGTCTTTGCTTCCCACGAAGCAGCTCCGCCGGGCGTCCCCGTGTCCCGGCGTTCCCCTCTTCGACCGCGGCCTCCCTTTCGCCCGCGTGAAATCACCTACACTGCACAGCAAGCAAGAGGAGACCCAGTTGGCCAGCGACCTCGATCCGACGACTACTTCTGCCTCCACTGATGATGTTCCGGCAGTGATCGCACACGACGGCGAATTGGCGGTATCCGTCCAGCCCGAAGGGCTTCTGGTTGCGGGTGATCCATTGGCAACCGAGGCATACGTAGAGCGCATTCGTGATGTGGCAGGCCACGCAATCGGGGTAACTGGGGTGGACAAGGCAACACTCGGCAACGCAACGGGCCTCGCCGCCGGAGCAGCATCGTTCCTCGGGCAATCAGCCAAATTTGTCCAGCTACATCCCGAGAGCATCAAAGCCATTCAGAAAGGCCAGCTGATCCCGGGGACCGACGGCTTCTTCCGGATGATGACGCGCGGCGCAGACAAGAAGTTTCGTCAACCAGCTGCAATGGAAGCCTGCAAACCTCGGCCCAACGCGCATGATGTCGCTGCAAATGGTCGCAGTTCAACTGGCACTCAAGACGGCCGTCGCCGAGGTGGAGGAATCTGTCCAACGTGTCGAAGGCAAGGTTGAGGAAGTATTGCGACTTGCTCATGCCAACCGCTCCGGTGACGTGCTGGGTGATCGTGTCACGATCGACCGGATGGCCACGTATCTCGACCGACACGGCTCGTTCTCCGATGCCGATTGGGATTCGATTGCCAGCGTCGGCCCCGCACTCAACCGCGCGGTGGAGCAGCTCCGCCACCACGCGCGTCGAACTCTAGACAGCTTCGACCCGACAAAGCCAATTCAGGAACGCGCATCCTTCATCGTTAATGCCGTGGAGAACAATCAGCTCGGCGAGACACTGAATCTTCTTGTGGTGGCGCAGGAATCATTGTTCAAGTGGCAACGGCTACGGCTCGCCCGGGTAGAAGCGACTCAGCCCGAACACGTCCAGCAGGTTCTCGATGACGCACGAGACTTGCTTGCCAGACAGCTAGTCGAGGACGGCACGTTGTTTCAGTGCGCCCGTGAGGTCCTGGAGGCTGTCGCCAAGACCGACGCCATCGACGGGTTTCGGATCTGGTCAGTGCAAGGATTACAGCGCAGCCTCCCCGCACTGCGCGCCGACGTCGATAGCTTTGGCAAGGCCCGTCGCGCGCATATGCGGGATTGGCAGGACTTCAACGCACCAAGCGCCTGGGACGCCGCGACTGCGGCGGCGGAACGAGTGAATAACACCACCACGGCGGCACTCGGGGTCGCCAGTAACACCGTGACCCTGGCGCTCGGTGCCACGAGCGAACGCATGGACACTTTGGGTGGACTACTCGGACGGGCACGGGATAAAAGTAAGGTATGGCGCAGAGGTACACCGCGTGATACTGAGGCCGATTCGCAGCTTCCCGAGCAGTAAGGTGGCGGAATGGCTCGCGTCCGCTCACTCAGTCAAGGTACTCAAGCTATCCGTCCGCATGAGTCCGAGGTCGACTGCTTCTACAACGTCGTCCGCGGGACCGATGGAACGCCCTTGCTTCATCTGAGCACCTTCGGCTCTGATCTACGACAGTCAAAACCAAAGAGCAGCCAGTCAATTCAGATCGACGAGGCCATCGCGCGTGAGTTGATCACGCTGTTAGAAGCGACGTTCCCCGGAGCCCGAGGCTAATTCCTCGCCCCTGAACTTACCTCCGACGTGGCTATTCCTCGTCCGGTTCGTCGTCGTCTTCACTCCCAGCAACGTCATCGACCTCGTCGTCGATTTCGCTGGCGGTCTGGTCGACGTACTCCTGCAGAACTTCCGCAAGGGCCTTCTTGTTCGTCGGACTGACGTTGAAGAACCACCATCCGTTCTCCCCCTTCCCCGAGATTGCTCGGGCGGCCCCAGACAAACTGTCAAAAGGCTTCCCATCGACGTCGACCCGGCCGTCAGGCAAGACCGTTGCGGTGCAGCCTGACAAGGACTTGCGCCTCGCGTAAATCGTTGCGCCTGGCTCAACAAGGCCCGCACCGATTAGATCAGCCAACCCGATGCGCCGTTTCTGCCGGGCATCCGTTCTCCCGAAGCCAGATTTGTGACCTTCCGGGACGGGCCAGATGTCGATGATCGCAGCGGTCATGTTCTGAGCTCGCGCACGAATCTTCTCGTCGGTCCACGACTCGCCCGCCGAACCGAGGAGATCACCGTTCAGCTTCAGCACATCGTGCACGAGCAAGGCCCCTCGCTTTGTTGGCCACGCCGCGTTCGAAACTTTCGAATTGAGTTTAGCGGTCAGGAGAGTGAGGTTTCCCAGTTTATGAACGGCCTGGTCTCTGTCGGACTCGGAGATGCTACTGAGGTCAATGGGCCAGTGGGCCTGCCACTTTCGCGGCATGATGTGTTCAATATGAAACTTTCCGCGCGCAACACGTTCTCCGCCGAGACCTTCGTCAGTGCCCGTCCACCCTCGTCGGTTGTCCTCGATCGCCTCAAGAACCATGCGGAGCCGGGCACGACGTAGCCGCTGGTAGGCGAGTAGCTCTCCGAGTTCGTTGATGATTTCAGCGTCGTCCGGCCAGTAGCGGCTGCCGACGGACTGCCCAGCGAAGAATCCCTCAACAATATCCCCAGCCTCGTGCCGCTCTCCCTTTCGCAGCTGAGTCACCAGCTCTGCCGCAATCTGGGTATATGAGCTAGTCGATGCACGAACCAACATCCGCCGAACCATCCAGCTCTCAAGTACCTCAAGCGCTTTCATAACCTGATCGGCGGGAATTGGATCCAGTTCAGGATCATGGAGCCACAAAACAACTGGTTTGAAGACTTCACTCTCCAGGGTGTTCGAACGGTAAGCGAACAGCTGTAGTCGATCGATCGGGTTATTCGCAGTGACGCCTTCGATGAAGCGGCGGTAGATGGCACTGGCACGTGCAATCTGCGCAACTAGCTCAGACATCGAAACGCCCGATTCGAAGTCGGCGTAGTGCTTGAAACGAGTGAAGACTTCGCGGGCGACGATCTCTTCACCGGTGCGAGCAATCAGCCAATGATTCAGGAAGATAGATGACCGTGAATACCGGAGCCGACCGAAGCTGACTTCGACTTCCCAAAACCCGGTCTCAAACTCCTTCCAGTGCTTTTCGTAAGCTGCTTCCACATCGACGCCCTGCTCCATCAGGCGTTGAAACACAAAGTTTTTGATGAGGTCAGCGGCAGTCAGGCCGGCGCCACGTGCATTGAGCGTTTCAAAGATCTCTTGCGCGTTTTCGTCAGCGGTGAGGTCGATGACCACCAATTGAAGGAGTTCCCGCACCGTATGTTCGATCTTGTCGGCTCTGTCGGCGATGCCCTCCGGACCGTCCAGCTGCAACCACTCCCGTGCCTGCTCGGCGAAGTATCGGTGGGCCTCGACTAACCGCTCCCCCTTGTGTGGAAGCGTGCCATACGAAATGGGCGGCTCGGCCGACATCACGCTGTTGAAGGCAGCACGATCGCGATTCGTCGGCCACACCTTGAACTGATCCTCGTGCTGCTCACAGAACGCGGCAGGGTTTCGCACCAGCGCCTCCAGCCGCAGCGCCGGTTGGATGGCTCCGAGGGCAAGCAACTCGGCGTGCAGCGCGTCCAGCAGCAGTTGCAGGGTGGTCAACCGCTGCTGCCCATCGATAACTGTCCGGGCTTGCAACGAGCCGACGGGGTTCTGCAGCTGCTGTACAACTACGGCTCCGAGAAAGTGGGACTGCTGCTTCGCGCTTGGATCTGCCAGGAGCCGATTAGTAAGCCGCTCAACATCGCGCCACAGTGGAGCCCACTGGTTCTCTAGGTTCCAAACGTACGGACGCTGGAACAATGGAACGATCAGCCGCTGTGGCTGCATGAACACCAATTGCGGTGTGCGAACCTGTGTTTCCATCAGACTCCTCGAAATCGATGCTTAACTCGATGCGCTCAACAACTCCGACCGCTTCCCGCTCCAAGTGACCACCAACGCATCCCGCGCTCGACTGCTTGCGACATAAAGCAGCGAACGTTCCCGCAGCAACGCTTCCGCGCGTTCTTCATCGGGCACGTTGCGCAGCGTCGCCGGTGACGGCACGTGCTTCTCGTCGGCGCCAGCGAGGACGACCCTGGAGAATTCCATCCCCTTTGCACGGTGCATAGTCATCACAAGTGGTTGGCCCGGCGTCGAAGCATTCTTGTCGACGGCACGCGCTGTCACACCACGTTCACCGAGTCCGCGTACGAAGCGGTCGCGTTCGTCCTGGCTCCGGGTGAGCACGGCAATGCTCTCGGGTTCCAAGCCGTCCTCAGCGAGCCAGGACTTGACTTTCGCCGCCACCGTTTCCAATTCGGCAGCCAAGTCAGTACACGGAATCAACTCCGGCGCAGGTCCATTGCGAGCAGACCGGTAATCACTGGTCGACTCCTCGCCCTGCTCCAGATCGCGGTACTCCGCACCGGAAAGCACGCTCACTGCGAAGTGAAGGTTCTGCGCCGTGGTCCGGTAGTTCAGCGTCAGCCGACGGGACCGGCCGACGATCTTGATCCCGAAGCGGCTTAGCACCATAGGACTTCCATAGATCCGCTGGTGCGAATCCTCCGCAACGAAAAGATCATTCGGCCCTTCGGCCACCAGTGCTCGCAATAATGCCCAGTGCGTCGCGTGGAGATCCTGTGCCTCGTCGACGATGACATGGTCGGCGAGGTGCGTGCCGTCTCGTTCCGCACCAACGCGCAGCGCCTCGGCAGCGAGGGCAAGGACTTCCGGGAAACTAATGGTTTCGTCCATTTGGCTCTGCCGACGAAACGCCTCGACCAGCTTCCAGACGGCGATGCGCTGCAAGCGGCTAAGGCGTACTCCCCGGCCGGGTCGCGCGACCTTGGCGTACTGCTCCAGCGTGGTGATGCGATTCGCCAGCACCACGGCCACGTACTCGCTCTCTAGAAATGCGGGGGCAGCAAGTTTCGCGTCGAGCCCCGAGTCGACGGACTGTGCTACTTCTCGCCACACTGCATCGGATGTCGTTCGATTGGAGCCGAACTCAACGCCGTGTCCGATCAATCGCTCACAGGCCGGCGCAACGGCAGTTCCGGATCGTTGCAGGACACCGCTACCGAGGGCATCGATACCACCGACGTATACGCCGGCATCGCCGGGTTTGTCGGCGACGCGCACACCGGGATCCAGCGCCTTGAGATCGGCCTTGAGTCCTTCGGCAAGAGCGGTATTGAAAGTAGTGAGGATGATCCTCGCGTCCGGGTTGTCGCGTGCGAGGCGCCGCGCCCGATGGATCGCGACGACGGTCTTTCCGGTGCCGGCGCCGCCGGAAAGCCTGAACGCACCAGAAAAATCGGAATCGACATACTTGCGTTGCTCGGGATGCAGGAATGTGCGCCACGCGGCAAAGTCGCCGCCTTCGATGACTCGCCGCAGTTCTTCGTTGTCTTCGATGAACGCGAACTGCATCTTCGAGGCCGGGCGTTCGAGTGCAGCGATGATCTGCTGATCCTCGTCGAGGGACTTGTCTATCGGAAGTTTGGAGAACCCGTGGTTTTCGCGGATCGTCTCGATCGCAATACCCGTAGCGAGTTCCAGGAGAGCGCTGCCCTCCCATTCGAGCCCGCTCGCCGCAGCTTCCAACAGCGCCGACTCATCGCGTGCGTCCATCGCCTTGGCCGCGAGCACAGGGTCGACGCCGAGGCCCTCGGTGAGGTCGGTGAGCTTGTAGCCGACCCCGGCAAGGTAGGACAGTTCAGGTTTCGACGAAGGATCCACGACAGGCGTGGTCTGCGGCGCTTGCGGGGGCGCGGATTCCCCGATTAACGCCTCAAGGGTGCCGTTGATGGGATTGACCCGCAGAGTGGCTCGTTCGGCAAGTTTGATTGCATCGTCGTGAGGCCAGGTGCCCATGTAGATGTACGTCGGCTCGCTGGATTTGTCATCGACGCGGAATAGGACCGCTCGCCAGTACAGATCTACCCGGCCCGTGCGGACACGCGGATCACTCGCGCCTTTCATGGGTTCGATGTGGAGCTTGGGTGAAGTATCGTCCGCGGCGAGCTTCTCGAAGAAGTCATACACCTTGTTCTTGATCGAGCCGTCCAGCTTAGACATTGCCTTGCTGTTCGACGCGATAACCAGATTCGCCACCTACACCACTCCGTTCAATTTCAACGCCTCGACAATCTCGTCGACGTCGGGCGAGCACACGATCCACCCGTCCACCGCTTCGCCTTCGTCGAACACCACCGCGACGCGCCGGCCGGCCCAAGCCATCTCCAGCACATCGCCATTCGCGGTCTCATAACCCAGCTCGGGTACCGCGACACCTGCCACAGCTAGGGCACGGATGAGATCGCGTTCGGCATCCGACACCGCCTCGTCGAATAGCGCCTGCCATTCCACGGGCAATTCGGATTCTTCAGTCTCCGCAGGCGCGGACATGGGGGCCGACGTCAGCAGGGTGCGGGTGCTGACGCGACCGGGATCGCTGAGCCCTAGCCAGTTCGACAACCGCAGCCATTCCTTCCATGCCTTCCCATCCAGGCTTTCCAACCGCTCGTCTCGGTCGTCGACGGCGAGCACGGCGCGCGGCGGGTCCGAAGTGGTATGCACGCCAGCGGTGACGGCTAAGCCGCCGTCTACGTAGCTCCAACACATGTCGGGGCCAGCCGCCCCGAAGGGCGTCGTTCCGTCCAGGGCCGCCAACGCCGCGAGAGCGAAGGTGTCGCTGTCGGAATGTGCGCGGTTGTTACTGCGAACGAACAGGTACGGCATCCAGGTGCTGAAGTGTTGCCACGCGTCGAAGTTGGGATCGATCATGAACTCCAGCAGTTGGGTCACCGGGTCCTTCGCCTGCAGGCGGACCAAGCTGGGCTGAACGTGAAAGCGGCTGGTGACAAAGTTGGCCGCCTTCTGGTCGAACCAAATAGGTTCAGCCGTTTCACCAGCCTTGAAGTTTTGCAGGTCGTCGTGACCGAAGGACCACACGAGAAAGCCAGCCCGACGTAAGGCAGCCCGCTTGTCAGCGTCATCGGCAACCCGGTTACGGTCGCCAGCCCCGGCGTGGAAAGCCCTCCCGTCCGCGAAGATTGCAATCCGCGGGATATCGGGATCGGCAGTCTGCAAGACGAAGTCCGGTTTGACAAAGTCGAGCGAGACCTGCGGCCGCAGTGACCATTTGCGTGGGGTGCTGCCCTGCAGCGTGATTGTCGCCGACGGCCCGTAGGTGCCCGGCTTCTCAACTACGGCAGCGCCCATCAGCTTGAGGCGCGCAATGAACGCCGCGTAAAAGTCTCGTTCGAGGAATGACTCGTCGCTGACGGCGGTGGGCGGTGGCGCCTTCTCGGTAACGTCCGCGGTCCAGTCCGCGAGGTTGGGGGTTGCGTGCGACCCGACGTCCAGGATGTCGTCGAGCAGTTTCAGCGCAGTCAGCCGGGACACCTTGTCCATCTCGTAGGGTGCGGCGAACGGCAGCAGACAACGATGACAGGCCAGCCGATCCTCGTCCCGGCACGCGCATTCGCGCACGATCTGGCGTGCAGCGGCGAGTACGGCGAAAACCTTGACGTGATCGGCGAACTCAGCGAGGTAACCGGTACCGCCGGGGACGGTGTCGTGGATGAGCAGCGCTCTGCGATCCGGCGCCCACAGTGCGTCGCTGATGATGGCGACGTCGAGGTGCTCGGGTGATCCGCCGATCACCTGGCGCAACCCTAGGAGGATCGCGGCGGCGAGACTGGGGTGGGAGAAGTTGTCGTACTCCATCTGCGGCGGCAGGTGCAACAGCACACCCTGGGTCCGCAGCCGACGCGCCAGGGCGATATCACGGACGTCCTCATTCGCCGAATCACGCAGACGACACCAGGTGCGATGCTCGTAGCGGCTGTTGCGGCCGGCCGCTCCGTCGAGCTGACCGCACGCAGCGCACACGCGGAACAGTCCGCTGGCCGACTCCTGTCCGGCGATCAGCCGCTTCTTGCCCTTTGAGGTCCGCCTGCCCAGGTTGATCCACCGAATATCCAAGCGCCGCAGATATTCTGCGCCGAAAGAGGAACTCTCCCGGAACCAAGTTCTCCCCACCTGGGTAGGGTCGATGTCCGCAGCGGTGACCACGGTGAAGGGTTCTTGCTTACGGTTGTCGCGGATGTCGTTGATGGTGGCCTCGTCGCGACGCACCTCGGCCGACACCCGGGTCATCTCGACGACGGGTAGGTGCTGGCTGACATCGGCGATGGCGCTGCTATGGCATCGGGGGCAACTCGCCGCCGGTTCGGGCGTCGGCCCGGACGATCCGGTCCTGGCCCAGCCGCACTGCGGGCAGACCTGCCAGGAATGAATGTTGGACTCCCCGGTACCCAGGTCGACGGCGTCGATGGTGACGGCCAGGCCCTGAGCGTAGAACGTGGCCCCGGGGGCGAGTTCAGTGAGCGCCACCCGCGAGCCGCGCTGGTAGCTGAGCTCCTCCCCCATGTACTCGTTGCTGTCCGGGTCGATCCAGGTGACGCCCACGTCGAGGGTGACCGCATCGTCCAGCAGCGTGTAGTTGGGCAGAACGCCGTAGCGTTCGAGCACCGCGATCCAGTAGTCACGGGTCAACGAGTTGATCTGCACACCAAGGATTTTCAGTGATCCCTTGGCAATCTTGTAGGCACGCCGGTCATCGTCGGTAGCCGCTGGCGAGGATGCGCGGCGTTCGAACTCGGGTAGGTCAGCGTCGACTGCTGATCGACGGGTTGTCAGTTCGTCGAGGTCCAGTCGCCACTGGTGGCGTGCGGCCATCAGCCGTTGTGTGAGGCCGCTGGGTCCACCCTCAGGTGGGGCGCTGGCCCACGCCCGGAGGCCTGTAACCGCATCCGGGCTGAGATGATCGCCGAACTGACCTAGGAAGCGGTCCAGTAGCTCGGCGCCGTCGGTCGCGGCAGTCTCCAGCAGGCGCTCCAACCAGCCGTTCTCGCCGTCATCGCCGAGTACCGAGCGGGCGTCGGTCGGCGGATCTAACTCTGGATCGCGGGCAAACTGGTCGACGATGTGGGCGACGTACTGCCGCTGCAAAATTTCCTCGGCGCTGAGGAACGTCGCGGGCGGCCGCACGTCGCCCTGGATCACCGACAGTGGCTCGAACAATTTCGGAAGATGCTCGCCGCGGCCGCGGACGTAGGCCAGGATCAATGAATTTCCAGTGAGTCTGCCGGCGCGGCCGACGCGCTGCAGGTATGAGGACACCGAGCGGGGCAGCGATCCGAGCATCACGGTGGACAGATCGCCGATGTCGATGCCCATCTCCAACGTGGGCGTCGCGACAAGCACGTTCGGCGCTTGCGGATCGGTACCGCCGCGTTTAAACGCGGTCTCGTAATCGAGTCGGGTCTTGGTCGGCAGCAGACTCGTGTGCTCGCGCGCAACGACGCGTTTCATGTCGGTTGAGTCGTACAACCGCCGATAGAAGTTATCTGCCTTCGGAGTTCGGCGCAGCCGGCCCGGGCAGCGGGTCAGGATGCACGGCGCGCCGTCGAGTTCGTCGACGGTGGTGGTGCTGCCCGGCACCGGTGTCTGGCACACGTCGCAAGCTAGGAGGTGTCGCTTGTCGAGCAGTGCATCGACGGTGGGTGCGCTGACCTGCACGGTCGCGGGCGCCAAGTAGTAGACGGTGGAACCCGTTTCGGTGGTCAGGGTGGACAGCAGCATCTGGTCGGCGAGCTCGGCGAGCAGCGCCTTGGCGAGGAACGTGCCGTCGTGTGGGCTGACGTCCAGGCATCGCGAGGTCCAGCGGGCATACCAGGACGACGCTGCCGTGATCGGGTCGAAGCCCTCGGGCAGCGTCCCAGAACCAGATTTGAGCGCCGGAAATGCCGGTGCCGGACGGCCTTTCGGAAAGGCGGGCATGCCCTGGCCGCGCGGCCGGCCGCCCCAGACGTGGTAGCGGTTGGCGTTCTTCTCGACATACGGGCGCAACCAATCGTGGTAAATACCCCCCCGGGTGCGGACCCGTTCCACTGCGCCGCGCACCCATCGAGCCAGTGCCTCGTCGGACACCGCGGTCAGTGGGAGTTGGGTGGGGTCCGCACGCTCCAGTGCGCGCCGACCGAGGATCGGCGCCTTGTGTGGGGCGCCGAGATAGACCTCAGCGGCGACGCTGCCGGTCAGTTCCAAGGTGCGGCCGGTCCGAGACTGCAATCCAAATTCCAGGTCGACGTCGAAGCGCAGTCGCCGTTTGGCCTTGTTCTCCGCGGCGCGCCGCGAGTTGGGGTGGGCGTCGGGCTGCCAGAACGCAACGAACTCGTCACGGTCAACGATGTCAGGTGGCAGCAGTTGATAGCGCAGCATCGGGTCGTTGCCAGCACGGCTGATGACGGCCTGGCTCAACTCGTCGAGGTCGAGTTCGCCGTCGCCGAGGGCGCCGCGCAGCGCGGTGCGCAAGGTGAGGCTGTGCGACCGGGCCTGCACGAATCCGGCGCGGTGCGCGGCGTCCTGGACGCTATCGGTGAACATCAGCGCCTTCTTCTCGGCAGCGTCGAGGGTCTTGTCGCCGAACATGTTCGACAGCGTGACCGACAGCTGGGTCGCTACCGCGCTGCCCAGGAAGCGGATGCCGTCGCTGGCCCCGCAGGCCGGGCACACGTCCTCCTTCGACTGTTCGTCGGCGTCGGGTCCGATCAGTGTGAGCACCGGCAGCAGTCGTCCGTCGAGCACGTCGGTGCTCTCGGGGTCGGGAGCGGTGTCGAGCAGTTCGCGGTGGTCCAGGTGGAACCAGCGCAGTCCTTCGACACCGCCAGGCACCTGCGCCTCGGCTGGGGCGGAGATCAGAGCTCGGAACCGGGACGCGCCGGCAGCGTGGTCGGCGCGGATCGCCTCGTCGGTGACGTCGAGCGCGGTTCCCGTCGGTGCGAGTCGCGCTCCCCATCCGGAGCGACCGCAGTGTCGGCAGTAAACCGCGGGCAGGTAGAGCTCGTTGTAGTCGGCCAGTGCCCCGTCATCGGACCAGCGATACTCGGTGGCGGCCCGGACCGCCCGGTCGACGCGACTGAGTTCTCGAATCCACAAGTGAACGTCGACGCCGAGCGCCGCGCGGCCCGCCTCGGCCCGGACGTGCGAGAGCAACGCGAAGACGAACTCTAGGAAGCGGACTCGAGTGGCATGAGTGCGAGCGGCGTCTCGGTCCACGGCCACGGCCGGGAACACCCGGTCGGCCAAATCAGCCAACGAAACAGCGTCGACAGCATTCTCCAATACCGCCTGGATGAACCGGTGCCGCTTGAGCTGGTCGAGCATGTCCTTCACGGACAGGTCCGCCCCGGCGGCAGGCGCACCTCCATGCGCTGATTTCTCGAAAAGATCAGATTGGGTGGAAGTGTCGAAGAGTTCGGATTGCGTTGGCTTGCCGAAGAATTCAGATTGAGAACGCTTCTCGAAGAGTTCGGCGAAGACCGTGGCGGCGATGGCCTGATTTTCTGTAGCGGTGACAGCTGCCTTGGTGATCCGTTCCAGCGCATCGGGCAGGCCCGGTTCGACGGGTGTCCACTCGTGGTCACGGTCTCCGAGCCGGGCACTGCGCCACTGGTCGGGGGTGAGCCGGGTTTCCTCGATCACGGCATCAGCGTCGAAGGCTTCCCCGAACACGGTGTGCGCGAATTCGAGCATCGCCGCCGGCGCTGCCCGCGACCCAAGGGTCGCCGACGTCGCCACCGGGGTGATCCGGCCAAGGGGCCGGGCCCGGTCCTCGTCGGTCACCCGCGACGCTTCGGTCCAGTGACTCTTCAGCGTGAGGCCCAAGCGACGCAGCAGCATGGCGACGTCGGTGCCCTGCGCGCCGTCGTAGGTGTGGAACTCGTCGAGCACCAGGTACTGCAGCGATTCGGCGGATAGCCGCCACATGTCAGCGCGGCGCGGATGCAGCAGCATGTGGTCGAGCATCTTGTAGTTGGTGAGCAGGATGTCCGGCGGTGCATCGTGCATGAGCGCGCGGTCGGTGATCAGTCCGTCCGCCGACACCCGCGTCCGCCCACCGCTGGACTGCTCGCCGGTGTAAAGCCCAGCGCTAACGGCGGATAACGCGGGGTCGCCGACGATCAGTTTGGCGAGCCGCTCGGCCTGATCATTGGCGAGCGCATTCATCGGATAGAGGATTAGCGCCTTCATGCCTGTCACGCCGGACTTCTTGGCGCGCAACACGTGATCGAGGATCGGGTACAGAAAGGCCTCGGTCTTGCCCGACCCCGTACCGGTGGTGACCAGAGTGGCCTGTGGGCGCTGCCCCTGCTTGGTCGACAGCTGTGCGAACGCGCGGGCCTGATGCCCGTATGGGGTAAAGTCCTGCGGCCACCAGTCCAGGTGCGCCGCCCAGTCGTTACCAGCTGGGGCGAACGGAAGGCGAAGCCGCACGTACGGTCCCTTGAACATCCCAGTGTCGGGGTCGCCGACGAAGTCCGTCAGCGCCGACTGCGCATCGGGGTCGGTCAGTGCGAACGTTGTTGCCAGGTAGTCGGTCAGACCCTCGCGAAGACGCTCGGCCTGCAGGGTGGGAAGGAGTGCGCCCATCGCTTACATCCCCCGCCCAGCGTTCCAGACTGCGTGGTCGATCTCCCACGCTGTCACACAGCGCTTCAGCCGCGCACTGACGGCCGGGACGAGAGCAGCGATGAGATCGCGCGCCCCAACCGGGTCGAGGACGAATCCGTACTTCTTGAACCAGCGCAACACCATTCGGTCGGGTTTGATCAGATCATCCTGACCGATAAGCATCCAGAGGTAGTCCCGCCGTACCGAGTGCGCCCCCTCCCCCGGGATCGGCCGCAGATCCTTATTCACGGCAACGAACCGCCTCTCATCACCGAATAGCGCGATCGCATCGGCGAGACCGGTAACGCCGTGCGCGCTGAACACGTGGATGTGGCGAAGCACGGCATCGGCTTTCCAGATCCCACCCCTAGTCGACGTGTATTGCCAGTTGGTGGACCGAATCAACTCGTCGACACTCAGGTCAGCCAGTCGGGTGAGCGGCAGCGGGTCGGTGCCGGTCGGCCCGCTCATCGGGACGGTCGGCTGTTCGACGCCGAACTCCTTGGCGAGCTTGCGCACTAGCGGCACGACGACGTTGTCATAGTGCGCTCCGATGCTCCACACGGCATCGACGATGCACAGGCTGAGGCTGACCCAACGTTGCTTCCGCGGTTGTGGGTCGAGTGCGGCCACGGCATCGACGAGTTCGTTGAACTTCGCGGCGTCTACGTCGGTTGTGTGGCTCATGCGCCCGCTATATCGCTGAAGTGCTTGTGCGCCAAGCTCATATCGTGCTCTCGATCGACTGTGCCGAACGGCTCTAGGTAGGCGACACCGCCAATCGCCAAATCTGCGGTGTTGATCGCGCCTCTTTTGCGATAGTCCGAGGCCAACTTGTTTGGCACTTTGCGACCGTTTGAATCGTAGAGTGCATCACGTTCGTATTTTTTAAGCACCGGGAACTGGGTGCGGTAAATCCCGACCAACTCGTCTGCGGTAATCCCCAGCATGATCGCAACGATCGCATCCATCTCCACCAGCGCCTGCCGACGATCGGCATCGCGGCGTAATGGAGTCTCCCAGTCCCACATTGAGTCGATACAACCGAGCTCTGGCCGGCCAGCATAATCGAGGCCGATGCCCGAAACCCAGGCGTCTCGCTTCCAAGCCACTGAGAACAGTTCCTGCCAGAGGGGCGCATACGAGTCAACTAAGCAATTGAGCCTGAGTGTGCGCAATAGAAGCTGCGGCATCAAATGGTGAGCCAGCAGGAAGGGAAAATGGCGCATCAAACTCTGCGCCAGATGGGTCTTATTGGCAACTTTCGCCAAGTAATCTAGCGGGATTGTGGAAAATTGACCGACCATCATGGCGACCATGCTGCTGTTATCTACTGGTGTTTGCATCGATAGCACAGCGTTCACATGTGTCACCGCAGGCGGCAAAATCGACGCCTGAAGGGCGCGGATGTTTCCCGGCTTTATCCACTCTCGCCACGCAGCACTGTATTGATGAGACGAAGTCGCCTGGAAGAATCGCAACCCGAATTCCTTCTCACCAATTTTTCTAGCGTACCGCGTGTGCGGGGTGGCGCCGATACCGAGGGTTTCCAGCTCGACGGCCCTCAACTGCGCACCGTTTGCGTCCGGGTCGGGTTCCGAAGCGAACGTGTTGGATGGCGACAAATTTGCCGCTAAGAGTATCGATTCGCGCCAAGGGCGCATCTCAACGTCACCAAAGTCGAAAGTGCCATCTGACCTTGCCGTGGTTTCATTCCATCCGCCATTGAACTGTGGGTTTAGTGCAGATACCCTGGGGGCGCGAGTGAGTTTCTCGATGACAGAAGCGCTTTCTCGATTCAGCAGGAATGGCATCCGTCCGGATCGCCCATCGGCGGAATCTCCGTCGAGCAACGCGGCCCACGACTGCACGGACACCGATTCGATCTGGAAAATTCGGTGGGAGTGCGGAGAGATATCAGGCTTGTCATTTTCATCCGACATTAATGGCAGTGGCCCACTTCCATCATGCACAAGTGAGCGCTCTACGGTTGATGGATGGAAAGCGAAAGACATGGACTTGAAAGATATATCGTTTCTCTTTTTGTATAGATTCACCGCAAACTCATCTTTTGAATCGATATCAAATAACGACAACTTATTTTGGAAATGCCAAAGGCGCGATAGTCTCAAATAGCATTCCCGCCGAAAAGGCCCCATCTTTGGAGCGGTCAAGTGGGTGACCGGATGTATGAGAACTACGACACCCTCCGCCGACCTTCCCCGCCAACTAGTTTCGATGAACCCATGATAAAGGTCTCGCCTTCCGCCGACACCTACGGGGTAAACTTCGCCTGAATTGAGAAACTCCCTAATGGATATCGTGTCGGTGACGCCTTGTAGGACTTCCACCAAAGCGCCTGGCTGCTCAAGTGTCTGCTCTCGTCGTCGATCAACTTGATCTTGACTATTTAAAGGCGTAAGTCTCCATGACGGATCGAACTCGGCCAGAGCCGATGACTCGTCCCAATCGGGTCGCACCCAGGGCGGATTCCCAACCTGAAGATCAAACCCTCCGCGCGCGAACACCGGCCCGAAGTCCAACTCCCAATGGAAGAACCCCTGCGTCTCGCTGATCGACTTCGCGACCGTCAGCCAAGGAAAACCGTCGAGCGCCTTCTCGATCGAAACTGCTTGCGCAAAAGTACGATCGGTGTCCTCGGCAAGTTCCAGTTCCTCCCAGTTGAGGTCGCCGGCGAGGCTAGTCTGTCCATACTTCTCAAACTTCCCCGCCTTCGGCGGCACACCGAGGATTGCTTCGAGGCCGCCGACCCACTGATCCCAGTCCGGCGGTTCGATGTCGGTCGTCAGCGGCCACGCCCACAGCGCGCACCAGGCGTCCATCACGCGACGCAATCGACGATAGGCGCCGTTCTCGTCGTTGAGCACCTTCTCTATCTGCTCGCGGGTCACCGCGGGTTCAGACGATTTCTCGGACTCAAGTCCCCAGATGTCGATGTTTCGACGGATCTCGGCCTCGGCGATGGTCAAACGGCGCAGCGTGAATCCCCAAAGCGTCTCAACACGTTCAGCAAGGGCGGCCAATCGCTTCTTGATCGCCGCGCTTGGATTGGCGCGAATACCGTTGCGCCACAGCCGCAGTTCCTCGCGCTTGTCCGGCGCGTACGTCTTGGCTTCGGGGGTGTCGATCACCGCGCCCCAGCCCTGTGACGGCAGCAGGAAATGGTGGATACCCGCGCCGATCTCGTGGCCCAGAGTGACGTCGTTGGGAGCCGTCGTCAGCCAGGCCTTCTTCGCCAGTAACGTCGGCGTGTAGACCGCGCGACGGGCACCGATCAGCGAGTTGCCGCGGCGCAAATGCAGACCAAACCACGGGGCCTGCAGGCCCGCGACCATGGTGTCCAGCCATAGCGAGATCTCGGCAAGTTCGACGGCGGTCGCGTTGAGATCGACCCCATACACCTGGTGAAGCGCGATGTGCGCCTTCACCTTCTGCAATTCCTCCTGGTACCTGTCGGCGTCGATGACCTCATGGCGATCCTCCTGCTGGCGTTTGAGGTACTCGGCGGCGAGTTGTCTCACCGCCTCGATCGCGAACGCCCCCGAACCCAGAGCGGGCTCGCAGATGGTCAACCCGAGGATCTGCTCCGGGGTGGTGCGTACTTCGTTCTGGTCGAGCAGTTCCTCGAGCGCCTGGGAGACCACGAACTTCGTCAACACCTCGGGCGTGTAGTACGACGCCGACTGCTGACGCTCGCGTCCGGCCAACCGGAACACGAAGGTGCCCTGCGCGTGGACAACGGGGATGCTCTCCCCGGTCGCCTCGTCGAGTGCCGTCACGAAGTCCGACTCCGACAGGTGATCGGCACGCGACACCGGGACCACCCACGATCCCTTCTCCGGATCGCCGTTCTTGGCAACCTCGTAGAGGTCCTCCTCGGCGAAGAAGCCGGTGTAGGACATCAGCCCCTCGTACACCGCGCCGAGCTGGTTGATGCCGAGTTCGGCGTAGGAGATGAACCCGCGGTCAGATCCCCTGCGCCCCTTCGATTCCTTGGACAGCAGCAGATGCTGCAGCACACGCTGGGTGGCCTCGTTGCTCAGACCCACCTCGTCGATGAGCGCGGTCGCTTTCCGATCGAAGAGGTCGGCGCGCAGCTCATTGAACTCCAGCCCGGGTGCCGGGTCGTCGGCCCCATCGACCTCGGGCACGCGGGGAGCGTGGCCTTTGTCCACCAGTCGAAATAGCGTCGCCAACGACTGATAAAGGTGAGTGCCAGACTTCGCAGTCGGTGAGACCAGTTCGGTGAGGGTGAGTTCTCGCAGTCGGTCCAGGCCGTAACCCTCGCCGTATTCC
Organism: Mycobacterium sp.; assembly: GCA_023264735.1. Taxonomy (GTDB): domain Bacteria; phylum Actinomycetota; class Actinomycetes; order Mycobacteriales; family Mycobacteriaceae; genus Mycobacterium. The sequence continues at coordinate 10,892 of JAHFVD010000034.1, read as the reverse complement.
GGTGCACCCGATGGCAGCACCCGCAATTCCGGGGAAGCTTCGGCATACAGCAGGAACAGGATTCGGTACAGGAAGCGCAGCGCGTGCTTGGCGAGTTGCTGCCCATCGATCTGATCAAGTGGCATGTTCTTGGCGGCGCGGCGACGTACCACGTCGTTGGCGATGATCTCGATCGACAGCCGGATGCCCTCGCGCAGATCCTTGGACACGCCGACGGTGTGTTTGACCGAGTCCTCGAGGACGCCAGTCCACCAGATGTTTCCGTCGGCGTCCGGCACCAGGGCCTGCCGACCGAGGATCGCTGCGGCACGGTCGAGTTCGCCGCCACGCTTCTCATCGCGGCGCTCAGTTACCACCAGCAGGTCGATCGCCAGATAGCGCCCTTCAGCCCATCGTTGCGCCTCGGCCAGCAGCACCCACTGGCCTGCCTGCACCACAATGAACGCGGGTGGCTCGTCGGCGCGGAACGCGGCCGACACGGCCTTCGACACCGCGACAATGGGTTTGCTGTCCTCGTGCCCCACGACCAGGAGCAGACCAGTCAAAGGGTCGAGCAGGTCGTCGACGGTCGCGACTGGAGCAGCCTGCAGGAACAGTGTGCTCGTTACGCCTGCGAGCTGGGCTTGCGGAAGCCGCAACTCGGTTCCGGCGCGTTCGCCGGTGTAGTCGGTCAACGGTCCGGGAAACCCGAGAGCCGTCCGGATCAGCTGGTGCGCCGCGGCAGCCCCGTCGGGGTTCTCATCCAGAGTTGACAGCGCGGTCTGCACCTCACTGGCTGCACCTAGCAGCCGACGTCGCACCGTATCCCGACCTTCGACCGCTTCGGCGTCCCACTGCTTGCGAAGCTCGATCACTCTGCCCTGGAATGACTCTCGGGGTGAGTCGGTGGTGAAGTAGTGCTCGCTGATCCAGTCTTCACCGACGACGATGGAATCGTAGGAGGGCACGTTCAGACGTCCTTTCCAGCGACAGGGGTGTCGGAGGCGATCACGACCAGCAGCGGGCGCACCAGCTGTTGGGTCGGCGCCAAGAGATCGGCGAGGCGCTGCTCCTCATTGATGCGCTGGCTGAGCTTGCCCACCCGTGAACGCTGCGCCCCGAATAGTTCGAGTTGTTCGGCGTCGTCGTGCCATCGCCGCGCGCGTTTACGCCACTGCGCCAGGCGTTCGGTGGTCGCAGCCTCTTGCGCGTCGAGCACCCAGCGCATCTCGCGTCGCGCATGTTCAACAGCGATCGGGATCAGGGCCTGATAGTGCTCGGGGTCAGCTACCGGGCCGGGATTCGACGAGCCGGGCCGCAGCGCCGTCTGCGTACTGAGGAACGCGATGTCTTCGAGCGGCTCGACTAAGCAGAACTCCGTGTTGGCCGGGTTGGGAAACACCGCGGTGGAGAACACCCGCGAGATCAGTTGTCCCCGTTTGTTGGTCAGCGTGCCCATCAGGAGAACGGTCGGTGCGTCGACGTCGCCGCGGATGACGAACACCTGGTTGCGGCCCAGCGCAGTCAGCGCGCGGTCGCTTGCCCAGTCGAGTACCGGGTGCAGCGGGCCGAGGTAGTGCGCCTCGGGCCAGGTGGTGTTGTTGACACCCTTGCCTTCTCGTGCCGCGCGTAGCTGCGCGTTGCCGACCGCGGTGTTGGTGGCGAGTTTGAGCTTCTCCAGGACGCGGCCGTGCTGCAGATAATTCTGCGGCAGCTGTGCCAATCGCTGCCGCAGATCACGCGGCGGGGCGAGTTCGGCGATGCCGTGCGGTGCGCTGACCGTCCACCCGACGCCCCCCTGGTCGGGCGTGGCGTGGGGCATGTCATGAAATGCCGCGTGCATGGCCTCGTCCAGGAACGTCAGGTCGTCGGAATACAGGCTCTGGCGCGGTGTGGCGGGCAGGGTCGTCGGCGCACCGTCGTCGGTGTCGAACTGGGCAAAGAACGCGTCCAGGTCCTCGCCGGCGGCCACTTCGTCGGCGCTGCGAACGGCGTCGTCGAGCGCGGTGCCCTTGGCGAGGACGTCACGGATGGCGCTTTCCTCCTCAGCGACGCTGTGCTTGCCCATCAGCGAAGCCACATCGCCCAGCGTGGTGTGCGCCTGGTTTTCCCGTTCCAGCAGCCGCGACAGCACCCGCAGGTCGCCGGAGAACTGGGAGTCGGACGGTTCCAGGATCAGCGACGAGATCACCGGCGGGTGCTTCTGCCCGTAGCGGTCGATGCGGCCGTTGCGCTGCTCGATGCGGATCAGGCTCCACGGGATGTCGTAGTGGATGAGGTGATGGCACTGCGCGTGAAGGTTCACGCCCTCGGAGGCGACGTCACCGGTGACCAGCACCCGGATGGGCGAGGTCTCCAGCTTGAAGCTGTCGACGAGTTCCTGCTGCTCGACATCGGACAGGCCGCCGTGCAGCATCGCGACGTTGTCGGCGGCCAGCCCGACGGCCGCCGGCAGGTGATCGCGCAGCCAGGTCAGCGTCGCGATCCGCTCAGCGAAGACCACGGCTCGCGTGGAGGATTGCTTGCCGACGCCAATGTCCTTGAGACGCTTCACCAGTGCAGCGAACTTGCCCGCTTGTTCTTGCATGGCGGCGGAATTCAACTCGTTCAGTGTGTTCAAAGCGGTGAGTTCGGCTCGCTGGGAAGGGTCGCCCTGATCGAGCTTGCCGCGGCGTTGCTTGATTGACTCGGCGAGTGCGGCCGGCGACGACAGGAACGCCTTCGCCAGTGTCCATGGGAACAGCGCCTTGGTATCACCGGAGTAGGGCGAGGGCTTGCCTTGGGGATGCAGCCAGACCTGGGATAGCTCCGCAGCGACTGCGTCCTCGGCGGGTGACGGCTTGACCAGGAGGTGTACCGGCTCGGCGCGCTCGGCCCAGTCGCTGCCGACCTCGGCGGCGACGTCGGGGCTGTGACGGTGCCGTCGGATCAACAGCGACTCGACGTCGGCCTTGGTGAACGTGCCATCGGCGTGCACGACCGTCGGATCGAGCAGTCGCAGCAATTCGGCGAACGACTCCTCCTTGCCGTTGTGCGGCGTCGCCGACGCCAGGATCAGCGCCTCGGTGTTCGGAGCGAGGATGCGGGCCAGTTCGTTGTTCTGCGTGCCGGCATTGGTGAGGTTGTGCGACTCGTCGATGACCACTGCATCCCACTGCTGGCGTTCCAGGTGTGCTTTGTACCGCGGGCTCTTCAGCGTGTCGATGGAGATGATGGCGCGCTTGAAGTACGTGAAGGGATTGCGCGTGGCAGGAAGCTTCTGACGCACCTTCTGGATGCCCGTTGAGTCGAGCCGGACAAACGGCAACGCGAAACGGCACCACAACTCGTGCTGCATCTGCTCCAACACGTGTTTGGGCGTGACGACGAGGATGCGTTCACCACGGCCGCGCCGCACCAGCTCGGCCAGGATCATGCCGATCTCGAGCGTCTTACCAAGTCCGACTGCGTCGGCGATCAATATGCGGGGTCGGATGTGCTGCGGATCAAGCGCCTTGGTGACGGCGGCCTGCTGGTAGCCCAACGCGTCAGCGAGCATGTGGGTCGACACCGCGAGCGCCTGGTCGCCATACGGGACCGGCGTCTTACGAAGCAATGCCTCCAGCCATAGCCGGGAGTCGCGGTAGCCCGACGATCCGTCTGCGACGACCTTGGCTTTACTCGGATCCTGCACCTCGATCTTGTCAAGGCTTGAATAGAAGGCCGCTGCGGTCTCGGCGACTAGTTCGGAAAGTCCGCGCACCCGGACCAGCCAGCCGTCGGCTCCCTGCTCGGCGGAGGTAACTAGCCACTCTTCGTCACGGATGACGACGATCGAGCCCGGTGCAACGTTGAGATCGGTAGTTGGCGCAGAAATGTGTGATGCCTCCCCTGTTGTGTTTTCGGTCGTCACGTTAGCGCGTGAGCAACGAAACTGGCCCCAAACCGAAGCGGAGCCGACGGTCGGCGCACGCATTAGCAGAGTCCGAAGCGAACTGCGGCCGATCAGTACCCAACTCTCTAATCCGCGCTGATCGCATGTCGTCAGCAGTACTGCCTAAGTAAGCTTTCTATTCGGTGGTTGGCGGCGTGGACTGCTCGTCCACGCTGTTCAGCGCGTCCGCGGCGTCGAACATTGTCCTGGCAGTCTTGATTACGCCACGGGCCATGACGAGGTTTCCTCCGCCTCCGATGACGAATCCGATTCCGAACGGCGCGACCTTGCCGATTGCGATAATTCCTCGCTTGGTGCCGTACTTCGTCACGAAATTCGCACCAAGAACTTTGTTGATCGCTTTGATCGTATTGAGCGGCACGGCATTGGTTACGACCTTTCCCAGATGCGGCCCAGTGCGCCCTGCAGCTTTGCCGAAGAAGGTTGAGCCACCACCACCTGCCAGAACTAGGAGAACGAGGGCTCGTTGGTGCTCGAAATTCTCAATCGTGACCCCACGAAGCTCGGCCGCACTGAGTACGTAGCCGGAAGCCGCCGTCAAGAACCAGGATGCGTCGCTCGCAGCCGCTGCGATACCAACTGCGGTACCCACTCCCGGCGCTGCAGCGACGGCGCCAGTTGCCGCTCCCGTGCTCGTAACCGCTGAGGCGAACGCCGTGTTCACCTTCTTAAGCAACTGCGCATCCGAGAGTTCCGGGTTGTTGCGGCGCAGAGCGTCCACACGCTTTCGTGCCAGCTTGCCCGCTGCTTCAATTGATGTGTCCAGAAGTTGCAGTAGCTTGCTTGGATCCCCCGCGTTCACATTCTCATCCTGACATCGGCTGCTTGTCGGTGTACGTGCATCTCGAGTGGCAGTTGCGAGCAAAGTGATGTGCCGATAGAAGATCTCACACCCTCTCCCCCGCGCGATCCAATTGCACAACGAGCTCAGCCAGCGCAAGCACCGTCCACTCCTCCGCCTCTAGATCGAATCGATCTCGCGACTCGAGGCCGATGTCCGCCGCGATGGTGCGGTCCGGCCAAGCAATCGAGATCGCTATGCCACCGGCGCTTTCGAAGCCAACCTTTCTTGAGCAGCACGGCGCTCCCGGAAGGCCTCTTACGCCAGCCATTCCGTCGTGCCCTCCGCCGGAAGACTGGCCACCAAGTTCATGGCCACACTCAACACAGCGCGCACGTTATCCGTCAGTCGCTTGAGACCGAGCAGATCTAGAACCGCCCGGAACAATTCCTCCTGCGACATTGACGGATCATTAGCCGTTAGTTCAGCGAGATGGTGCGCGAGTTCAGCAGGTGGCACCGCATCCAGCGCGCGCGGGCCCAGCTGGCGCGGACTTACATCGGGCTGGCCGGGAAGCCTGAATGTCTTTGGCTTAACCCCTGATTCGTTGAGCGGATTGTCAGACAGAATGAGTCCTCGTCGCTCAGCCATAGTGATAGCACGGTTGAGCAGGCGGGCACTCTCCTTGCCGACGCGCATCCCGCCAGCGGACTTCACGTAGAGCTGCTGCAGGCGACCGCCGAGTAGAGGCCCCTCTATCTCAACAATGCGTACAACATTGCCGACCATCTCGGCCAGTGCAGTTTCCGTGATTGCGGGCAAGGCCGCTTCGAACGCCCGATACGGCACCAGCAAACTGTCAGTCTGCGACCATGACGAACCTGTCAACTCCTCGGTAGCGGCAACGGAGAATTCAGTCCTTTCGTCCTCGCTGGCGGTTGGCTCGTCAAGTGGATCTGCCGACGTTGTTCCTATTGACTGGTCCGCCTCCTCAGACCAACCCAACGCCCGATGGCGGCCCCCACTCATCACTATTGGAGGTTCTGGAACTGGCGATTCTCCGTGAATAAACGCCTCGTCTTCGACACCTAGCTCTGACAAATTCTCGATGTCAGGCGTCGATAGAGGGCTCAGTAGCTCATCGAGATCAGCTGTGCCGTACTCGCTTTCGTCTACAAGGTCCACATCGTCATCGTCCGGGACGTCGTCGATCCAGTCGGCGGTCCGGATGTCTAGCTCGTCCAGTGTGTCCCAAAGCTTTCGCAGACTTCCAGGCACATCGGCGTAGAACACTGATTCCCGAATTCGGAAGAACTCCCATCCACACCGCTCAAGTTCCCGCTGACGTGCCAAATCGGCCTCGTATTGCGCTGGGCCGTGCCAGAAGTCACCGTCGCATTCGACTGCGAGCCTTGTCTTTGCACCAATGATGACGAGATCAATGTTGTAGCCAAGTGCAGGGTACTGCGGAATCACGGTATAGCCGCGATCGACGATGCGGTTGAACACCCGCTGCTCAAAGAGCGAATCAAAGGGCATGACCACGACATCCTCGGGTACCGATCCGACCTCTGGAGCATCAATCTCATTGCGGGACCGCCCTACTACGCCATAGCAGTAGTCAAGCAACTGATGCCTCATGTCTTCGGTGTTCGTCAGAGCTTCGCGAGGCATCGAGTGATAGACCCACATCTGGTCCTTAGCGCGTGATGCCGCCACATTGAACCGCTGGACGTACTGCGTCGCGGTTAACGCAGACATTCTGCGGTCCTCAGTCGGAGCCTTCACCATCGAGAGGAACATGACGTTCCGCTCCGAACCCTGAAAGTCCGAGGCGTCGCCACAGCGCAATTCGCGAGCCGTCCACTCTTCTGGCGGAACCGCGTCGAGCAGCTTGTGCTCAATCAGCCTGGCTTGCTCCTTACCGAGGAGCGAGATCACACCCATCGTTGCGCCGTCGTACGCCGGCTCCGTCAAGCACTTCTTGATCTGGTCGACGATCGCCTGAGCCTCGACCTCATTCGTCTTGTTGTCCCCTTCCACTCCGTCGGTGATATGGACAACCTTGATCGGGTCAAGGCGCTCAGCTCCGAACTGGCGGACCGGGACGAGCCGAATTCCTTCGGGTTCGTAGGCGACACGGTTTGAGAACCCGATGATCTCTGGGACGCAACGACGATGCTCGGTAAGGGTGATGCGCCCGCCGAACCGCATATTGGCTTCGTCGAAGTAGCTTCGTTTGGGGTCGAGCCAAGACGCGCGGTAGACGTCATCTGCCAGATACATGTTGGCTAGGTCGCGGAGCTGCTGCTGATCTACACCGACAGCGGACGGAGACACCTGCTTGTCATCGCCAATGACAACGACTTTCGGCGCAAGGTATTGCAGGAACGAAGCTTCGAGCCCAGCTTGAGAAGCTTCGTCCACGATCACGACGTCGAAGAGATTTGGCTGCACGCGTACCTGCTCGGCAATCCGGTAGATGGGCATGATCCACACCGGTACCGCCGGTCGACAACGATCCATCGCTTCGGCGATCTCGACGCGTCTCTTCGCCGCGTACTTTCCGGTGCCTTTGCCAAGCGACGCGACAAGTTGAGCGTATTGGGTCAGATTCGCTCGTGCCTTTCCGGTGAGGCGGCCAGGCGCGACTGCGTGCTGCCAGGCGCGTTCAGCGGCGAGATGCTCGACCTCGATTCGAATTTGCTGCTCAAGTCCATTCAGCCGGACCTTGAGGCTGTTGGAATCCTCACTATCTTGGGCGAGTATCCATCGCCCGGTCATCTCCCACTGCCACGCTTGCGCGAAGGTCGAAAGGCGTACATCCCAGACGGAATCGGCAGGATCGGTGGTGATCGCTTCTGCAAGTCGTGGCGCCGACCGGTCAAGCGCAACCCGTATCCGGTCGCTCTCGGCGAGCGCGTCAGCTACCGAATGCAAATGCATCAATCGTTCGTACCCCGAAGAGAATCCTGACACGCCCCTTTGTTCCACGGCACCGAGAAGATGGAGCGTCACAGTCGATGCGTTCGCCTCGGCACCCTCTGTCTTCAGAAACTGCGACAGTTGTTCGAGCGGCGTAGTGGAGGTGACCGCTGCATCAGCAGCCGAGGCCGCTTCGACCAGACTGGCGTATCGGCGGATCGCGTCGAGGTTGTTCCAATCCGGTACTGGAAGCTCATTGCTTTCAAACCACAGGCGCTCCGTCTGAATCCGATTGCCAAGTGCAAGAACCTTATCCAGTTGTTCAACTTCGGTCCGATGCCACTGGACTGTTTCATAGAATGTGTCTTCGTCAGGTACGACAACGCTCGACGGCCACGCTTGGTCCATCGCAACTACAATCCGGCTAGTCTCCACCCAGTCAACAAAGGCCCCGAGTTGCTCTCTTGTCACCGCGGGAAGGCCGTTGACCTTGACTTGCTCGAAGAATTGTTCAGCCGCCTTCAGCACTTTGGCCCCAAAAGCGCCGATCTTGGGCGTGCCATCAGGCTGAACCTTGATCTTGTTGCCAGAATCTAGATGTGCGACAAGCGATTTAGCAATCTGCTGATGAACTGCTTGATCGCCGCCGGAGATTGCGAACGTGGACATTGAACCGAATCTGGTAATTAGCGCGGAGGCCTGATCGGCCAGCTGCTTCAGCTGAGCTGACCGCGCCAGCCACATCTGTTGACGACCGCTCCGAACATCGCGCAAGGCATCGTTCATCCACGACTCCTGACGCCGCTCAAGTTCGAGGGCATGCTGGGCAAGGTCTGACACCCTTGAACGAAGGTCATCACGCACGTCCGGAGCGAGTGATCGCACGAAATCAAACGATTCGTGTGCCAACAACGTTGCGTAGCTGTCCTTCTTTTGAATGGCCTGCGCCTCGCCATCCACGAGATCGGCGAATTGTTTCGTAGTCGGCAGGTGCGACAGGTCAAGCAATCGCCGCCTCGCCTCGATCTCATTCTCAAGAAGATTCTGATCCTGCAGCATTGCACGCCAGCGAACGATCTCATCGGTAGAGACCGAGCCTCCGTAATCGTAAGTATCAACCTCGAATTCACGGATCCAAGAGAAGTCCGGCTCCGCCCGAAGGTGCCGAAACGCGATGGCGGCGAGAGTGCCCTCCTCTGGACCGTCCGTCCGGTGTTTCACTTCTTGGTGCCGAATGCTCACCAGACGGCTATATGTTTCAGCCCGCTGCCGTCTGAGCTGTTCGATTTTCGCCAGGTGCGCGTCAATCGTTTTCGCCGACTCCGACATATCGAATTCGTCGGCGCGACGTGAGATGTTGTCCACCGCGGTGCGCAGATCCGCCATGTCCGATCGCGACTGCCCGATGACCGATACCGCAAGGGGTTGAATTTGCCTGGGCAGCTTCGCTCGGACCTCGTGCAGCGCGCGGTCTGTCTGAGCAGTGATGAGCACACGCAGGCCTTTTGCAAGCAGATGCGACACGAGCGCAGCCGCTGTGTATGTCTTTCCAGTACCGGGTGGGCCTTGGACCACTGTCTGGGCGGTTTGATCAACTCGCTCGATGATTCGGCCCTGCTGGTCGTTGACTGGCAGCGGAAAGAAGTCTTCGTCGTCGATAGTTACGACAGCCCCCGGAAGGGTGTTCGATTCGGCGGTGGGTTGCCTGTCTGGGTCGATGAGCGGCAGGATGCCGCTTGGAATTTCTTCGGCGCTGCGAAGCTGGGCGACGATGCTTTCATAGATCTGAACAAGACCTCGGTTGGTTCGCCGACGCAGAATCAGTGCGGGTGCAAAGGCCCCGCGGGGAGCTGTCGTATATGGGGGATCGATACCCTCTTCGTCGTAATCCGCATCGGCATCGAGTCGGTGGATGAGACGCCTGCACACCTCGCCAATGTGTGTCTTATCCAAGAGGTGACCCTCGTACTCGCCTGCGAGTTGCCTGATTTCGTCAATCTTGGCTGGGCTGGCTATTAGTGCGGGGTCCAACATGTCGATCTCGATTGATACGGCCTCGGGCGCCGATACCTGGGTAATGGTGAGTGTTCCGGTGCTCTCGTCGAATCCGATCGCCACGGGAGCGGTCGCGACGTGACGGCGCACTTGTTCGTGATCGTCTGGGCGCCAAGACAAGCAGCCGACACCAAGAACTAGTTCGAACTCTTCACTGTGATCGACCGAGGTGAGGTGGGTCGCAAACAACTGTTTGTAGACATCGCGTACGACCGCATCACCCCGTTCCCGATCCGCCCAGAGGTGCCAGTCACCAAGCCAACCTTCGAATACTGTGGTGACCTCCGGTTGGTCACTCAACTCAATGCGGTGAAGATGCACGTCAGACTCGCCGTCTGAGCCATCGCCCGCTTCGACAGGTTGCTCGATGAAGATCGCTTCGCGAAGTGCCGGTTCTTCGTCGACATCATCAACTCCGCCGACGAGCCACTGCCCAAGTAGCTCCGGCGGCGCTGGAGGGTCAATCCTGGCGATCCGGTCGACGGCAAGAATTGGGGCTTCTGGATCGGGTGATGTCACCCGGTGCGCTGATCGCACTGCGGTGTGATCGGGGAGCTGGCCGAACCACAACAACTTCTCGTATTTGTCGGCCGTACGCACAGGCTTGACTAGCAGCTGCTGAGTTCGGCCGAGGAAGGTGAACAGGTTGACGGCCTTGCGCAGAAGGCCCGATTCGGCCGAATCATCCTCAATTGCGGTCACGCTTTTCTCCCCCAAACAAACAACGGCTTGACGCAGTCGTCAAATCAGACGGATCGTAGCGCTCAACGCTGACAGCGTTATTGTCGGCGAAGTTTGGAGTGGGCGGGCCTACCCATAAAGGGCGAGTCGCCTACCCCTACGCCGGCACCAACGTAATCGGAACCTGCGACTGCCCCGGCCGGGTCATCTGGCAGTTGCCCTGCTGAATCTCCGTCACCTGACCCTGCAGGGTCTGGCTGTTCCACACGAAGATCATCGCGCCCTTGGTCTTGGACTTGTCCGGGCAGACCGGCACCTGACCGACGACCTTCATCATCCAGGTATGCGCGCCCTGGTAGACGGCCTTACCTTCGATCAGCGGTGAGGTCACGTTGGCCAGACAGCCCGTCTCGATCACATTGCACAGGTTCGAGATGCTCCACGTATCCAGGACCTCGTTCGGGCCCTTCACTTGAAAGCTGCCGCTGAGCAGATCCTCCGACGCCGACGCCACCGGAGCGACCGCCAACGCAAGGC
>JAHFVD010000113.1 GCA_023264735.1 Mycobacterium sp. | reverse complement strand
TTGGCCACCGCGGCGGCATACCCCTCCGGGCTGATCAAAGAGGCTTTGGCCCATTCGATTTCGCCGGCGAGGTCGCGGACGTCGTCGGTGCTGACCTGCAGCCGGCTGCGGCTGGCGGCCTGGGCGACGACGGCGAACTTGGTGTCCAGCAGCTGCCAGCCGGTGTCACCGACCACCCGCGGCCAGAAGTACTGCAGCTGGCGACGGGCCGCGGCGTGGAACGTCAGCGCCTGGACCGAGCCGACCAGGGCACCCGAATCACCGGCCGCATCCATGGCCCGCAGCCGGGCGCGCATCTCGCCGGCGGCGCGGGAGGTGAACGTCACGGCCAGCACCTGACCGGCAGCGACGTGACCGTTGGCGACCAGCTGCGCGATGCGGTGGGTGATGGTGCGCGTCTTGCCGGTGCCGGCACCGGCGAGCACACACACAGGCCCGCGGGCGGCCAGCACGGCTTCGCGCTGTTCGTCGTCGAGGCCGGTCAAATGATCAACGGTCACCGGCATGGGCTCCATCTTGGCAGGGGGTGGGGACATTGCACGGTGGCGCTCCGATATGTTCGTGCCCATGAGTGCCAGCGATTCCCAGCTCACGATGTACAGCACTGTGTGGTGTGGCTACTGCAAGCGACTGAAGACCGCGCTGAAGTCGGCGGGGATTGCCTTCGCCGAGGTCGACATAGAGCACGACCCGGCCGCGGCCCAGTTCGTCATGTCGGTGAACAACGGCAATCAGACGGTCCCGACGGTGAAGTTCGCCGACGGCAGCGCGCTCACCAACCCCAGCCTCAAAGACGTACAGGCCAAGCTCGCGTCGTAGGCCAGCGCCGAGATCGACGAAATGCTGCGTTCTTCTCGCACTTTCGCGGCCGTTTGTCGGTTTGGGCGCAAGTCGTTGATCCAGCGCGGCATCAATCCTGCGCGGCCCAGGACTCGATGATCTCGCGGGCGATCGAAATCGACCCGGGCAGCAGCAGCCGCGACGACGACTCACTGCTCCAGTCGCCGTGGTCGAGCGCCTCGCGGACCTCGGCTCTGGTGAACCACGCCGCCTCGGCGATCTCGCCGTCGTGAAAGACGAACTCCTGCTCGGGGTCACCGATGGCATGGAATCCCACCATCAGTGACCGCGGGAACGGCCACGGCTGACTGCCCAGGTATTCGACGTCGGTGACCGCCAGCCCGACTTCCTCGGCGACCTCGCGCACCACGCACGACTCGAACGACTCGCCGGCCTCGACGAACCCGGCGAGCAGCGAGAACAGCCGCTGCGGCCAGACGGTTTGGCGGGCCAGCACCGCCCGATCGTGGCCGTCGTGGATCAGCACGATGATGGCCGGATCGATCCGGGGGAACTCCTCATGGCCGGTCAGCGGATTGACCCGCGACCAGCCGGCCTTGACCGCCTTCGTCGGCGAGCCGTCGACCGCGCTGTACCGGGCATGGTCGTGCCAGTTCAACAGCGCCAGCGCCGAAGCCACCAGCTGAGCGCTGACATCGTCGAACACCTGCCCACCGCGGCGCAGATCGGAGACCTCGGCGTCACCGTCTTCTGGCGCTTCCAGCGCGGCACGCACCGCCCACACGTGGCGGTCGTCCTGTAGCCGCCCCAGGAACACCGCGTCGGCCGGCGGCTTGTCCCCCAGCTTGGCGGCCGAACCCAACAGCACGCGGCCGTCGGCGATCATCACCTGGTTGCGGTGATCGACCCGCAGCACCGCGGCGTCGGCCCAGCCGGCGATCGCGGCGTCGATGTCGGTGCGCAGGTGGTCGGCACGGTCGGCACCCACGCGGGAGAGCAGCGGGATATTGCGCAGTCGGAAAGCCACGCGCTCAGTCTCCGGTACTGCGGACATAGAGCAGCCGGTCGGTGGTTTCCAGGGCGTCGACACTCGGGTCGTCGACCCGCAGCAGTTTGCCGTCGCGCATCACGCCCAGCACGATGTCGGGCAGGTGCCGCGGTGAGCCGCCGACCTCCTTGTGCTCGACCTCGCGCTCGGCGATCGCGAAACCGGCGTCCGGCGTCAGCAGGTCTTCGATCATCTCCACCACGCTCGGGGCGCTGGTGGCGATGCCGAGCAGCCGGCCCGCGGTCTCCGAGGACACCACCACCGAGTCGGCGCCGGACTGGCGCAGCAGGTGCTGGTTCTCGGCTTCCCGGACCGAGGCGATGATCTTGGCCTTGGGGGCCAGCTCGCGGGCGGTCAGGGTGACCAGCACCGCTGTCGGATCGCTGTTGGTGGCCACGATGATCGAGTTGGCGTGCTGGGCGCCGGCCAGTCGCAGCACGTCGGACTTGTTGGCGTCACCGCGCACGGTGACCAGCCCGGCCGCGTTGGCGCGGTCCAGGGAGGACTGGTCGGTGTCGACGACGACGATGTCGGCGGGTGCGGCACCGTCACCGATCATCGCGGCCACCGCCGTCCTGCCCTTCGTCCCGTAGCCGATGACGACGGTGTGGTTGCGCACGCTGTTCCTCCAACGCTGAATCTTGAGAGCCTGCCGCGACGCCGTGGTCAGGGTTTCGACGGTCGTACCGACCAACACGATCAGGAACGCCACCCGAAGTGGGGTGATGACCAGGACGTTGATCAGGCGCGCCTGCTCGGTGAACGGGGTGATGTCGCCGTAGCCGGTGGTCGACAGCGACACGGTGGCGTAGTACAGGCAGTCCAGGAAGGTCATCGACTCGCCGCGCACGTCGCGATAGCCGTCGCGGTCGAGGTAGACGATGATCACCGCGGCGAACAGCGCCGTCAGGGCGTAGAGCAGCCGGCGAGCGATGCGACGGCCCGGGCTGACGAACTTATCCGGGATGTGCAGATAGTCGACGAGCGCACTGTCGGGCTTGGCTGCCAGGTTCTCGTCGATCGCCTCGAGCCTGCGCCGCAACCTACCCTTGGCCACGCGACTCCGTCATCGTGCCCGACACCTCTCGCCCCAAGTTCTTCGGCCCCAGCGCCACCACTCCAGCATTATGTACCTATGCCGACGACGACTACCGAACTCGAACCCCAACGCCGCAGCCAGCTGCCCGCCTACCGAGCCGCCCTGATGCTCATCGGGATCGGTGTCGGGCATTTTGCTGCCCCGAAGCCGTTCGATGACATCGTGCCCGCCGAACTACCCGGCGATGCCCGGTTCTACACCTACGCCTCCGGGGTTGCCGAGGTCGGTATCGGCACCATGTTGCTGGTGCCGCGGACCCGCCGCGCGGGCGCGCTGGCCGCGATCCTGCTGTACCTGGCGGTGTTCCCGGCCAACGTGAACATGGTCCGGTTGTGGTGGAACAAGCCGTTGCCGATGAAGCTGGTCGCCATCGCCCGGCTGCCCCTGCAGCTGCCGATGATCGCCCAGGCACTGGCGATCAGGCGCAACGCCCCGCGCTACTAGCCAGTGGGCTCGGGTGTTATCACCGACTGGCAGCACGACTCTTGTTCGCCGCGGACCTTTTGCCAGTGGCATGGGTCTGGACCCGGCCAGGCCACCAGAACCAATGACCAAGCAGCGTTGCAATTGCGGGCGTCATAAAGGAACGGACAACAAGGGTATCGAACAACACCCCGATCATTATCGTGGTTCCAATTTGGCCGACGACGCGCAGATCGCTTGTCACCATTGAGCCCATTGTGAAGGCGAACACAAGGCCAGCGATAGTGACGACCCTGCCGGTGCCGGCCATCGATCGGATCATGCCAGTTTTGAGGCCCGCTCCGATTTCTTGTCGCAACCGGGCTACCAGCAGCAGGTTGTAGTCCGATCCGACGGCCAACATGACGATGACCGCCATCACGAGTACCAGCCAGTGCAATGGTATGTGGAGAATGTGCTGCCAGATCAAGACCGACAATCCGAAGGCCGAGCCCAACGAGAGGGCGACCGTCCCGATGATGACCGCGGCGGCGACCACGCTCCTCGTGATGGCCAGCATGATCAAAAAGATAAGGCAGAACGACGCAACGACGGCGATCATGAGGTCGTACCTGGAGCCCTCTTGGATGTCTTTGTAGGTCGAAGCTGTGCCCGACAGGTACATGTTCGCGCCCTCGAGCGGGGTTCCCTTGATGGCCTCAACCGCAGCCTGCATGATCCCCTCGATGTGTGAAATGCCTTCGGCAGTTCCAGGGTTGCCCTTGTGGGTGACGACGAACCGCGCTGATCTGCCATCGGGAGACAGAAAGAGCTTTAGGCCCCGCTGGAAATCCGGGTTCTCGAATGCTTCGGGAGGCAGGTAAAAGGAATCGTCGTTCTTCGTGGCATCGAAGACTTGTCCCATGGTGGTCGCGTTCCTGGTCAAGTCGTCCATCTGCGTGATGAATCCGGAGAAGGTGCTTGTCATCGTCTGGGCGATCCCCTTCATTGCCTTCATCGTTGCGATCATCGGGGGAAACTGCGCGAGAAAACGCGGTGTGAGCGCGTCGAGTCGACCAACGTTGTCAACGAGGGTGCCGACGTCCTCGCTGAGTTTGTTGACACCATCCACGGCGTCGAACAGGGACCGCATCGACCAGCACATCGGAACGTCGAAACAGTGGCTCTCCCAGTAAAAGTAATTGCGAATGGGCCGCCAGACATCTTCAAAATCGGCCAAATGATCGCGCAATTGGTTGGCGTTAGCCTGCATCTGCTTGGCGCTGACATCCATGTCGCGTGTGACCTCAACGAACTGTCGCGTCACATCTTCCATGCGCTCAGCGATATCGATCAAGTCTTGCAGCTCAGCCGTCATCGTGGTCATGTCAGCGACGCGGTCCTTCAGATACCCCAAGTTCTGGATCGTCACGGCACTTTGCATGCTCATCTGGAACGGAATCGAGCTGTGGTCGATTGGATCGCCCAACGGCCTGGTAATGCTTTGCACTCGTGCGACCCCGGGAATGTGAAAGACACCTTTGGCGATCCTGTCCAACAAGAGCATGCCAGCGGGGTTTCGCAAGTCATGATCGGCCTCGACCATCAAAAGTTCTGGTTCCATGCGGGCCTGTGGGAAGTGACGGTCCGCCGCGCGGTAACCGATATTGGACGGCGTGTCGTCGGGTACGTATTGGCGTTCGTTGTAGCTGGTTTCGTATCCGGGCAACGCGATCAACCCGATCATCGAGATCAGCACCGTCGCGACCAGCACCGCGCGGGGCCATCGAACTACGATGGTGCCGATCCGGCGCCATCGGCGCGTCGTTGCCTTCCGTGCGGGATCAAATGCCCTAAATCGGCTGCTCGCGACAACCATTGCCGGCGCAAGGGTCAGTGAGCCCAGGATCACCACGACCAAGCTGATCGAGCATGGCGATGCGAGAGTATTGAAGTACGGAAGCCTGGTGAAGCTCAGGCAGTACATCGCCCCAGCGACGGTAAGCCCCGATCCCAGCACCACGTGCGCCGTTCCGCGAAACATCGTGTAGTAAGCCGATTCCCGACCTTCGCCAGCGGCACGCGCCTCCTGGTAACTACCAGTGAGGAAGATAATGTAGTCCGTCGATGCCGCTATGCTGAGCGCGACAAGAACATTGACGGAAAATGTCGACAAACCGATTACATCGTGGAAAGCGAGCACAGCGACGACGCCGCGTAGTGCCAGCAGTTGGATCCCCACAGTAACCAACATGAAGAAAACAGTCAGAAGAGACCGGTACGCAATCAGCAGCATGATTGCGATCACGGCAATCGTTATGCCGGTGAGCCTTTCGAGGCTACGGTCGCCGTAGATGACTCGATCGGCTCCATTCGGACCGAGACCGGTCACGTAGGCTTTGATCCCCTGTGGCGGCGGCACGGTGTCCACGATGCGGCGTACGGCGGCGACCGACTCGTTGGCCTGCGAACCGCCTTGATCGCCGACGAGATTCAGCTGGACATATGCGGCTCGGCCGTCGGTGCTCTGCGCGCCCGCCGCCGTGAGGGTGTCACCCCAGAAGTTCTCGATATGCTCAACGTGGGCCTTGTCCGCCGCCAGCTCGGAGAGCAATGTGTCGTAGAACCTATGGGCGTCATCGCGCAGCCTGTCGTCACCTTCCAGCACAACCATCGCCGTGGTGTCGGAGTTGAATTGCTGGAAGTTCTTCCCGATGCGCTTCATGGCAATAAGCGACGGAGCGTCCCGGGGACTGGACGAGACCGAATGCGTCCTGGCGACTTCCTGTAGCTGTGGCGCAACGACATTCACGGTTACGGTCAGTGCTAACCAAAACAGAATGATTGGAAGCGACAACCGACGGATCATCCTGGCGGCAACAAATCCTCTACCGGCCGGATGTCCAGTACTCACGCTGATTTCACCAAACAACTGGTCTGAGCGTGGCGGGCTTCCACAAAGCGCTCATTGCGGACCTCACCATTGACGGTGATGCGACAACTGAGGAACTCACCGTCGCCCTGCGCGACTACGTCCGCGACCACTACCGACTGTGTGGTCACAATCATGAACGACCACGGGATCGTAGCGTGGTCGACCACTTGCGGTTGAGCATCGGCATCCAGATAGGTGATGGTCGCGATGGCACCGGCTGGGCCCAACACCTCTAACAACACGTGCTTGGGGTTGTATGCGATGATTGCGTCAGCTCTGTCGGCATCTGCAACATGTTGATGCGAACCGAACACCCCGTGCAGCCGCCAGACGACGCTGGCTCCGATTGCCACAACGACCACCATGACGATCGGTATCCATATTCTTCCGACAACGCTGATCATTGAAGGCCCACTTCGGTTTTAGGGTTTCCGCGCGTAATCACCATGGGGCTTGACATTCATCGCGGGCGCGTCCAAACCTCTGATTTCGTGCGGTTCGCCGGTAACCATGACGTAGTCGGCCAGACAAACTTCGGCCATCTGCCGGCGATAGGCGCTCACGGTCCCGGGGTATGCGGTACCGACAAATCCGTCGTCAGTCACATACCAGCTGCGACAGCCAGAGGCGAACACGCTCTTGGTCAACTTGCATTGCAGCATGCGATTGTGTGCGTCCTGGACTTCGGCGCGGACGTCGAGCTCACGCAGGTTGAGACGGCGCATCTCTTTGACGGCCCGAACCGCATACCCCACCTGCTCCTCGATGAAGAGAAGCAGCGATGTGTGCCCGAAGGAATTCGGCCCCAAGAGGCAGAAAAAGTTCGGGTAGCCGGACACCTGGACACTCTTGTAGCCGACCATGCCCCGCGCCCACTCGTCACCCAGCACCCGGCCGTCCTTGCCGACCACCTGGAATGACGTACCGCGCCCCCTCACGTCGTATCCGGTGGCGAACACGATGCAATCAACATCATGCTCAGAGCCATCGGCGGCTTGGACGCCACGCTCGGTAATCGCCACCACCGCGTGCGGGACCAAGACGCAATTCCGCTGCTGCAGCGCGGGATAGAAAGTGTTGGTGAGCACCGGACGCTTACATCCGATTCGGTGGGCGGGGGTGAGCTGTTCACGCAGTTCGGGATCCTTGACCTGGCTGCGCAGATGCCGCCTCGAAGCGCCTTCGACAGCCGTGGTAAGCGGTGAGATGCGGATCGATCCGATGACGAGAACTTCGAACCCGAGGAACAATAAGCCGCGCAGGACTTTCTGCACAGTCGGGAACCTACGTTGCACCCTCTTCAACCATTGCGGTATTTCGCAATTCAGTCGAGGCAGCACCCATGCGGGCGTCCTCTGGAACACGCTGACGTACTGGGCTTGCCTAACCAGTTCCGGGACGATTTGGACCGCGCTAGCGCCGGTGCCCACAACCGCTACGCGCTTGCCACTCACGTCGTAGCCCTGCGGCCAGCGCGCACTCAGGATGCAATCACCCTGGAAATCGTCCAGACCGGGCAGGTCGGGATAGATTGGGTTCGAGAACACACCTTCAGCGGCGATCATCACCCGTGCCTGGAACTCACGCCCGTCGGCCGTCGTCACGACCCATAGGCCCGCCGCCTCGTCGAACTCCGCTCGCACGACTTCAGCACCGAACCGCAGATGTCGCGTCAACCCGAAGCGGGTGACAATGTCCTCGATGTAGGCCAAGATCTCTGGCGCGGAGCAGTTGAGCTTGCTCCACTCCGGATTTGGGGCGAAGGACAGCGAATACAGCCACGTAGGTACGTCGACCTCGGCCCCGGGATAGACGGCATCGCGCCACGTGCCACCCACCCGTTCCGCGCGTTCGAGCACCACGAAGTCATCGACCCCGGCTTCGCGTAGCCTCGCAGCGGCGGCTAATCCGCTGAATCCCGCTCCGATTACGATTACGGCGAGCCTCTCGGGCAACGACCCGTCGTCGATGCCCATACCGGAGACCGCCTCGGTCTCAGTGCCGGTGGCCATATCGTCACCGAGCCCGTCTCAGCATTTCACCGAATGCGCTGGCGAGTCGATCGATGTTCGTAGGATGAAACATCGTGAAGTGGTGGCCGTCAACGAAATTAGCTTCGACGCGGCCCGTCGTAAGTGGGCCCCAGCCGTCTCCCACCAGGTCGTCGGGAATCTCGTACTGAAGGAGTGAGGCCAAACGCGTCGGGATGGTCTCCTTCGCCCAGAAGTAATTGATGTCACCCGCATACTGAACATCGGGCGTATGCGTGTGCAGCTCGAGGAAGTTTGTGACCGCGATTTCGAGGATTCGCGCACTGAAGTCCGACGGTGGCATCGCGGTGCCAGCGCTATCGGACGTCAGCGTGTCCACCACGTAGGCTTGTTGCTCCCTCCAGGTCATGCTTCGGAACTCGTCTGTGTACCAATCGCGTTCGGACTTCTCGAAGATGAGCGAGATCATTTCGGCGACCGCCGCAAGAATCCGCGGCCGGTCATTGGTCATACTCCGGTAGGCAGTCGGCGGGAAACTGTCGAGCAGGGCCAACAACCCGACGTCGTCGCCATCGCGCTTCAACTGAACCGCCATCTCGAACGCCATGTTGCCGCCGTACGAGTAGCCCACCAGGTTATACGGCCCCTGGGGCTGGATTCGTCGTATCGTTCCGAGAAAGTATGCCGCTCCGCCCGAGATGCCTTCGTAGGGACGTTCCGAGTACAGGCCGGGATCTTCGAATCCGTAGACCGGTAGTTCCGGGTCATCCAAGCTCGCGATGAGATCGCGATAGCAGAACACACTGCCGCCCGCGGGATGCATACAGAAGAGTGGATCTCGACCGGGCGCTCCCGCCTGCAATGTCACGAGCCACGGCGGCTTGGTGCCTTCACCGCGCTGGGCCACGTGTGCGGCCGCAGCCAATGTCGCCACCGTCGGTGTGTCGAACATCTGCTCCAGGGGCAACACGACTCCAAAGGTCTGCGCGATTCCGTGGATGACCTGAGTCGCCAGTAACGAATCACCGCCCAAAGCAAAGAAATCCGCATCCCGCGCGACCTCGTCCACGTCAAGCATCTTCTGAACAAGTGCCGAAAGGCCTTTCTCCAGAGCCGCAATCGATACCTGGCGCCCCGTCGCCGGCAGCGCCGCGACGGAAGCAGCATTACTCACACTGCGGCGCTCCACGAAATGTGGTTTGTTCGAGAACGGGTAGGTCGGCAGCGGCACGATGCGACGTGCGGTATCCCGTTCGTACACAGACCAATCCACATGCTGGCCGGCCAGCCAAGCGTCCAAGGTCTCTTGCAGAGTACCTGCAGGCGAATTGTCACTGGCCGCCGGCGACTCGCAACCGCTACGAAGCTGTGCGACCGCCTCTGCGTGTGACTTGGCCACGCAGCCCCACCGGTGGTCGAACGTCGCCCTTCCGATTGCCAGCGAGTAGGCAATATCCGCGAGCGACTGCTCCGGATGGGATTCCAGGTGTGACGCAAGCGCCACCTTCGCACCATCGAGCGCTTGCGCATTTTTGGCGGAGAGCACGATGAGCTCATGCCTCGGCGGCTCGGGTAACGCGTGCTTCGGTTCTACCGCCTCCGACAAAACGATGTGCACGTTCGTGCCGCTCATGCCGAACGAGCTGACCCCAGCATTGCGTCCACCTTCCCCATCCGGCCACGGAACGACCTCCTCAGGGATGACGATGTTGGATCGCTCCCATGGGATCTTGGGGTTTGGCGTCGAGAAGTGTAGTTGCGGGGGAATCTCCCTGCGCTGCAGAGCAAGAGCCGCCTTCATGAAGCCCGCGATCCCAGCCGCGCCCTCCAGGTGTCCGATGTTCGCCTTGACAGAGGCAACGTACAGCGGCGCGTCCTCTGGTTCGCGTTGCATCGCATTCGCCAGGGCCACGGCTTCGATGGGATCGCCGAGGGGGGTGCCCGTGCCATGAGCTTCGACGTATTGCACATGCCCTGGGGCGAGGTCCGCGTTACGTAGCGCCTGCCGAATCACCGCCTCCTGAGCCCGCCCATTGGGCGCCGTCAGGCCGTTGCTCGCGCCATCGTGATTGGTTGCCGAGCCCGAAATCACGGCGATGACGTTGTCGCGACTGGCCATCGCGTCGGAGAGCCGTTTGAGGACTACCACGCCGCAACCCTCGCCGCGCACGTACCCGTCGGCGTCTGCATCGAATGTACGGGTTCGGCCGGAGACCGACAGCGCACGCATTTGGCAGAACCCGATACTCGCCTCGGGCGCGAGCATCAAGTTGACACCGCCTGCCAACGCCATATCGATTTCGCCGGAACGCAGACTCTGACATGCCAGGTGGACGGCTAAGAGCGATGATGAGCACGACGTATCCAGCGAAACATTGGGTCCGGTCAGGCCCAGAGCGTACGAAATCCGTCCAGCAGCAATACTTTTGGAATTGCCGAGCGCTGAGTACGGAGTGATATCGCTGGTATCGCCCCCATGCGCCAGTCGGGCGTAGTCATCGAAACACACTCCGACGTACACGCCGGTGGTGAGCTCCTGGGCCCGTTCACTATTGTCGCCCAACACCTGCCCGGCATTTTGCAGCGCTCCGTAGCTGACTTGCAGCAGCAGTCGTTGCTGCGGGTCCATCGCGACAGCCTCCGCCCTCGAGAGACGGAAGAACTCCGCATCGAACCCTTCGACGGTCTCGCGCGTCAAGAACCCGCCGTGGCGCGCATACAACTTGCCCGGTGTGCCGGGCTTGGCGTCGTAGTGTGGCGCGAGAGCCCAACGATACTCGGGTATTTCGACGATCACGTCGCCACCATTGCGTACGAGTTGCCAATAGGCCTCGGCGCTGTCGGCGCCGCCGGGAAAACGACAGTCCATGCCAATGATCGCAATCGCGTCGTGATCGTACTGTCGCGGATGAGGCGGCGCCTGGACGGCGGACGGCTGGACAGCGATCGCCCGGGGCGCCCCCTCACGATCGGCCGTGAGGTTCGCCAGGTGCTTCGACAGCTCGGCGACGTTGGGATAGTTCCAGACCACCGTCGAGTCGAGCTCGACCTGCATCCAGTCCTGAAGGTCCTGTGCGATCTCCACGGATTCGACAGAGTCCAAGCCTATTTCGGCGAAAGGCTGATGAATGTCAATCATCGCGTCGTGTACTCCGCGTTTGTCGCGCAGCCATTGACCAAGCCACGTCGTCAGAGCGGATTGAGTGGCCACCGCATGATCCCTGGTCGCTGCCGACGGCGACGGGCGCGTCAGCGACGGCACATCTCTTTGGTGGCTCATCGCAGATGATCGCTTGTCGGACTGGGCTGGTTCAGCCAACCGCAGATACGGGTCGAGGTCATTATCTTCACCGGCAAGGGTCTGCTCGAGGTCGCCGATCGCTTCAATGTATCCCCCGACTTCCTCAGCAATGCTGTGTGCGTCGGATACCGAGGCGCCATCCACCGCGAGCACTGCTTGACGGAACGAGCTGTCCCAGAGAGCCTCGAGCCACTCGATCGTGGACGACTCGGCGAGCGCAGCGCGTTTGGTCGCCGACTGCACGATCGCGATCGTCGCCAGGTTCCCGATGAGCGCATGGGCGTGTCGCCGGTGCGTCAGCCAGCTGCCAGAATCCGAACGCGCCTCGGCACGACACTCGATCTGACTGGCAGCCTCGACAAGGCGTTCGAAACACTCCGAGGCGCCGAACTGCCTGGCAAGGAGCCGCTCGATCCCCCGCGGCTGCCTCAGGACCCGTGACCCGAGGTACATCTCCAAGGTTTCGGTGGGTCCTTCGAAGATTCGCAGCAAGCGCGCATCGCGCAGGATCTGCGGCACGATGTTGGACTCACAATAGCCGCGTCCACCCAGCGCCTGCATCGTGTGATCGGCAGTGCACCACAACCATTCCGGACCCGCGATCTTGCACGCCAAGTACGCCTCCTCGTCGACGAGTTCGCCCGCATCGAGCAAGTCGGCGACGCCATACACCAGGCATTCGAGTGCCCGGATTCTGGCCGAGATGTCACGGAGCCGCACGAGTGTCACAGGGTTGTCGAGCAAGCGTCCCGTTCCAACGGTTCGGCGGGTCGCATAGCGAAGCATCAACTGCGCGCAGCGCTTCATACCCCCGAGGCTCATCGCCGCAAGGCCGAAGCGACCGAACTGGAAGGCATCCTGCGCAACGTGTAAACCTTGTCCGAGGCCGCCGAGGATGTCATCGCTCGCGACGTGAACGTCGCTGAGGATGACGTTGTTCTGGACCATCCCTCGCATGCCCATCGTCAAGGCCTCAGGTCCATGTTCCAAACCGGGTGTACCCTGCCGGACAACGAATCCCGTCACACCCAGGGCCTGGTCCGCATCGCGCGCATTCGCAAAAACGTTGACCACACCGGCCCACGAGCCCGAACCGATCCAGCACTTCTGGCCGTTGAGTATGAAGCCTGAGCCAGTCGTCGTGGCCCGCGACTGCATCGCTTTCGGGTTTGAGCCGGCAGACGATTCGGTAACGGCGAGCGCCGCCAGTTGTCTGCCGTTCGCCAGCGACGGGAGCAGTTCGCTGCGCAGGCTTTCGCCGGCGAAGCGGCTGATCGGGCGAACGCCCAACGCGTGATTGACTCCTACGAAGCTCGCCAGCGTCAGGTCGATACCGGCGAGCTGCTCCGTAATCCGCATCGTGTCGCGATGGTTGGCATCGAGTCCTCCGTAGGCCTTTTCGACTTGAAGCCCGAGTAATCCGCGGTTCCCGAAGTCGAGGACGATATGGGGCGGAATGGTCCGTCGCTCGTCGATCAAGCGCGAATTGATCCGGGTCTTGGCGTAGTCGCGAAGCCATGCGATGAGATCGTCAGCCACGGCCACTGTGGTTTGAGTTGCCGAATCGATTGGTCCAGTCACATCGCTCGGTCCAACGGTGATCGGTGCGACTCGTCGGCCGAGGTCGATGAGTTCTCCCTGCAGGAACATCTCTCGGCACGCGCGGCGCCGGACTTTGCCACTCGTCGTTTTGGGAAGGGTCCTGGGGCCCACTATTACAACATCGTGAACAAGAAGCATG
The DNA here is from genome assembly GCA_023264735.1 of Mycobacterium sp. Classification (GTDB taxonomy): domain Bacteria; phylum Actinomycetota; class Actinomycetes; order Mycobacteriales; family Mycobacteriaceae; genus Mycobacterium. The sequence goes on along the minus strand of JAHFVD010000113.1, from coordinate 6,135 downwards.
TGTTGCTTCGCCACGTCACGGCGAATCGCTTTGATCGCGTCATCAACGTCGGTCGCGTCGGTTCGACGCACTTCGTGGACGATCACGACGCGCTCTTGCCCGTCGACATCCACTGCAAAGGCCGCACCGCAATTGGGACGCAGCGCTGAGTGGCTGCGTTCGGCGGTGTCCTCGATGTCTTGCGGGTAGTGGTTCTGCCCGCGGATGATGATCACATCTTTCAGCCGACCCGCCAAGTACAGGCAATCATGCTGCAGGAAGCCAAGATCACCGGTCCTGAGGAAACGGCTGCCATCCAGCTCGGACCGGAACGTTACATCGTCCAGATCGTCATTCCGCCAATAGCCGCGGGCCACGCCACCGCCACGGACCCAGATCTCACCGACCTCTCCCTCGGGCTTGGGCTGGCCGGTTTCGGGATCCACGATGCGAATCTGGGTGTCGCCGCCGGTTGGGCCGCAGCTCACCTGGCGCCCGCCGTTGACCTCTTTGCCGGGAAGAGCCAGATATGGTGCCGGGCTCTTGGCAAGAAAGCCGCCGCTGACGAGCAGCGTCGCTTCGGCAAGGCCATAACACGGGAAGAGGGCTTCCCGATTCAGGCCACACGGTGCGAAAGTTTCGGCGAAACGTTCGAGCGTGCGGCGGCGAATTGGCTCGGCGCCGGAAAAGAATAACCGAAGGCTGCTCAGGTCGAGTCCGCTGCGCTGAGCGGCGTCGGTCTTTTCGACACACATGTCGAGGGCGAAGTTCGGAGCGCCGGTAACCGTCCCACGATGTCTGTCGATCGCGCGCAACCACTGGATCGGCTCTCGGAGGAAACGTTGAGGCGACAGTAACACCGTCCGGCTACCGAGAAACACCGTCGTCAACAGACCACCGATGAGGCCCATATCGTGAAAATGAGGTAGCCAGAAGACACTGATTTCAGCCTCGGTAGCCGCGAATAGCGACTGTTGCAAAGCCAGATTGCTGAGCAGGTTTCCATGGGACACCATGACGCCCTTGGGACGCCCAGTCGATCCCGACGTGTACTGCAGGAACGCCAAGCTGTCCCGGTCGAGTCGGGGCTCCAGCCACGGTTCGGGATCATCGTCGATCTCATCGCTGACGATCAGATGTAAGGCATTAGGTACGGTTTGGCTGAGGTTGGCATGAATCTGGCGAACATCGGTCGCAACGGACGACGATGTGAGGACAACGGCGGGCTCGCAATCTGCCGCAATCGCCTGCAGGTTGGAGATATCTTGTGGGCCGCGCACCGCCGCCGGCACTGCCGTGACGCCCGCGTACAGGCAACCAAAAAATCCGACGATGAACTCCGTACCCGACGGATAGATCAGCAGCGCACGTGCACCGACTTCGGCACCACAATTCTGCAGCTGCGCTGCGAGTCGCATGGCGCGCCGGTCGAGTTCGCCGAACCGCAGTTCGGAACACCCGTCGTTGTCTTCGAAGCAATATGCTGGTGGTCGGTTATCCGTAGCCTCATGCGCACGATGACGTAGAACGGATACCAGCGTCGCATCGTCCTCTGAATACAGGTGTGCCATGCATTTTTCCCCCTTGTGCTGATCGCGTAGCCCCGTCGCGATACCTGTTGGTAGGCAAGCATGGTTAGTCCCGGGCCAACACGCCTACGTAATCCACTACTTAACTTTTGGCCTACCGCCGGCGTGCGTGCAGTAGTGCTGGGCGCTTCGAAGCCCGGGGGTGAGGTCGCAACTCCAGTGCTGCGTGGCCCGATCCCGCATGCGGGTGCCTGAGGCGAGACACCCGTGGTGATCGCTGACATTGGGCGCATCGACTGGGGAAGACTTGGGTTCCTAACGGGGAGGTGCCGAAACAGAGTCAGATCGCAATGCGGCAATTCGCCAGCGCCGCGATCGCCGCCGAACCTGCGCCCGCCTGCACCGCCAGCAACAATTCGATGACCGGCGAACATGGTCCAGCCGCCGAAGAGTTGCCTCGATCAGACTGCCCAGGGCCGTTGAAATGTCGAGATCTCGTGGGCCCCGCTCGAACCTTGCGTGATGACTTTCGTCATTGGAGCGAAGTTGAGTGGCCAGTTTGGCTTCGGACCAGATCGCGCTTCAGCAGCGCCACCAATTGGTCTGGGCGCGCGAGGTTTTCGGGCATCACGGTGACGCCCGAGCGCACGTAGTGAAACGCTGCGCACACATCTGTCTCCGGGCAGCCCTTGATCGCGGCCCACGCGAGGCGATAGACCGCGAGCTGGATGGCGGCATGTTTCTTGGCCTCGTCGTCGGCCGGCGGTTCGCCGGTCTTCCAATCGACGACGGTCATCCCGCCATCCGGGTCGGCGAACACGGCGTCGATGCGTCCGCGCACCACCGTTTCACCGATGGCCATCTCGAACGGCACTTCCACGTCGACCGGCGTGCGTACCGCCCACGGGGATGTGGTGAAAGCGTCTTGGAGAGCCGCGAGTTCCTTGGTGTCGCCGACTACCCCGTCCATGGCGCCGGGCAGATCGTCGAGGTCGAACAGTCGCTCGGCACCGTAGAACCGCTGCACCCATTCGTGGAAGGCGGTGCCCAGGATCGCGTGCGGGTCCGGGCGAGACGGCAGCCTTCTGGTCAGCCGGCGCAGCGCCGCCGGGTTGCGATCCAGCTCGACGAGCGCGCTGACCGACAGCTGGCCGGGCAGTTCGGCCGGCGGCGGTGCGGCGACGCGGGACCGCTCGGCCAGTAGGGCGTCGACGTCGGCGGCCCAGCCCTCGGGATCCTCGCCGGTGTCGGCAACCGCGCCGGCCAGTGCCGCCCGTACCAGTGCGGCCCCTTCTTCGACGTCGGCGCGGGCCCGGCCGAGCGGATCGGCGGGCCAGATCGCTTCACGAATGCTGTCGCGCAACGGGTTTCGATCACCCTCGGCGGGTGGTGGGGCCCATTGTTCCACCTCGCCGCACGGCTCACCGGCTGCGGCCGCGTCGTCGATGATGTCTTTGATCTCGCGCAGAAAGTCGGACGGCCCGCGCGGCTTGCTCTCGCTGACCCCCCAGTGGTGACCGGAGAGCAGCAGGGTGTCCTCGGCCCTCGTGATCGCCACGTAGAGCAACCTGCGTTCCTCGTCGAGGCTGCGCTGCTCGAGCTGATTGCGGTGCGCCATGATGGTGTCGGACAATGCTTTTCGGTCGTTGACGTTTGCAGTGTCGAGCACCGGCACCCCGTGCAGGCCTTCGGCCGCCCGGTCGCCGCGCAGCAGCGGCGGCAGTTCGGCGGGGTCGGTCAGCCAGGTGCGCTTGGACGCCGTGGACGGAAAGACCCGCGCGGACAGGTGCGGGACGGCCACCACCTGCCACTCCAGCCCTTTGGCGGAATGCACGGTCAGCACCTGCACCCGCCCGGTGGCCACGCTGACTTCGGCGGGGGCCAGTCCATTCTCCACGACCTCGGCCGCATCCAGGTAGGCCAGCAGACCCGTCACGCAGGCGCGCGGGCGCCCCGCATAGTCGGCGACGACGTCGCCGAACCGGTCCAGGTGCTCGGTACCGGCCCACCCGGCGGCGACCGGCCGGGTGGCACGCACTTCGACGTCGACCCCGAGGGTGCGCCGCACTTCGCCGACGAGTTCGGTGACCGGGTGCCCCAAAAGTGTTCTCAGCCTTGCCAGTTCACTTGCCAGGTCGGTGATTCTTTGGTGACCCTGTTCGGAGTATGCGGCGGCCGGCCCCGGATCGGCGAGCGCGTCGGCCAGGCTCGCGGTGTCGGCGTCGGGTGCGGCCGCCGCGATGATCTGCTCGGCGGGCGCGGTCGCCGGCCGTGCTCCGTCGAGTGTGACGGCGCGCCGCCACAGCGCGGCGAGGTCGGCTGCACCCAGCTGCCAGCGCGGGCCGGTCAACACCCGCATGGCCGCAGCCCCGGCGGCCGGGTCGGCGACGAGCCGCACCATCGCCACCACGTCGGCGACTTCGGGGATCGACAGCAGCCCGGCCAGGCCGACGACTTCCACCGGAATGCCGCGGCTAGCGAGTGCCTCGGCGATCGGACCGGCGTCGGCGTTGCGGCGCACCAGCACCGCCGCGGTCGGCGGCTGGTCGGGTGCCGCCGCATAGCGCTCGGCGATGTGGTCGGCGATCCACTCCCGCTCTCCTGCCACGTCGGTGAGCAGCGCGCAGCGCACCGTGCCCGCCTCGGCACCGGGGCGCGCCCGCAGGGCTCGTACCGCCACCGAGCGGCGGCGCGCTTCGGCCGACACGGCGTTGGCGATGTGCAGTGTGCTGGGCGGGTTGCGCCAGCTGGTCCGCAGCTCGAGGGTGGGCGCCGGCGAGCCGTCGGGGCGCGGGAAGTCGGTGGTGAAGCGAGGCAGGTTGGTCGCCGACGCCCCGCGCCAGCCGTAGATGGACTGGATCGGGTCGCCGACCGCGGTGAGCGCCAGACCCTCGTCGGCGCCGGCACCGAACAGCGACGACAGCGCGATCCGCTGGGCGTGCCCGGTGTCCTGGTACTCGTCGAGCAGGACGACCCGGAATCGCTCACGCAGCTGCTCCCCCACCTGCGGGCAGGATGAGGCCAGCCGCGCCGCGGCCGACATCTGCGAGCCGAAGTCCATCACCTTGTCGGCACGCATCCGGGCATGCAGCGCGTCGACCAGCGGTACCAGCGCGGTGCGTTCGGTCTGGGTGGCCAGCATGCTAAGCAGCCACTGACTGGGTCCGCGGTCACGCTGGTAGCGCCCGGCTGGCAGGTGGTGCACCAGGCGGTCGAGTTCGAGGTGGGTGTCCAGCAGCTGGCTGGTGTCGACCAGGTGCTCGGCCAGGTCGCCGGACAGCCGCAGCACCATCGCGGTGACGCCTGCGGGATCCTTCGTGGTGTCCAGCGGACCGGGATAACTGCTGACGACCTCGAAAGCCAGCTGCCACAACTCGGTTTCGCTCAACAGCCGGGCGTCGGGCTCCACCGGGAGCAGCGGCCCGAACTCGCGCAGCAACGCACCGGCGAACGCGTGATACGTGCTGACGGTCGGCGCGCCCTGCTGGGTGCTGCCGCCCAGATGGCCGGCCAGGCGGGCCAGCCGAGACCGCACCCGGCGCAGCAGCTGACCGGACGCCTTGCGGGTGAAGGTCAGCCCGAGAACCTGCCCCGGTTCGGCGAATCCGTTGGCCACCAACCACACCACGCGCGCGGCCATGGTCTCGGTCTTGCCAGCACCGGCCCCGGCGATGACGACCAGCGGCCCGGGCGGGGCGGCGATGACGGCGGCCTGCTCGTCGGTCGGTGCCGGAAGGCCAAGGGCGACAGCAAGTTCGGTGGGGTGATAGGTCATGACGGCTCCGTTCGCGGCGTGGTGTGCGCGGGGCAGGCTGCGCGCATCGGGCAGTGGGTGCAGCCGTCGTTGACGCGGGCGAGGAACTGCGGCCCCGCGGTCGCGGCAGCGGCCTGCTGCACGGTCTGGCGCCATTCGCCCTCGCCGTCCGGGGTCAGCGCGGACTGCTCACGCTCCGTGGCGCCCGACGCGTTCGGCTTGGCGACGTACACCAGCCGCCCGCCGCCGGGGCGATCGCCGTCGGCGAGCGCCCCGTCGGCGACGGCCAGCTGGTAGAGCCCGAGCTGGGCATGCCGCTGCGCCTCATCCTTGGTCACCGGACTTTTGCCGGTCTTGACGTCGACAATCACCAGACGGCCCTGCGCGTCGCGCTCGAGCCGGTCGACCCGCCCACGCACCCGCACTCCTGGGCCATCCCCGTCGGGGGTGGCGATCACCCCGTCGACGTCGATCTCGGTGCCGATCTCGGTCAGCTCGTGGCGGGTGGCCGATCGCCACGCCACGAACGCCGCGAGCATGGCCCGGTGCCGGTCCAGCTCGTTGTCGGCATACCAGGGCGAGTCGAATGGCAGTGTGCTCCACAGCGTTTCCAGCTGGGCGAACAGCTGCTCCGCGCTGCTCGCCGATTCGGCGAGCAGCGCGTGGACCACCGAGCCGAGGGTGGACCGCAGGTCGCGGCGGTCGGACCCGCCGTGCCGTTCGGCCAGCCAGCGCAGCGGGCAATCGGTCAGCGTCTGCAGCGTCGACGGGCTGAGCGTGACCGTGTGCTCGTCACCGCTCCACAGCGGCGCGCACGTGCTGACGGTGGTCATGCCGTACCACTGCGCGGGGTCGGCACCGGGCACGCCGTCG
>JAHFVD010000033.1 GCA_023264735.1 Mycobacterium sp. | reverse complement strand
CGAGCTCGCGGTCAATACCAGGCCGACGCCGGTGCCCAGCAGTGCGAAGGCCGGCCAGATCGCGCCGTAGCCGGAATCTGCCTGCAGTTGGCTGAGCAACGCCAGGCCGCCGGCGACGCCGAGCAGGCCGGTCACCATCGCCGGTCGCGGACCGAACCGCTCGGTGATGACACCCGACAACGGCGCCATGACCATCATCGCGGCGCTCAGCGGCAGGGTCCGGACGCCAGTTTCCACGGGGCTCCAACCCTGCAGGTTCTGCAGGTACAGCGTCATGAAGAACAACGCACCGAAGAGCGCGAAGAAGTTGATCGTCACCACCGCGGCGCCGATCGACAGCGACGGGTTGGCGAACAGCCGCAGCGGCAGCATCGGGTCTTTCGCGTGCCGTTCGACGATCACGAAGGCGCCCATCAGGACGATGCCGCCGATCAGGAACGCCACGGTCTGCGGATCCAGCCAGCCCCACTCGGGGGCTTTGATGAGCCCGTACACCAGCAGGAACAGGCTGCCGGACAGGGTAAGGATGCCGGCCACGTCGAGGCGGGCCTTCTCATCACTGCGGCTTTCGACGATCGCGGCAGCACCGATGACCACGGCGACCACCGCGATCGGCACATTGATATAGAAGACCGATTCCCAGTTGAAGTGCTCGACCAGGACGCCACCGAGGACGGGCCCGGCGGCCACCGAGACTCCGGTCGCGGCGCCCCAGATACCGATGGCGGTATTGAGTTTGTGCGGCGGGAACGCTTTGCGAATGATCGCCAGCGTGCTGGGCATCAGCAGTGCGCCGAACACACCTTGCAGCGCGCGCATGGCGATCACGCCGGCTACCGATCCGATGAGGCCGATCCCGACGGACGTGACAGCGAACCCGACGACGCCGACCAGGAAGACCAGGCGCCGGCCGAACATGTCGCCGAGTTTGCCGCCGAAAATTAACAGCGACGCCAAGCTCAGCAAATAGGCGTCGGTGATCCACTGCAGGTCCGACAGCGATGCGTTGAGGTCGGTGGCGATGCGGGGGTTGGCGATGGCGACGACGGATGCGTCGAGTCCGACCATGATGACGCCGACTGAGACGGCGGCGAGAATCCACCACGGATTCCCGCGAAGGCCCTGCGTCGGCCGCGCGTGACGCGCGTGCGCGGGGCGCTGAACTGTGGTGATAGCCACTGTCCGACTCCTTTCAATAAGTGGAGGATTTCCACCACTTCTTGCTCACAACCCTAGCCGCAACTGGTGATAGCCCTCCACTTCGGGGAGTACTCTGGAGCGGTGATTCCTGGCGCACAACGGGGTGTGGAGCGATCCAGGCCACTGCGGGCCGACGCTGAACGCAACCGGGAGCGGATCGTGACTGCGGCCGCTCGGCTGTTTGCTGAGCAGGGCCTGTCAGTGCCCTTGGAAGATGTGGCGCGCAGCGCGGGCGTCGGAGTGGCAACGCTGTATCGGCGCTTTCCCACCCGAACCGACCTGGCCATCGCGGCGTTCGAGCGCAACATGACCTCCTACGAGGACGCCGTCGACAAGGCCCTGAGCAATCCGGTGGCCTGGGACGGCTTTCGAGACCTTGTGTACGAGGTGTGCGAATTGCAGGCCTCCGACCCCGGCCTGCGAGCGCTACTTACTACCGCCTTCCCGGCCAGCTCGGTGATCGAACAGCGCGCCGCCGAGGCCGTCGACAAGCTCGGCCAGGTCATCGGCCGTGCTCAGCACGACGGGACGCTGCGCCCGGACATCGGTGTGGGCGACATCGTGGTGATGCTGCTCGCCAACACCGGCGTTCTCGAAGCCACCCGCGAGCATGCGCCCGGTGCCTGGCGGCGATTCGCCGCACTGATGGTCGACGCGTTCCGGGTCGGTCCGCGAGAGCCGCTGCCGCCACCCACCCCCGCTGAAGAGCTCCGCAGTTCGATCGCCATGCTCACGGGTGACACATTGCGCATCGAATCTCTTGCTGACGACTGACCCAGGAGTAGCCCGTGAGTGATCGCCCGACCGTCGACTTCCCGTCTCGTATCGGAGTGTGGTGGGCCAGCGAGAGCTGGCCGATGCCCGCAGCCGTCGAGGTCGCCCAGGAAATCGAAGCGCTCGGCTACGGCTCGCTATTCATCCCCGAGGTCGGCCTCAAGGACGCCATGGTGCAGTCGGCGATCTTCCTGGCCGGCACGCAGCGGCTGGTGCTGGGCACGGGTATCGCGAACATCCACGCCCGGTTGGCGACGATCGCCGAAGGCGGCGGCCGCAGCCTGAACGCCACCTACCCCGGCCGGTTCATCCTCGGCCTCGGCGTGAGCCACGGTCCGCTGGTGGAGAACATGCTCGGCGGCACGTACGAGAAGCCGCTGGCCACCATGCGCGGCTACCTGGACCGGATGGCCGGGCTGCCGGAGTTCGTCGATCCGGGTTCGGGACGGCCCACCCGCCTGCTCGCAGCGCTGGGCCCCAAGATGATCGAGCTGTCGGGCACGCACGCCGACGGCGCGCACCCCTATCTGGTACTGCCCGAACAGACCGCCACCACCCGGGAGATCCTGGGGCCGGACAAGTGGATCGTGTCCGAGCAGGCCGTCGTGGTCGGTGAGAGTGCCGAGGAGCAGCTGCGCCGGGCGCACCTGCACCTCGAGGTCTATTCAGGCCTGCCGAACTACCGCAACTCCTGGCTGCGGCAGGGCTTCGACGAGTCGGACCTGGTGCGCGGCGGGTCGGACCGGCTGGCCGGCCGCATCGTCGGTCTGGGCTCTCCTGCGCAGGCCGCCGCGACGGTGACCGCACACCTCGACGCCGGTGCCGACCATGTGGTGGTGCAGGTGCTCGGTGACGGAGATCCGGCCTGGGATCCGCGCCCGGCGCTGCGCGAACTGGCCGAGGTGCTCAACCTCAGGGGTTGATGGTGTTCTCGCCGACCTGACGTCCCCAGACGTACTCGGTGAGGATCGGCTGGCCGAGTTCGAAGTGGTTGTACGGCGCCAGCGAGGCGCCGTAGTCGGCCACCAGGAACGGCGCAGGCCAGAACTCGTGGGTGACGGGTTGCCAGCAGCCGGGCCCGCCACCGGGACCACCCTTGGCGTTCACCCGCGGCAGATTGTCCGGATACACGTAGGGGTTCGGGGCGCCGGTCAAGCCGATGTGGAAATCGATCGAATAGCCGTTGCCGCCGGCACTGTCCTTGGCATTCGATGTGGCGTAATTGCGGATGGTGCACATGATTTCGGGGCTGTAGGTGTCCAGCAGTTTGGCGGTGGGGATCAGGTCGGCTTGGCCGCGGACGAAGTAGGGGCCGCCGCGTTCGAAGATGTCGGCGCCGGTGTTGCCGAAGCCGGTGGAGGCCAGCAGGGCGGCGTCGAGGTCCTTCTGTTCCTCGTTGAGGGTGCGGGCGGTGGTGACCGCATGGTCGAGGAAGTCCCACAGGTCGGGGCTGGCCTTGGTGTAGACGTCGGCCAGCTTGGACAGCTGCTGAATGTTGGTGCGGATCTGGGGCATCTGCGGGTTGATGTCATCGAGGACGGCGTTGCCGTTGACGATCGACTGCCCGAACTTGGTGCCCAGCCCGTTGAGCGCTTCGGCGGCCGCCGACAGGGTCAGGTTCAGCTTGACCGGATCGACCTTCTCCGAGATCGACGTCAACGTCTCGAACAACGTATTGAACTCGGTCGTGACGTGAGAGACGTCGATCACGTCCTTGCTGGAAATGCGCTGCTTGGTCGGATCGGGCGGGCTGCGAAAGGACACGTACTTGTTGCCGAATACCGTGCTGGCCTTGACCTCTGCGATGGCGTTGGCTGGGATGAGGGCGATGTATTTCGGATCGACGTCCAGCGACAGCTGGGCCTTGGTGGTGCCGTCGCGTTCGATCGGATTGACGCCGGTGACCCGGCCGATCTGCACGCCGTTATAGGTGACCTTTGACCCGGGGTCCATCACGAGGCCGGATCGCTGCGAGATCAGCGTCAGTTGGGTCTTGGGCGTGAAATCGCCGCGGAACTGCATGAGGACGGTGACCACGACGACGGTGAGCAGGACAATCGTCACCACGAACGCGGTCTTGAGCGGCGGCGAGTACTGCCAGTGCCGGACCCGGGACTGGAACCACCCAGGCGGCGCGCCGCTTCGCTCACTCATCAGGTCCGCGCCTACCAATCACGGTTTCCCCCCACCGTTGCACTGCCGATCGCCGTTCGTTCGTGTTGCCACTATCCCACGCAGGTCGGTGGCGTCGGGGTTTTCAGACCAATCGATACCAGAGATGACCCCAAGATTCTGCAGAATTCGTGATGTGCGTCGCACGGGTCCGTTCAGGCGCTCTGGTGGGCCATCCGTACCTGCTCTGAAACAGGCTGCAGCTCAGCATATTTGGGATCTCTGCCGTCGCCGGACGACCGTCCACGGGCATGGCGCCAGATCCACGGAATCAGCAGACTCCGGGTCCATTGCGCTTGTGCGTACATCCGCTCGGCAAAGCTGTCCCGAACCTCTTCACCGCTGGGCATTGCCCAATCATGGTTGCTACCTGGAAGTTTCAGCGCCTCGGCGGCAGCCTCGGCAAACATGATGTGACCCCGGGTCGACGCGTGCATGCGGTCGTGGCTCCAGATCGAGGGCTCGTTCATCGCTTCCGCGTTGTAGAGGTCGACCAGACCGAAGCCGTGCCGCTTGGCTGCACGCGTGATGACCTCGTTGACCTGCTGGATGCGCGAACCGATCAGCCTGCCCACCGGCAGCATCTTGGCGACGTCGGGAAATGACGTCGTCACCACCGTGGCCCCGGAATCGGCGAGTTGTTGGTAGACGTCGTCGAGATCGGCCATCGCCTTGGTGAACGTGCGGCCCGGTCTGGTCACGTCGTTCATGCCGACGCAGACGGTAACCAGATCGGGTTCCATCGCCAGCGCTTGCGGCAGTTGGTCATTGAGGACGTCGATCACGCGTTTACCCCGAATGGCGAGGTTGGCGTACCTCAGCCCGGGATAGCGGGCGTCCAGTAGGGCCGCGAGCCGGTCGGCGAATCCGATCACACCGACGGTGTCATCGCCGTCCCACAGGCCTTCGGTCTGGCTGTCGCCGATCGCGACGTACCGGGAGAAACCGCTGTCCGACACGATCTTCGACTTTAGCGCCAGGCACGGCAGTACGATCGGCAAGCAAAGGGGAAGGCGGGGTGTACAAACGGTGAAGTCGGAGGAGTCCGCAAAATCCGCGGTGTCGCCCTCAGATCGTCTTCTACCGAACCCGCGCCAGCGACTCGTCGACGCCCTCGCCGCCTCGATCACCGACATCGGCTATTCGGCCACCACGGTCGCTGAAATCGTCCGCCGCGCGAAAACCTCCCGGCGCACGTTCTACGAGTACTTCACCGACCGGGAAGCATGTCTGGTCGCGCTGCTCGCCGACACCAACCGTCGTTCCGTCGGGACGATCTCGGCGGCCGTCGACCCGGCGTTGCCATGGGAGGCGCAGATCAGGCAAGCGGTCGAGGCGTGGGTCGCCAATGCCGAGTCACAGCCGGCGGTGATGTTGAGCTGGATCCGCGACGTGCCCGCGCTCGGGATGGCCGCCCGCGAGTTGCAGCGCGAGGTGACGGAGTCGTTCATCACGATGGTCCGGACCCTGTCCGACACCGAGGAATTGCGTGCCGCCGGTGTCCCGATGGTGTCCCGCCAACGGGCGCTCATGCTCATCGGAGGCTTGCGGGAACTGACGGCGGTAACCGTCGAGAGCGGTGGCCGGATGAGTGATGTCACCGACGAGGCGGTCGATGCCGCCATCGCACTGCTCGGGCCGCCCCGCAGCGGTTGAGCCTACTTCTTCAGCCAGGTGCGGACTTTGGCCAGATCGCGCGTGTAGACCTCGTACATCTCGTCGGCGAAGAACGACGCGCCGCTGATCGTCTCGGAGCCCTGCCAGATCACCCTGACCCGGTAGCGGTCGCGGTGGTAGACATCGACGCGATCGCTTTCCCGGCGGTGCCAGCCCTTCTCCTCACCGGCCTCCGAAAGGGCCTGCCGCTCGTCGGTGCCAGACATCAGTGACTACTCCTCCTGGGCGTCGGTATTGCGCCCTGATGGGCCAACAGTACTGTGGCGGACCCGCCGGACCCACGTTGTGCCGATCGGTACATCGGCGTACCGTGGCCGGTACATCAACGTACCGAACTGAAGGGATGCGGATGATGGCGCAGGTGACGAGCGATCCGATTCGACTGCCACCCGGTCCGCGCACCCCCAGGTTGATCCAGGGCCTGCAGTTCTTCACGTCTCGGCGGGCGGCGGTCGGGGGCCTGACCCGGCGCTACGGGTCGGCGGTCACCCTGAACCTGCCGACCTTCGGCAAGGCGGTGCTGATCAGCGAGCCGGACTTGGTCAAGGACCTGTTCACCACCGGTAGCGACCTGGTCGGCCGGGCGACCAATCTCGGTGAAGTGCTCGGCCCGGGCTCCACCTTCAGCTTGGACGGTGACGAACACCGCGAGCGACGCAAACTGCTGGTCCCGCCGTTTCACGGCAAGCGGATGCAGGGCTATGAAGCCATCGTCGAAGAGGAGGTGATGCGCGAGATCGCCAGCTGGCCCGAGGGTGTCGAGTTCGAGACGTTGCCATCGATGATGCACATCACGCTCAACGCGATCCTGCGCGCAGTATTCGGCGCCGAGGGTGCGGCGTTCGACGAGCTGCGCGAACTGCTGCCGAAGCAGGTGGTCGTCGGGTCTCGGCTGGCGCTGGTGCCCAGATTCTTCCGCCGCGATTGCGGTCCGCACAGCCCGGGCGGTGCGATGCGGCGCTACCGGCGCCGCTACGACGAGATCGTCGACTCGCTGATCGCCGACGCCCGCAACGACCCGGCATTCTCCGAGCGCGCCGATGTGCTCTCGCTGATGCTGCGGGCGCGCTACGAAGACGGGTCCGCGATCTCCGATCGCCATGTCGCCGACGAACTGCTGACACTGCTGAGCGCGGGCCACGAGACCACCGCGACCACACTGGCCTGGCTGGTCGAACGGGTGCGCAGGCACCCGCAGCTGTTGGACCGGCTGACCGAGGAAGCCGATGCCGGTGGATCCGAACTGCAGCAGGCGACGATCTGGGAAGTTCAGCGGACGCGGCCCGTCATCGACGGCACCTCCCGGCTGACCCTGCAACGAATGAGGCTGGGCGAGTGGGTGATTCCGGAGAAGCACGTCGTGATCGTCAGCATCGCCGCCGTTCATGCCAACCGTGACCGGTTCGAGAACCCCTCGGTCTTCGACCCGGACCGATTTGTCGGCAACCCGCCGGACAACTACACCTGGATTCCCTTCGGCGGCGGTATCCGCCGGTGCATCGGCGCTGCGTTCGCCAATATGGAGATGCGTGTCACGCTACGAACCATGCTGCGTGAGTTCACCTTTGAACCCACGACCGCGCCGGCTGAGGCCTACCACTCCCGGGGGATCGCCAACGCCCCTGGCGACGGCGGGCTCGCGGTCGTGCACCGGCGCGCGACGACCACGCAACTGGTGGACTCGGTGAGCGCGCAATCCACGACTGGGTAATGCCTGGGAATCTGCTGGGAATCTCGTCAGGCCGGAATCCGGCGGTTGACCACAATCCCCGCACCGATGGATAGCGCCAGCGCCAGCGCGCCGAGTCCGACCCAGGCCGCGCTGGCATCGCCGCGCACGACCTGGTAGCCGATCTGCTCATCGAGGGCCGAGTACACCCGATTCAGTTCCCCGAGGCTCTCCGCGCGAAAGGATTGGCCGCCACTGAGATCGGCGATCGTGGCCAGTGACGCAGGACGCGGCGAAAACCTTCGCGCAGCAACTCACACCGAGCGTGAATCTGGGCCGGGTGTCTTTCGGCGGCAACGTCAACCTGCTCGTCTCGCCAACGCCGGATCACGGCGCCACCGTCACCGCACTGGACAAACTGCAGCCGGACAACTCGACCGCCACAGGGGAGGCCATCTTCACCGCGCTGGAGTCCATCCTGACGGTGTCTACAGTCCTCAGCGCCGGCGATGCGACCCCACCGCCGGCCCGCATCGTCCTGCTGTCCGACGGCGGCGAGAACAAGCCGTCCAACCCGGACAATCCGCGCGGGGCCTTCACCGCCGCCCGGGCCGCCAAGGACCAGGGCGTGCGGGTCTCCACGATCACCTTCGGCACCCAGGGCGGCGTCGTCACCCTCAAAGACGACACCATTCCGGTGCCGTCGGATCGGGAGCTGCTCGAGCAGGCCGTCGCCCTCGACATGGCTGTCGCCGAACTCGGCGGCTAGTTCAACCGCGCCGGGTGCGCGCGACCAGATCGACTGACGCCGTTCGCAATTCGTCGGCCGACGACAACGGCGCGCCGAATCCGACCCGGGTGTATCCCATGCCACGGGGAGTTTCGACGCGCAGGTCCAGCCCGTACCGGTCGATGCCGGTGCACACCGCGACGGTCGTGTCCGGATAGCCGCCGAGTGCCCGCGCCATCTCGACCAGGGAGTCGGCATGGTCGGCGTTGAGATGGGCCAGCGCACCGCCGGCGTTCGGGCGAACCGGGTCCGGTGCGGCCGCGTCGTAGTCGGCCGCGGTCGCCGAATCCATCCGGCCGTACCCGCCCACCCAGCGCACCCGCTGTACCCGCAGCACCCACACCGTGAAGTCGGAGTAGTCGATGTAGTACTTCGCGGCCGCGACGGCGGCCACGTGTGCGTCGCGCGCCGCGCTCAGTTCGTCTCCGGTCGGACGTTCGGCGACGCCGGCCAGCGTGATCCGTCCACTGGCGAGCGGATCGGATTCGGTGGTTGGCGCGACGATGGCCAGGCTGGCGCGAGGGTCGCCGAGCAGGTTGCGGCCGTGCTCGGCCATGTTGGAGACGCAGAGCACCGGCGCGCCGCCGAGCAGACCGTAGGTGACGAACGAGGCCCACGGATCGCCGGTGGCGGTCAGCGAGGCAAGCGTCGCGGTGTTGGTCGACGCGGCGATGCTGCGCGCCTCCTCGGCCGGCGAGGGGCGGGTCGCATCGGCGATATCGGTGAGCGGCGGCGGAACCGAGGGCGCATCGCCCGGGTCGCCATGATCGCGGGTAACCACTGAGGCACGATATCGCGCTCACTTCGTTCGCCGCGGGTGGAACCTTGCCGCGCTCGGTAATGTCAGAACATCGCGACGGTCCCGTTCACCGTCGCGAAACGCCATGGTTGCCACGGCGCCACCGCATCGCTTCCATCCAGAAGAAGGTTCGGTCATGAAGAACGTCCGTCTGATCTCGGCCGTCGCCGCTGCTGTCCTGCTCGCCTCGGTCGGCTGCGCGCCGAGCGGCGGGGACAAAACCGATTCCGGAGTGGCGGCCGCCTCGGCGACGTCGTCGATCGACTTCGGCGGGATGGACGGCCTAGCGGCCGCGGCCAAGAAGGAGGGCGAGCTCAACGTCATCGCCCTGCCCCCGGACTGGGCCAATTACGGCGCCATCATCAAGGCCTTCGGCGACAAGTACGGCATCAAGGTGAATTCCGCGCAGCCCGACGCCTCCAGCCAGGAGGAGATCAACGCCGCCAATCAGCAGAAGGGCCGCAGCAGCGCACCCGACGTGTTCGACCTCGGCCAGTCGGTGGCATTGGCCAACAAGTCGATGTTCGCGCCGTACAAGGTCGCGACCTTCGACAGCATCCCGGACGCCATGAAGGCGGTGGACGGATTACTGGTCAACGATTACGGCGGCTACATGTCGATCGGCTACGACTCGGCCAAGGTCCCCGATATCAGCACAGTCAATGATCTGATGGATCCCGCCTACCGGGGCAAGGTGGCGCTCAATGGTGATCCCACCCAGGCCGGCGCGGCGTTCTCCGGCGTCGCGATGGTGGCGCTGTCGCAGGGTGGCTCGGCCGACGACATCTCTGCGGGCGTCTCGTTTTTCGAGAGGCTGAAGCAGGCGGGTAACTTCCTGCCCGTCGACCCGACGCCGGCGACCATCGAGTCGGGCCAGACTCCCGTGGTCATCGACTGGGACTACCTCAACGCCGCCCAAACCACGAAGCTGCCGACCTGGAAGGTGTTCGTGCCGCAGGGTGCGGTGCTCGGCGGCTATTACTTCCAGGCCATCAACTCCGACGCCCCGCACCCGGCGGCGGCCCGGCTCTGGCAGGAGTTCCTCTTCAGCGATGAGGGGCAGAACCTCTACCTGGCCGGCGGTGCGCGACCGGTGCGCGCGGATGACATGGTCAAGTCGGGCACCATCGACGCGGCCGCCTACGAGAAGCTGCCCCCGGTGAGCGGAAAGCCGGTGATCCTGACCCAGGGGCAGACTGACGCGGCCAACAAGTACCTGGCCGACAATTGGGCCAAGGCGATCGGCTGACACGGCCCAGCGGCTCCGGTCGGCCTTGCCCCTATTGCCTTTCGGAGTCTTCGTCACGATCTTCCTGATCATCCCGACGGTGACGGTCATCGTCTCCGCGTTCTATCTCGACGGGGTGTTCTCCCTGCAGCGGATCGGGCTGCTGTTCTCCGAAACCGCCTTGACCGCGCTGGGCAAGAGCGTGCTGCTGTCGGCGAGCACGGCCCTGATCGGCGCGATCCTCGGCGCGATTCTGGCGTGGCTGGTCGTCACCAGTTCACCGAACTCCCCGCTGCGCCGTGTGGTGTTGTCACTGTGCAGTGTGCTGGCCCAATTCGGCGGGGTGGCTTTGGCATTCGCGTTCCTGGCGACGATCGGTCTCAACGGGGTGCTGACCCTCTGGGTGTCCGAGCGGTTCGGGTTCAACCTCGCCGGTGACGGCTGGCTGTACTCATTGCGCGGTCTGATCCTGGTGTACACCTACTTCCAGATCCCGCTGATGGTGATCGTGTTCGCCCCGGCGCTGGAGGGGCTGCGCGCGGAATGGCGCGAAGCCGCGGTCAGCCTGGGCATGCCGGCGTTCCTCGGCTCAGCATTGCTGTTGTTCGCCAACGCATTTGCCGCGTATGCCACCGCCGCCGCACTGGTCAGCCAGGGCAGCCCGATCGTGCCGCTGCTGATCCGGACGGCACTGACCTCGGAGGTGGTGCTCGGACAGTCCGGTTTCGCGTACGCGCTGGCGCTGGAGATGGTGGTCGTGGTCGCCGTGGTGATGGTCGCCTACAACCTGCTGGTGCGCCGGACGTCGCGGTGGCTGCAATGAAGGCCGGCCGGATCGGACGCGGGCTGGCGCTGACGCTGTTCGGGTCGCTCTTTCTCTTCCCGCTGTATGCGACGGCCGGTGGCGCTGGCCCGCGCTCTGGCCATCGCGCCCCGCGTGCTGTTACTCGACGAACCGCTGAGCGCGCTGGACGCCAAGGTACGCGCCCAGTTGCGTGACGAGATCCGGCGCGTGCAGCTCGAAGTGGGCACCACAACGTTGTTCGTCACGCACGACCAGGAGGAGGCGCTGGCCGTCGCCGACCGGGTCGGGGTGATGAATCAGGGCCGCCTGGAACAGATTTCCGCACCTGTCGATGTGTACGCCCATCCCGCAACGCCGTTCGTCGCCGAGTTCGTCGGCCTCAACAACAAGGTTGACGCCCAGGTCACCGACGGCCGTGCGCACCTGCTCGGAATCTCGCTGCCGGCGGCGGACGGCTCGATCGCCACCGGCGGTGGCGTCGCACTGATCCGGCCGGAGTCGGTACGGGTCGCCGCCGATCCCGACGACCTGGCCACCGTCTTCTCGGTGTCGTTCCTCGGTTCGATCTCGTTGGTGCACTGCACGTGTGACGACGGGACGCGCTTGGTCGCGCAGAGTTCCAGCGCGCACGCCGCCGCTCTCTCGCCCGGGCTCCGGGTCGCGGTCACCGTCGAGCAGGCCTCGGTTCTGGTGTTGCCAGCCACCTAGGGGTGGGATATCGAGGCAGACGTCAGAGCGAGGTGCAGGCAAGATCTTCGCTCCCAGTTCTGACTCGTTGGAGATCGGACGCCGGTACGTTGTCGAACATGAGTCAGGACACGAATTTCACCGATGAGGAAAGCGATCGCGTCGAAGAGGAGCTGGCCGAGCTCCGCAGTCGTCGTGATCAACTGCGCGCCGAACTGCAGGGCGACGCCGACACCGTCGGGGACAGCGGGGACGCCGCCGACACGCTGCAGCGTTCCGAGGATCTGGCCGGTATCGACGAGCAGATCAACCGGCTGACCTGGCTGCTGGCCGGCGGGAATGCGGACACCCCTGGCCAGGTGCCCAACGGCACGACGGTGACATTGCGGTTCCCCGGCGACGAGCCGATCCAGATGCGGATCGTCCACTTCCTGGAGGAGACGCCGGCCGGCGAAGAGGACACCACGTTGACCTCCGACAGTCCGCTGGGCTTAGCGTTGTTCGGGCGACGGGCCGGCGAGACCGTCACCTACTCCACGCCGCGCGGCGAACTGCAGGTCGAGCTGCTCGCCATCGAGTTTCCGAACAAGCGATAGAGGTGCGATGCGGGCGATAAGGGTGACCGAGCTGGCCGGTCCGGAGTCGGTGCAGCTGGTCGAGATCGACGAACCGTCCGGTGAGGGCACGATCCTGGTCGACGTCCACGCCGCGGGCGTGGCCTTCCCCGACGCGCTGCTGACCCGCGGGCTCTACCAGTACAGGCCGGAGCTGCCGTTCACCCTCGGCGCCGAGATCGCCGGTGTGGTGCGTTCGGCACCCGATGGCGCCCCGGTCAAGGCCGGCGACCGGGTCGCGGGCCTGACGATGATCACCGGCGCGATGGCCGAGACCGTCGAGCTCACGCCCGAGCGGGTGTTCCCGCTGCCCGACAACGTCAGCTTCGAGGCCGGCGCCGGGCTGCTGTTCAACGACCTGACCGTGTACTTCGCGCTGACAGTGCGGGCCCGGCTGGCCGCCGGGGAGACGGTGCTGGTGCACGGCGCGGCCGGCGGTATCGGCACCTCCACCCTGCGCCTTGCCCCGGCGCTGGGCGCCAGCCGGGTAATCGCGGTGGTCAGTACCGAGGACAAGGCGGATATCGCCAGGGCGGCCGGCGCCACCGACGTCGTGCTGGCCGACGGTTTCAAGGACGCGGTCGCCGAGCTGACCGGCGGCAAGGGCGTCGACATCGTGATGGACCCGGTCGGCGGTGACCGCTTCACCGACTCGCTGCGCTCGCTGGCCCCGGCCGGCCGGCTGCTGGTGGTCGGATTCACCGGCGGTGAGATCCCTACCGTCAAGGTCAACCGGCTGCTGCTGAACAACATCGACGTCGTCGGGGTCGGCTGGGGCGCGTGGACGATGAGCCACCCCGGTGCGCTCACCGAGCAGTGGGACGGTTTGGCCGAACTGCTCATCTCCGGCAAGCTGGCAGCCCCACAGCCCGAGGTCTATCCGCTGGAGGAAGCGGCCGCAGCGGTCGCCTCACTGGAGAATCGCACCGCCAAGGGCAAAGTCGTCGTCCGCGTCCGCGGGTAAGGCATTCTGCTCCAAGCGTTTTCGCGTCCCGGTTGCCGCCGGGGCGGGCGACCACTACAACGGTGGGCGACGACAACGACGTCGCGGAGACGATTCGGCTCGGCCAGTGTGGGGTAGTGAAACGTAGATGGAGTTGACCAACGATCCGGCAGATGGCAGCCACATAGAAGATGGCGTCGTCGAGCACCCCACCGCCGAGGACTTCGGGCAGGCGCGAGCACTGCCCGCCGATCGCACCTGGTTCAAGAGCGCGGTGTTCTACGAGGTGCTGGTGCGGGCGTTTTACGACTCCAACTCCGACGGCTCCGGCGACCTGCGCGGCCTGATCGAACAGCTCGACTACCTGCAGTGGCTGGGCGTCGACTGCCTGTGGCTGCCGCCGTTCTACGACTCGCCGCTGCGCGACGGCGGCTACGACATCCGCGACTTCTACAAGGTGCTGCCCGAGTTCGGCACCGTCGAGGACTTCGTGTCCCTGCTCGACGCCGCTCACCGCCGCGGTATCCGCATCATCACCGACCTGGTGATGAACCACACCTCCGATTCGCATCCGTGGTTCCAGGAGTCGCGTCGCGACCCCGACGGCCCCTACGGGGACTTCTACGTGTGGAGCGACACCAGCCAGCGCTATACCGACGCGCGCATCATCTTCGTCGACACCGAGGAGTCGAACTGGACGTTCGACCCGGTGCGCAAGCAGTTCTACTGGCACCGGTTCTTCTCCCACCAGCCCGACCTGAACTACGACAACCCCGCCGTCCAGGAGGCGATGCTCGACGTCCTGCGGTTCTGGCTGGACATCGGGATCGACGGCTTCCGCCTCGACGCGGTGCCGTACCTGTTCGAGCGCGAGGGCACCAACTGCGAGAACCTGCCCGAGACGCACGCGTTCCTCAAGCACTGCCGCAAGGTCATCGACGACGAATTCCCCGGCCGGGTGCTGCTGGCCGAGGCCAACCAGTGGCCGGCCGACGTCGTCGAATACTTCGGCGACCCGGCGACCGGCGGCGACGAATGCCACATGGCATTCCACTTCCCGCTGATGCCGCGGATCTTCATGGCGGTGCGCCGCGAATCCCGCTTCCCGATCTCGGAAATCCTGTCTCACACCCCGGAGATCCCCGAGATGGCGCAATGGGGCATCTTCCTGCGCAACCACGACGAGTTGACGCTCGAGATGGTCACCGACGAAGAGCGCGACTACATGTACGCGGAGTACGCCAAAGACCCACGGATGAAGGCCAACGTCGGCATCCGCCGCCGGCTGGCCCCGCTGCTGGACAACGACCGCAACCAGATCGAGCTGTTCACCGCGCTGCTGCTGTCGCTGCCCGGTTCGCCGGTGCTCTACTACGGTGACGAGATCGGGATGGGCGACATCATCTGGCTCGGTGACCGCGACGGCGTCCGCACCCCGATGCAGTGGACCCCGGACCGCAACGCCGGATTCTCCACCGCCAATCCGGGCCGGCTCTACCTGCCGCCGAACCAGGATCCGATCTACGGCTACCAGTCGGTGAACGTCGAAGCACAGCGCGACAGTTCGACGTCACTGCTGAACTGGACCCGCACCATGCTCGCGGTGCGGCGCCGCTACGACGCGTTCGCCACCGGAACCTTCCGGGAACTCAGCGGCTCCAACCCGTCGGTGCTGACGTATGTGCGGGAGATCGACGACGGCGACACGGTGCTGTGTGTGAACAATCTGTCCCGCTTTCCGCAACCGATCGAGTTGAATCTGCAGCATTGGAACTCGTTCACGCCGGTTGAGCTGACGGGGCACGTGCCGTTCCCGCGGATCGGCCAGCTGCCCTATCTCCTGACACTGCCGGGACATGGGTTCTACTGGTTCAGGTTGAGTCAGTCGGAGGCCACGCAATGAGCGCACCGGTGAACTTGCCATGGACCGAGTGGCTGCCCGCCCAGCGGTGGTACGCCGGCCGCAGCCGGACGCTGGCCTCGGCACAGGTCGCCGAGGTGACGTCGTTGCGGCCCCAGCTGGACCTGGTGCTGATCGACGTCACCTACACCGACGGCTCCGCTGAGCGATATCAGGTTGTGGTCCAATGGGATTCGGCACCGGTGTCGGAGTACGACACCATCGCCACGATCGGGGGCGACGACGCTCACACCGGTTACGACGGTCTCTACGGCCGGTCGTCGGCGCAGTTCCTGCTGTCGCTGATCGACTCGGAGGCCAGGATCGGCGAGATCGTTTTCACCAAGGAACCGGGCGTGACCCTGCCGCTGGATGCCGCGCCGCGGGTCTCGGACGCCGAGCAGAGCAACACCAGCGTGGTGTTCGACGACCAGGCGATCTTCAAGCTGTTCCGCCGGGTGTCCACCGGGATCAACCCCGACGTCGAACTCAATCGGGTGCTGGGCCGGGCCGGAAACCCGCACGTGGCAAGGCTTCTCGGGTCGTTCGAAACCAGCGAGAACGGCCAGCCATGCCCGCTGGGCATGGTGACGGTCTACGCCGCGAACTCCGCGGAGGGCTGGAAGATGGCGACCGCGAGCACCCGCGACCTGTACGCCGAGGGCGATCTGTACGCCTATGAGGTCGGCGGTGACTTCGCCGGCGAGGCATACCGATTGGGTGAGGCGGTGGCGTCGGTGCACGCCACACTGGCCCAGGAGCTGGGCACCTCGACGGCTGTGCTGCCGGTCGACGTGATGCGTGAGCGGCTGGCGAGCGCGGCCGCGGCGGTGCCCGATCTCGCCGAGTATCTGCCTGCCATCGAGGAGCGCTACGCCAAGCTGTACGACGAGCCGATCACCGTGCAACGCGTGCACGGCGATCTGCACCTCGGTCAGGCGCTGCGCACTCCGGAGGGCTGGCTGCTGATCGACTTCGAAGGCGAACCGGGTCAGCCGCTGGACGAGCGGCGTAAACCGGACTCGGCGCTGCGCGATATCGCCGGGATGCTGCGCTCGTTCGAATACGCCGCGTACCAACAGCTGATCGACCAGGCCGACGACCGGCAGTTGGTCGCCCGCGCCAAGGAGTGGGTGGACCGCAACTGCGCGTCGTTCTGTGACGGGTATGCCGCCGAATCCGAGACCGACCCGCGCGATCATGCCACCGTGCTTGCGGCCTACGAGCTGGACAAGGCGGTGTACGAGGCCGCCTACGAGGCGCGGTTCCGGCCGAGCTGGCTGCATATCCCGCTGCGCTCGATCGCCCGGTTGGTGGGCTAGTCCGCGCTGAGTGAGCACTCACGCAGACCTCCGCTCGCATTTCGTCTGCGTGGCTACTCACTCAATGTGCACTGTCGGGAACGATGGCTGCATGGGCATGGAGGCCTGGCCGCCGGGCGTTACGCTCGCGGACTACGCCACGTTGCGGTTGATGATCGTGCCGGTGCCCGATCCGTCCGTGATCGTCGAGCCCGACGGATTCGACAGCACCAGCGTAAACGTCTCGTTGGCCTCCGCCAGGTAGTCGGCCTTCACCGGAACGGTGATGATCTTCTGGGTTTCGCCAGGGGCAAAGCTGATCGTGCCCGAGACGCTGACGTAGTCGAGGCCGGCGCTCGCGGTGCCGTTCGAGGTGGCGTATTGCACGGTCACAGTCTGCGTGGACGGGGCGGCCAGTGTCACCACGAACGACGCCAGCGATGTGCCACTGCCACTGGTGAATTCGATCGGCTTGAGGTAGAGCATCTTGTTCTGGTTGACGCTCTTCCAGTCGTCGGCCAGAATGCCGCCGGTATCACCGGAATTGGGATTCCACGACCAGAACGTCCAGCTCATGTCCTCGGTGCCGGAGGGGATGTCGATGCTGCCGTTGTTGTCGAAGTCGCCCGACAGGTAGGAGGTGAGCGCCTCCAACCACACGGCATCCTTGGGATCGGACAGTTTGGTGCCGAACTCGCCGACATAGATCGGTGCGATGCCCTGCTCGTAGATGTAGCCCCACGCGTTGCGGAAGACGTTGGGAAGGTTGGCCCCGAAATTGGCTGACTGGAACCAGGTTTGGGGATACACGGAATTCGGATAGTCATGCGGGGAGTAGACGACCCGGTTGGGCACGTTGAGCACGATCGGACGGTCCTTGACGCCCATCAGATTGCCACCCCACCAGTAGTTCTGCCCCTGGTAGGTGCCAACGCCTTCGACGAACACCAGCAGGTCCGGATTCACTTGCAGGACAGCATTACCGGCCCGTTCGGCGGCGCGAGCCCAGTCGTTGGCCCCGCCTCCGCCCCAGGTGCCGTTGTACGGCTCGTTATGCAGATCGAAACCGATCACCGTCGGGTTGTTCTTGTAGCGCGTGGCCAGCATCTGCCAGTCGGAAACCCACTGGTCCTCCGAGTATTGGCTGTTGTACCAGAGACCGTTCTCGCTCGTGCCCGCCCCTGCGGTGCTGCGGTGGTGGTCGAGGATGACTCGCATCCCGTCCTGCCCGGCGTAGGCGATGATCTGGTCCAGCACCTGCAGGCGCGACATGCCCTGCAGGTCGGGATTGAGCGCGTAGTTGATGCCCGAGGGTGCGGAGCTGGTGTGCAGCATCTCGCTGGAGTACGGGATGCGAATTGTGTTGAATCCCTGGGCTGACATCTGGTCGATCATGTCTTTGTAGTTGCGTGTCCACAGCCCGTCCGGCACGCCGTTGGAGCCTTCGGCGCCGAACCAGTTGACGCCCGAAATCTGGACCGGCTTGCCCTGCGAGTCGAGGATCTGGTTACCGGAGGTGTGCAGGAAACCGGGTGCCATGCCGCCCGTACCTGGTTCCGCCACCGACGCATCGGAGATGCTCAGCCCCGGCGTCGTCGCGACGTCGTCGTTGGTGATGGTGGCGGTGGCGGTGGTGCGGGCGATGGTGGCGCCGGTGGGGTTGGACAGGGCGACGGTGAAGGTTTCGGCTGCTTCGACGGTTGTGTCGCCGGTGACTTTGACGGTGATGGTTTGGGTGGTCACGCCGGCGGCGAAGGTCAGGGTGCCGGTGGTGGCGGTGAAATCGGTTCCTGCGGTGGCTGTTCCGGGCGATGTCGAGTAGTTGACGGTGACGGGTGTGGTGGAGGGTTTGGACAGGGTGACGGTGAAGGTGGCGTTGGTGGTGCCGGAATTGCCTTCGGCGATGGTGGTGTCGGTGATCGACAGGCTTGGTGTGGTGGGTGGGGTGCTGACGGCGACGCCGTTGACCTTGAGATTGGTGGGTGTGGACGCCAGGGCGCCGGGGGTGGCTTGGTAGCCGAAGGTGGTGCTTTGGCCGGCGGCGACGGCACCGTTGTAGGCCATGTTGGTGATGACGTAGTGGGTGCCGACGTGGCTGGTGACCTGACCGTTCCAGATGCTGGTGATCTGGGCGGGGGTGTCGAATTCGACGGTCCAGCCGTTGAGTGCGTCGCCCGCGGTGACCGTCACGCTCGCGGTATGACCCGAACCCCAATCGCTTGTCGTGCTGTACGTGACGCTCGGTGCTGAATTGATCGGCGCCGCAACAAGCGCGGTGGCCCGCCCGGTCGCCTGAGGGACACCCAGCAGCGACTGCGTCTGCCGGTACAACCCCCACAGCAGATCCTGGATGGGATTACCGAGCGGCGCCAACGGGCCGACCGGCGCGAATCCCAATGCCCGCAATACCTGCGTCGGTGTGGGAAGCGCAGGAAGGTCGATCAGGCTCGACGGCACCGACCCCGCCGCGGGTGTCTTGGCGGCACTCTCGATCGCCGGGGCCAAGGCCGGCGCCGCCGATTCGGACGTGTTGTTGCTGACCGAGTCGGTGACAACGGGCTGACTGGAACTGGTGGCTCCGGACGATTTGTTGCCCGATACAGACACCTTCGCCGCCGTCGGAGTTAGCGCAGCGGGTGGGTTGGATTTCGGCCTGCGCGTCGAGGGGCCGTTGGCCACGCCCGACTTCGGTGTCTGCCTGCCGGTATGCCCGCCCGTCGGCGACGAACCGTCGCCCTGGCCGTTCGTGGCGGAAGCGCCACCGTCAGACGAGGTATCGGCATGTGCAATCCCAGAGCCGGTGGCCAGCGCGGCGCCGACGCCCAGGCTCAGCGCGCCCACGCCGAGCCAGGAATAGGGTTGCTTGCGGCGGCGATGACGGGCCCCGCGCTTCGTCCCATCGTGGTTGGCCGCAGCTCCGTGCCCGGTATGGCGTGCCGACGCATTCATTGCTATGCCCTTCCTCCAAGAGACTTCACAGCTTTGCTGACGAGTCAATTGTTGTCACGCATTTCGGCGAAGCACTCAGCAAAAATTCATTTGCTGTGCCAAATATCTAGACAAACCCGATGGGTCCGTCCATGAGCTGGACAGGGGAACGGCTTGCGGAGCCTGCGCGGGCGCCGTCAGTCCAGCAGTCGCAGCGCCAGCCGCGGGCAGCGCTTGACCGCAGCCGTCGCGAACTTCGCCACATCCGACGGGATCACCGGTTCACGAGAGCCGTCCCGAGCCAGCGGATAGCCCCAGTCGTCGCGGGTGAACACTTCGGGTAGTAGCTCGGTGCACAGGCCGCGGCCGTCGCAGCGGGTCCAGTCGATGTGGAGACGAGCCTGGGCCTTGCTCACGGCTTCGGCCACGTTCCTACAGTGCGCACCGCGCCGGCCCGGTCAATCAACCGGGCCGCAATGCCAAGCGTGGCAATCCAATCCGGGGCGCGGTGCCCGCGGATGATCGCCGCTGTGCTGATCGTGTTGGCAGCCAGGCAGCTGGCTGCCGCGACGCTGACGCTGCGCCATACCGGATCAGACGAGCGGCCGGTCCTGGGGTCGACGATGTGGTGGACGAGATCACCGTTGCGCCACCATTGCCTGCGGCAGGTGCTTGACGTGGCCAGACCGGTGCCCGCTCCCAACGCGATCTGGCAAGGCGGGTCGTCGTCGGTGTCCTGCACCAGGACGTGCCAACCACCGTTGGGAGGAGCGCCCGCAGTGGCGATGTCGCCGCCGAGATTGACCAGAACACCGCTGCCGGTCCGCGCCTGGACGCGTTGCGCGCACCAATCGGCGGCGAGCGCCTTGGCGGTGGCACCGAGGTCGAGCAGCACACCGGCGGGTAGTCGCACGCTGCGCCCGTCGAACTCGACCATCGACCAATCGGAAGGAATCGTGACCGAACCCAACCGCGACGTCGACGGATCGAGTTCGGTGATATCGCGGTCGTAGCCCAGTGCGATCATCGCCGAGCCGACGGTCGGATCGACGTCACCATCGGTCCAGCGGGCCGCGGTGAGGGCGGCATCGATGAGGTCGGCCAGTACAGGGCTGACGGCTGTGCGGACCCCGCCGGCGGCGGCCAGGGCGCAGATCTCGGAGTCGGGCCGGAACCGCGACGCGGCGTCCTCGACGTTGTCGAGAACGGTGTCGACGATCGCCCGCGCCGGCGAGAGCGCCGCAGGGTCGGTGACCAGCAGATGCATGCCGGTGCTCCACCGGGTCCACTCGGACTGGCCGAGGTTGACCAGCGCAGAGTGGCTCACGAGTCGCGAGCTCCAGAGCGTGGTGACCTCATGGGAGCCATGTTGCGGGGGCATTCTTTGAGCGCTGTAAGAACTGGCATGACACCCTCGCTAGGTGTCCGCGCGAAGTCTGTCGCCTGCGCTGCTGGTGGTCGAGGACGACCGTGCGCTGAGCGCGATGCTCGTGGAACTGTTCAGCGAGCAGGGGTACCGGATCGAGGCCGCCTACGACGGTCAGCAGGGCATGCACCGCGCATTGACCGGGGACTACGACGCCATGATCGTCGACCGCGGGCTCCCGGTGATGGACGGCTCCGACCTTGTGGCCCTGCTGAGGTCGCGCGGGATCGCGACACCTGCACTGATTCTCACCGCCCGCGGATCGGTCGAGGACCGTGTTGAAGGCTTGGACGCCGGCGCCCAGGACTATCTGGTCAAACCGTTCGAGATTCCCGAACTGCTGGCCCGCGTCCGCGCGCTGATCCGGCGCGCCGACAGTGCGGCGACCGCGGTGCAGGCCGGCGGTCTGCGGCTCGACCGGGTCACCCGCCGGGTGGCCGGAGTCACCCCCGCAGGCATCGAAGTGGAGCTCTCCGAGCGGGAGGCATCGCTGCTGGGCGTGCTGATGGCAGCCCCGAAGCGCGTGTTCAGCCGGGCCCAACTGCTCGAGTCGGTGTTTGACGGCGCGGAGACCCCCGGGGCGGTCGACTTGTACGTGCACTACCTCCGCCGCAAGCTGGGCAAGCAGGTAGTACGTACGGTTCATCGCACCGGTTACCGATTCGGGCTCGAATGACATCGCCTCCGCTCAGCGACCTCACTGTCGTGAAACGGGCCGGCCGGATCGCCGCGGTTCAAGCCTCGGTCGCGCTCGCGCTGGTGCTGCTGGTCGTCGGCGGAGTGGTGTTTGCGGTGTATCTGCGGGCGCAGAACCGTCAGATCGGCGCCGAACTCCGGACGCTGGCGATGACCGCCGACGACGCGAACGACCCGCCTCCGGACATGGAGCTGGCGCTGCGTGAGAACAATGGCCACATCTCGACCAGCGACGGCGGCGCGTCCGGTGTACCGCTGCTGACCGGCGCTACCGGCTTCAGCGATATCTATGCCAACGGAAGGGAGTACCGCACGTTGGTGGTGGACCGGCCCGAAGGCCGGGTGGTGGCGATGACGGACCTGGCGCCCTACCACGCCGGACGTAACCGGCTGCTGATGGCGCTGGGGTTCGCCGAGCTGGCAGGCATCCTCGCGTCGATCGCGGTGGTCGCCCTGTTCAGTCGGCGGTCGGTGCGCCCACTGGCCAATGCGCTGGCATTACAGCGCCGGTTCGTCGCCGATGCCTCCCATGAGCTGCGGGCGCCCTTGACGGTGCTGCATACCCGGGCGCAGCTGCTGGCGCACCGGGTCGGCACTGCCGATGTGCACACGCTGCAGAAAGATGCCGACGCTCTGGTCGCCGACACCCGGGCGCTGGGCGACATCGTCGATGATCTGCTCGCCTCTGCCACGATGGCTGCAGGCAAGCAGGCCCGCGATCGCGTGGACCTCTCTGCGGTGGCGTTGTCGGTGCGCGACAGCATGGTCTCCTATGCGCACTCGATCGGTGTCACGGTGAACCTCGAGTGCGAAAGTGCGGACAGCACAGCCGGATTCGATGTGATCGGTTCGGCGGCGGCGCTTCGACGGGCGCTCACCGCGCTGGTCGACAACGCGCTCGGGCACGTGCACGACGGGGGGAGGGTCGAACTGCGGGTGCGTCGCGACGGTGCGAAGGTGACTGCGACGGTCGCCGATGACGGGGTGGGTATCGATCCCGACGCCATGGCGACGTTGTTCACCCGGTTCTCGCACGGCGCCGAACACACGACCCGGGAAGGGCGGGAACCGTACGGTATCGGGCTCGCGCTGGTCCGCGAGATCGCCGACGCGCACGGCGGCGATATCGCGGTGGCGTCGAAGCCGGGAGAGGGTGCGACCTTCACCCTGACGCTGCCCGCAGCGCCGCCGGCATAATCTGCGCGCACATCACTTCGGCCGTCGGCGGGGCGGTCTACGGTGGTGGCGATGTCCCTGCATGTACACCGGGCCGAGCGCACCGACCGACTTGCGGACGGCCTCGGCGCCCTGTTGGCCACGCCTCAATCCGACCCGTTCGCCGAAGAACTCGTCGTCGTGCCCGCCCGCGGGGTCGAACGCTGGCTGTCGCAACGGCTGTCGCATCGGCTCGGCCGCGGCGGCGGCGCCGACGGCGTATGTGCGGGCGTCTCCTTCCGATCACCGGCGTCGCTTATCACTGAACTGACCGGCGCCGGGGACGAAGACCCGTGGTCGCCCGACGCGATGTCGTGGCCACTGCTCGAGGTCATCGACGCAAGCCTCGGCGAAACGTGGTGTCACACCCTGGCCACCCACCTCGGCTACTTCGAGATCGGCGAGGAAAAGGAGCTGCGACAGGGTAGGCGCTACGCGGTGGCACGCCGGCTGGCGGGCCTGTTCGCTTCCTACGCCCGCCAGCGCCCGCAACTGCTGATCGACTGGCTGGACGGCGAGCCCGGTGACCTCGACGCCGACCTGCACTGGCAACCGCACCTCTGGCGCGCGCTCGTCAACCGGGTGGGAATCGACCCACCTCACGTGCGGCACGCCAAAACCGTTGCGCAACTGCGTGAATCCGGGGCAGAGCTGCCCGCTCGCCTGTCATTGTTCGGTCATACCAGGTTGTCGTGCACCGACTCCGAACTGCTCGACGCGCTCGCCGATCACCATGAGCTGCACCTGTGGGTTCCGCACCCCAGCGCAGAGCTGTGGACCGCGCTGTCCGGATTGCGCGGGTCCATTCCGCGCCGCGAGGACACCAGTCATCGACAGGTGCTACATCCGCTGCTGGCCACGCTCGGCCGCGACCTGCGCGAGCTGCAGCGGGGCATGCCGGACAGGGCAGCCGGCGACGAGTTCCTGGGCGCCGATCCCACCCAGGGTCCCGACACCCTGCTCGGCTGGCTGCAGTCCGACATCTCCGCCAACGCCCTACGCCCGGCAGGCAGGGCAATGCGCGATGACGACAGGTCGGTGCAGGTGCACAGCTGTCACGGCCCGGCCCGACAGGTCGACGTTCTGCGGGAGGTATTGCTCGGTCTGCTCGCCGACGATCCAACACTCGAACCGCGCGACATCCTGGTGATGTGCCCGGACATCGAGGCCTACGCGCCGTTGATCGTCGCCGACTTCGGTCTCGGTGACGTGGTGCCGGGGGCCCATCCCGCTCATCAGCTGCGAGTGCGCCTGGCCGACAGGTCGCTGATCCAGACCAACCCGCTGCTCGGGGTGGCTTCCCAACTGCTCGCCCTCGCCGGCAGTCGGGTCACCGCCAGCGAGGTGCTCAACCTGGCCCAGGCCGCTCCGGTGCGGGCCAGGTTCGGCTTCACCGACGACGACTTGGAGGGCATCACCCGCTGGGTGCGCCAGGCCAATATCCGGTGGGGCTTCGATGAGGAGCACCGTAAACCGTTCGGCGTCGACTTCGTGCACAACACTTGGCGTTTCGGACTCGATCGGGTGCTCGCCGGGGTGGCGATGTCCGACGATTCGCACGCCTGGATCGACTCCACCCTGCCGCTCGACGATGTCGGCAGCAACCGCGTCGAACTGGCTGGCCGGCTAGCTGAATACGTCGACCGACTACAGCACGCTATCGACGCACTGACCGGCGTCCGGCCGCTGGGCGACTGGCTGTCGGCGCTCGCCTCTGCGATCGAGGTGCTCACCCGGGTCGACGACGGCGACGCGTGGCAGATCAGTCAGCTGCAGCGGGAGTTCAACGAGGTGTTGTCGAGCCCGGGGTCCCGCGCCACCTTGATGCGCCTGGCCGACATCCGGGCGCTGCTCTCGCGTCACCTCGCCGGGCGGCCGACCCGAGCCAACTTCCGCACCGGCACGCTGACGGTGTGCACGATGGTGCCGATGCGCTCGGTGCCGCACCGGGTGGTGTGCCTGGTCGGTCTCGACGACGGTAGCTACCCGCGGCTCGGCGTGGTCGACGGCGACGACGCACTGGCGCGCAACCCGATGACCGGGGAGCGTGACATCCGTTCGGAGGACCGGCAATTGCTGCTCGACGCGATCGGCGCCGCGACCGAGAAACTCGTCATCACCTACACCGGCGCCAACGAGTACTCCGGTCAGCCGCGCCCGCCGGCGGTGCCGCTCGCCGAACTGCTCGACACTCTCGACGTCACCACTGCCGAGAAGGTCCGTGAGCGCATCGTCGTCCAGCACCCGTTGCAGCCCTTCGACATTCGCAACGTCGAACGCGGTGCTCTGGTGCCGGGCACCGCGTTCAGTTTCGATCCGACAGTGCGCAGTGCCGCGCGTGCCGTGACCGGCCATCGGGGCGAGCAGCCCCGGTTCATCTCGGGCCCGCTGCCCGCGCCGCCGCCGGATGACGTTGTGCTGGCGGATCTCGTCGGGTTCTTCAAGGACCCGGTGAAGGGCTTCTTCCGCGCCCTTGACTTCACCTTGCCGTGGGACGTCGACGGGGTGGCCGACGCCATGCCCGTCGACATCGACGCACTCGAGGAGTGGACGGTCGGTGACCGGATGCTCGGTGACATCCTGCGCGGCATGACTCCTGACGAAGCGCGGCAGGCCGAATGGCGTCGCGGCACGCTGCCGCCGGGCAATCTCGGGTGGCGCAAAGCCACCGAGATGCGGGACCAGGTGGCGTTGCTGGCCGCGGAGGCGATGCGGTGCCGCACAACCGAACCGCACGCGATCGATGTGGATATCGACCTGGGTTCCGGGCGCCGGCTGACCGGTACCGTCACCCGGGTGTTCGGTGACCGGCTGGTGTCGGTGACGTACTCGAAGCTGGACGGCAGGCACATGCTGGAATCGTGGATTCCGTTGTTGGCGTTGTTCGCTCATGCACCCCGCCGGGACTGGTCGGCGGTGTGCATCGGCAGGCCGAAGCGGGGAACCGCGCCCCGTCGGGAGAGCCTCGGCCGGCCGGATCTCGGCGCGGCCGAGTTGCTGCAGGATCTTGTCGCGATCTACGACGCCGGCCGCCGAGAGCCGATTCCATTGCCCCCCAAGACTTCCTATGCCTGGGCCGCGGCCAGGCATTGCGGTGATGACCCCGATCGCGCCGCCGGTTACCGATGGCGGTCCGCGCGCTATCCCGGCGAGGACCAGCAGCCGGCGAGTTTACGGGTATGGGGGCGCAACGCTCCGTTGTCGGCGCTGATGGAACCGGTGCGCCCCGGCGAGGAGTACGACGGCGAGAACAACCGGCTCGGGGCATACGCGGCTCGACTCTGGCTGCCGATGCTGCGAGCCGAGGGGAGCAACGGCTGATGAAGCCTTTCGATCTGCTCGGTCCGCTACCGGCGCCCCGAACCACCACAGTGCTGGAGGCCAGCGCGGGCACGGGCAAGACCTTCGCCTTGGCCGGGCTGGTGACCCGTTACGTTGCGGAGGGCGCGGCGACGCTCGACCAGATGCTCCTCATCACCTTCAGTCGCGCGGCCAGCCAGGAGCTCAGAGAACGGGTACGGAGCCAAATCCTGCACGCTGTACGGGCATTCGACGATCCCGTGCTGGTCGGCGACAATCAGGTGGTGGCGCACCTTGTCGCGGGTACGGACGAACAGCGCACAGAGCGCCGAACCCGGCTACGCGACGCACTCGCCGGTTTCGATGCCGCCACCATTGCCACCACGCATCAGTTCTGTCAGCTGGTCCTGAGGTCGCTCGGGGTGGCGGGGGACACCGACGCCGGCGTCAGCCTGGTCGAGAGCCTCGACGACCTCGTCGGCGAGATCGTCGACGACCTCTACCTCGCTCACTTCGGTCGAGAGCGTGAGGACCCCCTCCTGAGCTACGCCGACGCACTGCGGCTGGCCCGCGAGGTGGTGAAGAACCCGTCGACGGAACTGCGGCCGGTTGACCCCGATCCAGACTCCCGGGCAGCCGTCTGCCTGCACTTCGCGAAATCTGTTCTCAGCGAACTGGAAATACGCAAGCGGCGGCTCGGGGTCCTGGGTTACGACGATCTGCTCAGCCGGCTCGCCGACGCGCTGGACAGTCCCGAATCGCCGGCCCGGGTCCGGATGCATCAACGCTGGCCCATCGTCATGGTCGACGAGTTCCAGGACACCGATCCCGTGCAGTGGAAGGTCATCGACCGAGCATTCAGCGGGTGCTCCACGCTGATCCTGATCGGCGATCCGAAGCAGGCGATCTACGCGTTCCGTGGCGGTGACATTGTCACGTACCTGCAGGCGGCCGAGACCGCGGGTGACAAGAAGACTCTCGGCACCAACTGGCGCAGCGACGCCGCGCTCGTCGATCGGCTGCAAGCCGTTCTGGGTGGTGCCGAGCTGGGTGACCATCGCATCGTCGTGCATCGTGTCGAGGCGCATCACCGGGGAAGCCGACTGGCCGGTGCCACCCGCACCGATCCGCTCCGGCTACGCGTGGTGCGCCGGGAGACGTTCGGCCGCAGGGGAATCCAGAACATGCCGATCGACGAACTGCGGTCGCACGTCGGCAGGGATCTGGCCGCTGACATCGGTGCCCTTCTGAGCGGCGACACCACGTTCGACGACGAGAAGGTGCAAGCCCGCGACATCGCGGTGATTGTCGAGAAACACAAGGACGCCCGCACCTGCTTCCGGGCGCTCACCGCCGCGGGCATTCCTGCGGTCTACACGGGCGACTCCGACGTGTTCGATTCCGAGGCTGCCGAAGACTGGCTCTGTCTGCTCGAGGCGTTCGACCAGCCGCACCGGCCCGGGCTCGTGCGCGCCGCGGCGGCGACGATGTTCTTCGGCGAGACCGCCGAAACCCTCGCCGCGGGCGGTGACGAGCTGACCGACCGGCTGGCTCAGACCCTGCGTGAGTGGGCCGCTCATGCCCGCGAGCGCGGCGTCGCGGCGATCTTCGAGGCTGCCCAACTGCATGGGATGGCCGATCGGGTGTTGTCCTGGGTGGGCGGTGAGCGGCACATGACCGACCTGGCGCACATGACGCAGATGCTGCAGGACGCTGCCCACCGCGAGCACTACAACCTGCCGGCCCTGCGGGACTGGCTGCGTCACCAGCGTGAGGAGCGCAGCGGTGCGACCGAACGGAACCGCCGCCTGGACAGCGACGCCGCGGCGGTGCAGATCATGACGGTGTGGGCCAGCAAGGGCCTGCAGTACCCGATCGTGTACCTGCCGTTCGCGTTCAATCGCAATGTCCAGGAGCGGGATCTGATCCTGTTCCACGACGAGGGTGTGCGCTGCCTGCACGTCGGCGGTAAGGACAGCCCGGACTACAACGCGGTGGAGCGGCTGGGCCGCAAGGAGTCCGCCAGTGATGACAGCCGGCTGACCTACGTCGCGATGACGCGGGCGCAGGCTCAGGTGGTGGCCTGGTGGGCGCCGTCGTGGGACGAACCCAACGGTGGGCTGTCGCGGTTGTTGCGCGGCCGTCGGCCCGGGGAGTCGGCGGTGCCAGATCGCTGCGAGCCGGCAAAGATCAGCGACGACGACGCGCTGGTCCGATTGCGGGAATGGGAGGCCGTCGGAGGGCCGGTGATCGAAGACTCTGTGGTCGCCACCGTCGCGTCGGTGCCGCGCGAACGGCCGCCCACCGACATCGACGAGCGGCACTTCCACCGCAGCATCGACACCACGTGGCGGCGCACCTCGTACTCGGGGCTGATCCGGTCGGCCGAGAGCGGCGGGGTCAGCAGCGAACCCGAGACGATTGAACTGGACGACGAGGTCGGCGACATTCCGTTGCTGGAACCGGTTGCAAGTCCTGATGTTCCGTCGCCGATGGCGGATCTGCCGAGCGGCGCGAAGTTCGGCACCCTGGTGCACGCCGTGCTGGAGACCGCGGATCCCTTCGCAGCCGACCTCGCCGCCGAACTGCAGGCCCAGATCGAGCGGCACTCGGTGTGGTGGCCCGTCGACGTTCCCGCCGCGGAGTTGGCCGCGGCACTGGTGCCGCTGCACGACACCCCACTGGGCCCACTCGCCTCTTGCCTGACGCTGCGCCAGATCGGATTGCCGGATCGGTTGCGGGAGATGGATTTCGAGTTCCCGTTGGCCGGCGGTGATCTGCGGCCGGCCGCCCGCGACATCCGTCTGGCCGATGTGGGCCGCCTGCTGCGGTCGCACCTGCCTGCCGATGATCCGATGGCCGCATACATCGATCGATTGAGCAGCGGCGCGCTCGGGTCACAGCCGCTGCGCGGCTATCTCAGCGGCTCGGTCGACGCGGTGCTGCGGATTCCGGACCCGGCCGGCCAGCGCTATCTGGTGGTCGACTACAAGACGAACTGGCTCGGTGAACCGGACAAGCCGCTGACGGCTGCGGACTACCAGCGCCCGCGGCTGGTTGAGGCCATGCTGCACTCCGACTATCCGCTGCAGGCGCTGTTGTACAGCGTTGTCCTGCACCGCTTTCTGCGCTGGCGACAACCCGATTACGACCCGGAGCGTCACCTCGGCGGAGTGCTGTATCTATTTGTGCGGGGGATGTGCGGGCCGGACACCCCGACGGCCGACGGGCATCCCGCCGGTGTGTTCAGCTGGCAGCCGCCAGCAGCCCTGGTGGTCGCGCTGTCGGATCTGCTCGACGGTCAGCAGGTGGCGGCGTGACGGTCGATGTGGTGGACGCGGCGAGCTGGCGGCATGCCCAGCATGCTGGCGGGCTACTGCGGAGCTTCAACGATGCCGAGGTTATCGAGGCAGCCGATGTGCTTGTGGCGCAACGGCTGACGACGATGGCAGGCGAATTCGACGATCGGGTGGCGCTCGCGGTCGCGTTCGTGGTGCGCGCGGTGCGCGGCGGTTCTGTGTGCGTGGCGCTGCCTGCCCTGCAGGATCAGATCGCGAGGCCCGATCTGCCATGGCCGGTCCCGCAAGAGTGGCTGGATGCTGTAACGGCCAGCCCGTTGCTGGGTTCGCCCCCGGTACTACACCTCGACGGAGACCTGCTCTACCTGGACCGGTACTGGCTCGAGGAGCGGCAGGTCGCTCAAGACGTACTGGGCCTGGTCGCGGTGCGACCACTTGGGGCGGTGCCCGCCATCGACCGGCTCTTCCCCGCGGGCTACGAAGAGCAGCGACGAGCCGCGGAGATCGCACTGTCGCAGGGGTTGACGGTGCTCACCGGCGGTCCGGGCACCGGCAAGACCACCACCGTGGCCAGACTGCTGGCGCTGCTGGCCGAGCAGGCGGAGCTGGGCGGGAAGCCGCGCCTGCGCGTCGCACTGGCCGCACCAACGGGGAAGGCAGCCGCCCGCTTACAGGAGGCAGTCCAGCGCGAGGTCGATGGACTCGAGTCCGCGGACCGCGACCGGCTGCGGGGGCTCCGGGCGACCACACTGCACCGGTTACTGGGCAGCCGCCCGGACACGTCGTCGCGGTTCCGCCATCATCGCGGCAACCGGCTGCCGCACGACGTGATCGTCGTCGACGAGACGTCGATGGTGTCGCTCACGATGATGGCCCGACTTGTCGAAGCGGTGCGCCCCGAGTCGCGTCTACTGCTGGTCGGCGACCCGGACCAGCTGGCGTCGGTCGAAGCCGGGGCGGTGCTGGCCGACCTGGTCGAGGGCCTGGGTTCGCGGGGGAACACCCCGATCGCCACGCTCGTCACGTCACACCGGTTCGGGGCGTCGATCGGCCGACTGGCCTCAGCGATCCGCCTTGGCGAAGCCGATCGCGCCCTCGAAGTGCTGGCCGCCGGCGGTGAGCACATCGAATGGATCGACACCGACCACCCGGCTGATCACCTGCGCAGAATCGTTGTGCCCCATGCCCTGCGGCTGCGCGAGGCCGCGATACTCGGCGACGCCCAAGCGGCGTTGGCGACACTGGAGGAGCACCGGCTGCTGTGTGCGCATCGCCACGGTCCCTACGGCGCAACCTACTGGAACCGTCAGGTTGAACGCTGGTTGACCGAGGCGACCGACATGCCGCTGTGGGCGTCCTGGTACGTCGGCCGGCCATTTCTGGCCACCGCCAACGACTACGGGCTGGGCATCTACAACGGTGACATCGGGGTTGCGGTGCTGCGTGGCGGCGCCCTGCGCGCGGTGATGGCCGGAGCCGAAGGGGCGCTGGAGTTCACGACCAGCCGGCTCGCCGATATCGAAACCATGCACGCGATGACCGTCCACAAGAGTCAGGGCAGCCAGGCCGCCGAGGTCACCGTGTTGCTGCCGCCGGCGGATTCCCGGCTGCTGACCCGGGAGTTGTTGTATACCGCGATCACCCGGGCCAGAGCCAGGGTGCGGGTGATCGGCTCGGCCGAGCAGTTGCGCGCCGCGGTGGCACACAGGGCGGTACGGGCCAGCGGGCTGAGCCGGCGGTTGCGCGACGACTCGGCGTGAGCACGCCCGCGCTTGTTCTTTGAAGGCTGTAAGAACTGGCTGCCACCCTCAGGGCATGAGCACACCCCGTTCGGGATTCCGCCGTGCCGCCGTGGCGTCGTGGGCGCTGTCCGGTATCGGCGTGGCCGGCGTAGCTGGTGCGTCCGCCCTCGCCTATGCCGACACCGTCAGGCCCGCCCCGGTGGAAGTCCCTGCCGTCGAATCCACCGCCGGGGATCCCGTTACCAGCCCCGGCGTCTGGGGCCCGCCGATAGCCGAGGTGGTCGCGCCGACCGAAGCGCCACCTCCGGCAGCCACTCAGGCGCCGGAAACCACGCGTGCGCCGCAGTCCACGCCGAAGACCGTCGTGCAGCAGGCACCCGTGCAGCAGACGCAGGCGCCCGCGTCGCAGCCCGCCTTCCCCATCCGGACCAGCCACACCCCGTCGGTGGGAAGCAGCTCTCCCGTCTTCGTCCCGCACGTCACCCGCGCCCGCGGTTCATGACCAGCGAGGCGCTCTGGGCCCTGGGCCGGGGCACCGGCATCACGGCGCTCGGCTTCCTGACCGTCTCGCTGGCGTTGGGGATCGCCGCCCGGTCGGGCCGCCCGTTGTTCGTGCTGCCGCGGTTCGCGGTTGCCGATGTCCACCGGTTCGCCGCACTGGCCGGAACGCTGTTGGTGCTGCTGCACATGGGGTTGCTGTTCTTCGACCCGTACGCGCAGCTGCGACTCGTCGATTTCGTTGTGCCGTTCCTCGGCGCGTACCGACCGCTGTGGCAAGGCTTGGGCACGTTGGCCTTTGATGTGCTCCTGGTGGTGATCGTCACCAGCCTGCTGCGGCAGCGCATCGGGTTGCGCGTCTTCCGCGTGGTGCATTGGGTGACGTACGCGCTGTGGCCCATTGCCCTGGGGCATGCGCTGGGGAACGGAACCGACACCG
This sequence comes from Mycobacterium sp., assembly GCA_023264735.1. Classification (GTDB taxonomy): domain Bacteria; phylum Actinomycetota; class Actinomycetes; order Mycobacteriales; family Mycobacteriaceae; genus Mycobacterium. The sequence continues at coordinate 44,406 of JAHFVD010000033.1, read as the reverse complement.
ATCACGGCTGGTTCCTGACTTTTGCCGGGTGTTGTGCGCTGATCGTGGGGGTGGTCCTGGTGTGGCGGCTGCGGGCCGGCTACACCGAGTATGCCGACGCGCAAACCGGACGCTCATGATCGTGGCACCGCAACTTCCCCGTCTGCTCGCCGCGCCGGGACCCGGTCTGGCCGAACACCATCTGCAGTTGGGCCCGCTGCCCGACGCCCTTGGGCCGGAGCTGATCTCGTCGCTCGAGTGGGCCGGCTTGTCGGGACGTGGCGGTGCCGGATTTCCGACCGCCCGCAAGATCGCCGCGATCACCGGGCCCAGGCCGGTGGTGGTGGGCAACGGCGCCGAGGGTGAACCGTTGAGCCGCAAGGATGCTGTCCTGCTGACCCGGGCACCGCATCTGGTGTTGGACGGCCTGGACGCCGCCGCGGCGGCGGTCGGGGCCGACACGATCTACCTGTATGTGCACTCAGCCGCCGTGCCGGCGGTGACACGTGCGCTCGACGAGCGTCGCGCCGGCGGGTTTGGTCGCAACGGGGTCACCGTTGTCGAGGCTCCCGACAGGTTTGTCGCGGGGGAAGAGTCCGCGGCGATCAGGCGGATCGAGGGTGGCCCTGCGCTGCCGCGCGACCGCACTGTCATGACCGCGATCTCGGGGGTTCGCGGACGGCCGACCCTGGTGAACAACGTTGAAACACTGGCTCATATCGCATTGATCGCGCGGTTCGGGCCGCGCTGGTTCCGGTCGGTCGGCGATCACGTTGACCCCGGGAGCATGCTGATCACGTTGTCCGGCGCGCTGAGCAACACCGATGTCACCGAGGTTCCGACCGGTGTGCTCCTCACGAGCCTGATCGAACGCAACGGCGGCACTGACCCGCGCACCGTGCGCGCGATCCTCGTCGGTGGCTATCACGGCAGTTGGATTCCCGCGAAAGCCTTTGCGGGCATTGCATTGTCGCGGTCGGGCTTGGCGGCACTCAAGGCGAGCCCGGGTGCCGGGGTCATTCACGCTCTCGGCGTCGACGAATGCGGGCTCGCGCGTACTTCGGAGATCGCCACCTATCTCGCCGAGCAGAGTGCCCGCCAATGCGGACCGTGCCGCAATGGCCTGCCTCGGCTGGAGCAGCTGCTCAACGACCTTGCCTATACCCGGGTCAACGACAGTCTGATCAAGGAGATACGCAGGGTAGTGCGCCTGGTCGACGGCCGAGGATCGTGTCGGCATCCGGATGGGACCGCCCGCATGATCCGAAGCGCTCTCGGCGCGTTCGCTACCGACATCGAGCACCATCGTCACCGGAGCTGCGAAGCCACCGCGGTTTCGCGGTCGGCCGGATAAGCCGAGCTGGAGAGCAAGCCATGGCTGCGGCGGAGTTCGCGGCCAGCCGGCCGACATGGATACGATGCATGCGATGACCATCCACAAGAGCCAGCGCAGCGAGGCCGGCGAAGTCACTGTCCTTCTGCCACAAACGGATTCGCGGATACTGACCCGTGAGCTGCTGTATACCGCGGTGCGGGCCACCGGGCTGAGACCGCGCCTGCAGGACTGACATGCGGACCGGCTCCGGTGCGGACATCATCGTCGATGGCGATGTCGTCGTCAAAGTGCACCGGCTGGGCACCGACCCCGATGCGTTGGCCGAGCGATTACGCATTGCGATGCGCCTCGGCGGCCCTCTGCTGGCGCCGCTGGACACTGAGCCGCAACCGGTCGACGACCCGGCAGGTCGCCGATGGTCTTCTCGATGGCCACGCGTCGGCACCGTGCCGGCACAGCCCGATGGGCTGCCGTGGGCGGAGGCGGCGCGCCTGCTGGCGCACTTGCATCTGGTCCCGGATCGGCTGAAGATCCCGCACGGTGCCGCTGCCCGTACCGAGCGTGCGGTGCGGGGCCTTCCCGCCGGCGCTGCCGTCGTCGCCGGGGCCGCCGCCACATTGCCCGAGCGGGCCCGCCACCCCGGGTCGGCGGGCAGGCCGCGCACGCTGGTGCACGGCGATTTTCACCTCGGTCAGCTCGGCCGCCCGCCGGGCGGCGGGTGGCGGTTGATCGACGTCGACGATCTGGGCACAGGTGACCCGGCCTGGGATCTGGCCCGCCCCGCCGGTTTCTGGGCCGCCGGGCTGATTCCCGACGACGACTGGCAGGCGTTCCTGGCCGCCTACCGCGCCGAGCGGGGACCGGCCGTGCCGGCGTCGGGCGATCCGTGGCCGGTGCTGGAACCGTTGGCGCGGGCAGCGGTCGTACAGGCCGCGGCGGCCGGTGCGCACCGGCTCCCCGATGAGACGCAGGACGAGCTGGTCGCCGCCTGCGCGCGGATGGTCGTCAGCTAGCTGGAGAAGAACAGCCGGCCGAACCCGCCCTTGCGATAGCGCTGGCCACCGTGGTTTCCCCACGCCGGACCCTGGCCGTAACCGGGACCGTAGCCAGGCTGCTGGGGCGGCGCCGAGGTGAAGCGGTTCTCCAGCTGGGTCAGCGACTCCAGCTCACCAAAGTCCAGAAAAATGCCGCGACAGGTATCGCATTGTTCCAGGTGAACGCCGTTGCGCTCATAGGTACGCATCACTCCCGCGCACTTGGGACACAGCAGCATGTTGCTCGCGTTCGGCGATCCGGGAGACTTCGGTGGCTCATATGGCGGTATCGACATGTATCACCAACGACCGAACGGCCCGGGAAGATCCCGAGCCGTTCGAGTGTTCGTCGTGGGTCGCTACTTGTCGTCGGGATTGAGGAAGCGGAAGGCTATGCCCGCGGCGGCTGCCGCGATCAGTTGCACGACCAGGTACACGAACACCACGGGGCCGGTGAACATCCCGATGCCCAGGCCGGCGATCCCGACCGCGGGGTTGAACACCCCGCCGGAGATGGCGCCGACCGCGACGGCCCCGGCAGCGACGGTGAAGCCGATGGCCAGGCCGTAGAACGAGTTGTTCGGGTGGTCCTTGCTGGTGGCGACGTTGAGCACGACGAAGCAGAGCACGAACGTGAACACCAGCTCGGCGACGGCGGCCGCGACCATCGCGTGCCCGGACAAGGCCAGCGGATGAGCCGGCCCGGCAGGTACCACCGCGGTGACGGCGGCAGCGGCGACTAGTCCGCCGACGATCTGCGCGGCGACGTAGCCGACCGCCTCACGGGCGGTGATGCGGCCGCGCACCAGGACAGCGAGCGTGACGGCCGGGTTGTAGTGCGCGCCGGAGATGTGGCCGCCGGCGTAGATCATCGCCATCAGCACGGCGCCGATGGCCACCGGCGCGATCGGGGAGCCGGCCAGCGAGCTGGCTCCGATGGTGAACACCAGGACGAACGTCCCGATGGTTTCGGTGACGTACTTGGCGCGGTGAGTGAGGTGGGTGATTGCGGGGGTGCGAAGTGTTGTTGTCATGGCTATCAGCCTGATTCGCAGCACTCGTCCCGGGGAGCGCCCGAACGCAGTAACCAGCGGACGAATCGCTGTCGTCCGAATGGATGACAGGAGTGCCTACTCGAGCAGCTGATTGCGCATCGCGTAGGCCACCGCGGCACCGCGGTCGGACACCCCGAGCTTCTCGTAGAGCCGCCGAATGTGGGTCTTGATCGTGGTCTGTGCGAGGAAGAGATCCTTGGCCATCTCGGGCACGGTCTTGCCGTCGGCGATCAGTCGCAGGATCTCGTGTTCCCGCTCGCTGAGCATCGGGCCCTGGTACTGGGCCTGCCGGTGCACCTGGGTGGCCAGGCTGGTCACCAGCTCCGGTGGCAGCACCTTCTCGCCGCGGGCGCAGGCCACCACCGCGGCGACGATCTCGTCACGGTCGGCCTCCTTGGACAGGTAACCCGCGGCGCCGTCCTGAATCGCGCGGTACACGACCGGGCCGTCGGTGGTCGCCGACAGCAGCAGCACCCGGGTCGGCAGACCGTCGCGCGTCACCGCGTGGGCCACCGCGATGCCGTCGAGGCCGGGCATCTTGTAGTCCAGCAGCGCGACATCGGGTTGGTGCTGGTGGATGGCGGCCAGCGCGGCCTGCCCGTCGGCGACCGCCTCGATGACCTCGGTGCGGCCGCTGTTGTTCAGCGCTCGCACAATCCCCTCGCGATAGACGGGGTGATCGTCGCCGACCACCACTCGCACGCGCCGTTCTGAACTGCTCACCGCACCTCCTGGTGATCGCGTAGTGGCAACCGGACCCGCACGGACGTGCCCTGCTCGACGGGCCGGAATTCCCAAGCGCCCTGGAGTGATTCGATACGAGACCGCTGTGACGCCAGGCCGATGTGGCCCTCGGCGACGCGCCGGGATACCACCGCTGGATCGATACCGACGCCGTCGTCGCGGACCTCGAGTGTCACCGCGTCGCCGTTGTCGCGCAGGGTCAGCCACACCCGGGTGGCGTTGGCGTGCCGGGCCACGTTGGTGAGTAACTCGCGGACGACGCCGTACACCGTCGCATCCTCGGCGTGCGAGTGCGGATAGTCGATCGAGCATTCGACGGCCGCTCCGCTGCGTTCGGCGAACGCATCGAGCAATCCCCGAACGGCGTGTTCCAGTCCGCCTTCTTCGAGCACCGAGGGATGCAGCTCGCGGGTGGTCTGGCGCAGTTCGCGTGCGACATCGGTGAGCAACTCGCTGGCTCGCGCCACCCCGGTCAGGTCGGGGTTGGGGCGGATCGCATCGCGCAGGTCCTGGCGGGCAGCCAACAGGGTCTGCAGGGGGCCGTCGTGCAGGGCTTCGGCGACGCGTCGGCGCTCCCGCTCCTCGGCGGTCATGACATCGTTCAGCAGCATGGCCCGGCTCGCGGTGAGCTCGGCGATGCTGGCCAGTCGGCGCTGCTGTACCCGCGACACCGTGTACGAGCACAGGCACAGCAGCGCGAGCATCACCAGTAGCGCGGCGATCTCGGGTGCGGACATCTGCCGGCGGAACACCGGGTCGGCCAGCACGGCGATGGCTGTGCCGACGATCGCGGCCACCGACATGACCGCGGCCCGTTGGCCGGCCTGGGTGGCGATGAAGAACGGCAGGAATGCCAGCAGGCCGAGCATCAGGTAGCTGCCGGGCGACAGCAGTTGCAGGACGCAGATCGCCGCGATGTCGATCGGCATCATCGGCTCGAGCGCTCGCAGCCGCGCGGTGCGCGGATGCTGTTGCAGCCGAACCCAGGCGGCCAGCGCCGCCAGCACGGCGTATCCGGCCACCAAGGCGAGTTGCGCGGGCCATGACGAACGCGGTGTCGAGGCGACGACGGCCAACACCATGACGGCCACCAGAAGCAGCCGCAGGATCGCCCGCAGCCGCTGCGCCTGGTTCTCGAATTTGAAGAAGATCGCCCGGACCGCCTCGCTGGTCCCGACGTCGGAGGGCATGGGCGGGACGACCAGGCTCACCCAGAAGCGACCTGGCCGCTTCGGCGGGCTGCCGTCCTGGCGCACACCGGGAGTGTAACCAGCCGGGCGCTGGTGTCGTCCGAACGGACGACACCACGTTCATTCGCCCATACGTGTATTTGCGCGACATACACCGCGAGGTGGCGAGCCGATAGTTGTCTCATGACCGAAACCGGTCTGAAATATCCACTCACACAGGAGAATTCATCATGAAGAACACCGTCGCCCGTTATCTGGCGTTGCCGATCCTGTCCGCAGGCATCATCGGCGGAGCACTCGGACTGGCCGGCGCCGCCAGCGCAGCCGAGACCGCGCCTCACCCGGGCATCGTCGCGACCCCGCAGACGCACGCCACCCCCGCCGTGGAAGCCACCCCCGGTTACTGGTGGCACCGGCACCACCCGTCGCTGCTGGATCCCAAGGCGGCCGGCAACTTCCACCAGCCAGGGGTTTAGCCCACCACGAAGCCAGACCGCCCTCCCCGAATCCATCGGGGAGGGCGGTCTTCTGCGGGTCGGGCACTGACACCAGCACGCGCTCACGCCCGACCGGAGATTCCGGCCGGGCGCGAGCGCGGTTGGAGTTATTCGGTTGTCGAGCAGCCCACGTCGACGTAGACGGTCTGGGCGCCCTGCTGCTCGGGCGGCAGCGGCTGACCCTGCGGCACGCCGCTGACCAAGCCGTGGATGCCGTTGACGACGCACTCCGAGAGCGGCACGTCCGACCAGCCACCGTTGTGGTTGAGTGCGACGTTGTAGCCCTGGCTGGTGAGCCGGCTGACGGTGTCCTGAGCGTTGGAACCGCCGCCGGGTGCGGCAGCAGCCGTCGCGGCCACGCCGAGCGCGGACAGGGTCAGCGCGCCTGCGACGACCGAACCGATGACGAAAGTGCGGCCGCGGCCGATGGTGTTGTTCATGGGAATTCCTCTATGTCAGTGGTGATTTGGGTGTCTCGGCCGGTGTTCGGGCCGTAGGACAACTATCTGGCCGGTGAGGCGCGAAGTCTGCCGACCAAATGCAGGGCACAGAGGATGAACGGGGTGTCGTCCTAATGGATTACAGGCGCAGAAGTCAGCGCGCGGACGGGTCGGCCGTTGCCTCGATCTTCGCGACCAGACCGCTGACAAGCGTGGCGCCAGTGAGGCGCTGGCAGGCAGACTCGCGGTATTCCGCTTTGACCCGCCGCGAGGGCAACGTCATGGCGGCGAAATCGCCGTTCCAGCGCCGTGGCGTTACGTTCGCGGTGAGAGCTAGCGCACGAGCCGCCGTAGCAGCACGGACGCGGCGGCGACGCCGACCACCGCGGACAGCGCCAACACGCCCAGGTCCAGCCACGGATGCGCCGACGGGATCCCCACCAGCAGCAGCCGCAGCGAATCCACCTCGTAGCTCAGCGGATTCACCCGGGACAGCCAGCGCAACCACTCCGGCATCACCGACACCGGGTACAGCGCGTTGGAGGCGAAGAACAACGGCATCGTGATGGCCTGCCCGATGCCCATCAGCCGGTCGCGGTTACGGACCAGCCCGGCCAGCGCCATCGACAGGCAGGCGAAGAACGCCGACCCGAGCATCACCACACCCATCGCGGCCAGAATCCGCAGCGGGTTGTACGTCATGTGGATGCCCATGATGTAGGCCAGCGCCAGCACCCCGACCACCTGCGCGATCGACCGCACCCCGGCGGCAAAGGCCTTGCCCGTCACCAACGCCGACGCGGGGGCCGGTGTCACCATGAGCTTGGCCAGGATGCCGGCATCGCGATCCCAGACGATCTGGATGCCGTAGAAGATCGAGATGAACAGTGCCGACTGGGCGATGATGCCCGGCGCCAGGAATGCCAGGTACGGCACCGAGCCGGTGTCGATGACGTGCAGCCGGTTGAATGTCGTGCCGAAGATCAACAGCCACAACGCCGGCTGCACCATCCGGGTGACCAGCTCGGTGCGGTCGTGGCGCAGCTTCTGCAACTCGACCCACGCGAATGTCTCCATCCGGCCGGCCAGGCTGGGCATGCGCCGCCAGCCGCGCGGTGCCCGCAGCAGGCGGGGTGTGGTGGCGGACTCAACTGGCATTGCGCGCCGCCTTCCGGCCGGCTCGCACGCCGCGCAGGCCCGCGTGGTCGGCGGTCTCGTCGAGCCCGGAGCCGGCGTAATGCCGGAAGACGTCTTCCAGACTCGCCTCCGGACCGACCTTGGTCTTGAGCTCGGCAGGGGTGCCGACCGCCCGGAGCTGGCCGTGGTGCATCAGCGCGACTCGGTCGCACAGCACGTCGGCTTCCTCCATGTAGTGGGTGGTCAGCAGCACCGTCATGCCGAACTCCTGCTGCATGGTGGCCACTTGCGACCAAACACTGTCGCGGGCAATGGGATCCAGGCCCACCGTTGGCTCGTCGAGAATCAGCAGCGACGGCTGGTTGACCAGCGCCTGAGCCAGCTCCAGGCGGCGCACCATACCGCCGGAGTAGGTGCCGGCCAACTTGTCGGCCACGTCGAGCAGCTGCATCGCCTCCAGCGCCGCGCTGACTCGTTGTTTACGTATCGACCGCGGCACGTCGTAGAGCCGGGCGAACCATTCCACATTCTGCCGGCCGGTCAGCGCCTGCTCGATCGAAAGCTGTTGGGGCACATAGCCAAGGTTGTACCTGATGTCCATGGTGTCGTGCCGCGCATCGAGCCCGAAGATACGCACCTGCCCACTCTGGATCGGGGCCAGCGTGGTCAGCAGTCGCACCACGGTGGTCTTGCCCGCGCCGTTCGGGCCAAGCAGGCCAAGGGTTTCGCCGGTGTGGACCTGCAGCGTCAGGTCGTCGACGGCGGTGAAATCGCCGTAGCGGTGGGTCAGGTTCTGGCAGTCGATCGCAGATGTGGTCATGGCTTCTTCTCCCGCAGTGTGGTGGTGATGTCGGCCAGCACCCGGATGCCGGCGGCCAGCGCCTCCGCGTCGTCGTCGTCGAGTTCGTCGAGCGCCTCGGCCAGCGCAGCGCGACGTGCGGCGCGCGTTTCGTCGGCGATCTGCTGGGCCGGTGCGGTGAGCTCGAGGCGGCCCACCCGCCGATCGCCGGGGTCGGGCGTGCGTACCAGCAGTCCGTCGGCCGACAACTTCGACACCAGCGTGGAGGCGGTGTTGGCGGCCAGCCCGAGTTCGGCGGCGGCCGCGCTCACCGAGATGCCCGGCTGCCTGCCGACCAGCCGCAACAGCTCGGCTTGCGATTCGGTCAGCCCGGCAGTCACGAACGAGGCGCCTGCGGCTCTGCGGACGGTACGACGGAATCGGCCGACGGTGCCGAACAGCTCGGCGACGAGATCGGTGCGAACATCCACTCCGCCAGATTAGCTCTGTTTCAGAGCTAAGTCTTCTCGATCTGATGCTGCTTTACATCGGCGAGCACCCCGGGCTGGGTCACGGCGGTCATGTACGTGCAGAACGGCTGGCGGCGCCGATCAGTCGGCGAGCCCGGATTCAGCAGCCGCAGGCCGGTCCGCGCGGTGGTGTCCCACGGGATGTGGCTGTGGCCGAAGACCAGCACGTCGGTGCCGGGGTAGCGCTGCGCCATCCTGGCTTCCCGGCCCGAGGCGGCGCCGGTCTCGTGGACGACGGTGAAGCGCAGGCCGTCCAACGTCACGTCGGCGCATTCGGGCAACCGCGACCGCAGTTCGGGGCCGTCGTTGTTGCCCCAGCAGGCGACCAGCCGTTTGGCGCGCGCCGACAGCTCGTCGAGCAGGCTCTCGTCGACCCAGTCACCGGCGTGGATGACGACATCGGAGCGCTCGACTTCGTGCCATACGGGTTCGGGCAGGTCGCGGGCGCGGTTGGGGATGTGAGTGTCGGCTATCAACAGCAGACGCATCGTTCGATTATCCCAAGAGCGTTGGTTGAGTGCTCACGTCGCATATTTCAGCTGGTCGTCGAACGTGTGCGCTCAATCAATCTGCCTGACGACCTACGCTGGGACTGATGAACCGCAACGATGTCGAGAAGAGCTGGCACGATCCAGCGGCCTTCCGCGCGGCGGTGATCTACGTGGTCTCCGTCGTCGTGGTGGCCGGGTTAGCACTGGCGGTGACCCTGATCTGGCACTCGCTGATCGCAGGCATCCTGGTGCCGCTGACCCTGTTCGTCGGTGGGATCGGGGCATTCGTCCAGACCTACCGGGTCTGGCGTGCCGAGGGAGTCTGGCCGATCTGGCAGGGCGCTGGATGGTTCCTGCTGTGCCTCTTCCTGTTCTGCCTGGGAGTGCCCGTCGGAGTGTGGTGAGCGGGCCACCCGCCATACTCTTCGGGTGACCGCTTCCCCCGACCTGCCATTGGCCGGTATCCGCATCATCGAGATCTCCAGCTTCGTGGCCGTGCCGCTGGCCGGGATGACACTGGCGCAGCTGGGCGCCGACGTCATCAGGGTCGACCCGGTCGGCGGGGCGGCCGATTACAAGCGCTGGCCGCTGACTCAGGCCGGCGACAGCATCTATTGGGCCGGGCTCAACAAGAGCAAACGTTCGGTGGCCGCCGACATGCGTTCCGAGGAGGGGCAGCACCTGGTCGCCGGGCTGATCGCTGACAGTGGCATCCTGATCACCAATGTGGCCGGGCGGCAATGGCATTCCTATGAGGAGCTGAGCGCGCAGCGCCCCGACCTGATCCACCTGGAAGTAGTGGGCCGCGGTGACGGGTCCACCGGGGTGGACTACACGGTCAACGCGGCCACCGGATTTCCGCTGGTCACCGGTTCCCCCGCACAGGTCGGCCCCGTCAACCACGTGCTGCCCGCCTGGGATGTCAGCTGCGGCCTGTATGCGGCCCTGGCAATCCTGGTGGCGCTGCGCCGCCGCGAGACCACCGGGCAGGGCAGCCGCATCCGGCTGCCGCTGGACGATGTCGCGCTGGCCACCGCGGCCAACCTCGGGTTCCTCACCGAGCCGATGGTCAACGGAACGCAGCGTCCACGCCTGGGCAACGGGATCTACGGCCAGTACGGCCAGGACTACACCAGCAGCGACGGTGTCGCCTTCATGCTGGTGACGCTGACCAACCGGCACTTCCGCGATCTCGCCGCGCTGACCGGTACCACCAAAGCCGTTGCCGCCGTTGCCGAAGCGCTGGGTGCCGACTTCAACGACGAAGGTCAGCGCTACGAGCACCGCGCAGTGCTGAGCGGCTTGTTCGCGCCGTGGTTCAAAAGCCATACCGCCGAGCAGGTGGCGGCCGCGCTGTCGCAGAGCTCCGTGCTGTGGGACCGCTACCTGGACTTCGCCGAAGTCGCCGAGGACCCCCGGGTGACCGCCAACCCGTTGTTCACGATGCTGACGCAACCCAGGATCGGCGACTACCTGGCCCCGGGGCTGCCGATGTCGGTCGACGGCGCGCACGTCGCAGCTCAACCCGCCCCCGCCCTCGGCGACGACACCGCAGCCGTGCTGGCCGAGGTCGGCTACACCGCCGATGAGGTCGCCGGCCTGATCGAATCTGGAACTGTCGCAACGGGAACCGAGCCGGCGTGAGCGTGCTGGCCCGGCTGCTCGACGTCACCGCCTCGGACACCGACACCTTTGTCGGCGCCGAAAGCGGGCCCGCCGAGAAGCGGGCCTACGGTGGGCATCTCGCCGCCCAGGCCATGGCGGCGGCCTGCCACACCGTGGACGTCGACAAGACGCCGACGAGCCTGCACGTGCAGTTCCTGCGCGGCGGTGACGCCGGTGCGCCGGTGCGCTACGACGTCGAACGCGTCTCCGACGGGCGCACCACGGCCTCCAGGCGGGTGCTGGCCCGCCAGGAGGGCCGGTTGCTGATCTCCGCGACGGTCTCGTTCTCGGCCGCTGCCGAGGGTCCCGAGCACGCCGTACAGACAACGGTGCCACGCGATCCCGAACAGCTGCCCGCCACCGGACCGATCGGACCGGCCCCGTCGCTGCCGCTCGATGAGATCGACATCCGCACCGACGATGACTGGAGCACAGGCGAATTCGTCCGCCGGCTGTGGTGGCGGGTCACCGTGCCGCTGGACGGCGCACCGTGGCTGTCCCCGTGCGCGGCGGTCTACGTCACCGATATCTACGGCATCGACCCCGTGCTACAGGTGCACGGCCACACGATGACCGACCGCAGCCACCGCACCGCCACCACCGACTCGTCGATCTGGTTTCACCGGCCGATCCAGGCTGGGGCGTGGAATCTGCTGGAATCCCGCTCACCGGCCGCCGCGCGTGGCCGCGGGCTGGTCACCCTGAATCTCTACGACGCCGAGAAGGTGTTGACCGCAACCCTCGTTCAGGAGGGCCTGACGATCCTGCGCACCTGAGGCGCGGCCTTGCGGGCCTGCCGTTCCCGCGCCAGCGCCCGAGTCTGCGCCGAGGGTGCAGCGGCGAGCATTGCGGCGACCGTGTCGACCAGGTGACTGGTGAACAACCGGTCGTCGGCGTGCGGCGCGGTGGCCGCGCGGCGGCCCAACTCGACAGCGGCGTACACCAGCGCACCGAGCCGTGGATGCAGAGTCACGGCCACCGGATCTAACAATGGCTCCAGCAGTCGGCGCCAGCGCTGCAGGCTGCTGGAGTGGCCAGTGAAATCGAAGGTGGGCACCGGCCGGTTGAGCAGATCGGCGTGGATGCGCAGGAACGCCGGGCCGCCGTCGGTATCGGCGAGCTTGGCCGCCAGCGGCGTCACCAGTGCCGAGGCCATCGATCGCATCGAAGGTGTTGCCTCAGATTCGACGTCGTCCAGCAGTGCATCCCGACGCGCGTCGACCACCGGCAGGTGCTTGTCGGCGATCGCGGCCAGCACCCCGGCCCGGTCGGTGAAGTGGTACTGCACCGCCATCACGTTGCGGGCTCCCGCCTCGCGGGCGATCTCCCGCAGGCTCACCGCGTCCACCCCGCGTTCGGCGAACAACCGCTCGGCGGCGGCAACCAGGGTGGCCGACGTGCCGGCCGCCATCAGAGTTCGGCGACCTCGTGTTCGAGCATCTCGGCCAGCCGGGCCTGGGCGGCCGCGCGCCGGGTCGGGATGTGCTGGGACGGGAACAGTGTGTCGACGGGCTCGTACTCCTTGAGGGTGCGCCGGGCCACGGTCAGCTTGTGCACCTCGGTGGGACCGTCGGCGATGGCCAGCGACTCGGCGCCCACCAACATCTTCACGAACGGCATCTCGTCGGAAACCCCCAGTGCACCATGCAAATGCATGGCCCGCTGCACGACGTCATGCAGGACCTGCGGCATGGCCACCTTCACCGCGGCGATGTCCCGGCGCACCTTCTGGTAGTCGTGGTACTTGTCGATCTTCCAGGCGGTGCGCAACACCAACAACCGGAACTGCTCGATCTGAATCCAGCTGTCGGCGATCTTCTCCTGCGTCATCTGGTAGTTACCCAGCGGCCCCTGACGGGTCTGCCGGGACACTGCCCGCTCGCACATCATGTCGAAAGCCTTGCGGGCCAACGCAATCGTGCGCATCGCGTGGTGCACGCGGCCGCCGCCGAGCCGGGTCTGGGCGATCGCGAACGCCTGGCCCTCACCGCCGAGCACATGATCGGCCGGCACCCGAACGTCGTTGTAGCGGATGTAGCCGTGGCCAGCGCGGTCGTCGGACTCGCCGCCGACCCCGACGTTGCGGATAATCTCTATGCCGGACGTTTCGGCCGGGACGATGAACAGCGACATCTTCTGGTGCGTACGGGCTTCCGGGTTCGTCACCACCATGACGATGAAGAACGAGGCGTTGCGGGCGTTCGAGGAAAACCACTTCTCGCCGTTGATCACCCACTCGTCGCCGTCGCGTTCGGCATGCGTGGTGAAGAGGCCGGGATCGGAGCCGCCATGCGGTTCGGTCATCGAATAACACGACGAGATCTCACCATTGAGCAGCGGTTGCAGATAGCGCTCCTTCTGCTCCTCGGTACCGAACATGGCGAGGATCTCGGCGTTACCGGAGTCCGGCGCCTGGGACCCGAAAACCGAAGGTGCCCAACGAGACCGGCCGACGATCTCGTTCAGCAGCGCCAGCTTCACCTGCCCGTAGCCCTGCCCGCCCAAATCCGGGCCCAGGTGCGCGGCCCACAGGCCCTGGTCCCTGACTTGCTGCTGCAACGGGCGCAGTACCCGCAACACCTCGGGGTTGGTCTTCTCGTAGGGGTCCAGCGGTGCGAAGTCCAACGGCTCGAGTTCTTCACGCATGAACTCCTCGACCCAGTCGAGCTTCTTCTGGTATTCGGGGTCGGTTTCAAAGTCCCACATGGCGCGATCGTAACTTCATACAGCTGCATTAATCAACGAGTGCGGTCCTATGCTTCCACCGTGCTGTTGCTCAGCGGCGTCATCGGTGGCGCTGTCCTAGGATCCGACGGGCGGGTGCTCGGCCGGCTCGCCGACCTGACCGCGAGCCTGGGTGAATCCGGCCCGCAGATGGTGGCGCGTCTGCTGATCACGCGCAGGCACGGCTCGTCGCTGTTGGTGCCGTGGGACCAGGTGACCGACTTCGGGCCCAGCCAAGTGGTGCTGAGCACCGATGCCGCCGGTGCCGAGCGGTTCGGAGCCGACACCCTCGATGAGCGCGAGATTCTGCTGGTACGCGACGTCCTGGACACCCAGGTGATCGATGTCGTCGGGCAGCGTCTGGCCCGGGTCGCCGACGTGGTGCTGGCACGCACCCCGGCCGGCCGATTCGAACTGGCCGGGGTCGAAGTCGGGTTCGGCGCAGTGTTGCGGCGGCTGAAGCTGGGCCTGATCGCGGGCCCCGCCGGACAGGACGTCATTGCCTGGTCGGATCTGCACCTGACGTCGGAGCGTGGTCACGCCGTTCAACTCGCCACTCCGCTTGCCGCCGTGCACCATCTCGACGCGCGGGGGCTGGCCGCACTCGTCGGCCGCATGGATACCAAGTCGGCGTCGGAAATCCTCGTGGCGAGGGGCCCGGATGTCGCCGCCGAGGTCGTGGGTGTCGCCCACCCGGTGGTCGGCGAGCGGGTCCTGCGCGCTTTGCCCCGCACCGAAGCGGCACGGATCGTCGCGGCCATGCCGGCCGAGCACGCCGGACGCTGGCGGGAACGGCTGGACCACGCGCCGGCGATGATGGGCCGCCGATTCCTGCGCTCTCGGGTGTGGCCGCGACGCCACCACGTCAACGAGCCGACGTCATGAGGACCCCGAGCCGCACGGCGACGAGATTCACCGCGCTGCTGGCCGTCGTAGGCCCAGGGTTACTGGCCGGCTTGTCCGATGACGACCCGGCCGGCATCACCACATACTCAGTGCTGGGCGCCGACCACGGCTATCAGCTGCTCTGGGTCCTGTTGTTGTCCACCGTCGCGCTGATCGTCTTCCACAGCCTGGCGGCCCGGATGGGCGTGGTGACCGGCCAGGGGCTCATCGGATTGGTGCGGCAGCGCTACGGCGTTCGTGTTGGCGGTGCTGTCCTTGCTGCCCTCGTTGTCGCCAATATCGGCACCACCTGCGCCGAATTCGCCGGCATCGCAGCGGGATTCGAGGTGTTCGGGATCAGCCGCTACATCAGCGTGCCGGTCGCGGCGGCGGCGGTCTCACTGCTTGTCTTGCGCGGCAGCTTCCATCGCGTCGAGCATCTGCTGTTACTGCTGTCCACCGTGTTCCTTGCGTATATCGCCTCCGGATTCCTGGCCAAGCCCGACTGGGGAGCGGCACTGCACGGGACCTTCGTGCCGACCATGCCGATGACCGGTTCCGCGATCGCGATAGTCACCGCAACCGTTGGCACCACATTGGCGCCGTGGGGTCTGGCATTCATGCAGTCCTATGCCGTGGACAAGAAGCTGCGCACCGACGATCTACCGCTGGAACGAGTGGATGTCATCACCGGCGCGGTGCTGACCGGGGTGATCGGGTTCTTCGTCGTGGTGGCCTGCGCGGCGACCCTGCATCGCAATGGGCGCAGCATCACCGACGCCGCTGACGCCGCGATCGCGTTGCAGCCGCTCGCCGGGAACGCTGCCGCCACGTTGTTCGGCGTCGGGTTGATCGGTGCTGCCTTCCTCGCCGCCTCGATCCTGCCGTTGTCCACCGCCTATTCGGTCTGCGAATACGCCGGCGTCGAAGCAGCGATGGACGACCCCTACCGCGATGCGCGGACGTTCTATCTGACGTACGGGATCGTCACCGTGCTCGGCGCGGCCATCGTCCTGATTCCCAACGCTCCGCTGGTGGCGATCCTGGTCGGTAGTCAGGTGCTCAATGCCGTGCTGCTGGTGCCGCTGCTGGTGGCGATGATCGGGCTGGGCCGAGATCGTGAACTCATGGGGCGGTTCGTGATCGGCCGCACCGCGTTGATTGGTTACGTCATAACGACCGCAGTGGTGGTGCTGTGCGTTCTGGCGTTGGGCATCACCACCGCGCTGAGTTGAGCAGTGAGGAACACCGTATGGCTACCACCGTCGACGTCGACGTCGACTCCGCCGGCGTCGCCTTGATCACCCTGGACGGCCCGGAGCGGCTCAACGCGTTTTCCGGTGACACCGCCCGCCAGCTCGGCGAGGCCTACCGCCGCTGCGACGTAGACGACACGGTGCGCGCGGTTGTGGTGACCGGCGCGGGCCGGGCGTTCTGCGCCGGCGCTGATATGACGGCGCAGGCGTCGGCGTTCGACACCCCCGAAGACGGGTTCAGCGCCTCACCCGTTCAGCCGCCGGCCTGGCGGGTGCGCAAGCTCGTCATCGCCGCGGTCAACGGACCCGCCATCGGCATCGGCCTGACGCTGGCGCTGCAGTGCGATATCCGGCTGGTCGCTCAAGGCGCCAAGCTGGCCATCCCGCAGGTGCGCCGGGGCATGGTCGGCGACTGCGCGGTGCACTACACCCTCAAGCACGCCGTTGGCCTGGCCGTGGCCGCCGACATCCTGCTCACCGGCCGCACGTTCACCGGCAGTGAGGCCGCAGCGCGGGGGATCGCCAGCCGCGCCCTGCCGGCCGACGAGGTGCTGCCCGCGGCACTGGAACTCGCGCGCGATGTCGCCGTCAACGCCAACCCCGCATCGGTGGCCTACAGCAAGCGGCTGCTGTGGAGTGAGATGGACGCCGACGCGGTGGCGGCGCAGGAGACTACGGTGCACCTGAAATTGATGGGCGGCCCGGACGCGGCCGAGGGGCCGGCCGCCTGGCGGGAGAACCGGCCCCCGGTATGGCGGTCCACCGCCAGCCAGACGGGAGATCCTGCATGAGACCGCCGACGGCTATGCAGAGCGAGACACGAGCGATGAGGAGGAGCGGCGCATGAGTAAGACCACCGCCGACGTTCTCGACGGCATCGATCTGGCCGGGCGCACCGTCGTGATCACCGGTGCCTCGACCGGCCTGGGGCTGCAGACCGCCCGAGCCCTGCAGTCGGCCGGGGCGCAGATCGTCGCCGCGGTGCGCGACGTGGACAAGACCCGCGCGGCCATCGACTGCGAGACGGTCCAGCTTGAACTCGGTGACCTCCGCTCGGCGCGCGCGGCCGTCGAAGCCATCGCGGGACGCCACGACCGCATCGATGTGCTGATCAACAACGCCGGAGTGATGGCGCCGCCGCTGACGCGCACCGTGCAGGGCTACGAAATGCAGCTCGGCACCAACCATCTCGGCCACTTCGTGCTCACCACCGGACTGGCCGAGGCATTCGGGGACGGCACCCGCATCGTCAACCTCAGCAGCCGCGGGCACCAACTCAGCGGCATCCGCTGGGAGGACCCCAACTACGACGACGAAAGCGCCTACGACAAGTGGCAGGCCTACGGGCAGAGCAAGACCGCCAACGTGTTGTTCACCGTCGAGGCCGAGCGGCGCTGGGGCCCGCGCGGTGTGCACTCCTTCGCCGTGCACCCCGGGGTGGTCTACACCGACCTGGCCCGGCACATGACCCGCGACGACTTCAGCGAGGGCGGCACGCTGGCCAACCTCGAGGTGACCGACGTCGCTCACGGTGCGGCCACCACGGTCTGGGCAGCCACCAGCCCCGAACTTGACGGGCTCGGCGGCCGGTATCTGGAGGACTGCCGTATTGCCGATCCACAGGTGGAGGGCATCGAGGGTGGCTATGCGGCCTGGGCCGTGGACCCCGAGCAAGCAGCCCGGCTGTGGGACTGGTCGCAGCGACAGGCCGAACTTATTTTGGGTGGCTAACCTGCAGTGGTGCCCATCGACGTCCGTCCCGCCCGCAAGGGCGACATCCCCGCGCTGGCTCAGGTGCTCGGGCGGGCGTTCCATGACGACCCGGTCATGTCGTGGGTGCAACCCGATGTCGAGCGCCGCAAGGCGGCGCTGCCCGGCTTCTTCGGTGCCCTGGCCCGCCACCACTTCCTCGCCGGTCGCGGCAGCGAGGTCGCCGTGTCCGAGGACGGAGTGGGGGCCGCCGCGTTGTGGGGCCCGCCCGGCCGGTGGCAGCAGACGCCGCGCGAACAACTCGCGATGCTGCCTGCCATGCTCCGTGCATGTCGGGGCCGGCTGGCGGTCGCGCGGACGATCACCGACCTGATGAAGGAACATCACCCCGAGGAACCGCACTGGTATCTGGCCATCATCGGCAGCGACCCCATCGTGCGGGGCGGCGGGTTCGGCCGGGCGCTCATGCAGTCGCGGCTGGATCGGTGCGACGCCGAATACGCCCCCGCCTATCTGGAGTCGAGTAATCCCGAGAACATCCCCTACTACGAGCGATTCGGCTTCGAAGTGACCGGGGAGATCGTGCTGCCCGAGGGCGGTCCGTCGTTGTGGCCGATGTGGCGGGCACCGCGTTAATCCCTTGCGGCTCTTCCCTGGGCGTTAGCTGGATGCGCGGAAATACTTGAATTCAAGTTGGTGAAAAGTGCGCATCGGGCGTTCCCGATTGTGATAATCGGGCCTAGCGTCAAACGGGTCATGGCGGGTCCCCCGGAGGGGAGGGGATCGGCCGTGGTCCGGTCTTATTGACGCGCCGGGGCGCTGTCACACCTGCCGTAGCCGACAGTCTGCGCGCCAAATCGATGAACTGTGGAAGTCGACATCAGCGAGCCTTTGCCGCAGCGGCGCGGAAGGATTTCAGCTCTGTCTCGAGGAGCGCGACACGATGCTCGATGCTCGGCCCTTCTTCGCCCCGAGGTGCTGCGGTCTGCTGGTTCGTCACGGATTTGAGCATCATCACCAGCATCACAACTAGCCATATCCCGTAGGCCACGATCGTTATCCACCAGGACAGGAGTCCATTCCATGCCAGTGGGCCGCTCTTGACGAAGAAGATGGCGTTGCCGGCGACGAAAGAGAGGGTGACCCAGCAGTTGAAATAACCGACCCAGCGGGGGAACACGGGATGCTCGGACTTGTCGGCGAAGATGGCTACGGCGATAACGACGAATTGCAGTGCGCCCGTTGAGACGACGCCGACGAACAACAACCACGTCGTATCGCTCATCGCCTGCACGATGTCTGCCGGCCTACCAGGTCGGTAGACGATGCCTTGCATGATGAACATCGGAAAGATGAATTCCAGAATGAAGCACGCGGCAAGCATGAGTTGTGCGTATGTCAGCGGGGACTGTCGACCCTCGATGCGCTTCATCTGCACACAGAGTGCGCCGTAATAGGGCGCCAGTAGCGCCGCTCCCAGACAAACGAGGATCGCTCCGATCCGAATGCCGTTGACTCTCGAGCCGTACAACTCGGCGATCTGCTCCGCGCTGGCTTCGGGTGAGGGAGGGGGCATGAATTTGGCGAACGCGATGAAGCCCACGGCGAATAACACGTACATTGGTGCGCCGGACCAGATGCACCACCGTTCGATCCTCGGATTCACATTCTTGCCTCTCGTTGGTTTGCCCGAAGGGTCTGACCAGCATGGAATTGCGGACTCGCGTCACCGCCTATCCGCTCACTTGGGGTTCAGGCCAATCCAGACTTCGCCCTCGACGATTCGGACCGGATATACCTTGAGGGGCACCGAGGCGGGGAACCGCGTCGCCGCGCCGTCGCGGACGTCGAACGCGGCCAAGTGCAAGCAACAGACGATCTCGTGGCCCTCGAGTGCGCCGTCCTCACCCAACGACCATTTCTCGTGGGTGCACAGGTCGTCGGTGGCATAGAACTCGTCGCCCACCCGGTGCAGTGCGATGGCGGCCGTCATGTCCCCTCCTACGTCTTGTACGTCGATTCGCAGGGACTGACCTTGCTTGAGATCGTCGACTCGACACGCGAGTAGTTCATTCGTCATGGCTGGAAGTCTCCTCATACCGTGTCCTGCCGGTGGGGCCGTGATGTTCGCCAAGTGGTCGCCGAGCGGCCGGGATTAGAAGAAGAGGTTGAGATTGTTAGCCAGCACCGTGGTGTGGTCGAGGTACACCACGCGCGCAGCGATTCGGTAACCATGTCCAAAGGCGTTTGGGCGCAGACGATCTCGCCGCTCTCCGGTAAACACCTCGACTTCCCGGTCGAGGCGGTAGCGGTGTACCTGGAAATAGCTTTCTACCTCGAGCTCGTGATCGGGCAGTTCGGTGACCTGGACATTGGTGATGAGGTGGCGCTGGATGGAGGGTGGGTCTTCGGTCCAGGCCAGCCCGGAGGCCATCCGGTGCACCCGGCGGGCGAGTATCTCTTTGTTGTCGTCGAAGTGCGCCAGCCCCGCGTCGCCGAGTTCGTCGGTGAACGTGTGCGTGGTCTGGTTGCGGTGGATCGGCAGCAGATAGCGGGTGTCGTCGGTGAAGAGATCGAGCCACTCGGCAAAGTTGCGCTCATCGATCAGCCTGGCTTCGGCGTAGTAGAACTGTTCCACCCGGTGCTGACGAAGAAGCGCCGCGAGCTGCTGAGGGGTGGGTGCCGCGGCCAGCCCGGGCAGACCGTTGGACGTGGTCGTCGTCACTGCCGCACTCCGTCCCGGGCGTTTGCGGCCTCATCGAGTTCGGTCCAGGTCTCGCAGGCGAGCATGTCGGCCCACCGGCTGTAGAAGCCACGGGCTGCGACCTCGGAGTAGGCCCGTTGGGTCACCCGCCCCGGATAGTCCGGGTCCGGGCCGCGATTGGTCCGGTCTCCCATCTGGACGTTGAACGGATTGCGCTGTCCCATGACGCCGCGCAGGGTTCGCTGCACGCCAGCCCACACCGCGCTGTCGTCGGCTTCGAACAACCCGCCCGCGCCGAAGGTGCGTTGCGTACCTAGCGCCCACTGCTTCTTGACCCCTGGTGGGGCGGCAGCGGGCACGAACTGCCAGCTCCAGACTTCGGATTCGGTCGCCGACAATGGGTGCACAGTGCGCAGCGAGTTAAAGCCCGGCAACGCGATGGTGGCCGGGAAGACGTTGGCGTGGGCAATGTGCACGTCTGCGCGAGCCTTGCCGATCTGCGCCACGGCTGCGGGGTAGGAGGTCTCCATCTGGTACTTCCTGACGTCGTTTCCGAGGGTCAGCTCGTGGACCGGACCGTCGGTCCAGAAACCCAGGCCGTGCCCGTTTCGCGAGGTGAACTGACGGCCAGTGGTCGGTAGTTGATACTGCGACATATCCGCGCCGGCCGGGATGCTCGCCATGAATGCCGAGATGTGCGTCATCTCCGGGTGCAGCATGTCGTTGACGAACTGCTCGGCGATGACTTTCCAGTTGGCCTTGACGATCCACTTGTTCACCCCGCCAACAAGTTCCAGGCCGCCTTCGAAGCGGTCCAGCATGATGTCGAGGTACCACGCTGCATCCGCGAGGTAGTCCAGCAGAGTCGGTGCCGTCGGATCCCAGGTACCGAACACGAGACCCTTGTACGTCTCGACCTGCGCCATCGACGCGCACCCCCAGGGGGCCTTGTCGAAGCCGTCAGGGAACACGATGTCCTCGTGCGGTACGTTCCGAAGGTTCCCCGCCAGGTCGTAGGTCCAGCCGTGGTACGAGCACGTTAATGCTTTGGCATTGCCCGAGTCCGGGCGTACGAGCTCGTTTCCCCGGTGCCGGCACTGGTTGAGCAGTGCCTTGATCGACCCGTCCCTTTGGCGGATGACGACCACCCGGTCCGCGCCCACATAAGTGTTGAAGAAGTCTCCGGGCTCGGGAATCTGATGGTCCGGGCATAGCAGGACCCAAGCGCGGCCGAAGATGCGCTCAAGCTCCAACTGATAGATATCGGGATCGGTGTAAATCCGGGGACTTAAGACCCCCTCGTCCATATCGCAGAGTTTCGGTAGATCGCCGACGACTCGAGCAGTGTTGGACATGCATTCCTCCGGGCGTGAGTAGGAATCTGGGTTCTGGTGTGGTCAGGACGTCGTTGTGACGGAGCTCGTGTCCGGCGTCCCGCTCAGCGCCGCCGCGGCGGCCTCTTCACGCTCCTGATGCGGGATCGCCTTCCAGACCAGCCCATAGGTGATCGCAACGACCCAGATGAAGTACGCAACGACGAGGAACCACCAGGTGATCAGGCCGTTCCAGGCCAATGGGCCGGAATGGAAGAACACTGCCAGACCGCCGGGCAGGTAAAGCAGTGAGCACCACAGACTGCAATAGCCGAGCCAGCGCGGGAAGACGGGTTCAGGACGTTTGTCTCGCAGGATCGCGATGCCGACGGCGATCGTTTGGGCCGCCGGCAGGTAGGCCCAGCCCACCCAGATGAACC
This sequence comes from Mycobacterium sp., assembly GCA_023264735.1. GTDB lineage: Bacteria > Actinomycetota > Actinomycetes > Mycobacteriales > Mycobacteriaceae > Mycobacterium. The sequence continues at coordinate 22,498 of JAHFVD010000033.1, read as the reverse complement.
AGGCCAGATCGTTGAGCCGCAGCGTCATGATCGGATCGAGCTCCGGTCGATACGAGCACGTGTACCAGACCATCAGGCCCATCGTGAAGCCGCAGGCCACACCGGCGCCGGCCACAACCTGCGTGTAATGCAGCGGCGAGTTCTGACCCTCGATCCGCTTTATCTGGGTGCTGATCGCGCCCGTGAAGAACGCATAGATGCCGGAGCCGACCAGACAGAGGAACAGCCCGATCTGGATCCGCGTCTGGTGGCTGACGAAGAACTCCGTGATTTCGGCCGCGCTCTTGTTCGGCGACGGCGGTGGGACGAACCCGCCGATTCCGGCCCATCCCACGATGAACGTCACCGCCAGGGCCACCCCGCCCCACGCGCACCACTTCTGCGCCGTCGTGTTCACGACCTCGGCCCTCGGCGGGATTCGTCTGCAGCGTGTTCAGCAGTGGACATCGTCGTCTCCTCTTCGATCAGCGCGAAGTGACAGTACCAGGTGTCCGACTGAGTGTACGACTATAAGTACAGAAGTTTGTCGGGCACACTGCCCGTATGACGTCAGCACCACGCCCGACGCGCACGACCGGCCGTGCGGCGCGCCGCGAGAGGATCCGTACGCAACTGCTCGCGAAAATCGAGGAGGCGCTCGAGGCGGGCCGCACCTACAACGACCTGACCATCGGCTGGCTCGTGGCCGAGGCCGCAATCTCCCGCGCGACCTTCTATACCTACTTCGAAGACAAGGGCGACCTGCTCAGCGAGCTCAGCGAACACGTCGTCACCGACATGATCGAGGCCGGGAAGCACTGGTGGTCGTTACCTGCGAATGCATCGAAGAGTGACCTGCGGGAAGCGATCCAGCTGCTTTTCGACAGTTACCGTCGCTACCGCGCCCTGTGGGGAGCCGTCGTTGAGTCGGCCTCCTACGACCCCCGCGTACGCATGCAGTACGAGCAGACGATCTCCAAAGCGATCGGCGCCCTTGCCGAGCACATCCGCGCGGGACAAGAAGCCGGATCGATCACCCGCGACCTCGACCTCGACGACGCCGCGGCCTGGATCACGTGGATGGGCGAGCGGGGCCTCCATCAGCTTGTGTCCCCGGCCGACGAAGAGCAAGCCGCACGGCAAGCCGGTGCACTCACCGACCTGGTCTGGAAGTTGCTCTACGACGGCACGCGCTGACCCAAGGCTGCTTCCCTACTCCGACGCCTGCAACACCAGCATCGCGCGTGACTCGAGGCGCACTGGCCCGGCCGCCTTCACCACTGCCGCGTCGTTGATCTCCCCGGGTCCGGTCGCGGTATCGACGACTGGTTGCCAAGCCTTACCAAACTCAGGCGGCGGCAGGGTGAACTCGATGGGTTCGTGGTGAGCGTTGAAGCACAGCACGAACGAGTCGTCGGTCACCCGCTGACCGCGTGCGTCCAGATCGGGAATGCCGTGGCCGTTGAGGTAGACCGCCACCGACTTGCCGAAGCCGGAATCCCAGTCGTCGTCACTCATCTCCGAGCCGTCCGGGCGGAACCAGGAGATGTCGGGTAGCCCTTCACTGCCTCGGCGCCGGACCGGGCGGCCGTTGAAGAACCGCCGCCGGCGGAAGACGGGATGGGCTGCGCGCAGTGCTGACACCGACGAGATGAAGTCCAGCAACTCGGTATCGGCGGTTGCCCAGTCGATCCAGGTGATCTCGTTGTCCTGGCAGTACCCGTTGTTGTTGCCGCCCTGGGTGCGGCCGAGCTCGTCCCCGTGGCAGATCATCGGAACGCCTTGCGACAGAATCGTCGTGGCAATCAGGTTGCGCTGCTGGCGGTCGCGCAGCGCGTTGATCTCGGGATCGTCGGTGGGCCCTTCGGCGCCGCAGTTCCACGAACTGTTGTTGCTCTCGCCGTCGTTGTTGCCCTCACCGTTGGCGTCGTTGTGTTTCTCGTTGTAGGACACCAGGTCTCGTAATGTGAAGCCGTCGTGGGCGGTGACGAAGTTGATCGATGCGACCGGCCGGCGCGCGGTGTGCTCATAGAGGTCCGGTGACCCCGTCAGCCGGTAGGCGAACTCACCAAGACTGGCGTCTTCACCGCGCCAGAAGTCGCGGACGGTGTCGCGGAACTTGCCGTTCCACTCTGTCCACTGCGGCGGGAAGTTGCCAACCTGATAGCCACCCGGGCCGACGTCCCATGGCTCGGCGATGAGCTTGACCTGGCTGACCGTCGGATCCTGTTGCACCAGTTCGAAAAAGGCACTCAGCCGGTCGACGTCATAGAACTCCCGGGCCAATGTGGCGGCGAGGTCGAACCGGAAGCCGTCCACATGCATCTCGAGCACCCAGTAGCGCAACGAATCCATGATCAATTGGAGCGAATGGGGGTGCCCGACGTTGAGGCTGTTGCCGGTGCCGGTGTAGTCCATGTAGTAACGCTTGTCGTCGTCGACGAGTCGGTAGTACGCGGCGTTGTCGATTCCGCGGAACGACACCGTCGGACCGAGGTGGTTGCCTTCGGCGGTGTGGTTGTAGACCACATCGAGGATGACTTCGATGCCGGCCTCATGCAGCGCCCGCACCATCGCCTTGAATTCCTGCACCTGGCCGCCAGGCGTGGAGCTGGCCGAGTACTTGCTGTCGGGAGCGAAGAACCCAATGGTGTTGTAGCCCCAGTAATTCGACAGGCCCTTGTCGATCAGGGTGGAGTCATTGGCGAAGTGGTGCACCGGCATCAGTTCGATCGCGGTGGCGTCTAACGATTTCAGGTGCTCGATGATCGCCGGATGCGCGATGGCCGAATACGTTCCCCGGATGGCGTCGGGGATATCGGGATGCGTTTGGGTCAACCCTTTGACGTGCGCCTCGTAGATGACGGTGTCGGCGTACTCGCGCTGCGGCGGACGGTCCACACCCCAGTCGAAGTAGGGGTTGATGACAACGGATTTGGGCATGCTCGCCGCCGAGTCGTCGTCGTTGCGGCTGTGCGGCTCGCCGAAGTTGTAACCGAACAGCGACTGGTTCCAGTCGAAGTGGCCGTCGATGGCCTTGGTGTAGGGGTCCAGCAGCAACTTATTCGGATTACAGAGATTCCCCTCGGCGGGGTCGTAGGGGCCGTGTACCCGATAGCCGTACCGCTGGCCCGGCTCGACGCCGGGCAGGTAACCGTGCCAGACGAAACCGTCCACCTCTGGCAGGACGATCCGGGTCTCGGTTCCGTCCTCGTCGAACAAGCACAGCTCGACCCGCTCGGCGACCTCGGAGAACACCCCGAAGTTGGTGCCGTAGCCGTCGTAGGAGGCGCCGAGGGGATAGGCCTTACCTGGCCATACCTCGAGTGCGGCGGCGTTGGTCACGGAGAGCTCCCTATGCATTGACGGCTGGATTGAGCGGAATACCCAGGAACCCCCGCCGCCAAATCAGTGTGGAGTGGTTTGTGACCGTCGTGACAATTCGCGTCACCCGCTTGCGTCGTGACCGGGCCGGACGTAACGCCGGTAGGCGTAGTCCTTCACCGTCACGACGTGGCCCAGCGCCAGGCGGACGGGTGTGGTCAACGTGTGCGCTCCCGGACAGTCCGTCTCGGCGGTGGCGCCCAGAGCGGGGGAGATGGTCAGGCACATCTCGTCGACCAGGTCATCGGCAATCACTACCCGGCGGCGGTATCTGCGAAACATCTTGTGTCTCAGGTATTTCAGCTGTCACAGCCCCCGTCGAGACTGCACTTGTTGACGCAACATCTCGGGAGATGCGTACAACAACTGCAGTCTCGGCGTCGGATTAGGCGTCGTCCTCGCCCTCGTCGGGCTGCCAGGCGTTGACGCCGACCGTGATCATCCGCAGCTGCTTGACCGCCGTGCGCTTGATCTCGTCGAGCGCGGCAGCGTCGTGGGCGTCCTCGATGGCTTCGGCGATGATGATCATCGAGTTCACGAACAGGCTGGCCAAGATGTTGAGGTCCTCGGTGCTCCAGGTGTTCAGGCCGGGAAAGCGGGCGAGGTCGGTGGCCAACTCGGACGTGATCAGCCGGATCTCGGTGCGGATCGCGTACCGCAGCACGGTCACACCACTGGAGCGCTCCCGCCCGATGAACCGCCAGTGCTCGCGCTGCTCGGCCACCCCGGCGACCAACATCTCGACCGTCGACTCGATCACCCGGTTCGGGTCCAGCTTGCCGGCGCGAGCGCTGCGCAGCATCTCCCGCAGCGTGCGGAACGACTCGTCGATGAGCACCAGGCCGAGGGCTTCCATCGTTTCGAAATGCCGGTAGAAGGCCGCGGGCACGATCCCGGCCTCGCGGGTGACTTCCCGCAGGCTGAGGCCGCTGAAACTGCGCTCGTCGAGCAGCTTGAGTGCGGCGGCGATGATCGCCCGGCGAGTGACCTCTTTGCGCTCCTCGCGCGACGGCGTATCCCGCGACCGGGACCTCCCTGACCGCTCGCGGCGTGAGCTCGGCGTACGACTGTTCACTGTTGTGAACGCTACCACACTCTGGCCCAGTTCCTTGACGACGTGCAGTTTCTACAGCGACGGTATACACATGTTCACTGAAACTCTGACCAAGAAGGTGCTTCGCTCGCCGCTGGTCGATCTGCTCACCGGTCCGCACGGCGTCGACCGCTACACCGAGCTGGTGGACCCGACCTGGACCACCGACGCGCGGGCCAAGGTGGTCGACGTGCGCCGGACGACCCCACGCAGCGTCACCCTGCTTCTCGCCCCGAATGCGGCCGTCGCCGGCCATCGCGCCGGCCAGCACCTGAACCTCACGGTGGAGATCGACGGCCGCCGCCACACCCGCTGCTATTCGCCGGCCAGTGCCGAGGGGGCGTCGCTCATCGAGCTGACGATCGGCTGCCACGACGGCGGCCTGGTGTCCACCCATCTGTACCGGCACGCCCGCCCCGGCATGGTGGTCGGGCTCTCCGAACCGGCGGGTGACTTCGTGCTTCCCGACCGCAGGCCGCGGCGCATCCTGTTCGTCTCCGGCGGCAGCGGGATCACTCCGGTGATGTCCATGCTGCGCACCCTGCAGGCCGAGGGCTACGACGGCGAGATCGCCTTCGTCCACTACGCCCGCACCCCGGCCGAGGGGTGCTACCGAGAAGAACTCGCGGCGACGGGAGTCCGGGTCTTACACGGCTACACCCGCTCGCCCGGCGGCGAGCTCACCGGCCGCTTCGGCCAGGAACACCTGCAGACCGCGATGGCCGATCCTGACGCGGTGTATGTCTGCGGGCCGCCCGCACTGGTCGAGGCGGTACGCGAGCACTGCACCGACGTGTCGTCGGAGAGCTTCGTGCCGATGCCGTTCGTCCTCCCCGACGCCCCGTCGGGTGGCCGAATCAGCTTCAGCGACAGCGGTATCGACGCGACCGACGATGGCCGTCCCCTCCTGGATCAGGCCGAGGCCGCCGGACTGACTCCCACCAGCGGATGCCGGATGGGTATCTGCCACACCTGCACCCGTCGCAAGCATCGCGGCGCCGTGCGCAACGTGACCACGGGCGCGGTATCGACCGCCGACGAGGAGGACGTGCAGATCTGCGTGTCCGTTCCCGTCGGTGACGTCGCGATCGCGCTGTAAACGAAAGGGAAAACCATGACCTCCCAACCCATCACACTGACCCCCGAGCAGGCCGCCGCGTTCGGCCGCGAGCTCGACGCCATCAAGGACAAAGTGGTCGCCGACCTCGGCCAGGCCGACGTCGACTACATCCGCCGCGTCATCAAGGCCCAGCGCGCCATGGAAATCGGCGGTCGCGCACTGCTGTTCGCGGGCATCTTCCCGCCAGCCTGGCTGGCAGGCACCGCACTGCTGGCGGTCTCGAAGATCCTCGACAACATGGAGATCGGCCACAACATCATGCACGGCCAGTACGAATGGACCGGTGACCCGGCCCTGGCCGGGCGCACGTTCGAGTGGGACACCGCCTGCCCGGGCGACCAGTGGCGGCACTCGCACAACTTCTCCCATCACACGTTCACCAACATCGTCGGCATGGACCGCGACATCGGCTACGGCATCCTGCGGATGAGCCCCGATCAACGCTGGCGGCCCTACTACCTGGGCAACCCGGTGTACGCCTTCTTGCTCATGGTGCTGTTCCAGTACGGCGTCGCACTGCACGAGCTGGAGACCGAACGTATCCGGTCCGGTGAGATCTCACTCGCCGACAAGCGTGAGGTGGCCCGCGAAATCTGGGCCAAGACCCGTCGCCAGCTGCTCAAGGACTACGTCGCCTTCCCGCTGCTGGCCGGACCGATGGCGCCGTTCGTGTTCACCGGCAACCTGACCGGCAACCTGATCCGCAACGCGTGGTCCTACGCGATCATCTTCTGCGGCCACTTCCCGGACGGCACACAGGAATTCACCGTCGAGGAGACCCGCAACGAGTCTCGTGGTCAGTGGTACTTCCGGCAGATCCTCGGCTCGGCAAACTTGACCGGCGGCAAGCTGTTCCACCTGCTGTCCGGCAACCTGTCGCACCAGATCGAGCACCACCTGTTCCCCGATGTGCCCGCACGCCGCTACGCCGAGATGGCGCCGCACGTGCGCGAGGTGTGCAAGCGCTACGGCGTTCCCTACAACGCCGGGCCGCTGCCCAAGCAGTTCGGCACTGTGGTGCGCAAGATCGTCAAGCTCGCATTGCCGACCCGGCAGCCGCGTGAGGCCGGCGAACTGGTCGCGGCGGCCTGACCATCCCGTTGTCCGTGATGTTCCACAGGTACATGACCGCGGTTCCGATGAGCAGGAGCGCCAGCCCGGCGCGGTCCGAACGTGATGGGCCTGCCGGTGGTGCCTATTGACCCACCCACGCCTGACGGTTGGCTGACAGAACACTGGGAACGGTGTTGCCGATCTGGCATCTGAACGTTATGCGGCGCTGCTCGTACCGCGCGGGCCGCTGTGTCACGGTCGACGCTGTGGGCACCAACGACGTGAGAAAGACGGACAACCGACTGGCTGCCCGCTGCGCAGCCGTGGCCTCCATCGGCGCAGCCGTCATCCATTTCGCCGTGGCGCCGATGCACTGGCAAGACTGGCTGCCGTCCGGGGTGTTTTTTGCCTCGATTGCGGTGTTCCAGTTGCTGTGGGGATTCCTCGCCTGGTCAAAACCGACGCGGTTGCTCCTTGCGGTTGGCGTCGTGGGCAATGCCGGTTCAGCGGCGTTGTGGGTGATGTCGCGAACCGCGGGCGCCCCATATGGTCCCAACGCAGGTGAGGCCGAGGCCGTCGAGGCGGCCGGCATATCTGTCCTTCTGCTTCAGTGCTACGTGATCATGGGTGCCGGGTGGGCGCTGTTTCGACGCTATCGGGCGGACGAGATTTCGGGCTTCGGCCGAGCCCTGGTTTTGGTGGGCGCCAACACGGTGATGGCAGGTGCGGTCACGGTTGGCCTCGCGTCTGGCCTCCAAAGCGACCATCACCATCACCATGGCAAACCTGCTGAGGCCGGGGCCGAACACGTGCCGGTGCACGACGCGCACATGGCGGGACATGATCACCAGGGGGTGCCGGTCGCGCCGCCACCCGATGGCGTGACGCAACCCGCGACGGCGCCGGGACTACCGGTGACTGACCTGAGCCTGAAGACGGACGGTCACCAGCACGATCACGACGACTGAGGGCACATCAACGCGACCGGGCAGACCGCCGTTGCTCAGTGGGTGTGCTCGAAGAGCACCAGTGTGTGCGCCAATGACCCGTCGACGAAGTATGCCCGGCAATCGAAATGGTCCTGAAGGGTGGAGCCCACCTCGGTGGGCGCATTGACCACACCCGAAACGTTGAGCACCGTGATGCGGGATCTGTCGACGTTCTTGAGCGGCTCTTCGAGAGTCAGCGAAAACAGATCTCGGCCGTCGACGTCGAGGGTGCTGGCTTCGGCACGCAGGTCGGAAAGATGCACCGTAGAGGGAGAAACCACCTTATTGAGAACGTCGGTCTGGCAACGTTGCAGAGCCGACTGTTCGGCTGTGGGGCCGGCGTCGTCAGATCTCCAGAGCCGCAGTGCGCCCGTCGTGATGGCGGCGGCGACGATGGCCGCCCCCACTAGGACAACAGCGGCGAGCACGAACAGGCGGCCCGTGCGCCGGTCGTGATTCCCAGGTTTGTTGACCATCGTCCTCCTGCCTGTCGCACCGCAAGGCTCTGCCCGCGGACGATACGCGATGAGGTGTGAGGGTCCCGGATTTGGTTCAGCGTATCCACTTCTTCGTCAAATCTTCATCGAAGGCATATGGGGGCCATACCAGGACGGGGCAGATTTGAGTTTTGCTCTGGGTGAGAACCACGGCTGGGGAGACGACCAAATGACCACCACCACAACGGTGCTCGATGTTCGCGGGTTGCATTGGGCCACTTCGGCATCGGTGGTTGAGTCGACACTGCTGCGCCGCCCGGGGGTGTCAGCGGTACAGGCCAACGCGGTGAATCAAACCGCCACGGTGGTCTTCGACCCGCGCGCCACTTCGGTCGCTGACCTGGCGAAGTGGATCCAGGACTGTGGTTTTCACTGCGCTGGACGCTCGGTGCCAAATCACATGTGCGAGCCGATGTCCGAACCTTCCGGGCATTCGGCCCCGCACCGCGTCGCGCAGGACATGATGGGTCACGGCGGCCACAGCGAGATGTCGATGGACGCCATGGTGCGCGATATGCGCAATCGGTTTCTGGTGGCCCTGGTGCTATCGATCCCGATCATGCTGTGGTCCCCGATGGGCCGCGATATGTTCGGGTTCACGGTGCCGGCGCCGTTCGGACTGCGCGACGACGTCTTCGCCTTCTTCCTGAGCTTGCCGGTTGTCTTCTACTCGGCGTGGATCTTCTTCGACGGCGCGTGGCGGGCACTCAGGGCGCGAACCCTCGACATGATGGTTTTGGTTGCGGTTGCCGTGGGCGCCGGCTGGCTCTACAGCGTTGCGGTGACGCTGTCCGGCGGTGGCGAGGTGTTTTACGAAGCTGCCGCCGTATTGACAACCTTTGTGCTCCTGGGGCATTGGTTTGAGATGCGTGCGCGAGGTGGGGCGAACGAGGCGATTCGAACCCTCCTGGAACTCGCACCGCCGAAGGCTGTGGTGGTGCGGGGTGACGAGCTCGTGGAGTTGCCCACCGCCGAGGTCGTCCCAGGTGAGCTGTTGCTGATCCGTCCCGGCGCCAAGATCCCCGTCGACGGCACCGTTGAGGAGGGCGGGTCGGAGGTTGACGAATCGATGGTCACCGGGGAGAGCCTGCCGGTCTCCAAAGCGGTTGGCGACAACGTCATCGGGGCGTCAATCAACACCACCGGGACACTGCGGGTGCGAGCGACCAAGGTCGGTTCGGACACCGTGTTGGCTCAAATCGTGGCAATGGTTCAGGAAGCCCAGAACTCGAAGGCACCCGGTCAGCGGTTGGCTGACCGGGCAGCCTTCTGGTTGGTGTTGGTGGCGCTCATCGGTGGCACAGTGACCTTCCTGGCTTGGTGGGCCGCGGGTGCGGGGGTTCAGAGTGCCCTGCTATTCGCCATCACCGTGGTGGTCATCACCTGTCCGGACGCGCTCGGTCTAGCCACTCCGACCGCGATCATGGTCGGAACCGGACTAGGCGCCAAGCGTGGGGTGCTGTTCAAAAATGCCACCGCCCTGGAGATCTCGGCACGCATCGAGACCGTCGTCATGGACAAGACCGGTACGCTCACCAAGGGCGAGCCCGAAGTCACCGACTTCGTGGCAGAGGACATGGACGAACACGAGCTGTTGGCCCTGGTCTCCGCAGTGGAGACCCAATCCGAACATCCGTTGGCCGCCGCGGTCGTGCGTTACGCCCGCGACCAGGGAATCACCGCCGCCGAACTGACGGACTTTCGCAACGTGCCCGGGCATGGAGCCACCGCCACCGTCGCCGGCCACCGGGTTGTTGCCGGAAACCGCAAGCTGATGCTCGACGAAGGAGCGGACTTTTCTCCGGGATTGATGCGCCACCGCGACGAGTTCGCCTCTGGCGGGCGCACCGCGGTGCTGGTGGCGGTGGACAACCGCGGCGTCGGCGTGATCGCGCTGGCCGATGCGGCCCGGGAAACCTCAGCCGAAGCCATCCGCGAACTGCATGACCTCGGCGTGCAGGTCGTCATGCTCAGCGGTGACAACAAAGCCACCGCGGCGAGGATCGCTGACCAGCTCGGCATCGACACCGTTGTCGCTGAAGTGCTGCCGGGGGACAAGGCAACCAAGATCGCTGAACTGCAGGAGCAGGATACCAAGGTTGCCATGGTCGGCGACGGTGTCAACGATGCGCCGGCCCTGGCCCAGGCCGACCTTGGGGTGGCGATCGGGGCGGGCACCGATGTCGCGATCGAGACAGCTGACCTGGTACTCATGCGCTCCGACCCGCTTGACATCCCCATCGCGTTGCGGATCGGACGGGCAACCCTGCGCAAGATGCGCCAAAACCTCGGATGGGCGGTGGGATACAACGTGATTGCGTTGCCGATCGCCGCGGGCGTCTTCGAGCCGGCGTTCGGCTTGGTGCTTCGCCCGGAGATCGCGGCTTTGTCGATGTCGGGATCGAGTCTGATCGTTGCGGTCAACGCATTGATGCTCAAACGCCTGAAACTCCCCTCGCCCGCAGTGGCTATTTCAGCCTGATGAAGCGCCTCCGCGTGTGGTGGCAGCTGCCCGCAGTGCTGGCTGTGGTGATCGCCGTCGTCGTGACAATGGTGCTGGCAGCACGCCAGCGACAGACCAACGATCCGGATCGCGTCGACTGTGCGCTGGTCAAGTGTGTGGCGCTCACGTTCGACGACGGTCCCACCCCCTTTACTGATCGACTCGTGCGGGTGCTGAGGTCCTACAACGCCAAAGCGACATTCTTTTTGATTGGCAACAAGGTCGCTGCTGATCCTGCCGCCGCGCGGCGGATTGCAGATGCCGGGATGGAGATCGGCAACCACACTTGGGAGCATCCGAACATGAGCACGATTCCCTCGGGCGACATCGGCTCCCAACTCAGCAGAGGCACCCAAGCGATCGCGGCCGCGACCGGGCTCGCGCCTCAGCTCTACCGCCCGGCTGGCGGGGTATCGTCCGATGCTGTTCGCGCAGCGGCTGCGCAGCAGGGCCTCGCAGAGGTTCTGTGGGACGTCATACCGTTTGACTGGATCAACGATTCCAACACTGCCGCTACGGTTTACATGCTGAAGACGCAGATCAAACCCGGGGCGGTGGTATTGCTGCACGACACCTATTCCAGCACGGTCGACATGGTCTACCAGTTCATTCCGGTTCTGATCGCCAACGGGTATCACCTGGTCACGGTCAGTCACCTGCTTGGTCCGCGCACAGCAGGCAGCAGCTACGGGAGTCGGGTCAACGGGCCACCGGCCAATGACCTTGTCGACATTCCCGTCAGCCGGATCCCGCCGCTGCCGGCCACTCCGTCACCAAAACCGGCGCCGAACCTGCCAATCACGGACATCCCAAACCAGAGCCCTGGTGGCCCGCCGCCGCAATAATGGGGATCTAGACTGGCGGCCTGTAAGATTCGACTACTGTCGAGCTCAGTAGATAGTGCTCTGGTGCGACCTCGGCAGAGCCAGGGAGGGCGGCACTCACGGTGACAAGCGCAGTCTTGTGGACCATCGGCGGCCTTCTCGTCGGGATAGGTTCGCCGCCCCTTATGCGTCGGGGGATGCGGCGGAATGTCGATGCGGGACTGTTGCTGGTGGTCTGGGCGATTCTGATATGTGTCGCCGTGTCCGCGATCGCGTTGCCCGTCGTGGCGGTCCTTGTTCATGGTTGTTGGCTATCGCCGGCGACTGGCCTGCCAGGCTGGGTCGATCCCACCGCTGGATTGCTCAGTGGCGCGGCCGTTGTCATTGCGGTCATACGGGGGGCATGGCAGTTGGGCAGCACCACACGCCGCCGTCGCCGCGTCCACGCGCGACATGTCGAATTGGCGTGGCTGCTGACAGAAAAGGCACCGCGCTCGGGCGCGGTGATCTGGCTGCCGACATCAGAGCCACACGCCTATAGTTTGGCTGGCAAGCCGCCACTGGTGGTGATGAGTGTCGGACTTCGCGATTGCCTAGGACTCGGCGCGGTGAGTGCCGTTGTCTCCCACGAGAAAGCCCATATCCGCCGGCGGCACCACTTGTTCATCGCTGTGGCACAAGCACTGTCGGTGGGTCTCGGCTGGCTGCCCCTGACCCGGCAATCGCCCTCGTTGGTCCGTACCCTCATCGAATTGGACGCCGATGCTCAAGCTGCGCGGGTCCACGGCACGTGGCCGCTCCGGCAAGCAATCCAAGCTCTTCAGCACACAACGGCGCCGGCCGTTTCGCTCGGAATCGCCACCGAATCGGCACAATTGCGCCTGTCACGTCTGACGACACACAGTCCCGACGGCCCGCCGCACCGACCCCGACCGGGGGCTTGGACTGTGGCGATGGTCCTGGCGGCGTCGATGTTGGCCGCGCTGGTGGTCGAGATCGGCTTGATCTCGTGTGGAATTTGAGTGCGGAGCCGAAGTGGCGAATGTTGGCCAGAAGCACTGAAAGTCGAGGACGTACATGAGTGTTCGAGGGTTCGGCGAACTGGAGGCCGTCGTGATGGCACGGGTCTGGGATAACGACCCCTACACCGTCACGGTGCGTGAGATCTTTGACGAGCTCGCCGCTGAACGGCGCATCGCGTACACCACGGTGATGTCGACCATGGACAACCTGCACGCCAAAGGCTGGCTTGACCGTGAGAAAGATGGTCGTGCCTACCGCTACTGGGCAGTCATGACCCGCGAAGAACACACCGCCAATCTGATGCGCGAGGCACTCGAAGGCGGCGGGCGCCCCGAACTGGTGCTCGCTCACTTCGTCGAACAGATGGATGCTGAAGAGTCAGAGGGCCTGCGGGCCGCGTTGCGGCGCCTGGCAAAGCGAACGGGTAAGGCCAACCACAAGTAATTCCGTCGAATTCGACACGCCCACAAGGGCGATCGTTATTCAAGTGATACGTGATGCGGGTGTGAGCATCTCGCGCTCACTGCTACCGTTCATAACTACGTAGCAACTACGTACTATTCAGGGCAGTATGTGCGACCTACCCATCGGCTTCCGCCTGCGGCAGCGATGTCTTCTTGGTGTCGCCGTGAGAGCACGCGCAACAGCAGACAAGGACGTGATCGAGGATGTTTCACCGCCGATTCATGCGGATTGTCTGTCTCCTAGTCGCGGCGCTGTCCTTCCAGCCTTCCGCTCCTGCTGCTGCGGATCCCGGCGCCTTGACATGGGATCCCTTGCTTCCCAACATCGTCAGTGCAGGGGCACCCGGTGACCCGCTGTCGGTCGCGAACGCGTCACTTCGCGCCAGTGCTCTTGCCGTCCAGACCACGATGGACCTCGGCCGCTCATTTCTCCACAGTCTGGGTTTGGCCGATAGTGCCTCCGCCGTTCCTGCTAGTGGAAGCCGGGTCTCTGGCGGCCAGGCGATCGAATACGTAATTCGCCGCGCGGGGACCCAGATCGGTGTTCCCTATTCGTGGGGTGGAGGGAGCCTCACCGGACCGAGCAGTGGGATCGACTCTGGTGCCGGCACAGTCGGTTTCGACTGCTCGGGACTTACCCGGTATGCGTATGCAGGCGTGGGCGTACTTCTGCCACGATGGTCGGGTGACCAATACAACGCAGGCCGCAAGATCCCGCCGTCGCAAGCCAGGCGAGGCGATCTACTGTTCTGGGGTCCGGGCGGCAGCCAGCACGAGGCGATATACCTCGGCGGTGGCCAGATGCTAGAGGCTCAGCAGACCGGCGTGCCGGTGAAAGTCTCTCCGGTGAGGACTGCGGGGATGACGCCATATGTGACCCGCATCATCGAAGGATAAGGCCGGCAGACGTCACCGAATCAGTCTCAACCGCAACAACAACCGCTGTCTGAAGATCCGGCGATCGGCAGCAACGGCCGAGAGGGTGGGCTGACTTCCCCTTGCGGGGTGTAGCCCGCGTCGGCGATCGCAGCGGAAATCGCCGCCGCGTCACAATCCCCATCGGCCGTGACAATGCCACGGGCCACGTCGACATCGACTCGGTCCACCCCGGCCAGTGCTGAAACCGCCTGGCGAATGGTATTGGCGCAGTGCTCACAGGACATCCCGGCAACGCGAATGGCAACGCTCATGATTGAGTCCTCCTCTGTCGTCACTATATACCCCTTGGGGGTATAGGGGCCCTGCTGACGACCCGAACCTGTCGTTCTTCATCGAATCTTCACAGAACGTCTAGGGCAGCCCTATCGAGCCTGGGCAGTCTGGTTGGTGGACCGACACGGTTGATCGGACGAAAGGATGTGCTGTGAACCAGGCAAAGATTGTGGTGACCGGAGTGGCTGCGTTCGCCGCGGTGGTCGTCATCGGCGCGTGTAGCAACCCCGCGACCAAGGAGGCAGCACCGTCGACGCCGGCCACGGCCCAAAGCTCGTCGTCGGCGCCGGCAGGCGCGCATAACCAGTCCGACATGATGTTCGCCCACATGATGATTCCGCACCACCAGCAGGCGATAGAGATGAGCGACATGATCCTGGCCAAGCAGGGCATTGACCCGCGGGTGGTGGACTTGGCCAAGCAGATCAAGGCTGCCCAAGGTCCGGAGATCGAGCAGATGCAGGGCTGGCTGAATCAGTGGGGGATGCCCGCTATGCCTGGCATGCCGGGAATGAATGGCACAACAGGTAACGCGCCCTCCGATCACGGCGGCATGCACGGCTCGGATACAGCCACCGCAGCGCCCACCACCTCGACGATGCCGATGCCCATGCCGAGCGGGTCGATGATGCCGGGTATGCCCGGAATGGGTGACATGGCCGGCATGGATGGAATGATGTCGCCGGCCGACATGCAGGCGTTGAAAGACGCCCAGGGAGTCGAGGCCAGCAAGCTATTCCTCAACCAGATGATCACACATCACCAGGGCGCAATCACCATGGCGCAGAACGAAATCAAGAATGGTCAATTCGCCGACACGGTTGCGCTGGCCAAGTCGATCGCAACCAGCCAGCAGAAGGAG
Source organism: Mycobacterium sp. (assembly GCA_023264735.1). Taxonomy (GTDB): domain Bacteria; phylum Actinomycetota; class Actinomycetes; order Mycobacteriales; family Mycobacteriaceae; genus Mycobacterium. Next base: position 7,495 of record JAHFVD010000033.1, on the reverse strand, counting down.
ATCGACACCATGAACCAGATCCTGAGCTCGCTGTAGGCGAGCTGCCTACCACGTGCAGGTGAGCGAGACGCAGTCATGAACAGGTCGGGGCGCCGACGCGCTGGCCGCCGTCCCGGGTCGCGGCCGCTGCGAGGACTGGTATCACCACCGTGAACGTGGTGCCGTGGCCGAGGCCACGGCTGGCCACGCTTATGCGGCCGCCATGGGCCTCGGTGAGCGCCTTGGCGATCGCCAGTCCGATGCCCGAGCCTCCTCGCTGACGGTCGCGTGCGAAGTCGGCGCGATAGAAGCGTTCGAAGATGTGGGGAAGATGCTCGGCAGCGATCCCTTCGCCATCGTCGGCGACACTGAGCACAACCTCGTCCGTGACTCGGGTCACCGTGAAGGTGACGTGGCCGCCGGCAGGCGTGTGACGTAAGGCGTTGTCGAGCAAGTTGCCCACCACCTGCGCCAACCGCTGCCGATCCGCCCAGAGGCGGGTGTCGTCATCCGCGCGGGTGTCCAACGAAACATGTTTGGCGGCATACCGGTCTGTCATCGCGGCGGTGACTGTGCTCGCGACCTCACCGGCGTCGACCCACCCAGGCGCGATGGTGGCGTGAGCTTCTTCGGCTTGAGCCAGGGCGGCAACGTCGGCGGAGAAGCGGACCAATCGCCCGGTCTGCTCCCGCAGTACCGACATTGTGGGCTGATCAAGGGTTTTCACGCCATCCTCCACCGCTTCCAAGTATGCCTCGAGAACCGCCACCGGAGTGCGGATCTCGTGGGCGAGGTCACCGAACAACTGGCGGCGGGTTGACTCCACCGCCTGCAAACGCTCGGCCATCTGGTTGAAAGCTGTTGCCATCTCGTCGAACTCATGGCCAAGTCGAGGAGGGGCGACGCGGATGTCGTAGTGTCCTTCGGCGACCGCCGACGCGGCCGCGGAGACCTCGGCGATGGAAAGCTGCAGGCGTCGGCTGAGGTACACGGTGGCGATCAGTGCGGTGATGGCAGATACCGTGATCGCGACTCCGATGGAGAGCGCAGTGGCGTGCTGGTAGGCCTGCTCGGCATGATATTGCTCGTTGGAATCATGGGCGATGCCGGCCATGTGGAGGTGTTCCCGGAACAACGGTGGGCCGACCATCGATGCGACAACCCATGTGGTCACGCCGCCAGCGACGAGGACCAAGCTTTGGGCGAGCAGCAGACGCCGCCGCATTCCGAACCCACTAACCCCGGTCATTGTCCGGTTCCCATCCGGTAGCCCACGCCGCGCACGGTCAATACGAACCTCGGTTCGGTGGGATTGTCGCTGAGTTTGTGCCGCAAGTGCCCGATGTGGACATCGACGAGGTGGTCGTTGCCCACCCAGGGTTCGCCCCATACTGCGTCGATCAGTTGGCGGCGGCTCCATACCACGCCGGGCCGCGATGACAGGGCGGCAAGGATGTCGAACTCGGTGCGTGTCAACGGGATCGTTTCAACGTCGAGGAATACCTGGCGACTCGCCACGTCGATCGACAGCGGCCCGAACACCCGTGGCGGCAACTCGCTACTGCCCGCACCCCCTGGTGTGGCGCGCGCACTCACCGAGCGTGGCCTGCGGAGCATCGCCCGGATCCGGGCAACCAGCTCCCGCGGGCTGAACGGTTTGGTCACGTAATCGTCGGCGCCGACCGACAGCCCGACGATGGTGTCCACTTCGGCATCGCGGGCGGTGAGCATCACCACGTAGGCGTCGGAAAACGTCCGCAGCTGCCGGCACACCTCGAGTCCGTCGATACCGGGCAGACCGAGGTCGAGTACGACCACGTCCGGATCGACTTGCCGGGCGACGGCCAACGCGTCGACCCCGGAATGGCACACCGTCACTTCGAAGTGTTCGCGTTCCAAGTAACTGGCGACGACTTCGGCCAGTGGTTCTTCGTCATCGACCACCAAGGCGCGATAGCCCAGGTCAGCACCGGCCGGTGCTGCCTGCGATGTGAGATCCATGCCTTCATCGTGCCGCGCTGGGGCGACCTGGTCAGGTCTTGAGTGAATCTTCACAGAACCAACACCAAACCCGCCGAGGGTCCGGCGCAGTCTGGGACACGAGCTTCCAGAAGACAGGAATGGTGATGAGTCGACGGCCCCTGATGGCGGCACCCATGACCCGGCGCGGTTTCCTTGCTGCCGGTGTCCTCGGAGGCGCGGCTTTGGTGGCCTGTAGCCGCTCCACGACCGCGAGTGCCCCGGGCGGCTCCGTTCGGCCGGAGGCGATCACTTCCGCAGAGGCATCCCGGCCGCATACCGGCAGGACGGTCACCGCACGCTTGGCGCCCGGCGCGACCGACATCGATCTGGGTGGGACCAGGGCGCGCACTCTGGCATACAACAACCAGGTTCCGGGTCCGCTGATCCGGGCCAATGTCGGCGACGAGATCGCCGTCACCGTCGACAACGCGCTCGATGATCCGACCTCGCTGCATTGGCACGGAATCGCGCTGCGCAACGACATGGACGGCGCAGCCCCTGCCACCCCCGACATCGCGCCTGGGGCGAACTTCACCTACCGCTTCAGCTCGCCGTATCCCGGGACATACTGGGCCCATCCGCACACCGGGCTGGGCACCGACTACGGGCTGTATCTACCGGTCATCATCGACGACCCTGCCGAGCCCGGCCGTTATGACGCCGAGTGGATCGTCATGCTCGACGACTGGACCTCCGGAGTCGGCAGCAGCCCCCAGGAGATCTTCGACGGGCTGAGGTCGAAGGGCATGGGCGGCATGGGCTCGATGCCGGGCATGGGCGGCATGGGTCCGATGGGCGGGATGGGCTCCATGCCCGGGATGGGCGGTGTGGGGGCGAGTGATCTGCTCGGTGGCGACGCCGGCGACGTCAACTACCCGTACTACCTCGTCAACGGACGCATCCCCGCTGCTGCGAGCACGTTCACGGCGAAGCCGGGGCAGCGCATCCGAATCCGGATCATCAACGCCGCCGCCGACACCGCGTTCCGGGTTGCCCTGGCCGGGCACCGGATGACCGTCACGCATACCGACGGCTTCCCGGTCGTCCCCACCGAGGTCGACGCGGTCCTGCTCGGGATGGGGGAGCGCTACGACGTGGTGGTAACCGCCGGGGACGGGGTGTTCCCGTTGGTGGCCTCGGCCGAAGGAAAGAACGCAGTGGCCCGCGCCCTGCTGTCCACCGCAGCAGGAAACGGTCCGGGCGCCGACTACCGGCCGCCGGAGCTGACCCGACTCGTCGGCACCGTCGACACCTTCACCGCGACACCGGAAGTTCAGCTGCCGGCCCGCACCGATCTCGACCTACACGCCCGCCTGTCCGGCGGGATGATGCAGTACGACTGGATGATCAACGGCCGCCCCTACGACCAAACCGTGCCGCTGACCGTCGATCGGGGCCAGCACGCCACCCTGACGTTCGCCAACGCAAGCATGATGTGGCATCCCATGCACCTGCACGGCCACACCTTTCAGGTGATCAAAGCGGACGGCAGTCCTGGACCGCGCAAGGACACCGTCATCGTCAAACCGATGCAGACCGTGGCGGTCAAGCTGGTGGCCGACAACCCAGGAATCTGGATGCTGCACTGCCACAACGGATATCACATGGACGCCGGAATGATGACCACTCTCGATTACACCGGTTGAGAATCAGAGGAAAGGAGTTCCCATGATGTTCTGGTACGACCACGACATGGGCGGATGGGGATACGCAGGGATGGCGATCGGAATGGTGCTGTTCTGGATTCTCATCATCGTAGGGATCGTCGCGTTGGTCCGGTTCACCAGCGGTGGCCCCCAGCAGCGATCCGTGCCCGCACCCCGTCCGTATAACGAGTCACCCGAGCAGCTTCTGGCCGCCCGATTCGCCCGCGGCGAGATCGACGAGCACGAATATCAACAGCGCCTCACCGTCCTTCGCGCCAATCTGCGACAGTGAACCCCGGGCGGCACCTCGACTACGCGACGGTTCAACGGGAGATACGGCGGCAGCACTTCGCCGTGCTCTCCACCAGTGACACGGCTGGCAGTCCCGCATCGGCTGGGGTCACCTACGCCCTGGCATCGTCAGGGGCGGTCATGTACATAATGACCCGTCGGCATTTGCAGAAAGCTCGCAATATCGCTGTCAATAGCGATGTTTCTTTAGTGGTCCCAGTGTCGCGACGGGTGTTGTTCTCGCTTCCACCAGCCACGATCCAACTGCGCGGCCAGGCCCAGATCGTCGATTGGACTCATGCCGAAGCCCGGGGCGCCTTCGCCGGGTTCTGGCTCGGCCGACAGATCATCGACAGCTATCGAGACATGCACCGACGCGGCGAGTCCAGGATCTGCTTTCTGCGCATCGAATTGGATGCGATGATCCGCACGTACCTGGTAGGCACGCCGATCTGGCGGGCCCGCACCAGGATGGAGTCCGGTGCCGCAACGGTATTCAGACCCCACGCGAAGAGCTGACTCGCCTGCCCTACTTGGTGCCGAACAGGCGGTCACCGGCATCGCCGAGGCCCGGCACGATGTAGCTGTGCTCGTCGAGGCCACGGTCCACTGCCGCGGTGTAGATCGGCACCTCCGGATGGGCGTCGTGCAATGCGGCGATGCCTTCCGGGCAGGTGAGCAGGCAGACGAACTTGATGGACCGCGGCCGGAACTCCTTGAGTCGGTCCACCGCGGCTACGGCTGAGTTGCCGGTGGCCAGCATCGGGTCGACGACGACGACCTCGCGCTCGTGCAGGTCGTTGGGCATCTTGAAGTAATACTCAACAGCGACAAGTGTTTTCGGATCTCGGTACAGCCCGATGTGCCCGACGCGGGCGCCGGGCACCACGGTCAGCATTCCGTCCAGGATGCCGGTGCCGGCTCGCAGGATCGAGACGAACACCAGCTTCTTGCCGTCGATGACGGTGCCGGTCGTCGTCTCCAGCGGGGTGCGGACCTCGATCTCCTGAGTCGGGGTGTCGCGCAGGACTTCATACGCCAGCAGCGTGGCCATCTCGTTGGCGAGCCGGCGAAACGTGTTGGTGGACGTCTCCTCCCGGCGCATCAAAGTCAGCTTGTGCTGTACCAGCGGGTGGTCGATGACGTGGACGTCGCGCATCAGAACACCGTGCCATCACTGAGGATGGACAGCGGCGGCAGGCCCCCACGCAGCTGCTGGGCCAGCAGTCGGCCCGCCGCCCAGGTACCGCCCTCCAAGACCCGCGCCAGCGGCATCTGCCCGGCGTCCACCCCGAGCCGGTCACGGACCAGCGGAGCCAGCTCGTCGAGCAGGGCCACCGTCAACGCGCGCCACTCGACCACCAATTCATCGCCGGCCGTCCAACTCTGGTCGGACCAGTCAGCGCGCAGGCGCAGCACGCCGGTGTCCAACAGCAGACCGCCGTTGCGGTACTCGGGCAGGCCGGTCAACTCGTCCAGGTCGGTGACGATCACCCCGGCCCAGCCGAACGGCTCGAGCAGCGAGTAGGTGAGCCACTGAGACAGCTTGTGAAACGGCATCCATCCCGCGGTCAGGCCGGGCCCGCCCAGCGCCGGGTGGCGCCAGCAGTCGCCGACCGGATGGTCGCCGATCATATTGCCGCCAGGCCAGATTGGCGCCAGCCTGGTCAGGATCGTGCTGAGAATGTCGTGAGCGCGCACCGACTCGCGGCCCGCCGCGCGTACCGCGTCGAGAAGCCCGCCGGGGCGGCCGTCGGGTCCGAACACCTCCGGCGCGGCCGACAGTGCGCCACCGAGCCTGCGCAGGATCGTCATCCGGCCGTCGAGCCCGATCAGCGGGTTGGCGTCGTCGGCCTGAAATGCCGCGCCCAGCCGCTCCGCGGTCAGGCCGGCCAGCCCGGCGGCGTCGGCGCGCAGCGGGTCGCCGGGGTCCGATGAGAACAGGCCCGCCGTGAAGGCATGAAAGCTGGCCACCCCCAGGCCTTCCGAACGACTCAGCCGAAGACCAGTGCCGGGCTCGTGGTAGGACCAGGCCGGCCCGGCACCGGCGTCGAGCAGCACGCTGACCACCGTGAGATCGACCAACGCCCGCGCGTCGGCACCGCGCAGGAGCTCGGCCCTGCGGTCAACCCCGCCTGCCTCGAAATGACGCCACCGACTGTGGAACGGGATCTGCAGATCCGGGTAGTTGTCGCGGGTGACATCGGCGACCAGCGCGGCGGCGGATTCCAGTGCGTCGTCGTGCACGGTGAACCATTGCGACCCGCCGGCCCTGGCCCGCTGTGTCAGCGTTGCGGCCCGCTCGCGAATGGCGTGCGTGCCGCGCAGTGCGGCGGCGGCTCCGGCCGGGCTGTCGACGTCGACCTCGGTGGCCGAACTCATCAGCCCTCCAGCCCGCGGCCCTTGGCCTTCTTCAGCTCGTCGGCATCGGGCACCGGGCCGGGGGTGAAGTAGCCGGCCGCCATCTTGGCGTCGATCTCCACCCGGGCGTCGGGCGGGATCAGCTCGTCGGGAATGTTGACCCGTTCGCCCACTTCGATTCCCGAGCCGACGATGGCGTCGTACTTCATGTTGCTCATCGAGACCAGCCGGTGGATCTTGCGGATCCCCAACCAGTGCAACACATCTGGCATCAGTTCCTGAAAGCGCATATCCTGAACGCCGGCAACACATTCGGTGCGGGCGAAGTACGCCTCGGCGGTATCGCCGCCCTCCTGGCGCTTGCGGGCGTTGTAGACCAGGAACTTGGTCACCTCGCCCAGCGCGCGCCCCTCCTTGCGGGAGTAGGCGACCAGCCCGACCCCACCGCGCTGCGCGCCGAGGATGCACTCCTCGATCGCGTGCGTCAGATATGGCCTGCAGGTGCAGATATCGGAGCCGAACACGTCGGAGCCGTTGCACTCGTCATGCACCCGGGCGGTCAGCTCCACCGCGGGATCGGCGAGATCGCTTGGGGCGCCGAAGATGTAGAGGGTCTGCCCGCCGATCGGCGGGAGGAATACCTCCAAATCGGAGCGGGTGACCAGTTCGGGATACATACCGCCGGTTTCCTCGAACAGCACCCGGCGCAGATGAGCCTCGCTGCACCCGAAACGTTCTGCGACACCGGGTAGATACCAGACCGGCTCGATCGCGGCCTTGGTGACCAGTGCCGCCCCACCGGGCAGCAGCACCCCGCCGTCGGGAACCAGCCGGCCCTTGTCGATGGCGTCGGCGATCTCCGGCAGCATCACGTGCGCCTTGGTGACCGCGATGGTCGGGCGAATGTCCTGGCCGGCCGCCAGGTCGGCGGCGAACGCGTCGGCGACCATCGCGCCCCACGGGTCCAGGCTGACGATCGCCTCGGGGCGGCTCCACTGCGGATACGGCCCGATGCTGTCGGTGGGGGAGGTGTTGGTCAGGTCCGCCCGATGCTCGCGGGACAGTGCGCCGGCCGCGACGGCCAGTGCGCGATACACGCTGTAGGAGCCGCTGTGGGTGCCGATGACATTGCGGTGGCTGCGGGTGCTGGTGGTACCGATCAGCGGCCCGCGCTCGCCTGCGGTGGCCGCGCCCCA
>JAHFVD010000112.1 GCA_023264735.1 Mycobacterium sp. | reverse complement strand
TGCACCAGACCGTCCTGGTGCACACCCACATCGACAAAGGCGCCGAATGCCGCGACATTGGTGACGACACCTTCGAGCACCATGCCCACCTTCAGATCGGCCACCTTCTCCACCCCGGCGGCGAACGTCGCCGTGGAGAAGGCAGGCCGCGGATCACGTCCCGGCTTCTCCAGTTCGGCGAGGATGTCGGTGACCGTCGGCACACCGAATCGGTCGTCGGCGAAGTCGGCGGCCTTCAACGACCGCAACGACCGTTCGTTACCGATGAGCTCGGCCAGGGCGAGCCCCGAGCGGTCCAGGATCCGTCGGACCACCGGGTAAGCCTCCGGATGGACCCCCGACGCGTCCAGCGCGTCATCGCCGCCGCGAATCCGAAGGAAGCCCGCGCATTGTTCAAAAGCCTTGGGGCCCAAGCGCGCGACGTCCAACAGTGCACTGCGGTTGCGGAACGGCCCGGTCTTCTCCCGGTGGGCGACGATGGCTTCGGCCAACGATTCGGACACACCGGACACCTTCGCCAACAACGGAACCGACGCGGTGTTCAGGTCGACGCCGACGGCGTTGACCGCGTCCTCCACCACGGCGTCGAGGCTGCGTGCGAGCGTGCCAGGAGTGACGTCGTGCTGATACTGGCCCACCCCGATCGATTTCGGCTCGATCTTGACCAGTTCGGCGAGCGGATCCTGCAGCCGTCGCGCGATCGACACCGCACCACGCACGGTCACGTCCAGGCTGGGCAGCTCGCGGGCGGCATAGGCGGACGCCGAGTACACGGACGCGCCGGCCTCGCTGACCATGGCCTTGACCGGTGCGGTCGCACCGGCGGCGCGGATATCGGCGATGAGCTCGGTGGCCAGTGCGTCGGTCTCCCGCGACGCGGTGCCGTTGCCGATGGCGACCAATTCGACGCCGTGGCGCGCGACCAGCGCCGCCAGTGTCGCCTTCGCCGAATCCCATTGGCGCTGCGGCGGATGCGGGTAGATCGCACAGGTGTCGAGCACCTTGCCGGTGCTGTCGACGACGGCGACCTTCACCCCGGTGCGGAAGCCCGGATCCAGCCCGAGCGTGGTACGGGTACCCGCGGGAGCCGCGAGCAGGAGGTCCTTGAGGTTCTTGGCGAACACCGCGACCGCGTCGTCCTCGGCGCGCTGGCGCAGCCGCATCCGCGCGTCCACCGCCCCCGAGATCATCAGCCGGGTGCGCCAGGCCAACCGGACGGTGGTGGCCAGCCATGGCGTCGCGGCCGCGTTGGCTGACAGGTCGACCCCCAACGCCCGGGCGACCATCACTTCGTAGGCGTCATCGCTGCCGCCATCGAAGCGCAGCGCAAGGGCCTGTTCCTTCTCGCCACGCATGACCGCCAGCACCCGGTGCGACGGCATGTCTTCGAGTCGCTCAGAGAACTCGAAGTAGTCGCGGAACTTTTGTGCCGCTGGGCTTTTCGCAGACTCTTCGGAATGAGGTGCGGTCCGCAGCGCGCCTTCGGCCCAGAACTTGGTACGGATCGCCCCGACCAGCTCGGCGTCTTCGGCAGCTCGCTCGACGAGGATATGCCGTGCGCCGTCGAGAGCCGCCGCCGCATCGGCGACATCGGCGTTGAGGAACTCCGCGGCCGCGGCTTCCGGGTTGGCAGCAGGATCGGAGAGCAGCCGATCGGCCAAGGGCTCCAATCCGGCCTCGCGGGCGATCTGAGCTTTGGTGCGCCGCTTCGGTTTGTACGGCAAGTAGATGTCCTCGACCCGGGACTTGGTGTCGGCGGTCAGCAGCGCCGCCCTCAGCTCGTCGGTCAGCTTGCCCTGCTCCTGAATGGAGGCCAGCACCGCGTCACGTCGTTCGTCGAGCTCCCGCAGATACCGCAGCCGCTCCTCGAGGTCGCGCAGCTGTCCGTCGTCGAGGCTGCCGGTGACTTCCTTGCGGTAGCGGGCGATGAACGGGACGGTGGCACCCTCGTCGAGCAGCCGGACAGCGGCGATCACCTGCGTCTCGGCTACCGCGAGTTCCTCAGCAAGACGGGCATTTACAGATTTGACGGTTGGGCTCGAAGTCACGCCGAGACCCTACCGAACCATCCCGACAAACCGGCGAACGGTCGAAGGGATGTCGCAAGAGTTCGAGTCTGCCTTCACAAAAGGATTGGGCATGCGCGCTGTTGACGGCACAGTCACCCCATGACGACTACTGCTGACCCCGCAGCCAGGCGGTGAAGGGCTTCTTCGCCCATCAGCAACGGGACGAGGGCTTGACCTCGAACTGGTTCCGGGCGCTCTCACTGAACGAAGACGATCTGGGGCGTCCGGTAGGAATAGCCCGCCAGAGCGAGGGGTTTGCTGCTATATGCCCAGAGAACTGACCGAGTCCGAGCGGCAGGAATTCCTCGCCGCCAAGCATGTGGCGGTACTGTCCGTCGCCGCCGATGGCCGGCCGCCGGCCAGCGTCCCGATCTGGTACGACTACACCCCCGGCGGGGACATCCGGGTCACCACAGGTAGCTCGTCGAGGAAGGCGCGGCTGATCAAGCAGGCCGGGGCCGTGTCGCTGGTGGTGCAACACGAGGAACCGCCGTACCAATATGTAGTGGTCGAAGCCTCGATTGCCGACGTCACCGACCCGACGCCCCCGCGGGTTCTCGAGGAGATCGCGGTGCGGTATCTCGGCGAGGAGGGCGCGCGCCAGTTCGTTGCCAGCATGGACGGCCACGCCAGCGTGCTGTTCACGTTCCGCCCGGATCGCTGGCTCAGCGCCGATTTCTCCGACGAGCTGTAGCCAGCCCCTAGTTGGGATCGGTAGGCGATCTTCAGCTCTTTACTTCTCCCAACGACGCCACGAAGGCGGCGAGCAACGAGAGGAAAGACCCATGAAGATCGTGCCGGCTCCCATCGCGCAGCAGATCGACCGCGTCGATCGCCAATACAGCCTGTACATCGGCATCAGCACCGGCCTGTTGGCGTTCTGGTCGATCTACCGCGTGATCTGGTCGCTCTACCTGGCGCTGACCTACGACTTCATCTTCGGCGCGCTGGTGTTCCCGATCGTCCTGTGGGGCGTGATCGGTGTTGTCGCAGCAGTGACGGCGTACGGCTTCATCACCCGCTACCGCACGGGGTCGGCCACCGGCAGCGCCGAGAGCAACCCCGAAACCAACAAGATCTGATCTGACGCCTCTGGTGCCCGGCGAAACCGCCGGGCACCAGCGCATTGCTGAAACGACAAACGCCTCGCGGGCGATACGACAGAAGTACACCGGGTTTGCCCCGGGAACACCGATCGCCGATCTGTGCGACGATCGGTGGGCTTGGGCAACAGAGAGGACCGCCGGATTCATGTCTGAAGGGCATCGCACCGCGCCATTCGTCCGCGCACTCCTCGTCGCAGGTTTGACCGTCGGCACCGCATTCGCCGGGGGAGCCGCCGCATCCGCCGACCCGATGACGCCGACGCCGATTCCGGTCCCGTCGGATCCGGCGGCCGTTCCAGCCGGCCAGCCGGTCTCGGTGCCGATCGATCCCGCGGCTGCCCCCGCGCCTGCACCGCCGCCGCCCGGCGCGCCGCCATCGGTCCCCGAGATCGCCAACCCGACCTACGGTTCGCAGAACACCCCCGGCGTCCTCGGATCGCTCAAAGATCTCTGGCATCAAGCCCGCGACCCCTATTACGGACCCCAAGACGAGGCCTATGCCGGCGGCTCCGTCGCGCCGCCGCCCGGAGCAGGCGCCCCGCCGCCTCTGCCGCCCGGGTTCAAGTCGTATACCGCACCCGGCTCAGAGGCGCCGCCGAGCGAGTATGGCCCCGGTAAGCCGCCGCCGCCTGGGACGCCCGCCCTGCCGCCGGGCTACTACTCAATCTCCGGGCCGCCGCCGCCGGGATACGAATTCAATGCCCCCGGGCAGCCGGCTCCGATTACTGCCACACCTGCGCCGACGCCATAGCGACGCGCGATGTTGCGGGGTAGCGGATCATCCGCGCCAGATGCTGGTTATATTTGCTAAGTATCTCGATGACGTCTGAACGCTGGAGTCGTGCTCATGACCTTGATCAAAACCGCGCTGACCGCTGTCGGCGCGCTCGCGGTTGGACTCGCGATCGGCATCGCACCAGCGAGCGCTGACCCGCCGCCGCCGGACCAGAATGTCGGCGAGCCGGTGCCCGCCTGGGCGCCGGGCAAGCCCGCCGAGGTCTGGGCCGGTCGCCCCGTCGTGTGGACTCATATGTGGGGTGGCCGCTGGGGCGTGTGGATCAACGACGGCTTCATCACGCTGTCGTCCAACCCGGTCACCAACGGCGGCTGACACTTTCCGCGCCAGAAGTCACACTCGTCACAAACGCAGTCCGGCGCGGACCTAGGGTGGATACTGCGCAGTGGACCGCTATATAGTTAGTCCGCTTAATGGTTTTAGGGCAGGAGAACGATGACTGGGTTGAAGCGTCGCGCAAAGCTCGCGGGAATGGCGTTGAGTGCAGTGGCGGCCGCGAGTCTCATCTCGGCCGGTCCGGCGGCCGCTGACGCCACCGACGACTATCCGATCCCGCATCGCATCATCATCACCCAGTGCGACACCGAGCAGTACATGGCCGCGGCGCGCGACACCAGCCCCGTGTACTTCGAGCGCTACATGATCGACCGCAGCAACCGGCCGCCAGAGGTGCAGCAGATTGCCTTCGACCGCATTCACTGGTTCTTCTCGCTCGACCCCGTGGCGCGCCGCCAGTACTCCGAGGACACCGCGACCAACATCTACTACGAGTTCGTCGCGACCCGCTGGGGTAACTGGGCCAAGCTGTTCTTCAACAACAAGGGCGTCGTCGCCAAGGCCACCGACGTCTGCATGAACTACCCCAAGGGCGACATGTCCGTTTGGGACTGGGTCTAACTTCGCAGCTGACTTCTGGAGAGCTAATTTCCGACGGCCGTAACACAGCCGTCAATACCACCTATATACAGGCATCAACGGTGATGCCCGGATACACAGGTGGATGATGAAGCAAACTCACTCGAAGATAGTCAACTCTTCGCGCCTCGGCTGCGCCCTCGCGGCGGCCGTGACGTGCGCGTCTGTCGGCTTCGCGCCGGCGGCTGCCGCCGACCCGGTGCGCGTGCCCTGCGGCGTGCTCGGCCAGATTCGGGAAAGTCTCGACAACGACATCAACGCCGGCATCGGCGGCGTGCGGATCGTCATCAGCTCGCCCTATGCGAGCGGGGCCGCCCAACAGCGCGACACCAACGTCAAGCTCGCCATGATCAGCCACGGCGTGCACTACATGGAGGACGTCAACGGCCCCGGCATCGTCCCGGGGCTGGCGCCCGCACTGGTCGACCTGCGCCGGGCCAGCGACGACATGCGAGACGCGGTCAGTGCACTCTTCGTGATTTCCGGCGGCTCCGGCTATGGCTACGGCTACGGGGCCTATGGGCCGACGGTGTCCAACGCGTGGCCACAACCGTCGACGTGGACGGCGATCGACTACGCCGACCAGAAGAAGGACGACATCTACGCGCTGGTGAACGGCCTGCAGCCCACCTGCCTGCCGTAGCCGCTACGAGGCGCTGAGGATCTTGATCGCAAAGACCAGGGTGTCGCCCGGGAGGATTCCCGCCCTGGGCTGACCGTCCGGGTAGCCGTCGGCGGAGACCATCGCCACCGCGACCGTCGACCCGACCTTCTGGCCCGCGATGGCCTTCTGGAAGCCAGGCACGACGCCGTCCAGCGGGAAGTCGGCCGGCTCGCCACGCTGATAGCTGCTGTCGAACACGTTCCCGTCACGTCCGTTGACGCCCATGTAGCAGACGGAAACCGAAGCTGTCGGGGCGACGACCGGTCCAGTACCGGCCTGCAGCGTCTGCACCTGGGTCGCGGTAACGCTGAACGGTGCGGTCACCGTGACGACGGGTGCGGCGGTATCGGTGGATCCGGTGACCGCGACGCTGCCGGTGGCTCCGGGCAAAGTCCATTCCGGGGCGCCTGGCTTCGCCGGCGGTGCCGTCGGGCAGGTGGCGTCCGGACCGGCCGCCTGAGTGACCGAGGACGCCACCGCCGGGGCGGTGGAGGTCTTACTCGCCGACGGAGTACTGGTGTCGGAGCCGCATGCGGCCAGCGTCACGGCGATCGATGCGGCGCACGCTGCGAGCGCGACAGTGGAGGGCACGCGAGAGGAATTCACGGTAGCCACGCTACAGCCGCATTGCCCGGCGCCGGCCTACCGGCACCCAATATTGATCCGCTAAAAAGTCTTGGGCTGCGCTGAACTAATTCTCAGCAAAGCTTCAGTCATTGCAGGCAAACTTCGTTCAGGCGCTAGCTGGCGCATACATTAAATTGTTATGAGAAAGAGAAGTCGAACGCGATGAGCTACCGGTCAGGGAATGCGCCACACGACAACAACCAGCAATGGCGTCCGAAAGATGCTGTAGATCACCCATATTCAAGCCAGTGGGGTCAAGACCGGTATCAACATCATTACGAATCTTCTAATAAAAGTCAGATGTACCCGCCCGCGTACGGACCGCATACCGATGTGCACGGTCAATTTGTGAGACCGGTATCACAGCAAAATCCGAGGCAACGAACGAAATCTCGCGCCGGCCTGTTGGTGTGTGGCACGGCCGCCGTCGCGATGGTTGCCGGCGCGGCTGCCGTCGTGGTGGTCGACCATGTCGGGCAGCCGGCCGCCACTGTTGCGGCACCCAAACCGGTCGCAGCCGGAGCGCCGGCGCCGGCGACCGGAGCCGTGTCTAACCAGCCGGCCGGCCAGGCGCCTGCCGGATCGGTCGAACAGGTCTCGGCCAAGGTGTTGCCCAGCGTGGTGAAACTGCAGATCAGCAGCGGGCAGCAGAGCGAGGAAGGGTCCGGCATCGTGCTGAGCTCCGACGGGCTCATCTTGACCAACAACCATGTCGTGGCAGCGGCCGCGCAGGCCGCGGGCGGCCAAGGTCCGATGGCCTCCGAGGTCGCGCCCAGCGGCGACGGCCAGGACGGCCCGGGTGTCCGGCCGTTCGGCCGGACCAACGGCGGTGTCGAAGCCACCGTCACCTTCTCCGACGGCCGGACCGTGCCGTTTACCGTCGTGGGTGCCGACCCCGCCGACGACATCGCGGTGGTCCGTGCGCAAGGCGTGTCGGGGCTGACCCCGATCACCATCGGTTCGTCCAACGACCTGAAGGTGGGGCAGAACGTCGTCGCCGTCGGCTCGCCACTGGGCCTGCAGGGCACCGTGACCACCGGCATCATCAGCGCGTTGGACCGTCCGGTCGCGACCGGCGACGAGCAGACCGGTCAGCATTCGGTGATGAGTGCCATCCAAACCGACGCGGCCATCAACCCGGGTAACTCCGGCGGGGCGCTGGTGGATATGAACGGCGATCTGATCGGCGTGAACTCGGCGATCGCATCCCTTGGCGGCGGCCAGGATTCGCCGGGGGCTCAAGCCGGCTCGATTGGCCTTGGCTTCGCCATTCCGGTGGATCAGGCCAAACGCATTGCCGACGAACTGATCTCCACCGGCACCGTGCAGCACGCTTCGCTGGGCGTCCAGCTCAGCTCGGACAACAGCGCGCGGGGCGCGCTGGTCGCAGGAGTCGCGGACGGCAGCCCTGCCGCGAGCGCCGGCCTGCCGAAGGGTGCGGTCATCACCAAAGTCGACAGCCACGTGATCGACGGCCCGGAGTCGCTTGTCGCCGCGATTCATTCAAAGACGCCCGGCGACAAGGTCACCGTGACGTACAACGATCCGTCGGGGGCGTCGCAAACCGTTCAGGTTACGCTCGGCCAGATGCAGTCCTGACAAACTGTCGTGGTGCCCAAGATAGTTGGAGAGATGCTCCAATTATCTTGGGCACCGGTGGTTATAGCCCCTAGCGATCAGCTATGTCAGCAGACACCCAGGGGAGCGCGATCGTGAACCGTACCGCCCGTCGACTCGGCGCCATCGTTGTGCTCGGAGGCATTGCCGCCGTGGGCCTGTCATCATGCTCATCGCCGAATTCACCGTCAGCAACGAGCACGTCCGCCACGGTCACAGCGTCAGCGACATCGAACGCCCCCGTCACGTCGACTACCGCGTCCGCGGCAGACTGCACCAAGGCCGGACTTGCCGACGCCGCCACCAAAACTGTGCAGGCCGTCGCACAGGAAAACACCTACCGGATCGACGATGTGAAGTGTGCCGACGGCTGGGCCGTGACCGGTGGCCTATGGTCCAGCACGAGCAATCCCGACATGGGTGCACCCACCACCCTGGTGTTTCAGCAGAAAGGTTCCGAGTGGGTGAATCAGGACAAGCAGAAGGTGTGTGGCACGAACGCGTCGACCACCCCTGCACCGGCTGACGCCAAGATTCCGGCCGCACTGTACGAGTTCGGCTGCCTGACCGGCTAATTCGCCGACTACAGTGTCGTTTGCGTACGCACTGGCCGGCGATGTGTCGAGGGGAGCACACGTACCGATGGGACGAACCGTACGCCACCCATTGCGGGCCCGTTCGCCACCCTGCTGGCGATATCGACGAATCTTGGTGACTCGCAAGCGCAGACAGTCGAACTCACCGCCGAGCTCAACAGACCGGATCGTCCTGACCGGCTCGAAGCATGGGCAGCTGCCAACGGGCTGGCTGTTCGGGCCATCGGGCTGGTCGTCGGCGCGGCGGCCTACGCATGCGTCGGGCTGGCCGAAGCCTTTCGCCTACCTCACTACCTCCAATTCGCGGTGCACATTGTGTTCGCGGTCGCGGCGATCATTGCGCTGCGGGTGGTCCTGCAGCTGACGTCGCTGCGCGAAGAACCCGCAGCCGTCTACCCGGAGCTTCCGATTCTGTGCGTGTGGTGCCAGCACGTGGTGCCGGACACCAAGTTCTGTCCGGCCTGCGGTGTTGCCGGACACGCCGCCTCGCAGACTTCCCGGACGGCTCGCCGGGAAAGCAGGCCCCAACCCCACATCAAGATGGTGGAGAAATGAGCGCCCCACCGCACCGCAGCCCGTGGCGCTATTCCCTGGCTACTCGGTCGAGTCGGGCTCGTATACGGCTGAGCCGCAACGGTTCACCTCGTTTCCACGAATGCTGGTGCCCGTGATGGTCACCCTGGCGGTTCTGATCGGGGCGTACACAGCCTTATGGACGGTAACGGCCTACAACGTCACCCTGGAAGACGACCGTATTGCCCAACACCACAGTGGGTTACCAACTCGGCTTCGGCCAAGTCCTGGACGTCTATCCACAGGGCGGTACCTCGGTGACGCGAACCCGCATCGTCGTGATGGTGGCGGTCAAGAACGATCTGGCACTCGTCGGCGCCGCGATCGGTCCGTACCGAAAGTTCGCGCCAGGAGACGGGCCCGGCGTGCCGTCGGGGGCGAATCTCGAACTCGCCCAGGATCTGGGTAAGTACGTCAACAGCTTTCTGTGGAAGGGCGATCCGCCGAGGTAGTCGGGGGCGCGTCACGCGCCGGCAGGTCGAGGCCAGGGTCCTCGGCCCCGCGCGGTGTGAAGTCGGAGAACATATCGGCGCCGGGTACCGCCGCGGCACCCGCCCGTGCCACGGCCAAATCCTGTGCACCGTTGCCTGATCCCGCGGCGACCGCGCCGACTACGAAGCCATCGACCCTGATCGGCATGCCACCCAGGAGGTTGGTCCACCCGTCCATCGCGGCGGCCACCTGGGCCTCGACATCGGCCGTGACACCGCCCGTGGGCACACGAGAGAGTGCGGCCGTCACCGCCTTGTTGCGGGTGGACTTCACTGCTTGCGCCAGCGAGCCGTCCATTCGACCGAAGGCCAGCAGATTGCCGCCGGTGTCCACCACCGAGATGCACATCGGTTGGCCGATACGCTCCGCTTCGGCCGTCGCGGCCGTCAGCACGGCGAGTCCACCGGCGAGCGTAAGAGTCTTGGTGTCCTTGATAAGTGGTCTGTTGGTCATCGCTTGTTCCTTCGATCGTTCGATCATCATTCGATCCGGCGGCCTCGGACATAGACCTCGGCGATCGAGGACTCCCGCATACCCATCAACAGCAGGAACAGCGTCTGGATTTGCGCTAGGGCGGGATCTTCGGCGCGCACCGCGTTGGTGACCCGCGCATGTAGGGACGGAGTCTGCTCGGTCTTGACGACGATGAAGTCGGCTTCCTTACCGGAGTCGAAGTTGCCGAATCGGTCTTCCATGTCGAGTGCGCGTGCGCCACCAAGAGTTCCGAGGAACAGCAGCTCCGCCGGATGCAGGGAGACCCCAGCCTCACCCGGTTCGTTGATGTGCACTTTGAAGGCGTCGCCCAGTACCCGGGGGATCAGCCATTCATCGCCGCCGCCATAGTCGGTGCCGGCTGCGATGGTCACACCGGAGGCAACTGTGCGCTTCCACGGCATGGTTCCTGAGCCCAGAAACAGCTGCGAGATCGGGCAGTGCGCGATGGATGTCCCGGTCTGGGCCATCCGGTCCAGTTCGGCGTCCTGGCAGTGCACGGCGTGAGCCATGATGGTGCGCCGACCCAACAGGCTCTTGCCGCCAACCGACGATCCGGGCAGGAACTTCCCGTCGTAGGTGTCCAGGTAGGAGTCGGCCTGGTAGGTCTGCTTGGTGGCGTCGACCTCGCCGGTGCCGGGCCGGTTGTTCTCGTTGAGGTGGGTGTGTACGTAAACCCCTCTGTCGCGGACGGATTCGTAGAGCTCGCCGAGATTCTCAAACGTCTCCGGAGTCACCGACAGTGAAAAGCGCGGGACGATGGCAACGTGGAGCAGTGCGGTGCTGACATCACCGGTGTCGGCACCGTGCCACCTGTCGATCTCTTCGCGGGTCAGCCGGATGGCCTCTTCCTCGGAGGTGATCAGTGGTGCGGCGGACGCATCGCCGACGGTCTGGATCGCCCTGCCCGAGATCAGGCGCAGCCCACGACGCTGTGTCTCACTGAACAGCGCGTCCTGAGCGTGAGGGAAGGGCGATCCGAAAGCCAGCGCCGCGGTGGTGCCCGCCGCGATTCGCCGGTCGCAGAATTCGACGGCGGCCTGCTGCGCGAACTCAGGGTCGGCGAACCGGGCCTCAGATGGGTGCATGCACAGGTTGAGCCACTCCAACAACTGGCCGCCACCGTAGGCGTCGCCGGCGAAAGTTTGGGGAAAGTGGACATGCGCATCCACGAATCCCGGCAGCAGGAACCCGGGGCGATGGTCGTGCACCGTCGTGGACGACGGTTGATCAGGCAGCTCGGATCGCTTTCCGCAGAACATAATTCGGCCGTTGTCGTCGATGGCCAGCGCGCCGTCGGGAATCGACACCAGCGCCGTAGGCGCGTCGGTGACGGTAGGGCTGCCGGCCAGGTGGAAGATGTGGCCGAGATGGACGTGACTCATCGCGATTCTCTTTTCTCCGCGTCGGGATGAAGCGCGCGCCACACCCGCACTTTGTTCATGGGCATCTCGTAGATCCGCGCACCGGTTGCCCGGGTAATCGCGTTGGCCAACGCCGGCGCGACTGGGTTGTAGGGAGCCTCGCTCATCGATTTCGCGCCGAGCGGACCCAGTGCGTCTTCGGTGTCGGCAAAGTAGACCTCGATGGCCGGGATGTCGGCTATCTGCGGAATGTGATAGTTGCGCAGCGTATTCGACGTGATCGTGCCCTGGCCGTCACTGATCATCTCCTCGTAGAGCGCCGAGCCGATGCCTTGGGCCACACCGCCTTCGACCTGGCCGCGCAGCTGTTCGGGATTGATCACCCTGCCTGCATCACAGCAATGGGCAGCCTGCAGGATGCGCACCTCCCCGGTCTGGACGTTGACGGCGACTCGGAATCCCTGAACATTGAATGCGACCGAACGAGGAAGCCCGCCGAAGCTGGCCTCGACCGTCAATGGGCCGCCGTTGAATTTGACGATATCGCCGAGCCCGAGAATCGCTTCCCCGCATTGCACTCCGTCGGTAAGCAGCCGGCAATCCTGGACGGGCACCCCGGACGATTCCGAAGCCACGGCCAGGATTTGTTCACGCAGCTCCTCGCACCCCTGGGCCAGCGCCTTGCCGGCCACGGTGGTACCGGCCGACCCGAACGCGCCGGTGTCGTATTTGGCTTCGTCGGTATCGGACTGGTGCAGCCGAAGGCGATCGAGGCTGGTGTTGAGGATTGTCGACGCGACCTGTCCGAACACCGTGGTGGTGCCATTACCGAACTCGGTGGTGCCAATACCGAAGTGATAGGTCCCGTCGCCCGTCAGGCTGGCAGAGATGGTTGTGTGGTGACCGCGCGGCGGAATGGTGGCGATCATCCCGATCGCCATCCCCTCGCCGGTCTTCCACATGTCGCCCTCGGGCGCGGCGACACCGTTTCCGCGAGCCAGCGCGCCCTGCACCAAATCCAGGCCCTGAAGCAGGCCGTAGCTGCCCATCTGCAAGTCACTGCCCTCGGTGTGAGCCGCGACGAACGGGTCACCGGGCACGATCACGTTGCGGCGGCGGAACTCGAATGGGTCGATGCCCAGTCGCGCCGCCAGCTCGTCCAAGGCCGACTCGACCGCAAAGATGACTTGTCCCAGCCCGTAGCCGCGGAAGGCACCGGACGGAATGTTGTTGGTGTACACCGACTTTGCGTCGACTCGTTTGTTGGCGCAGCGATAGATCGACACCGACTCGTTGCAGGAGTGAAACATCACTCCCAGCCCATGATTGCCGTATGCACCGGTATCGGACAGAACATCGACGGCCAACGCGGTCAGCGTGCCGTCGGCGTCAGCGGCCGCGGTGACGTCGACACGGTAGGGGTGACGGCACGGTGCGATGGTGAACTGGTCGGTACGGGTGAACTCATATTGCACTGGACGCTTGGTACGCAGCACCGCGAGCGCGACCAGGTCCTCGGTGAGCATCTCCTGCTTGCCGCCGAAGCCGCCACCCACCCGACCGGTGAAGACCCGCACTCGTTCGGCCGGCAACTCGAAGATGTGCGCCAGTTCGTCACGCGTCAGGAACGGCACCTGCGAGCTGGTGCGCATGACCAGCCGTCCGTCGTCATCGAGCCAGCCGATGGTCGCGTGGGTCTCGAGGTGGGCATGCTGGATGCGCTGGGTGTGCCAGCGGCCGCGCACGACCGCGCCACCCGTGGTCTCCGCACGTGCCACTGCGGCCGCGACGTCGCCGACGCCACCGTGCAACTCGGCAACCAGATTTCGGCTCGGATCGCTGATGCGGGCCACCGCGGGGTCCTTGTCCGCGTGCAGCTTGGGAGCGCTCGGCGTCTCGGCCTGTTCGGCATCGAAAACCGCAGGCAGGATTTCGTATTCGACCCTGATCGCGTTGCGGCCGGCCTCGGCGATCTGCAGAGTCTCGGCAACCACCGCCGCGACACGCTGACCACGGAAGCGGACGACGTCGTCGAGGATCGCGGTGTCGTCAGCATCGTCGAGGCGATTGTCGTGGCGCCCGGTGGAGAACCGCACCGGCGGGCTATCGCGGTAAGTGAGCACGGCCAACACACCCGGGATGGCCTCGGCGGCGTCGGTATCGATCGAGGTGATGCGAGCGTGCGCATGCGGGCTCTGCAGTACCGAGATGTGCGTCAGGCCGGGTATCGTGACGTCGAGTGTGTAACGCTCTGTGCCGGTGACGATTTGGCGACCAGCCGGTGCCGGGATCGAGCGCCCGAACGCCGGCCCGTCGCCGTCATGGTCGACGTTGACAATTCCGGCCAGCGCGTCACGAATCCCGCGGTAGCCGGTGCACCGGCACAGGTTGCCCTTGAGGCTCTGCGCCAGGTCAGCGTGTTGTTCCTCGGTGAATGTCGAGGCGGTCACGATCATCCCGGCGGTACAGAAGCCACACTGAAATCCGGCCGCGTCGATAAATTTCTGCTGCAGGTCATGCAGGTTGTCGGGCGTCCCCAGCCCAGCAACGGTGGTGATCGGCCGATCATCGGCGCGGTAGGCCGGAAACACGCACGAGTGCACGGCTTGCCCGTCGACGAGCACAGTGCACGCGCCACAGTCGCCCGCGTCGCAGCCCTTCTTGACCTCGAAATGCCCCTGCTCACGGAGCAGGGTTCGCAGGCACTGGCCGGCGCGCGGCTCAAGGTCCGTCGCGGTCCCGTTGACGCACAGCCTCATTGGAGCTCCTCGCAAATTTCATGGGCCAGCACACCAGACACTGCGGCGCGCCAATCCGCGGCGCCGTGAGCGTCGGTGTGCCAGTCCTGATCGGGTATCGCGGCCAAGGCGTCAGCGAGCTCGGCCCGTCCCGGCAGGCCCGGAAACCGCACAACGTGCGGCCGGGTGGTGGCCCCGGTGACGGCGAGCGTGAACCCGCCGCCGTCGGCTGGTCGATCCAACCGTCCGATCAACAGTGCACCGGTACGCCCCAGCGGTGCCAGCGCGATTCTGCGGTAGGCCACCCGGGCGCGCATGGCAGTAGCCGGCATCCACACCGACCGCAGGATCTCGCCGGAGGCGAGCACGTTGGTCGCAACACCGGTGATGAAGTCAGTGACGCCGGCGGTGTAGTCACTGCCGTCGGGACGCCAGATCATCAACGTGGCGTCGAGCGCGGCAGCCAGCGAAATCATTGGTCCCGCTGGAAAAGACAGGCAGATATTGCCGCCGACGGTCGCGGTCTTCCAAATCTTGAACGAGGCCAGGAACGCCCCTGCACAATGTTCCAGCAGAGGTGCCGCGGTCCAGTCTGCGGGCAATTGCCGGGCAACCTCGCATAGCTGCTCAACAGTGCACGTGGCCGCCAGCTCGAGGCCGTCGGCGCCCACCGTTGCCGGCTCCCATCCCAGCGCGGTGATATCAACAAGGCGCCGCAAGTCGTCCTGCGCCTCAGACAGCAACCAGGTGCCACCGGCGATCACCGCGTCTCCGATTCGCCAGTGGGGCAGATCGTTTCGGCCGCGAACGACGACCACTTCTTCGACGCTGTTCAAGTCCATCGGTGCGCTCCGGTCCGGGATGAGGTCATGGCGGTGGCAGGGTCCAGATTCTGACCGTGCACAGGTAGGTCACCAGCGCCGCGACTGCAATAACGGTCACGACGAGGACAACCCCGAGGACCTCCCTGCTGAATCGGCGGGTGTCCTCGGCGGGGTTCAGCCACCAGTCCAGGACCCGATTGGCGAAGTAGGGCATCGTGAAATACGTCATCGCGAAGCTGCCCGCCGCGCAGCACACCAACATGTCGAGCCAGAACTTGAAGTGCATCTGACGGCTCAGCACGCCGATGATCACCGCCGTCGGATATAGCCCAAACAGCACAGCCATCGAGGTCTTGAATTTTGATGGCCCCGCGTCATTGCTTCCGTAGCTGAACCAGCTACCGAACGGATGTTCAATTCGGTGCAGGTGAAAATCGCCGAAGTCAGGTCTGTTGAGCAGCCTTTCGCGGTCATCGGAGGTCAACCATGCATCGAGGCTCTCTGCGTTTTTGAATCGGTAGCAGACGATCCAGTCGTCTTGTACGCCTTCGATCGGTCGGATGATCTCCGAGCCACAAAAGCCCGGATATTTACTCTCGGCCTGGATCATCTCGTCCTGCCAGGCCAGGAAGTCGTCAACCTTCTCTTGCGGCACCGCATGACTCACGATGACCGTTACCAGTGCATCGTCGACCTTTTCGTCGCGGACAATGATCTGCTGGGTACCAAGTCCATCGACAAGACCCGCGCCACGGTTGAGATAGTCCTGACGCGTCGCACTGTTGAGCCAATTGTGAAGGTGCTCCGCAGAATCGAACTGGTAAACACCCACCCACTCAGGTTCGTCGGAGGTCGGTCGCTGGATCTCGGAGCCGAGATAACCCGGATAACGCGAAGCGGCGGCATGCAGGTTTTCCTGCCACTCGGCAAATTCACTGTCCTTGCCGGCGAGCGCCGCCTGACCTTGGATCAGCGTCGCCGTGCCATCCGCAGTGGCTGGCATCAATTTCCCCCAGTTTCGCTAATGCACCTTGCGCGAGACGATCTCATGAGACGCGTCAATCGACTGGCGCATTTGTGGCGGCGATCAATTCGACAACTACGCGGGCTCCTTTGGGCAGTTCCAAGACCGCGATCGAGGCCCGTGCCGGCGGGTTCTCCGGGAAGTATTCGTTGACAACCTCGTTGATCTGGCTGAACTCGCTCATGTCGGTCATCAGGATCGTCATCTTGAGGACGCGACCCAGGCTGGAGCCAGACTGCTCGAGAACCAACCGTACGTTGTCGAACACCTGTCGGGCCTCGTCCGACACTGACGAGGGGAACTCCAGAGTGCCGGGGATCAGACCCTGTATGCACGACAGGTAGACGATTCCGTTGTGCACCGTGGCGTGCGAGTAAATCGGTAGAGGCAGGGTCAAGCTGTCACAGATCACATGATTAATGGCGTCGACGTCTTGGTTTGTCATGGGATCAGCAGAAATTGAGGATGGACTGCCAACGCGCGAAGTCATCGTCGCCTCCGGCTCGCTTGACTGTTGCCTCGATGAGCCCGAACGGCCGGTCGGCCGCCCAGAACACGACGTTCGGGTTGTCTTGGCCGAAGGGATTGAGGTCAACAACGAAATGATGCTTGTTGGGCATCGACAGGCGAATATCGATGACCTCACTGTGGGCGCTGAGCACCTCGGTGCCCATTTGATAGAGGGTCTGCTGCAACGCCAGAGAGTGAACACTGGCGAACGTCTCGAGCAGGATTCTGCGGATATCGGCGTAGGCGGCGTTGAAATCGAGCGTCGTGGTGTTGTAGCGCCAGTAGGCCGTCACGTCAGTGGACAGGACCCGGTCTGCGGTCTCCACCAAAGTGGTGTACTCGTCGCGCGGAAAGCCGTGGAATTCCGAACCGGTTGATTTGAGCACGGTCAGGTTCTTCAAGCCGGCAGCCAGATGCGGCCCGCTCTCGTCGATCAGCAGCACGGCAGTGCGTACGTCAGATTTGTTCTGCACGAACGCGTGATCGTGTTCCTTGCCACCGACCTTGATGCGTTCCCAGGTGCTCTGCTCGGCACCCCAGCGCCCTCCGGTCACCCATTCGAAATCGTTAGTGAAGTGGTCGCCCAGGCGCAGCAGGAAAGCCTCCGGCGAGCCGATGCCATCCCGCGCGAATGAGAAGACGGTGTTCTTCTGAGTATCCGTTGCCACGCATTGGCTGTTGTCGCCCTCGGTGTGGCAGGTTTCGAAGTCACCATGCAGCTGCGAGATGACCGTCAGATCCTCGATCTCGTGGCGCGCGGTGTCGCGGGTTATTCGCACGACATGGTTACCAGCCTTGCCGTACTGGTTCTTTCCCAGGACGAACTGTTTGTTGGCGTCGGCTGACGCGGAGACGTCGGGCTGTGCCGGCATGATCAACTCCCTCGATAGACGGAAACGGTGAATGGGCTCAGCAGCAACGGCACGTGATAGTGCGAGTCGGCGTCACGGATCACAAAGCCCACGCAGAGCTGCGAGAAGAACGCATCCACCTGCTGGTGTCGGTGATACGCGCCGGCCTCGACGTCGAGTCGGTACTCCCCGGGGGCCAGGTCGCTCGGGCCGAGGTCCATGATGCGACCGTCGTCATCGGTCACGCCGGAGCTGATTTCCTGCCAGCCGTCGGGTGTTCGGGCTGCGAGTTGCACCGCTACACCACGGGCCGGACGACCAACGGCCGTGTCCAGGATGTGTGTTGTGACACGACTTTTGCGGCTCTGACCACCGGCCATCGGCACACCCCCATATCGCACTTCGACAAACGATTCCTGGTATGAGCGCAACTATGGTCGCGATCACCGGACGGCGGCTTCAGTGCGGGACTCAGCAAAGCAACGGACGGATCACCCCAGGGCACTCAGCAATCTATCAATCATTGACTGTGTAGCACACGCGTTTACCGAAAGTTCTCGAAAATGTCTCAAGCATCGGCACCTGCTTGACTTATATCACGAATCGTTTACTATTTGCTATTTGGCTGGCAGCAAACTCCAGCCTTCGCCTCTTCCCGTCGTTGAGCCCACGCGGTACACCGTCCTGCCGAAGGGCGCCTCCCGGTCACGTGTTACGGCTACGGTCTGACGGTGGTCAACGATCGGTGGTCTGATGGCGACGGCGGGCGTGCATACCTACGGGCCTTGCCGGTCCTGTCGGGGACCGGCCCCGGTTTCGAAATCGACGCGGCTCCCGCCGAACCGATTTCGCTGTTTGTGGCATGGCTGACAACGGCAGTCGATGCGGGAGTTCCCGAGCCGCACGCGATGACGATCTCGACCGTCGACGCGCAGGGCATGCCGCGCGCTCGGGTGCTGATCCTGAAGGCGGTCGACGATCGCGGGTGGCATTTCGCGGTCAGCTCGGTGAGCCAGAAGGGACGCGACCTTGCCGCCCATCCTGTTGCCGCACTGACCTTTTACTGGCCGGCGTTGGTGCGCCAAGTCCGTGTCGTCGGGACGGTCGTCGGCGATGGGGCGGCGGCCAGTGCCGACGACTTTCGCGCCCGCCCCTTGGGATCGCGGGCAATGGCGTTGACGCTGCGCCAAAGCCAGCCGATGCCCAACGTGGGAGAACTCGACACCGAAATCACCAAGGCACACCACCGCCTCAGTGCCGAGCCCGATTACGTTCCGGACGAATGGACCTCGTACGCGGTGCGTCCTGCCGAAGTGGAGTTCTGGGAGGGCTCGCCGGATCGTCGGCACCGCCGTCTGGCCTATACCCGGGTCGGCACCGGGTGGGAGCGCACCCAGCTCTGGCCCTAGTTTCGCGGGCTGCAGGCGCACGGCGTCGTACGCTCGCAGGCGATGCTCGACAAGTCCGAGATTCGATTCCTGCCCGTCGGCGCCCGGCGCCTGGCGTACGAGGTGCGCGGGGACGGCCCGCCGTTGGTGGCCCCCGCGTGGTGGGTTAGTCATCTCGAACTGGACTGGCAAAACCCGGACGTTCGGCGATTCTGGGCAGGCGTGGCGCAGAACTACATGCTGATCCGCTACGACCGGCTCGGGGTTGGGATGTCGGACCGCGAGGTGCACGACTCCGATCTGACCCTCGATGGCGAAGTCGCGACACTCTGCGCACTGCTTGACGAGCTCGGACTCGATCGGGTCTCGCTCATCGGTGGCTCGTCCGGCAGCTGTACCGCCGTCGCCTTCGCCGCGGCCTTCCCCGAGCGCGTCGAACACCTGGTGTTGTACGGCTCGTATCCCCATGGCGACGTGCTCACCGCGCCCGGCGTGGGGGACGCGATCGTGGCGGCGGTTCGCGCGCATTGGGGGCTCGGCGCGCGCATGCTCAGCGATATTTTCCTCGCCAGCGCCGAGGCCGCCGACCACGAACGCTTCACCCGGCTGCAGCGCCAGTCGGCGACCGCGGAGACCGCAGCCGCGCTGCTGGACATGGTCTATCGGCTCGATATCCGTGCGCACCTTCCGCTCGTGCGCACGCCGGCGACCGTCGTGCATCGCCGCGACGACCGTGCCGTGCCCTACCGGCTCGGGCGTGAGGTCGCAGCCACGATTACCGGCGGGACGTTCATTCCGCTGCACGGGCACTCACACTTTCCGTGGCACGGCGACGTCGATTCCGTCGTCCGCGCGTGCCGCCAGGGACTGGCACTCCATGAGCAGCCCACCACTGCGGCGCATCACTCCGAGCCGGTCCTGCTGTCGCGTCGCGAACGTGAGATTCTGGCCTGCGTCGCACATGGTCTCGGCGACCGCGAGATCGCCGAGCAGCTCCAACTAAGCCCGCACACGGTGCACCGCCACGTCGCGAACATCCGGCGCAAGCTCGGCGCCACATCGCGGACGGCCGCGGTGGCCCAGGCCACGCGGCTAGGGCTGCTATAGCTGGAACGGGCCATGGCACAAAGATGGCCGGTCTGCGGGATGCCGTTGCGGTCCGCAGACTCGTAGGTTCCTGATATGACCGAGACCGCTGCTAGCGAATCAAGCACCGACCACGAGGCGAGTACGTCGTATTCGGCGTGGCTGCGGGTGATGGCCGTGCTCTACGATCCGTTCGTCTGGCTGGGGGAACAGGTGGGCATGCGACGCCGCCGGCGCGCCTTG
>JAHFVD010000032.1 GCA_023264735.1 Mycobacterium sp. | reverse complement strand
CGGTAGTCGAGATCCAGCACCGTCAGCGGCTGTCTAGCGCGAGCCTCCCAAGCCGCGAAATGTGCACTGCGGCTGGGCTCTTCGGACAGTCCGGTGACTGTCGACCAGTACAGCCGGGCGTCGCGGATCGCGGCGAGATCGAGCTCGTCGGCGGTGATCTGAAGGTCGGGCGCACTGGGCTTGCGGTAGAAGTACAGCGGGAAGTCGTCGGGCGGGAAGATCTCGCAGAACGTCACCGGCGTCGGGTATTCCGAGTGGATGTTGACGTAGCGGTTGTCGACGTCCAGGCGATCCAGTTCCGCACGCACGTAGCGGCCGAACGGGTCGGCTCCGACGCCGGAGATCAGTGCGGTGCGATTACCGAGGCGGGCGGCGGCGACGGCGACGTTGGCCGCGCTTCCGCCGAGGAACTTGCCGAAGGACTCCACGTGCTCCAGGCCGACGCCGACCTGAAGCGGATAGATGTCGACACCACTGCGCCCGATGGCGAGTACGTCGAAGGGCTTCGAGTCGGACAAGATCGGCTCCCGGCGGTAGGTGTCGGATACTGATTACGACTGTGCTCCCCGCCACTCAGGTCTGTCAATACTTTGTCCTGACATTCTGACTTTCAGTCAAGCGATGTTAGGCTTCCGCTAATCTCATCTGGTCGGAATGCGAGATCGGAGTTGATGTGCCGCTGGCGGTTGAGCTGGACAGGTCAAGCCCTGTCCCCCTGTACTATCAACTCGCGCAAGCGATCGAAGCCGCGATCAGGGATGGCGAACTCGCTCCGGGTGACCGGTTCGAGAACGAACTGGCCCTGGCCAAGCGGCTGACGTTGTCGCGGCCGACGACCCGTCGCGCGATCCAGGAACTCGTCGACAAGGGCATGCTGGTGCGCAAGCGCGGCGTCGGTACCCAGGTTGTTCAGAGCCCGGTACACCGTCGGGTCGAGCTGACCAGCCTCTTCGACGATCTGACCCGCGCCGGGCAGGATCCGACCACTCGGCTGCTGGAATACCACGTCGGCGTTGTCGACGCCGCGATCGCGACCGAACTCAACCTCGCCGGCGACCGTGAGGTGGTAACGATCCAACGCCTGCGATGCGCCAGCGGCGAGCCGCTGGCGGTGATGACCAACTATCTTCCCGTCGAGCTGGCGCCGGATGCCGAGGAGTTGGAGAGCAACGGTCTGTATCAGTCGCTGCGCGCGCACGGTGTACATATCAGGCTGGCGCGGCAGCGTATCGGCGCCAGGCCGGCCACCAAGGTTGAGGCGCGACTGCTGGGTGAGAAGGTCGGTGCGCCTCTGCTCACGATGGACCGCACAGCCTTCGACGATTCGGGCAGGGCTGTGGAGTACGGCCTGCATTGCTATCGGGCCTCGCGCTACTACTTCGAAACGACGCTCGTCGATCGCTGACGGCGATGCGTTGGGGTCATCTCAACGGTTTGGGCCCGACTGGTCGGGTACCGATTCCGACGTCGATCCTTTCGCGCTCCACGGCGTCTGCCCTGCGTGGGGGACCGTGAACACCGTAGGCCTGACCGCCGGGACGCGATGAAGCAGATGTCCCGCTCCACAGCGACTCGAGCGTCCATGGAATCGCGAAGATCTCTGTTCGTGAGATGAAATGATCTGTGCTGCAACGTCAGTCAAATCTTTTGCCCGAAATTCTGCCTCGCGTCGCCCAGGAATACGAGTCGATGAGGCCCGGCCAGAATTTGATATGCAGTCCTAATGTCCGAACAAAGTATTGACTTCTGTGTGTGATGCGTATTACATCGGGTGAGAAGCATCAACGACGGGCCAGAGCGGTCGCGCCGAGCGCCATCCGAGAGGAACAGTCATGAGGTCACTGCAAGGTCGGCGGCACCGCGGGGCCGGGGCGCGGGCGGGCACGCGCATTTCCAGGGCCGGCGCCGCCGCTCTGTTTGCTCTGGCTCTCGCCGCGTGCTCCAGCACCGGCGGCAAGCCGGCCGACACCGGTGGCAGCGGTGGCAGCGGCGGCGGAGTGAACACCCCGCGCGTCACGATCGCGATGGTGACGCACGGTCCACCTGGAGACACGTTCTGGGACCTGATCCGCAAGGGTGCCGAAGATGCTGCCCGCAAGGACAACATCGATCTCAAGTATTCCTCGGACAGAGAGGGCCCCAACCAGGCCAACCTGGTGCAGAACGCGGTCGACAGCAAGGTGGCTGGAGTCGCCGTCACGTTGGCTCAGCCGGACGCGATGAAAGACGCGGTGAAGGGTGCCGTCGCCGCCGGGATCCCTGTCGTGGCCTTGAATGCTGGGATCGAGCAATGGCAGGACCTGGGCATCCTGGAGTACTTCGGCCAGGATGAGCGGATCTCAGGAGAGGCCGCAGGCAAGCGTGTTGCCGCGGACGGATCCAAGAAGGCGATCTGCGTGGTTCAGGAGCAAGGGTCGGTGTCGCTGGAAGCTCGCTGCGCAGGTGTGAAGGCCGGCATGGGCGGTGGCTCGGTGGAGAACTTGAACGTCAACGGGACCGATATGCCGTCGGTCGAGTCGACCATTACGGCCAAGCTTCAGCAGGATCCCGGCATCGACTACATCGTCACGCTGGGTGCACCAATCGCCTTGAGCGCCGTCCAGTCGGTCAAGAACACGGGAAACAAAGCAAAGGTCGCGACCTTCGACACCAATGCCGCGCTGGTCACTGCCATCAGGGACGGCAGCGTGCAGTGGGCCATCGACCAGCAGCCGTATCTGCAGGGCTACCTGGCTATCGACTCGTTGTGGCTGTACATCAACAACAAGAACGTCATCGGCGGCGGCAAGCCGACGCTGACCGGCCCATCTTTCATCGACAAGTCCAACATCGATTCGGTCGCCGCGCTGGCTCAGGCCGGAACCCGTTAATCCGGCGCGAAAGGTAAACGACGATGACAACCCAAGCAGATCTCGACCTTGGTACCCACAAGGTCGTCACCGATGAGCGAGTCAAGGAACAAAACAAGCTGCAGCGCCTGCTGATTCGCCCTGAGATGGGTGCGTTGGTCGGCGCGGTGGGAATCTTCATCTTCTTCGCGATCGTTGCCCCGCCGTTCCGTAGCCCTGAAGCCATGGCCACCGTCCTCTACGCCAGCTCCACGATCGGCATCATGGCGGTTGCGGTGGGCCTTCTGATGATCGGCGGCGAGTTCGACCTCTCTGCCGGTGTCGCGGTCACCACGAGTGCACTGGCGGCATCGATGTTGTCTTACAACCTGCATCTCAACCTGTGGACCGGGGCGGCACTCGCACTGTGTGTGTCGTTGGCGATCGGTTTCCTCAACGGCTATCTGGTGATGAAGACGAAGATCCCGTCGTTCCTGATCACATTGAGCTCGTTCCTGATGCTGACGGGTATCAATCTCGCCGTGACGAAGTTGATCACCGGGCAGGTCGCCTCCTCGAATGTGGCGGACATGCAGGGGTTCGAGTCCGCGAAATGGTTCTTCGCGCACAGGTTCCCGATCGGTGGCGTGTCCGTCAACATCTCGGTGTTGTGGTGGATCCTGTTCACGATCGTGGCGACCTACGTCTTGTTCAAGACGCGGATCGGCAACTGGATCTTCGCGGTTGGCGGCAATCTGGAGAGCGCTCGCGCGGTCGGCGTCCCGGTGAACAAGGTCAAGATCGGCCTTTTCATGTTCGTCGGCTTCGCGGCCTGGTTCGTCGGAATGCACGTGTTGTTCTCGTTCAACACGATTCAGTCCGGCCAGGGCGTGGGCAACGAGTTCCTCTACATCATCGCCGCGGTCATCGGCGGCTGCCTGCTCACCGGCGGCTACGGCACTGCGATCGGCACCCTGATCGGGGCGTTCATCTTCGGGATGACCAATCAGGGAATCGTCTACGCCGGCTGGAACCCGGATTGGTTCAAGTTCTTCCTCGGCGCAATGCTGCTGTTTGCGGTGGTCGCCAACAACGCCTTCCGCAACTACGCGGCCAAGCGATAAGCGAGTAGGTAACAGATCATGAGTACAACTGCTGAAGCTCCGATCGCCGAGACGCCGTCCGGTGGCGACGCGCCGCTGATCGAACTCAAGGGCGTCGGAAAGAGTTACGGGAACATCATCGCGCTCAAGGACATCAACCTGCGGGTGGGTGCTGGGCAGGTTACCGGTGTGCTGGGTGACAACGGTGCGGGTAAGTCGACACTGATCAAGATAATCGCCGGGCTGCACAAGCCGACCGAGGGCGAACTGCTCGTCGACGGCAAGGCGATGACCTTCGATTCACCGAAGGATGCACTGGGCGCTGGCATCGCCACGGTCTACCAAGATCTGGCGGTCGTCGCGCTGATGCCGGTGTGGCGCAACTTCTTCCTCGGGCAGGAGCTGCGCAAGAAGGGGTTTCTGAAGTCCCTCGACATCAATGCGATGCGGGCCACGACGATCTCCGAACTTCACAAGATGGGTATTGACCTGCCCGACGTGGACAAGCCGATCGGCTCACTGTCGGGCGGTCAACGCCAGTGCGTGGCGATCGCGCGTGCGGTGTTCTTCGGTGCCCGTGTGCTCATCCTGGACGAGCCGACCGCCGCGTTGGGTGTCAAGCAGTCCGGAGTCGTGTTGCGCTACATCACTGCGGCGAAGGAGCAGGGTTTCGGGGTCATCTTCATCACCCACAACCCGCATCACGCACACATGGTGGGGGACCACTTCGTATTGCTCAACCGTGGGCGCCAGAAACTGGACTGCACGTACGACGAAATCACCCTGCAGCACCTGACCCAGGAGATGGCGGGCGGCAACGAGCTTGAGGCGCTGTCGCACGAATTGGGCCGCAAATAGCGGCTGTCCGCGACGAAGACAGGACCCCGTCGACCGAAAGGTCGGCGGGGCCTGGTCGTTAGACCGCGACGGTTGTCCCGTCTGTGGCACTGGCACGGGCAGCATCGAGGACAGTCAGCGTGTCGACCGCTTCGATGCCCGGCACCGGCTGCGGCCCTTCACCGCGGGAGCAAGACTCCGGCTTTCTCCGCCGCGTCGACAAGTTTCCCGACCGGCAGCGGCGTTGGACGCAAAAGGCTTGTCGGCAACCACATGGATTCCACGCTCGATGGCGTCCAGGACGAGTGCACGCCTGGTCCGCGGTGGAGTCGACAGTGTTACCGCGTCGACCCCGGAGTCGATCAGGTCCCAAGAGACGCGAACACCGGTACGTCCGGCAGATCCTGGTGCACCTCCGCGACCCGCTGCGCTGACCGCGCGACAACGCCGACCAATTCGCAGCCCTTGGCTGCCTGGAGGTAGGGGGCGCGAAAGTACCGCCCCCCGACGCCGTATCCGACCAGTCCGATCCGCATGCCGCCTCCTCATTCGATTTCCGAGCCCAATACTCGGCCTATGCCCGACGTTTCTGGCGAAGCGCAATGGCCCCGCCGAGTCGCTGCTCGGCGGGGCCAGAATTGCGGTTGGTCAGCTGACGGTTGCCGAGTTCGCGGTCTTGAGTGTTTCGGCCGCGATCTGCAAGCCCTCAAGTGGGCCGTAGGCGACGTCCTCGTGCTCGATGTTGACCGCCATGTTCGGGTCGACCTTCTCTAGCGCCTGAAGGAAGCGAGACCAGAAGTTGACGTCGTGTCCCACACCGACGGCCACGAAATCCCATGCCGAGTCCTCGGGCCACTTGTTCACCACGTGTTTGCCGCCGAGGCCAGTCGGATTCTGGTCCAACGGGATTCGGGTGAACCGCTCATCGAGCACCCCGTAGATCTTGCAGTTTTCGTTGATTCTGGTGTCCTTGGCTGCGGCGTGGAAGACCAGTGGCCCGAGCCACTCGATGGCGGCCACCGGGTCGATGCCCTGCCAGAACAGGTGCGAGGGATCCATTTCAGCGCCGATGTTGGTCGCGCCGGTCTTGTCCACCAGCCGCTTCATCGTCGGCGGGTTGAACACGAGGTTCTGCGGATGCATCTCAATGGCGACCTTGACGCCGTTCTCACGGGCCAGCGCGTCGATCTCCTTCCAGAACGGCACGGCGACCTCATCCCACTGGTAGTCCAGTGAATCGAGATACCCTGAGTCCCAAGTGTTCACGTGCCACGCCGGCCAGGTGCCCCCGGGATGTGCGTGCGGCAGTCCGGACATCGTCACCACCCGGTCGACGCCGAGCAGGCCGGCCACTCGGATCGCCTTGCGTAGATCCTCGGCATCCTCGGGACCGACCTCCGGGTCGGGGTGCAGTGGGTTGCCGTTGCAGTTCAGTCCTGCCAACGACACACCGGTGCCCTCGAAGGTGGCGAGGTAATCGGCGACCGAAACTTCGCCCGACAGCAGTTCGTCGACGGGCAGGTGCGGGGTTGGCAGGAAACCGCCCGCGTTGATCTCGGCTCCGGTCAAGCCGAGCGAGCCGATCACCTCCAGCGCTTCGCGGAGCGGCCGGTCGTGCAGGATCGCGGTGTAGACACCCAGCTTCATCGGGGTGGTCCTTTCTTGGTCGGCTTGGGATTAAACGACTTTGACGGCAGTGCCGCCGGAGTTGGCCGATTCGGTGATGGCGGCGACCACCTGCAGGCCGTGCAGGCCGGCCTCGAATCCGGGCAGGGGCCCGAGGTCACCGACGCCGGCGATCTGGTTGAGGAACGCGCGGGTCTGGAACGAGAACAGGTCGGCCACACCGTGGCCGACGCCGCCGGCATCCATGGGCAGACCGCCACGGATGTAGGGGTGGTCGGGCCCGATCAGCACGCGACGCGACCCGCCCAGCTCGCTGCGAACGTCTTCGGCGGAGATCTGAAACTCACCGGCGCGGTGCAGATCCCAGGCCGCCGAACCCTTGGAGGCGAAGAGTTCGAAGCCGAGCCCGTCGGGCAAGTTGTGCGCCACCCGTGACGCCGAGAAGGTGCCGACCGCTCCGTTCTCGAATCTGGCCGTGAAGGTGGCAACGTCCTCGTTCTCGACCGGTGCCAGCTCGTCGCTCACGGCACCCTTGGTGTGGCCATAGGTAACGCCGACCGGGATCGGCCGCTCGGTGACGATCGTGGCGAAGCTTGCTCCGCTGACCTCGATGATCGGCCCACAGACGAACTCCGACAGATCGAGCAGATGGCTGCCGACATCGGCCAGTGCGCCTGTGCCGGGTCCGCCCTTGTACCGCCACGTCATCGGCGAAGTCGGGTCGAGCGCGTAGTCGCACCAGTAGTGGCCGTTGAAATGCACCAGGTCGCCGAGCGTGCCCGCGGCGAGTTCGCGCCGGATCATCTCGACTGCGGGGGACCGGCGATAGGTGTACCCGACGGCGGTGACGCGGTCAGACGCTTGCGCCGCCACGACCATCGCTTGGGCATCGGCGAGCGAACCTGCCAGCGGCTTCTCGCACAGCACGTGCTTGCCTGCAGCGAGCAGACCCTCGACGATCTCGCGATGCAGGTGGTTGGCCACCACGACGCTTACCGCGTCGATGTCTGGCGAAGCGGCGATGGCGCGCCAGTCGTACTCGGCCCGCTCGTACCCGTACCGCTTGGCGGTGTCATCGGCGACGGCTTCGTTCATGTCGGCGATGGCGATCAGTCGAACGTCGGGCCGGTCGGTTCCGAATAGTGTCGTCGCATTGCGGTAACCCGCAGCGTGGGCGCGTCCGGCCATTCCGCCGCCGATCACGGCGACTCCGATTGAGTCAGTCATCGCGTACTCCCTGTGCCGTGTGGTCTCGCGGTCGGGGCATCCATCGAAGACTCGCGAGTTGTTCCGGTCTATTAGACCGGTCTAAGTTGATACTATGTGCTGCGTCACAGGGTCCTGTCAAGCCCTGTGTTGACCATGAGGAGTCACGTGAAAAACAGGCGCGAACGACCGACGATGCAAGACATCGCCGATCGGGTCGGGGTATCCAAAGCGCTGGTCTCGCTGGTGATTCGCAACGCGCCGGGGCCTAGTGAGGAGACCAGGGCGCGGGTTTTCGCCGCTGCGGAGGCGCTGGGGTACCGGGTCAATCGCGCCGCCGCCCTGATGACGGCCCGGCGCACCCACCTGATCGGCGTGATGACCGACATCCGGAGCAACTTTCACGCCGAGATGGTCGAGGACATCGTGGAGGCGGCAGATCGCACTGGATACGAGGTCGTGCTAGGCGCTGTCACGGCCACACACGGCGAGTCCAAGGTGATTGACACCCTGCTCGACTTTCGTTGCGAGGGAGTGCTTTTGCTCGGTCCCGAGTCATCAAATCAGATTCTCGGTGCCGTGGGGGAACGTCTGCCCACCGTCGTCGTCGGCCGCCGCGTGGCTGCACCGTCTCTCGATGTCGTCCGCGCTGCCGACGCGCGCGGCATCGGATCGGTCGTGGATCATCTCGTCGGGCTCGGGCACCAGCGCGTGGTTCACGTGACGGGCGGCTCGGGATCCATTGCCGCCGATCGACGCAACGGCTACCTGCGGGCGATGCGCCGCCACGGTCTCGATGCCCACGTCGAGTTGCTCGAGGGAGATTTCACCGAGAACGCTGGAGTCGAAGCCGGCAAGGCGCTATTGACAGCCGACAGGCTGCCGACCGCTGTGGTGTGTGCCAACGATCGCAGCGCCGTCGGCGTGCTGGACGTGCTACGCCGCGCCGGGGTCGACGTTCCCGCCGAGGTTTCCATCGCGGGATACGACGACAGCTTCCTGGCACGACTCGGCCACGTCGACCTCACCTCGGTGAGCCAGGCGCCGCGTGAACAGGCGAATCGGGCGGTGGAGGCGGTGGTCGAACGACTCGACGGGGGCCGCACCGAGTCGGTCTCGTCGGTCCTGATGCCGCAACTAATGGTGCGCGGAACGACCGCCGCGCCCCGCTGAAGGCGCCAACGAGGCGCCGCGCTCCTCATCTAACGGCATTAGACCGTGAACGCGCCGCGGAAAGCTTCGAGGGCTGCCACGTTGTCGCCTGCCGCGTAACCCTCCAGGCCGACAGTGCCGCGATACCCCATGTCGCGCAACGCCCTGGCGATCGCCGGGTAGTAGATCTCGCCGGTGCCGGGCTCGCAGCGGCCGGGGACATCGGCCACCTGGACCTCCCCGATCGCATCACCGCACCGACGGACGAGGTCGATAAGGTTCCCCTCGCCGATCTGCGCATGGTAGAGGTCGAGCATCATCTTCACGTTCGGGTGCCCGACTCCCTCGATGAGGGCCAGCGTGTCCTTGGCGCGGGCCAACGGCACACCGGGATGATCGACGATGGTGTTGAGGTTCTCCACGCAGAACGTGACCCCGTTGGCCGCACCGAGCTCGCCAAGCCGCTCCAAGGTCCGTAGCGCTGTGGCCCACATCGCGCCGGTGGCACGCATGCGGGGTCGGGCGGGTAGGCCGTCGACGAGCTCAGCGGTGTGCAAGTTGAGACGCGAAACACCCAGTACCTCGGCAGCTTTGATGCTCAGCTCGGCGGTATGCACCACGGTTCCAGCGGTCTCCGGATCGATAAGGTCACCGTGCAGGTAACCGGTCATCGAGGTGAACGTCGCACCTGTCGCGGCAAGCGCATCGAGGTCCTTGTCGTCCCAACTCCAGATTTCGGCCGCGAAGCCGAGGTCGTGGATGCGGCGCACCCGCTCGACGATTGGCAGGTCTGTGAACACCATCTCGGCGCTGACGGCGAGCTGAAACGGGCTCATGCCGGTACGCTGCCCGCGATGCGCTGAAGATAGGCGACGCTGGCCAGCACATCACGAAGAGGCCCTTGGCCCTGCGGCTCGCCGTCGAGGATGGTGTCCTGCTCGAGCACGAACCAGCCGTCGAAACCGTTGTCCCGCAATGCCTTGACGATGCCTGAGATGTCGACGTCGCCGGTACCCAGCGGGGTGTACATGCCCTGGGCCACTGCCTCGGTGTACGTGAGCTGGCCGGACTGCACGCACTTCGCCAGCTCGGCGTCGACATCCTTGAGGTGGGCATGAGCGATCCGGCCGGGCATCGCGCGGGCCAGCTGCAGCGGGTCAGTGCCCCCGATCAGCAGATGGCCCGTGTCCAGGCACAGCGAGATCGACGACCCGGCCAGTACCCGGGCCACCTCGTCACCCTTCTCGACCATCGTGCCCACGTGCGGGTGTAGTACCGCGGTGATGCCACGTTCGGCGGCGACAGCGGCGAGCCGATCCAGGTTGGTCAACAGCGTCGCCCACTGCTCGTCGTCGAGATCGGGCCGCGAGTCATACCCGTCGGTGCCGGTGGCCGCTGCCAGCACAAGCATTGAACCCGTTTTGCTCCCCGGGTCGCTGCGCTCCTGCCCGCCGCCGATCGCTACAAGGGATTCCAGCACGCCGGCGATGTCGGGTACCGGATCGTGGTCGGCGTCGTGCAGCACCACCGGTGCGAAGCTGCCGACACAGCTCAGGCCGTGGCGGCCGAGCAGCGTGGTCAGTTCGGCCGGTTCGGCGGGCAGGAAGCCTTCCGGGCCGAGTTCGGTGGCCGTCAGCCCCGCGCTGCCCATTTCCGAGAGCACCCGCTCGGGATCGAGCTGATAGCCCCAGCCGGGCACCTCGCACACGCCCCAGGAAATCGGGGCTCCGGCAATTTTGATGGCACTCATCGGTTCTTGACCTCTTCGATGCGAACGGGCACGCGCCGGTGCAGTGACTCGGTAGCGGCCTCGGCGATCCAGGCCACATCGACCGCGTCGGCCACGGTGGCTCCCACGATGGCGTTGCCCTTGGTCACCTCGACGAAGGCGGCCAACTCGGTGCGGAACGCCTCAGTGAAGCGGTCCATGAAGAAGTGATGCGCCGGGCCGGCCGGAAAGTCGAAGCGAGAGTCGGTGTTTCGCAACGGAACGCCCTGATCCCAGCCTGCCGCGACACTGTCGTCGAAGCCGTGGACCTCGAGGCGGCAGTCGTAGCCGCGGGCGTTGTAGCGGGCGTTGGAGACCACGCCGAGCGCGCCACCGTCGAACCGGACCACCACGGCTGCGGTGTCGACGTCGTCGTACTCGCTGAACAGCGGATCGCCCTGGACGGTGCCGGTGGCGTACACCTCGACGGCGCGCTGCCCGGTGATCCAGTTGATGATGTCGAAGTCGTGCACCGCGCAGTCGCGGAAGATGCCGCCCGAACCCTTGATGTAGTCCATCGGCGGGGGAGCGGGATCCATGGTGGTGCTGCGCACGGTGTGCAGGGTGCCCAGCGAACCGTCGTCCACGGCGCGCTTGGCGGCGGCGAACGCGGCGTCGAAGCGGCGCTGGTAGCCCACCTGTACGGGGACCCCTGAGGCGAGGATGGCCTCGGCCACCCGGGCGCTTTCGGCGGCGGTGGATGCGATCGGCTTCTCGCAGAACGTGGGCAGCCCCTTGGCGACGGCGGCCAGCGTGAGCTCGGCGTGCGCTGGGGTGGCGGCCGCAACCACCACGCCATTGATCCCCGAATTCAACAGCTGCTCAACAGAATCCACCGGTTTGGCGCCGAATTTCGTCGCGACCGCGGTGACGACATCGGGGCGTTCGTCGGTGATGACGAGGCCGTCGACGCCGTCGAGGTTGCTCAGCGTTTCGATGTGGAAAGCACCGATTCGGCCAAGGCCGATGACACCGAGTGTGGTCATGGGATTCTCCGTTCGTTCTGGTCGCACAGCGCGACATCGAGGTCATCGAGGGTCATGTCGTCGGCCAACGCCGCGAGCACCACGTCGACCTGGCTGGGCGGGGCCAGGCTGCCGATCGGCTGGTCTTGGTCGAGGTTGGTGGGGAAGGGGTAGCCCTCGGCGGTGGCCACCACCGCGTTGAGCAGTTCCGCGGCCGGGCGGCCCGCGGCCTTCATGGCCCGCAGGGCCGGGTACACCGCGCGCACCATCGCGGCTCGGTCGAGGGCCTCCATCGCACGGCCGAACGGCGAGGAGACCTGTAGCAGGTTGGCCATCCGTCGCACATCGGCTGACGTATTGGCCCCTGCACCGTGATAGAGCGCCGGGTTGAAGAACACCGCGTCGCCCTTGTTCAGCGGGATCTGCACCTGGTGGCCGGCGAAGTAGTCGATGAACTCCGGCAGGTTGAACGCCACATACCCGCCCTCGAAGAGCTGCGAGTAGGGCAGCAGCATCGTCGGCCCGCTCTCCAATGGCATGTCGGTATGCGCGACCGCGCCTTGCAGGGTCAGAGTCGGCGATAACCGGTGCACGTGCGCCGGGTAGTCGGTGAGTTGCGCGGGTGCGACGAAACCGAGGTGGTAGTCGCGGTGCGGAACCTGAGGCGCCCCACCGGGATTGACGACATTCACCTGAGAGGTGACCTGATACCGCGGTCCCAGCCAGGCCTGGCAGACCAGGGCCAGCAGGTCGTTGGAGTAGTAGTCGGCGTAGACCGCGGGGGAGTGCAGCGCGAGCTTCTGGGCGGCGTTCCACACCCGGTCGTTGGCGCCCGCGGCGCCGAAGTGGTCACCGGCGGCACCGCCGGACCCCCGCTGCGCGGCGATCAGCGCGCCGAAGGAAGCGGTGGCCGCATCGACGACCGCGGCGGGGAACGCGCCGGTGAACACCACGACTC
The DNA here is from genome assembly GCA_023264735.1 of Mycobacterium sp. Lineage (GTDB taxonomy): Bacteria > Actinomycetota > Actinomycetes > Mycobacteriales > Mycobacteriaceae > Mycobacterium. Next base: position 66,017 of record JAHFVD010000032.1, on the reverse strand, counting down.
CCGGACCGTCGGCCAGCGCGGTGATCAGCTCGGCCTGCAACGCCCGCCGGTCGGCCCGCAGCATCTCGGCGGCGGAGTAGACCAGGACGTTGCCGCGGACGTCGTCGGCGTACGGGTACGCACCGAGGTCGGTGTCCCGCTCAGTCAGTGCTCGCAGCTCGTCGAGCTGGAATGCCGACTCGTCCAACCACGGCTGTACCCGCGCGCTCACTTCGACCATGCGGCAAGTCTTGCTGTGATCCAGCCCGCAATCAACACCAGAAATCCATCAAAAACCCATCAGTCCGATAGAGTGCACGCCATGGCGCACCGATTCAAGGTCCGCGAGATCGCCCAGCAATCCGGGCTATCCGAGGCGACCGTCGACCGAGTGCTCAACGACCGCCCCGGCGTGCGGGAAACCACCCGTGCCGAGGTGGCCCAGGCGATCGAGGACCTGGAAAAGCAGCGCGCCCAATTGCGGCTCAACGGCCGGCGCTACCTGTTCGACGTGGTGATGCAGACGCCGCAGCGGTTCTCCGATGCCTTCCGCGCCGCGGTCGAAGCGGAGCTGCCTGCGTTCGCGCCGGCCATGCTGCGGGCGCGCTTCCACCTGTGGGAGTCCGGATCGACCGAGCAGACGGTGGAGACCCTCGCACGGATCAAGGGCAGCCACGGCGTGGTGCTCAAGGGCCAGGACGATCCCGAGGTGGCCGAGGCCGTGGACCGGCTGGTCGCATCCGGTGTGCCGGTGGTGACCTATGCGACGGACATCCCGGCCAGCTCACGCTGCGCCTATGTCGGCATCGACAACCACGGCGCCGGCGTCACCGCGGCCTACCTGATGGACCAATGGCTGGGCGAAGCGCCCGCCGACGTGCTGATCACGCTGAGCCGCACAGTGTTTCGCGGAGAAGCTGAGCGGGAGGTCGGTTTCCGCACGGCGTTGCGCAAGTCCGGCCGCGGCATCGTCGAGGTCAGCGACAGCGACGGTATCGACGCCACCAATCAGCGCCTGGTGCTCGACGCCCTCGAACGGCACCCCGAGGTGGAGGCCGTCTATTCCGTCGGTGGCGGCAACACCGCCACGGTCGCGGCGTTCGACGCAATAGGGCGCCGGTGCCGGGTGTTTGTCGCCCACGACCTGGACGCCGACAACCGGCGACTGCTGAGGGAGGGCCGGATCTCGGTGGTGCTGCACAACGATCTGCGCGCCGACGCCCGGCTCGCGATGCGGCTGATCCTGCAGCAGCATGGGGCACTGCCCGATGAGCCCGCGCGCCCCGTCCCGATCCAGGTGATCACCCCGTACAACCTGCCCGGCTGAACTCGCAGAGTCGTTGATTCGGAGAAATCCCGACTAGCATCTCGCGCCGACGGCGACGATGAATGCGCCCAATACTTCAGAGGAGATATTCCGTGCCAGAACAGCGCGCCGAGCTCGTCGCCGGCGTGACCGTGCTGGGCAATCTGGCCATCGACGTGATCAACGGCGGACCGAAGACGCCCGGTGGGTGCGCGTCGTTCTCCGGCGTGGCCATGGAGGCCGCCGGCGCGACGGGCGGCATCGTCGCGCTGGCCGGCGCGGACGACCGGTCGTTGTTCGACCCACTGCTGGCGCGATTCGGGTCGATGATCCGGATCCTGGCCGCGGACCGCACCAGCTCGTTCCGGCTGGATTACGAGGATCTCGACCACCGACGGATGTCGGTGGAGGCCATCGGCCCGGTGTGGGGCCGTGCGGAGGTCGAGGCCGCGGCCCCCGACACGACGTGGGTGCACCTGGCGCCACTGCTGCGCACCGACTTTCCCGCCCAGACGTTGGCGCTGCTGGCGCAGCGGGGCCATCGGGTCGCCTATGACGGCCAGGGCCTGGTGCGTGCCGACCAACTCGGCCCGCTGGTCGTGGACCGTCACTATCCGCCGGAGTTGCTGGCCCACCTCAGCATCCTGAAACTGGCCGAGGATGAGGCCGTCATCGTCGCCGACGGACCTTTCGACCAGTCGACCGCGGCGCGCCTGGGTGTGCCCGAAATTCTGGTGACGTACGGATCCGAGGGCTGTGACATCTATACCGGCGACAGCTGCGTGCGGGTACCGGCCGCCTGGCGGGTCGAGGGCGTGCAGACCACCGGGGCCGGCGACATGTTCACCACCTGTTATGTGGCAAATCGTGCGGCCGGCGCCGATCCCCGCGCCGCCGCGAAGGAGGCCAGTGAACTGGTCGCCAGTGAACTGGAGAAACGCCTGCAGGCGCGCCGGTAACTCGAGAGCTACTCGCGAGTAGTTCTTCTCTTAGAGAATGCCATTCTCGAAAAGTGACGAACGACACACTTTTGTCTCATCTGGCCGCGACTCATGCCCGTGAGCTGTGCCTTCGGCCCAGGCCCGGCGGTGTGTCAACGGCCGCCCGTGGTCTGGCTTGCCTAAGAAAGTGCAATAATCGGTACTGCGAGTGACAGCAACTCCTGGGCTGTCGATTCCGTCGGCGCGTCCACCCCGGCAGCGACGCGGAATCCACACCCGGCGGGACATGACGAAAGGCGGGGACGTGGGTCCCAACGGCAACGGTGCTTCGGGCAACCGGCAAAAGCTGGAAAAGGTCGTCATCCGATTCGCCGGTGACTCCGGCGACGGCATGCAGCTGACCGGTGACCGGTTCACGTCGGAGGCCGCGCTGTGGGGCAATGACCTTGCCACCCAACCGAATTACCCCGCCGAGATCCGCGCGCCACAGGGCACCCTGCCCGGCGTCTCGTCGTTCCAGATCCAGATCGCCGACTACGACATCCTCACCGCGGGTGACCGTCCCGACGTGTTGGTCGCCATGAACCCCGCGGCGCTGAAGGCCAACATCGGCGACCTGCCGCGCGGTGGTCTGGTGATCGCCAACTCCGACGAGTTCACGAAGCGCAACCTCGCGAAGGTTGGCTACGAGAGCAACCCGCTGGACAGCGGAGAGCTGTCCGACTACGTCGTGCAGGCCGTTGCGATGACCACGCTGACCCTGGGCGCCGTCGAGGAGATCGGTGCGACCAAGAAGGACGGCCAGCGCGCCAAGAACATGTTCGCGCTCGGGCTGCTGTCATGGATGTACGGCCGGCCGATCGAGACCAGCGAGACGTTCATCCGCGAGAAGTTCGCCCGCAAGCCCGACGTCGCCGAGGCGAACGTCCTCGCGCTCAAGGCCGGCTGGAACTACGGCGAGACCACCGAGGCGTTCGGCACCACCTACGAGATCGCCCCGGCCAAGCTGGCTTCCGGTGAGTACCGCCAGATCTCGGGTAACACCGCACTGGCCTACGGCGTGATCGCCGCCGGTCAGCTCGCCGACATCCAGGTGGTGCTCGGCACCTACCCGATCACGCCGGCGTCGGACATCCTGCACGAGCTGTCCAAGCACAAGAACTTCAACGTCTTGACCTTCCAGGCCGAGGATGAGATCGCCGGCGTCGGCGCTGCGATCGGTGCGTCCTACGGCGGTGCCCTCGGCGTCACCAGCACCTCAGGCCCCGGTATCTCGCTGAAGTCCGAAGCGATCGGCCTGGCCATGATGGCCGAGCTGCCGCTGCTGGTGATCGACGTGCAGCGCGGCGGCCCGTCCACCGGCCTGCCCACCAAGACCGAGCAAGCCGACCTGCTGCAGGTCATGTTCGGGCGCAACGGCGAGTCACCCGTGGCTGTGCTGTCCGCGAGCACCCCCTCGGACTGCTTCGAGGTGGCCATCGAGGCCGCGCGGATCGCCCTGACCTATCGGACGCCGGTGATCCTGCTGTCCGACGGTGCGATCGCCAACGGCTCGGAGCCATGGCGGATCCCGGACATCAACTCCTTCGAGCCGATCGAGCCCAACTTCGCCAAGGCCGGCGAGGATTTCCAGCCCTACGCCCGTGACCCGGAGACGCTGGCCCGCCAGTTCGCGGTTCCCGGCACCCCCGGTCTGGAGCACCGCATCGGCGGCCTGGAGGCGGCCAACGGTTCCGGCGCCATCTCCTACGAGCCGGCGAACCATGACCTCATGGTCCGGTTGCGGCAGGCCAAGATCGCCGGGATCACGGTGCCCGACATCACGGTCGACGACCCGACCGGCGACGCCGAGCTGCTGATCCTGGGCTGGGGAAGTTCGTTCGGCCCGATCGGTGAAGCGTGCCGCCGGGCCCGCCGCCGCGGGATCAAGGTTGCCCAGGCTCACCTGCGCCACCTCAATCCCATGCCGGCCAACCTCGGCGAGGTACTGCGCAAGTACCCGAACGTGGTGGTGCCGGAGATGAACCTCGGTCAGCTGGCGTTGCTGTTGCGCGGCACGTACCTGGTCGACGTCCACTCGGTGACGAAGGTGGAGGGCATGGCGTTCCTGGCCGACGAGCTGGAGGGCATCATCGATGCCGCGCTGGACGGGACGCTGGCCGAAAAGGAAAGCGACAAAGCGAAATTCGCCAGACTTGCGGCAGCTACCGTGAGTACCGGCACAGTTGGCGCAGGAGTGAACGGATGACTGACCTGATCGGCTCGGATCTGCTGGCACCTGGTGTGTCCAAGACGGCGTGGGTGCCGACCACCGACGAGCCGCAGAAAGCCAAGGACTTCACCAGCGACCAGGAGGTGCGCTGGTGCCCGGGCTGCGGTGACTACGTCATCCTCAACACGATCCGTAACTTCCTGCCGGATCTGGGCCTGCGCCGCGAGAACATCGCCTTCGTCAGCGGCATCGGCTGCTCCAGCCGTTTCCCGTACTACCTGGAGACCTACGGCTTCCACTCGATCCACGGCCGTGCGCCGACCATCGCCACCGGTCTGGCGCTGGCCCGCCCGGACCTGTCGGTCTGGGTGGTCACCGGTGACGGCGACGCCCTGTCGATCGGTGGCAACCACCTGATCCACGCGCTGCGCCGCAACGTCAACATCACGATCCTGCTGTTCAACAACCGGATCTACGGTCTGACCAAGGGCCAGTACTCGCCGACCTCCGAGGTCGGCAAAGTCACCAAGTCCACCCCGATGGGCTCGCTGGACTATCCGTTCAACCCCGTGTCGCTGGCACTGGGCGCCGAGGCGACGTTCGTCGGCCGGGCGCTGGACTCCGACCGCAAGGGTCTGTCGGAGGTGCTCAAGGCGGCCGCCTCGCATCGTGGTGCCGCACTGGTCGAGATCATGCAGGACTGCCCGATCTTCAACGACGGCTCCTTCGACCTGCTCCGCAAGGAAGGCGCCGAGGAGCGGATCATCAACGTTCGCCAGGGTGAGCCGGTGACCTTCGGCGTCAACGGTGAGTACTGCGTGGTCAAGACCGGGTTCGGGCTGGACGTCGCCAAGACCGCCGATGTCGCGGTCAGCGACATCGTGGTGCACGACGCGACCATCGAGGACTCCGCCTACGCCTTCGCGCTGTCGCGGCTGAATGAGCAGAACCTCGAGCACACCGTGATGGGTGTCTTCCGCCAGGTCAGCCGGCCGTCGTACGACGACGCGGCCCGTGACCAGGTCCGGATGGCGCGCGAGGCCACGCCGCATGACCGGCACGCGCTGCAATCGCTGCTGCGCGGTCGCGACACCTGGACCGTTGACTAGCCGAGCCTAGACTCCAACCGTGAGCACGCCCGCCCCGCTGGCCGCCGTTGTGTTGGCTGGTGGGGCGTCGCGCCGTATGGGCAGGGACAAGGCCACGCTGGCGCATCCCGACGGCGGCACCACGATGGTCGAGTACACCATCGGCGTCCTGGGATCCCGATGCGCGCCGGTATTCGTGATCGCCGCCCCTGGCCAGGCGTTACCTGCGCTGGAAGCCGAGGTGCTGCGCGACGAGGTTCGCGGGGTGGGGCCGCTGCTGGCCACCGGCCGTGGGCTACGCGCCGCCGCGGCGGCCGGCCTGGAGCGGGCGTTCGTCAGCGCGGTCGACATGCCGTTCCTGACCACTGATGTCATCGACGAGCTGGCCGAGTACCGGGGTGTCGACATCGTGTTGCCCTGGGACGGCCGGGACCACTATTTGGCCGGCATCTACCGCACCGACCTCGCCGACCACATCGACGCCCTGGTCGCCGCGGGCGAACGCAGCATGCGGGCGCTGGCCGAGACGGTCGTCACCCAGCGGGTCGTGATACCGGCCGGTCCGGCGCTGGCCAACGTCAATTCGCCTGCAGACCTTGAGCAGCAAATAGCACTATAAATCGGCAATTTCGTCCAATTTGGGCGTTAATTTGGAAATACGGTTTATAGATTCGACATATTGCGTTCATTCCGGGTTTTTGAGATCCAAGATCCCCTGAGCCGGAACGTATTTCACCCGCCAGCGATCCTGAAATGCTGCGATATCCAGCCATTTCGCCTCGGTTCGGTGCCTGGCGAGGCGGCGGCGCGGCGATCTGGCGGGCGCGCGGCGTATGGGTGCTGACCCGAGGGTTCGGGTGGGGTTCCGGCCGTCTTCAACACGCTTGGCGCGCAAGGCATTCTGGACCCGCGGAGCCGGGGTTGGTCTGTCACCCTGACGTCTGCGCCTGGCTCAGCACTTCATCTAGGAAGCCGAAAACTGTTTTCTGGCAATGGGTTTGACCATCAGATCGGACAGGACCCGGGGGGAGCTGTCCAGCTAATGAAATCGGCCTCCGAGGGCCCTCGTGGCGGGGAGGGTGGGTGGAAGGCGCCTCGCGGCAACGTGATTGGTGTGTTGCGTTATCAAAAACCTGTGGCCCAGCCCACAAATAGTGCGTGATTTAAATCACAAAATTGACGGGCGTGTCAACGTATTGCCTGGTCGCGAAACGCTGGGCTGACCTGCATAGACAACTCATAGGTTGCGGTCGTGATCATCCTGTTATCGAACCGATATAAGCGTGCCGTTGATGTGACTTCACTCGATCGGCTCCGTACGGTCCTATCCGATCCCTTTGGGAGCAAACATCTCCACCTATAACTCCACAAATTCGAACCCTGCGTATGAGCGGGGCCGGGAGGTCCGATGGGCCTTTCGTGGATCACCGGGTGTGCAAGCCCCGAGGTGATGCCCACCGGCCGCGCTGTCGTGCCCGACCGAGACGGCACGACCCGAATCCAGCAGTCCCGTTACGGGCTGTACCCCGTCTGGCGGGATGGCAATCGGCGTGTGCACGGCGAAAGGAAAACTGTTGAAGAACGTCCGCAAGACACTCGCACGCTCCCTCGGGATGGCCGCGATCGGCGGTGCCGCCGTGGTGGCTCCGATGTTCGTAGGTACCGGTACTGCCTCGGCTGACGGCATGAACTGGGACGCGGTCGCACAGTGCGAGTCCGGCGGCAACTGGGCAATCAACACCGGCAACGGTTACTACGGCGGCCTGCAGTTCACCATCGGGACCTGGCGTTCCAATGGTGGCAGCGGCTCCCCGCACATGGCTTCGCGCGATGAGCAGATCCGGGTTGCGGAGAACGTCCTGCGTAGCCAGGGTCGAGGAGCATGGCCGGTCTGCGGCCGTCGCGGCTGATATAGCGCTCTCAAGAGTGGCGCCGGGTCTACGGACTCGGCGCCACTCTTGTCTCTATGGGAACTTCCTTATCAAAAATCTCAGAAAAAACAACCGACACGCCTGTAACGGCTGCATCACAAGGTGCGATTCACCTCACAGCGGCACATCAGTGCCCCCTTTGTCGGGAAGGGAAATACCAATGAGCACTTTGCGCAGGATCTTCACCCTCGCAGTCATCTCCGGAGCGCTGGCCCTGGCCGGATTCGTTCTGAGCTGCGGAAATGCCAGCGCCGACAACGGCGTGAACTGGGATGCGGTCGCGCAGTGCGAGTCCGGCGGCAACTGGGCCGCCAACACCGGCAACGGCTTCTCGGGCGGCCTGCAGTTCAAGCAGGCGACCTGGACCGCCAACGGCGGCACCGGCGCCCCGCACCAGGCCACCCGTGAGGAGCAGATCCGGGTCGCCGAGAACGTCGCCCGCAAGCAGGGTATGGGCGCATGGCCGTCGTGCGGCCAGGCCGCCGGCACCCCGGCGTTCGCCACCCCGGTCTCCGGCGGCGCTGCCCCGGCCCCGGCCCAGGGCGCCTGCTCGAACGTCCTGAGCGGCCCGTTCAAGTCGATCGACTTCAACAAGATGTGCCAGGCCTTCCACGATCCGGGCCGCGCCATCGCCAACGCCCTCGGCCTGCACTAAAACCTCGCTGACGACGCCCAGCCGGCTTACGCCGACTGGGCGTCGTTGCGTGTCGGCAGCCGAAACGCCGAGCCGGCCGCGATCGACGCCAGGTGGCGGGTCACCACGGACTCCGGCAGCACCACGGTGGCCCTGCTGGCCAGCGCGCTCAGGGCCGCCGGCCGCAGGTTGACCATCCGGCCGATCAGCCGCGATTCGGCGACGATGGCGCTCACCCGCGGCCTGCGGAACGCCTCGAACGCGGTGAACGCGCGCGACAGGTCCGAGGACAGGTCGACACATGCGCCCAGCACGGCGGCGTCCTCGAGTGCCTGACAGCCGCCCTGGCCCAGGTGCGGCCGCATGGGGTGGGCGGCGTCGCCGACCAGCACCACCGGCCCCGCCGCCCAGCGCTGGGCGGTCTTGCGGTCGTAGAGATCGTTGCGCAGCACCTCGGCGGGCCCGGTGGCCGCGAGCATCGCCGGAATGGGCGCGACCCACGACGCCAGCTTGGCGCACAGATAGGCAAGCTCGCCCTGGGGTGAGGTGGCGCCCTCGGCCGCGCGCTCGGTGGCGAACCAATACGTCCGGTCCGGCCCCATCGGGACGTGGCCGACCTCCGCGCCGGCCCCCATCGTCTCGCCCGCCAGATCGGCGTCGATAGCCAGCGAGGACACTCCGCGCCAGGCTGTGTATCCGGCGTAGCGATGGGGAAGCGGGCCGTTGAGGTGGCGGGCCACCACGGATCCGGTGCCGTCGGCGCCCACCACCGCGTCAGCGTCACGCGTCGAGGAGTCGGTCAGGTGCAGCCGAACCCCGGCAGGCGTGCTGCCCACGGCGCGCACCGCGACCCCGTCGACGATGGTGCCCGGCGCGAGCGCCCCGGCCAGGATGTCGCGCAGTGCGACCCGCTGCAATACGACCAAGGGTTCGCCCAGTGCGGTGACGATCCGCTCGCCCGACGGGCGGCGCAGCCAGGTGCCGTCCTTCCAGCGCATCGCACCCGCGGTGATCCGGCCGCCGGCCGCCCGCACCTGGTCGCCGATGCCGAGTTGGTCGAGCGCGGCGAGCGCGTTGGGCCAAATACTGATGCCGGCGCCGGAGCTGGTGTCGGTCCGCTCTTCGATCACTGTGACGGAATGGCCGCGCAGTTTGGAGTGCCACAGCGGCGGCGAGTCCGGCGATCCCCGCCCCGACGACAGCGATCTCGGCCATGCGTAAAACGTAACGTGTGCTGATGACCACCGGCCCATTTGACGACCTTGACGACTACCTCGCCCTCCCGCGCGTCTCCGGACTCGCGGTGTCGGCGGACGGGTCACGCGTCGTCACCACAATCGCCGAACTCAACGCCGCCAAGACCGAATACATCACCGCGGTGTGGGAGCTCGATCCGGCCGGGGTGTTGCCGGCCCGCCGGCTGACGCGCGGGGCCAAGGGCGAGGCCGCGCCGGCCTTCACCGCTGACGGGGATCTGCTCTTCATCGCGGTGCGGGCAGGAGAGGACGACGACAAACCGCCCGCCGCGCTGTGGAAGCTACCGGTCGCGGGTGGGGAGGCCGCCCAGCTGGCCGAGCTGCCCGCCGGGATCACCGCCGTGCGGACCGCGCGCGCCGCAGCCACTGTCGTGATCGGTGCACCGCTGCTGCCCTCGGCCGACACCGTCGACGACGAGCGCCGGCTGCGAAAACTGCGCAAGGACAACAAAATCAGCGCGATCCTGCACACCGGCTACCCGGTGCGGCACTGGGACAAGGACCTGGGGCCCGGCCAGACCCACCTGTTCGGGGTCGCCGCCGACGGCGGCCTCACCGACCTCACCCGCCAGCCGGGGGCCGCGCTCGGCGACGCCGATTTCGTGGTGAGCCCCGACGGCACGTTCGCCGTTGCGAGCTGGCGGGTAGCCGCACCGCGCGCGGCGCTGCGGTCGGTGCTGATGCGTATCGACCTGCAGACCGGTGAGCGCTCCGTGATCGCCGAGGACATCGCCGCCGACCTGGAGCACCCGGCCATCTCACCGGACGGCACCAGCGTGGTGTTCACCCGCGAATCCGTGTCCACCCCGCATGAGGCGCCACGAATCACGCTGTGTCACTTGAGTTTGGCCTCGGGGGAGTGGGCGCAGCTGGCGACCGGATGGGACCGCTGGCCGGCCTCGGTGACGTGGACCCACGACGGCGCGACGCTGTTGGTCACCGCCGACGACAACGGCCGATGCCCGATCTTCGAGATCAGCCTCGACGGCGATGTCCGGCAGATCGCAGGCGACGACTACAGCTACAGCGACGTCATCAGCGCACCCGGCGGCATCGTCTACGCGCTGCGGACCTCGTATGCGGCGCCGCCGCACCCGGTGCGCATCGACCCCTCCGGAGGGATCGCCGCGCTGCCATGCGTGGAACTGCCCGCGCTGCCGGGTGAACTCACCGAGATCGTCGCCACCGCCGACGACGGCACCCCAGTGCGGTCCTGGCTGGTGCTGCCTGGCACGGACCGGCCTGCGCCGCTGCTGCTCTGGATTCACGGTGGACCGCTGGGCAGCTGGAACGTGTGGTCGTGGCGGTGGAATCCCTGGCTGATGGCCGCGCGGGGGTATGCGGTGCTGCTGCCCGATCCCGCGCTGTCCACCGGTTATGGGCAGCAGTTCATCCAGCGTGGGTGGGGGGCCTGGGGTGGGCCGCCGTACGAAGACCTGATGGCCGCCGTCGACGCCGCAGTCGCCGACCCGCGCATCGACGCCGATCGCATCGCCGCGATGGGCGGCTCCTTCGGCGGTTATATGGCCAACTGGGTGGCCGGGCACACCGACCGCTTCGCGGCGATCGTCACCCACGCCAGCCTGTGGGCGCTCGACCAGTTCGGCCCGACCACCGACGGCGCCTACTACTGGGCTCGCGAGATGACACCGGCTATGGCACAAGCGAATTCGCCACACCGTTTCGTCGGGAACATCTCCACCCCGATGCTGGTGATCCACGGCGACAAGGACTATCGAGTGCCGATCGGCGAGGCGCTGCGACTATGGTACGAGCTGCTGACCGACTCCGGGTTGCCCGCGGCCGACGACGGCACCTCCGCGCACCGGTTCCTGTACTTCCCATCCGAGAACCACTGGGTGCTGTCCCCGCAGCACGCCAAGATCTGGTACCAGGTGGTCACGACGTTCCTGGCCGAGCATGTGCTGGGGGAGGCGGCGTCGTTGCCCGAAACGCTGGGCTGAATTCGCCCGGTATGTTGGCGCTCATGACGGCAGCGCAGCGGGAATTCGACATCGTCGTATACGGAGCCACCGGATTCGTCGGCAAGCTCACCGCCGAATACCTGGCCCGGGCCGGCGGCGATGCGCGGATCGCCCTGGCCGGCCGGTCGCCCGACAAGCTGCTCGCGGTGCGAGAGACGCTCGGCGAATCGGCGCAATCCTGGCCGATTCTGACCGCCGACGCCGGGTCGCCGTCGTCGCTGAACGATATGGCCGCGCGCACCCGCGTCGTCATCACCACGGTCGGCCCCTACACCCGCTACGGCCTGCCGCTGGTGGCGGCCTGCGCGGCGGCGGGTACCGATTACGCCGATCTCACCGGCGAGGCCATGTTCGTGCGACAAAGCATCGACGACTATCACAAGCAGGCCGTCGATACCGGCGCGCGCATCGTGCACGCGTGCGGATTCGATTCCATCCCTTCGGATATGAGTGTCTTCGCCCTCTACCGTCGGGCACAGCGTGACGGTACCGGCGAGCTCGGTGACACCGACTTCGTGCTGCGCGGATTCTCCGGCGGGGTGTCGGGCGGCACGGTCGCGTCGATGATCGAGGTCTTCCGCGCCTCGTCCAACGACCCGAACACCCGGCGCATGCTCGAGGACCCGTACACGCTGACCGACGACCGGGCCGCGGAACCCGAACTCGGTCCCCAGCCCGACCTGCCGTGGCGGCGGGGCGCCGATATCGCGCCCGAGCTGGCCCGCGTGTGGACAACGGGCTTCGCGATGGCGATGTACAACACGCGAATCGTGCGGCGCAGCAACGCACTTCTGCACTACGCCTACGGTCGTCGGTTCCGGTATGCGGAGAACATGAGCGTCGGTTCGTCGGTCGCCGCGCCGGTGGCATCGGCAGTGGCGAGCGCGGCCAACAACGGTGTCGTGGCGCTGGGCAGCCGGTTCTTCCGCTTCCTGCCCCGCCGGCTGGTGGAGCGTATCGCGCCCAAACCCGGCACCGGGCCCAGCGAGGAGACCCGCGACCGCGGCTACTACCGCGCCGAGACGTACACGACCACCACGACCGGCGCGCGCTACCGGGCCACCATTTCCCAGCAGGGCGACCCGGGTTACAAGGCCACCGCGGTGATGCTCGGCGAATGCGGTCTGGCGCTGGCACTCGACCGCGACAAGCTCTCGGATTTGCGCGGTGTTCTCACTCCCGCCGCCGCCATGGGAGATGCCCTGCTCGACCGGTTTCCGGCCGCGGACATTTCCCTGGAGACGGTCCGCCTCGAGGACTAGTGTCGGCTTGCGGAGCCGCACAATCCAGCGATGAAGGTGGACACCATGGCCGGTCTCGACGATCTTATGAGTCAAATTCCCGTGGCGGATATCGCCAACCGGCTTGGTGCCCCAGAGGGGGAAGTGAACCAGGCGATCCAGACCCTGGTGCCCACCCTCGTCGGCAGCATCCAGCACAACGTCGTCTCCGACGATATCGACTCCAGCGAGCTCGAATCGGCGATCGCGACCGGCGTCGACAGCGGTGCCGGTGACCAGTTCGTCGCACGGATCTTCGGCGGCAACGACACCGAGACCGTGGCCTCGGCGCTGTCCGGATCGGGCGCAGGCGGCGGTGACCTGATCAAGAAGCTGTTGCCGATTCTCATCCCGATCGTGCTGGCGTATCTGAGCAAGCAGTCGGGCGGCGGATCTGGCGGTGGGGACAACCCGCTCGGCAGCATTCTGGGCAATGTGCTCGGCGGTAAACAGGGCGGTGCCATCGGGGACATCCTGGGCGGGCTGCTGGGCGGCAAGAAGTAGCGCAGGTCACGACCGCACAGGTCGCCCGCCGGGCCGGTCTCCCGCGTTCTTAGACTTGTCGGGTGACCACCACTGACGACTCCCGCGCCGACGCCCTGCCCAAGTCCTGGGATCCGGGTGCGGTAGAGGCGGAGCTCTATCAGGGCTGGGTCGATGCCGGCTACTTCACGGCCGACGCTACGAGCGATAAGCCCGCCTATTCGATCGTGCTGCCACCACCGAACGTCACCGGCAGCCTGCACATGGGGCACGCGCTCGACCACACGCTGATGGACGCGCTGACCCGGCGCAAGCGCATGCAGGGCTACGAGGTGCTGTGGCTGCCGGGGATGGATCACGCCGGTATCGCCACCCAGAGCGTGGTCGAAAAGCAGCTTGCCGTGGACGGGAAGACCAAAGAGGACTTCGGCCGCGAGCTGTTCGTCGACAAGGTCTGGGATTGGAAGCGCGAATCGGGCGGCACCATCGGCGGCCAGATGCGTGCGATCGGGGACGGCGTCGACTGGAGCCGGGACCGGTTCACCATGGACGACGGTCTGTCCCGGGCGGTGCGCACGATCTTCAAGCGGCTCTACGACGCCGGCCTGATCTACCAGGCCGAGCGGCTGGTGAACTGGTCGCCGGTACTGGAGACCGCGATCAGCGACCTCGAAGTCAAATACGAGGACGTCGAGGGCGAGTTGGTGTCGTTCCGCTACGGGTCGATGAACGATTCCGAACCGCACATCGTGGTGGCCACCACCCGGCTCGAGACGATGCTGGGTGACACCGCGATCGCGGTGCACCCCGACGACGAGCGCTACCGGGATCTGGTCGGCAAGACGCTGCCGCACCCGTTCCTGGATCGTGACATCGTCATTGTGGCCGACGCGCACGTCGACCCCGAGTTCGGAACCGGCGCAGTCAAAGTCACCCCCGCGCACGATCCGAACGACTTCGAGATCGGGCTGCGACACAACCTGCCGATGCCGACGATGCTGGATACCAAGGGCCGGATCGCCGACACCGGAACACGATTCGACGGTATGGACCGATTCGAGGCGCGTGTTGCGGTGCGTGAGACGCTGGCCGCCGAAGGTCGCATCGTCGCCGAGAAGCGACCGTACCTGCACAGCGTCGGGCACTCCGAGCGCAGCGGCGAGCCGATCGAACCGCGCCTGAGCCTGCAGTGGTGGGTGAAGGTCGAATCACTGGCCAAGGCGGCCGGTGATGCGGTGCGCAACGGCGATATCGTCATTCACCCGAAGAGTCTCGAGCCCCGCTGGTTCGCCTGGGTCGATGATATGCACGACTGGACCATCTCGCGGCAACTGTGGTGGGGCCACCGCATTCCGATCTGGCACGGCCCCAACGGCGAGCAGGTGTGCGTCGGGCCGGATGAAACCCCGCCGGTGGGCTGGGAGCAGGACCCCGATGTGTTGGACACGTGGTTCTCGTCGGCGTTGTGGCCGTTCTCCACCATGGGCTGGCCCGACCGTACCCCCGAGCTGGAAAAGTTCTATCCGACAAGCGTTTTGGTGACCGGATACGACATCCTGTTCTTCTGGGTGGCGCGCATGGTGATGTTCGGAACGTTCGTGTCGGGTGATGAGACCATCACGCTTGACGGCGCGCGCGGGCCGCAGGTGCCGTTCGAGAACGTCTTCCTGCACGGGCTGATCCGCGACGAGCACGGCCGCAAGATGAGCAAGTCGAAGGGTAACGGCATCGATCCGCTGGATTGGGTCGAACAGTTCGGTGCCGACGCGCTCCGGTTCACCCTGGCCCGCGGCGCCAGCCCTGGTGGTGACCTGTCCATCGGTGACGACGCAGCTCGCGCGTCGCGCAACTTCGCCACCAAGCTGTTCAACGCCACCCGGTTTGCGCTGATGAACGGTGCCGCACCGGCACCGCTGCCGGATATGGCCGACCTCACGGACGCCGACCGCTGGATCCTGGGTCGCCTTGAAGAGGTTCGGGCCGAAGTGGATTCGGCTCTCGACGGCTACGAATTCAGCCGGGCCTGCGAATCGCTCTACCACTTCGCGTGGGACGAGTTCTGTGACTGGTACCTGGAGCTGGCGAAAGTGCAGCTTGCCGAGGGGCTTTCAGCCACTACCGCGGTGCTCGCCGCGGTGCTGGACACCCTGCTCAAGCTGCTGCACCCGGTGATGCCGTTCGTCACCGAGACGCTGTGGAAAGCGCTGACGGGTGGGGCCGGGGCGAGCGAAGCGACGGGAGAGGTGAAGTCGCTGGTGATGGCGCAGTGGCCGACATCCTCCGGGATCGCGCTGGATCCGGTTGCCGCCGGGCGGATCGCCGATGTGCAGAAGCTGGTGACCGAGATCCGGCGGTTCCGCAGTGACCAGGGCCTGGCCGACCGGCAGAAGGTGCCTGCTCGGCTGTCGGGTGTCGATGCCGCCGGCCTGGATGGTCAGGTCGCCCCGGTGACCGCGCTGGCCTGGCTGACCAAATCCGGTGACGACTTCAACGCAAGCGCACACATCGAGGTCCGGCTCTCCATCGGCACCGTCAACGTCGAGGTCGATACCTCGGGCACTGTTGACGTGGCCGCCGAACGTCGCCGCCTGGAAAAGGATCTGGCCGCCGCGCAGAAGGAATTGGCAGGCACCGCAGCCAAACTCGGTAACGAAGCGTTCCTGGCCAAGGCGCCCGACGATGTCGTCGCCAAAATCCGTGCCCGCCAGCAGTTGGCCAGCGAGGAAGTCGAGCGGATCACCGCGCGGCTGGCTGCGCTGGCATGAGCGACCCGACACCCGACGAGATCGCCGCGCTGCTGCAGGTGGAGCATCTGCTCGATCAGCGCTGGCCGGAGACCAAACTCGAGCCCAGCACCACGCGCATCGAGGCGCTGATGGAGATGCTCGGCTCACCACAGCTGAGCTACCCGTGCATCCACATCGCCGGCACCAACGGCAAGACGTCGGTGGCCCGCATCGTCGATGCGCTGCTGACGGCGTTCAGCCGCCGGACCGGACGCACCACCAGCCCGCACCTGCAGTCCGCCGTCGAGCGCATCGCGATCGACGACGAGCCGATCAGCCCGGCGCGCTACGTCGAGGTCTACCGCGAGATCGAACCGTTCGTGCACATCGTCGACGCGCAATCACAAGCGGGCCAACTAGGTCCGGCCGGCCCGGCGATGAGCAAGTTCGAAGTGCTCACCGCGATGGCGTTCGCCGCCTTCGCCGACGCCCCGGTCGATGTCGCCGTCGTCGAGGTCGGGATGGGCGGGCGCTGGGATGCCACCAACGTCGTCGACGCGCCCGTCGCGGTGATCACCCCGATCGGCATCGACCACGCCGAGTACCTCGGTGACACCGTCGCCGAGATCGCCGCCGAGAAGGCCGGCATCATCGGTGCGCCCCGCGGTGATCTGGTCCCGACCGACACCGTCGCGATCATCGGCCGCCAAGCGCCCGAAGCGATGGAAGTGCTTCTGGCGCAGGCGGTTCAGTCCGATGCCGCGGTGGCCCGCGAGGATTCCGAGTTCGCCGTACTGGGCCGCCAGGTCGCCATCGGCGGGCAGGTGCTGCAGCTGCAGGGCCTCGGCGGGGTGTACTCCGACATCTTCCTGCCCCTGCACGGCGAGCATCAGGCCCACAACGCCGTCGTGGCGCTGGCCGCGGTCGAAGCGTTCTTCGGCGCCGGCTCCGACCGGCAGCTCGACATCGACACGGTGCGAGCCGGATTCGCCGCCGCGGCCAGCCCCGGCCGGCTCGAGCGGATGCGCAGCGCGCCGACGGTGTTCATCGACGCCGCCCATAACCCCGCCGGCGCGGCCGCACTGGCCGATGCGCTCGGCACCGAGTTCGACTTCCGATTCCTCGTCGGGGTGCTGTCGGTGATGGGGGACAAGGATGTCACCGGCATCCTCACCGCGCTGGAGCCCGCGTTCGACCAGATCGTCGTCACGCACAACGGCTCGCCCCGCGCGCTCGAGGTCGACGCGCTGGCGATGCGCGCGGAGGAGATCTTCGGGCCGGACCGGGTGGTGCGCGCCGAGACGCTGCCCGACGCCATCGAGGTCGCCACCGCACTGGTGGAGGACTCCGCGGCCGAATCCGACGGATTCTCCGGGGCCGGGATCGTCATCACCGGTTCCGTGGTGACCGCCGGCGCGGCCCGCACCCTGTTCGGGAAGGACCCGCAATGAGCGACACGCCCGACGTGCCCCAGGCTCCGGATCCCTGGAAGAGTTTCCGCGGCGTCATGGCCGGCACCCTCATCCTCGAAGCGATCGTGGTCCTGTTGGCGCTGCCCGTGGTCAACATGGTCGGCGGCGGACTCACCGCGTGGTCGACGGCCTATCTCGTCGGCTTCGCGGTGTTCCTCGTGCTGCTGGCCGGGGTGCAGGGCCGGTCGTGGGCAGTGTGGCTGAATCTGGGTGTTCAGCTGATCCTGGTCGCCGGGTTCTTCGTGTACCCCGCGGTCGGGATGGTCGGTGTGGTGTTCGTGGTCGTCTGGGGGATCATCGCCTACCTGCGCGTCGAGGTCCTGCGCAGGCAGCGCCGCGGCCTACTGCCCGGCCAGCAGCAACCACCGGACTGACGGGTTGAGAACTGCTGGCGGTTTGTGTGCGACCATCGCGGCTGTGGATGAAGGCGCTGGTTGCGCGTGACGGTGCGCCGGCTGCGTGAGTGGCGTGGAGTGAAGCCGGTCGCCGCCCCAACCGGGGTGATGATCACTACTCGGCTGCACACCACCGCCGATGACGAGCACGTGCTAGATGCGGTTGCCGCACATCTGGGGTCGTTGCGGCGCGCGGATCTGGCCGCGGTCTCATGTCCGCCACCGACCAAGGACGCGAGGAACCGAATCTCGCCCACCTCGCCGGAACATACGCGGGAACCCGGACCGGGCAACCGTTACCCCGGCACTGGCCAACAACGGCCAACTTCACATGTAACGGTACGCTGTGCGCCGTGACCGCGCCGGTGACGATGCAGAGCGAAGCGATGAGGAGGAACGGCGCTAAATGAGCGAGCGGACTCTGGTTTTGATCAAGCCCGACGGCGTCGAGCGCGGGGTGGTCGGCGAGATCATCAGCCGAATCGAACGCAAAGGCCTGACGATCGCTGCCCTGGAGCTCAAACAGGTCAGCGACGAGCTGGCCCGTGCGCACTACGCCGAGCACGACGGCAAGCCGTTCTTCGACTCGCTGCTGGAGTTCATCACCTCAGCCCCGGTGGTGGCGGCGATCCTGGAAGGCCCCCGTGCGATCGCGGCGTTTCGTCAGCTCGCCGGCGGAACCGACCCGGTGGAGAAGGCGACACCGGGCACGATCCGCGGTGATTTCGGCCTGGAAACGCAGTTCAATCTCGTGCACGGCTCAGACTCTCCAGAGTCCGCCGCGCGCGAGATCGCGCTCTGGTTTCCCGGCGTCTGAACGCACTTCCCGCGCCACTGTCGTCCGAACAGGGTGTGTGGTGTGGGATACTGATCCCGGATGTGCCCACAAGGCGTATCCGGATGAAGACTTACGACGTGCGCGACCACCTGCACCATTGGTGAGGCGCCGACCGTCACAGCCATCATTCAGCCAGGCACCGAGCGCGTTCCCCGTGAACAACTCGGAGCGAGACCATAAAAAAGCCCGGGCGATCTAACCCGGGCAAATAGCGGAAGCCCTCGCGTGGCCGCGTCGATGTGACGCGCCCGGGGGCTTGAGGAGAATACGTGGCCGACGATGACCTCTATCAGGAACTACCCGAAAACGAACCCCAGACGGAGTGGGGACCCCCGGCACCTGCCGCGGGTCACGATCTGCCTGAGCGCCTGAGGGTGCATTCGCTCGCACGCGTGCTCGGCACCACGAGCCGGCGCGTGCTCGACGCCTTGAGCGAGCTTGACGGCCGCGCGAGAAGCCCGCACTCCAGCGTGGATCGCACCGACGCGGTGCGGGTCCGCGATGTCCTGGCGGCCAGCCCCGAGGACAGCACCGCCGAGCCGGCAGCGCAGGAAACCCCGGCGCCCGAGGCGCTGATGCTCGAGATCGATACCGAGGCCGCCGAAGCCCCTGAGATCGCCGAGCCGGCCGAAGCCAACGAAGCGTCGGAGGAGCCGGAGTCGCGGCTGATCCTCGAGACCGCTCCGGTCGAGCAGGCGGCGTACATGCCGCTGTTCGTCGCCCCGCAGCCGGTCGAGGCCGAACGTCGTGCCACCCGCGCCGCCGGTGACGACGAGGACGACGACGAGGACGACGACGACGAGGACGACGAGTCCACCTCCGAAGCCGACGGCGACCAGTCCGAACGCCCCGCCAACCGGCGTCGCCGCCGTGGCCGCCGCGGTCGCGGTCGTGGCCGTGGCGAGCAGGGCGGTCCTGACGGTGAGGCAGGCGACGATTCGGAGCGGCCCGAAGGCGCTGACGAGAACGCCGAGGCCGGCGAGGAGTCGGAAGGCGATGACGACGACAGCGACGACGAGTCGGGCAGTGGTGAGGCCGCGACCCGGCGTCGCCGCAGGCGGCGGCGCCGCAAGTCCGGCGGCGGCGGCGATGCCGGCGACGATGGATCCTCGGACGACCCGCCGAACACCGTGGTCCACGAGCGCGCGCCGCGCAAAGACAGAAATGACCGTGCCGAAAAGGACGCAGACGCCATCCAGGGCATCAGCGGCTCCACCCGGCTCGAGGCGAAGCGTCAGCGCCGCCGCGACGGCCGCGACGCCGGCCGCAGGCGCCCGCCGATCCTGTCCGAGGCCGAATTCCTGGCCCGCCGCGAAGCCGTCGAACGCGTCATGGTCGTGCGCGACAAGATCCGCACCGAACCCCCGCACGAGGGTGCCCGCTATACCCAGATCGCCGTCATGGAGGACGGGGTCGTCGTCGAGCATTTTGTGACGTCGGCGGCTTCTGCTTCTCTGGTCGGCAACATCTACCTCGGCATCGTGCAGAACGTGCTGCCCTCGATGGAGGCCGCATTCGTCGACATCGGCCGCGGCCGCAACGGTGTGCTCTACGCCGGTGAGGTGAACTGGGAGGCCGCCGGCCTCGGCGGCGCGCAGCGCAAGATCGAACAGGCTCTCAAGCCCGGCGACTACGTCGTCGTGCAGGTCAGCAAGGACCCTGTCGGCCACAAGGGTGCGCGTCTGACCACCCAGGTGTCGCTGGCCGGGCGCTACCTCGTGTACGTGCCGGGTGCGTCGTCGACCGGGATCAGCCGCAAGCTGCCCGACACCGAACGTCAGCGGCTCAAGGAAATCCTGCGCGACGTGGTGCCCGACGACGCCGGTGTGATCATCCGGACCGCCTCTGAAGGCGTGAAGGAAGAGGACATCCGCGGCGACGTCACCCGGCTGCAGGAACGCTGGACCACGATCGCCGAGGAAGCCGAGCGGGTCAAGGGCAACAAAGCCGGCGCCGCCGTCGCGCTCTACGAAGAGCCCGACGTACTGGTCAAGGTGATCCGCGACTTGTTCAATGAGGACTTCTCCGGATTGATCGTCTCGGGCGACGACGCCTGGGAGACCATCCATGGCTACGTGAGTTCCGTTGCGCCCGATCTTGTTTCGAAGCTGACCAAGTACGATCCGCCCGGTGGCGACGGGCCGGACGTGTTCGCGGTGCATCGCATCGACGAGCAGCTGGCCAAGGCGCTGGATCGCAAGGTGTGGCTGCCCTCGGGCGGCACCCTGGTGATCGACCGCACCGAGGCGATGACGGTCGTCGACGTCAACACCGGAAAGTTCACCGGCGCGGGCGGCAACCTCGAGCAGACCGTCACCAAGAACAATCTCGAGGCGGCCGAGGAGGTCGTGCGTCAGCTGCGGCTGCGCGATATCGGCGGCATCGTGGTGAT
This sequence comes from Mycobacterium sp., assembly GCA_023264735.1. Taxonomy (GTDB): domain Bacteria; phylum Actinomycetota; class Actinomycetes; order Mycobacteriales; family Mycobacteriaceae; genus Mycobacterium. The sequence continues at coordinate 45,099 of JAHFVD010000032.1, read as the reverse complement.
CGACTTCATCGACATGGTGTTGGAGTCCAACCGCGATTTGGTGCTGCGGCGGCTGACCGAGGCGCTGGGCCGCGACCGCACCCGTCATCAGGTGTCGGAGGTGACCTCGCTCGGCCTGGTCCAGCTGACCCGTAAGAAGCTGGGCACCGGGCTGATCGAGGCGTTCTCGACCACGTGCACGCACTGCAGTGGCCGAGGCATCGTGCTGCACGCCGATCCGATCGACACCGCACAGGCCGCCGGGCGTAGGTCCGAGCCGAGTGCTGGCACTGGCGGTGGCCGGCGAGGCAAGCGGGGCAAGCGTGGCCGCACCGAAGAGGCGCCGGTCGCGAAGGTGCCGCAGCACTCCAGTGAGCATCCGATGTTCAAGGCGATGGCGGCGGCCAACGGTAAGCACGAGGACGACGAGGCCGAGGAAGAGCTGGCCGACGAGATCGAGCGGGAGGCGGTCTCTTACGAGGATGCAGATACCGCCGAGCAGGTCATCGACGAAGTCGCTGCCGAAGATCTGGACGATGACGACGACGAGGACGACGAGGACGACGACGAAGACGAGATCGACGTCGACCTGGACGAGGACGACGAGGACCTCGACGAGGACAACCTCGACGTCGATGACGATGACGATGACGATGACGAGGACGACGAGGATGACGACGACGAGGACGAGGATGACGAGTCCGAATCCGACGAATATGACGTCGACCAGGCCGTCGTAGCCCCGGAACCGGCGGCGTCGGCTGGCAGGCATCGGCGCCGGGCGGCAGCACGGCCGGCTGGACCGCCAGCTTCCTAGAGTGGCGGTTTGACCCTCCCGGTGCTGGTCACGTAACCTTGAGCAGTTGTCTCCAGGCGTCCGACGCCGGTGGCAGCGGGCTCAAGATCCCGCAACCCCAGACCCGCGCACGCAGCTTCGGTTAGCGCGCGCCCGCAGAGCAAGGCAGAGGAAACGATGGCGACGTACGCAATCGTCAAGACCGGCGGCAAGCAGTACAAGGTCGCCGTTGGAGACATAGTCAAGGTCGAGAAGCTCGAGGTCGAGGCCGGTGGCTCCGTTTCTCTGCCCGTCGCCCTGGTGGTCGACGGCGCGAAGGTCACCTCCGACGCCAAGGCGCTGGAGAAGGTTGCCGTCACCGGTGAGGTGCTCGAGCACACCAAGGGCCCGAAGATCCGCATCCACAAGTTCAAGAACAAGACCGGCTACCACAAGCGGCAGGGCCACCGTCAGCCGCTGACGGTGCTCAAGGTCACCGGAATCAAGTAAGGGAGCGTACTGACATGGCACATAAGAAGGGCGCTTCCAGCTCACGCAACGGTCGCGATTCCAACGCCCAGCGCCTCGGCGTCAAGCGGTTCGGCGGCCAGGTCGTCAAGGCCGGCGAGATCCTCGTCCGCCAGCGCGGCACGCACTTCCACCCCGGCGTGAACGTCGGCCGTGGCGGCGACGACACCCTGTTCGCCACCGCACCCGGCGCCGTCGAGTTCGGTGAGAAGCGCGGACGCAGGACGGTCAACATCGTTCGCGTCGCGCGACCGGAGTAGGTCTCACTCGCGAGTGTGAAACCACTGCGAGGTTGAGGCCGATATCTCGCATCACGTTCACACTTAGCGGTTGAAAGGACTCTCCGATGCCCCGTTTCGTCGACCGCGCCGTCATTCATGCCCGCGCGGGCAGCGGTGGGCACGGCTGCGCGTCGGTACACCGCGAGAAGTTCAAGCCGCTCGGCGGACCCGACGGCGGTAACGGCGGCAGCGGCGGCAGTATCGTGCTCGTCGTTGATCCGCAGGTGCACACCCTGCTCGACTTCCATTTCCACCCGCATGTCGATGCCCCGTCCGGCAAGCAGGGGATGGGCAATAACCGCGAGGGAGCTAACGGTTCCGATCTCGAGGTGAGGGTGCCCGACGGCACCGTCGTACTCGACGCCAACGGCCGCCTGCTGGCCGATCTGGTCGGTGCGGGCACCCGCTTCGTGGCAGCCGAGGGCGGCCGTGGTGGGCTGGGCAACGCCGCGCTGGCCTCGCGGGCCCGCAAGGCCCCGGGTTTCGCGTTGCTCGGTGAGAAGGGCGAGGAACGCGAGCTCACCCTGGAGCTCAAGACCGTCGCCGACGTCGGGCTGATCGGCTTCCCGTCGGCCGGCAAATCCTCGCTGGTGTCGACGATCTCAGCGGCCAAGCCCAAGATCGCGGACTACCCGTTCACCACGCTGGTGCCCAATCTCGGTGTCGTATCGGCGGGGGATCACACCTTTACCGTCGCCGATGTCCCCGGATTGATCCCGGGCGCCTCGCAGGGCCGTGGGCTGGGCCTGGACTTCCTGCGCCACATCGAGCGGTGTGCGCTGCTGGTCCATGTGGTCGACTGCGCCACCCTGGAACCGGGCCGCGACCCGATCTCCGATATCGACGCGTTGGAGGCCGAGTTGGCCGCGTATCGACCAACGCTGCAAGGTGATTCGACACTCGGCGATCTGGCCGACCGCCCGCGGGCAGTGGTGCTCAACAAGATCGACATCCCCGAGGCAAGAGAGCTGGCCGAATTCGTGCGCGCCGACGTCGAGGCGCGTGGCTGGCCGGTGTTCGAGGTGTCCACCGTGAGCCGGGAAGGCTTGCGGGAGCTGACGTTTGCGCTGTGGGACATGGTGGCGGCGTATGCGGCCGCACAGCCGGAGGTGGTACAGCGACGCCCGGTGATCAAGCCGGTCCCGGTCGACCGGACCGGTTTCACCGTCGAGCCCGACCATGCCAATCCCGGCGGCTTCATCGTGCGCGGGGTGCGGCCAGAACGCTGGATCGTCCAGACCAACTTCGACAATGACGAAGCCGTCGGCTACCTCGGCGACCGGCTGGCCCGGCTCGGGGTCGAGGACGAATTGCGGCGGCAGGGCGCCAAACCCGGCTGCGCGGTCACCATCGGCGATATGACCTTCGACTGGGAGCCGCAGACCCCGGCCGGTGTCGACGTCATCCAGACCGGTCGTGGTACCGATATCCGGCTGGAGCAAACCGACCGAATCGGTGCCGACGAGCGCAAGGAGGCCCGCCGCCAGCGTCGCGAACACGAGGACGGGGCGTGAGCCAGTACCGCGACGCGGTGCGCGCCGCGCGCAGCGTCGTCGTCAAGATCGGCACCACCGCCCTGACCACGAAGTCGGGGTTGTTCGACGCCGGCCGGCTGGCCCAGCTCGTCGACGCGATCGAGGCGCGGATGCAGGCGGGCTCCGACGTCGTCATCGTGTCCTCGGGTGCGATCGCGGCCGGTATCGAGCCGCTGGGCCTGAACCGGCGCCCGACCGATCTGGCAACCAAGCAGGCCGCGGCCAGTGTCGGTCAGGTCGCCCTGGTCAACGCCTGGAGTGCGGCCTTCGCGCGCTACGACCGCACGGTCGGCCAAGTGCTGCTGACCGCGCACGACATTTCGATGCGGGTGCAGCACACCAACGCCCAGCGCACGCTGGACCGGCTGCGATCCCTGCACGCGGTGGCGATCGTCAACGAGAACGACACCGTGGCCACCAATGAGATTCGCTTCGGTGACAACGACCGGCTCTCGTCGCTGGTGGCCCACCTGGTCGGCGCGGATGCGCTGATCCTGCTCTCCGATATCGACGGGCTCTACGACGCGGATCCGCGGAAGGGTGACGCGCGGTTCATCCCTGAGGTGAGCGGGCCGGACGACCTCGACGGCGTGGTAGCCGGTCAGGGCAGTCGGCTGGGTACCGGCGGGATGCGGTCCAAGCTGTCCTCGGCGCTGCTGGCCGCCGACGCCGGGGTTCCGGTGTTGCTGGCCGCGGCGGGCGATGCCGCCGCCGCGCTGACCGACGCCTCGGTGGGTACGGTGTTCGCCCCACGGCCCGACCGGATGTCGGCGCGACGGTTCTGGGTTCGCTACGCCGCCGAGGCCGCCGGTGCCCTGACGCTGGATGCCGGCGCGGTGCGTGCGGTGGTCAAGCAGCGGCGCTCCCTGCTGGCGGCCGGGATCACCGAGGTGAGTGGTCGGTTCTTCGGCGGTGACGTCGTCGAGCTGCGCGATCTGGACGGGGAGATGGTCGCCCGCGGGGTGGTGGCCTACGACGCCGGCGAGCTGACGACGATGATCGGGCGGTCGACCTCAGACCTGCCTGCCGACATGCGCCGTCCCGCCGTGCACGCCGACGACCTGGTGGCCGTGTAGCTCAGGCGGACATCAGCCCGGACAGCTCGTCGGCCAATAACGCCAGCATCGGCGAACAGCCGCTGTCCACCGTGACCGCGGCGAGGTGGTCGCCGCGGGTGGTGCCACGGTTCACGATCGCGACCGGGATGCCCAGCGCGGCGGCCTGCCGCACGAACCGGTATCCGGAGAACACCGTCAGCGAGGACCCGGCGACCAGCAATGCGTCCGACTCTTCAACGAGCGAATAGGCCTGCGCGACAATCTCTTTGCGCACACTCTCGCCGAAGTAGACGATGTCGGGTTTGAGCATCCCGCCGCACGACGGGCAGTCGATGAAGTCGAACGACTCGGTGTCGGTGACCATGGCGTCCGCATCGGGCGCAACGGCGATGCCGCCCAGTCGTTCAGCGCGCTCGGCGAACCCCGGATTGGCCGCCTCGAGTTCGTCGGCCAGCGCCGCGCGCGACATGGTGTGCCCGCAGTCCAGGCACACCACCTGCGCATAGGTGCCGTGCAGGTTGATGACGTTGTGGCTGCCGGCCTTGGTGTGCAGCAGGTCCACGTTCTGGGTGATGACGCCGCTGACCACGCCGACTCGCTCCAGGTGCGCCAGCGCCCGATGTCCGGCATTGGGCAGGGTCTGAGCCATGTGCCGCCAGCCCAGGTGGTTGCGGGCCCAGTACCGCTGCCGGAACGCGCGGCTCGAGGTGAACTGGCGGATCGTCATCGGGTTCGCCGGCGGCGAGTCGGGGCCGCGATAGTCGGGAATGCCCGAGTCGGTGGAGATCCCGGCCCCGGTGAGCACCGCGACACGACGGCCCGCCAACAGGGCGACGAGTTCGGGGCTTTCCACGTCCTCCAGGGTATGTGCTCAGCCGAAATTGATGAGCGGGCTGAGCACGTCGTGAGCGAACTGGGTGATGTTCAGCGTCGGATTTCCATCCGGGTAGCTCACGGTGGCCAGCAGGTTGGCCCCGGCGTCGACGAAATCGCCGTCGGCGCGGCCCTGATGCGTCGACGAGGTCACCAGGATGATGCCCGACGTGCCGGCCTGGTTGGCCAGGGGGACTGAGAACCGCGCGTTCTGCACCGTGCTGTTGGCCTTGTCCTCCACGATGATCCGGCTGTCGGGGAAGCCGAGCATCAACAGCATGCGGCGCATCTGCGCGGCTTCCGTCACGCCGTTCTGCGGGTTACCGCCGGTGACGATGATCGGTGAGTGCGGGTACATCTGAGCGACCGCGAGCCCGGTCAGCACTCGGCGGCGCAGGATCATCCGCATCGAACCGTCGGGCAGCAGGCCATATCCCAGCACCACGATCGCCGGGTTCGAGAAGTCCTTGGCGACCGGTGCGGGCGCGGGTACCGGTACCGGGTCGGCCAGTGCCGCAGCGGGAACGAGTTCCCCGAGCATGGCGGCGACAACCAGGATCAGGGCGCCGCAGGCGGCCTTCCATCGACGTCGCACGCTTCCTCCGACCCGTTTGGAATTACTGCCTGAGTAATCGCAGGGGTGTGCGCTGCTGTTACTTGCGTCGCAGGCGTCAAAGGCGTTCCATGGCGCGCGCCATCGCGGCGTGCTCCAGGAATTCGTAGTGGGCGGTATACGACCGCCGGCTGGGCCGGGCATCGCGGGCCGCCCGGTGGGCCGCAATCCACCGCGAGAACAGGCCCTGCCTGGCCGGCGCCGCGATGGCGGCTGCCGTCAACAGCTTTACTTCCTGCGCGGTGATCAGCACGGTCGGCCGGGTGTCGACGACGCGAGACGCCTCGGTCGACGGCGGCTGCTGGACAGGAGCGTGTACTGACAACATTTCGATCCCCCGATCTGGTCGGCCGGCGAATTTCGGCCTCATGGCAGAAAAACTACGACCACGACCACGGATGCGAACGCGTAGGGCCATACTCGAAACTCGCGCGCCACCTACGCAAAAGCCTTGCGCCACAACGATCGTGGTAACCTAAGCCACTTAGCCCGATTCATGTGACCCGGGTCACTCCATAGGGCGGATGGGCCATCGGATGCCTGAAGCACGGGTTCCCTCGTCCGCCCAGGGGGTGACGGGCGACAATAGGGCATGGATTTCTACTCCGCCTACCAGCACGGCTTCGTGCGGCTGGCCGCCTGCACCCACCGCACGGTGCTCGCGGACCCCGCTGCCAACGCCGAGTCGGTGCTGCGGATTGCCAGGGCCTGCCACGACGAGAGCGTTGCGGTGGCAGTGTTTCCCGAGCTCACCCTGTCGGGCTACTCCATCGAGGACATCCTGCTGCAGGACTCCCTACTCGATGCCGTCGAGGCCGCTCTGGCGGACGTTGTCGCGGCATCGGCCGACCTGTTTCCTGTGCTGGTGGTGGGTGCGCCACTGCGCTACCTGCACCGCATCTACAACACCGCGGTGGTGATCCACCGCGGTGCGGTGCTGGGGGTGGCCCCCAAGTCCTACCTGCCGACATATCGGGAGTTCTACGAACGCCGCCAGGTTGCGGCCGGCGACGATGCGACGGGCACGATCCGTATCGGTGGGGCCGACGTGCCGTTCGGCCCGGACCTGCTGTTCGAGGCCGACGACGTCTCGGGGCTGGTGTTGCACGTCGAAATCTGCGAGGACATGTTCGTCCCGATACCGCCCAGCGCGGAGGCCGCGCTGGCGGGGGCGACGGTGCTGGCCAACCTCTCCGGCAGCCCGATCACCATCGGCCGGGCCGAGGATCGCAAGCTGCTGGCCCGCTCGGCGTCGTCGCGCTGCCTGGCGGCCTATGTCTACGCCGCGGCCGGCGAAGGTGAATCCAGCACCGACCTGGCCTGGGACGGCCAGACGATGATCTACGAAAACGGCCGTCTGCTAGCCGAATCCGAACGGTTCCCGAAAGGGGAGCGCCGCTCGGTCGCCGATGTCGATCTGGATCTGCTGCGCTCCGAGCGGCTTCGGATGGGCACGTTCGACGATAATCGTCGTCACCACCAAGACCGGTTGAAGTCGTTCCGGCGCATCGGTTTCCGGCTCGAACCGCCGAGCGGCGACATCGGCCTGTTGCGGTCGGTCGAACGTTTTCCGTTCGTGCCAAGCGATCCGTTCCGGCTGGAGCAGGACTGCTACGAGGGGTACAACATTCAGGTTGCCGGGCTCGTGCAGCGGCTGCGCGCACTGGACTACCCCAAGGTTGTGATCGGAGTGTCCGGCGGGCTGGACTCGACGCACGCGTTGATCGTGGCCGCGCACGCGATGGACCGAGAAGACCGGCCCCGCAGCGACATTCTGGCTTTCACGCTGCCCGGCTTCGCGACCGGCGAGCGCACCAAGAACAACGCGATCAGGCTTTCTCGCGCGCTGGGTGTCACCTTCGCCGAACTCGACATCCGGGACACCGCCACACTCATGCTGACCGAGATGGACCACCCGTTCTCAAGGGGTGAAGCGGTCTACGACGTCACCTTCGAGAACGTGCAGGCCGGCCTGCGCACCGACTACCTGTTCCGGCTCGCGAATCAGCGCGGCGGGATCGTTCTGGGCACTGGTGACCTGTCCGAGCTCGGCCTGGGCTGGTCGACGTACGGCGTCGGCGACCAGATGTCGCACTACAACGTCAACGGCGGAGTGCCGAAAACCCTTATCCAGCATCTGATTCGGTGGGTGATCTCCTCAGGGCAGTTCGAGGATGAAGTGGGCGAGATCCTGCAGTCGGTGCTCGACACCGAAATCACCCCCGAGTTGGTGCCCACCGGCGAGGACGAAGAGATCCAGAGCAGCGAAGCCAAGGTGGGTCCGTACTCGCTGCAGGACTTCTCGCTGTTTCAGGTGCTGCGGTACGGCTTCCGTCCGTCCAAGATCGCATTCCTGGCCTGGCACGCCTGGAGCGATCCCGACAGCGGCAACTGGCCACCGGGATTCCCCGAGGGTAAGCGACCGGCGTACTCGATCAAGGAGATCCGGCATTGGCTGCAGGTCTTCGCTTCCCGGTACTACTCGTTCAGCCAGTTCAAGCGGTCGGCTCTGCCGAACGGGCCCAAGGTGTCTCACGGCGGTTCGTTGTCACCACGCGGTGACTGGCGGGCGCCGTCAGACATGTCGGCACGGATCTGGCTGGCCGAGATCGAGCAGCAGATACCCGAAGACTGAGCAGCGGCTACAGCCTGCCGTCGATGCGTAAGTCCGGGTGCACCCAGTCCGGGGAGCGACGTTCCTTGAAGGCCATGAAGCCCTCGATGGACTCCGGCGAGCCGAGGCTGCGCTGCATCCCGATCCGGTCATAGAGGCCCAGGTAGTTGTCCAAGCTGGACTTCACCACCGACCGGGCGACGGGTGCGGTTCGACAGCATTGAGCCAGGATTTCCCTGGCCGCCCCGGGCAGCTCCTCGTGCGGAACCACGCGCGCGACCATGCCCCAATCCAGAGCTTCCTCGGCGTTCAGCGTCCGACCGGTGAACATCAGGTCGCGGGTCCGAACCGGGCCGATCAGCCGCGCCAGCATCTGGCTGTAGTAGGTGTCGGCGATCCCGCGGTAGAGCTCGGGGACCCGGAAGGTCGCGCGGTCGCTGACCACCGCCATGTCGGCGCACAGTGCGATCTGCAGCCCCCCGCCCTGGCAGAGCCCGTTGACGGCGGCGACCACCGGCTTCGCAGACTGCCGCAGCGTGTCGAACGGCAGGGCGTCCATGCCCAGTGCCGCTCCGAAGGTCAGCCAGTTGTCCTCGCCGCCGCCGCCCATATCGCCGCCGGGCGCGAAGACGTCGCCGGTGCCGGTGATGAGCAGACCGGCCAGGTCGGGATCCGACCCGACGTGATTGACCGCGTACTTGATGCCGAAGTACATCGCCGCCGTCATCGCGTTGCGCGCATCGGGCCGGTCCAGGGTGCACACCCCGAACCCGCCCTCCCGGGTGAACTTCAGGAACTTCGTTCCCAGCCAGTCACCTTCGGGTGGTCGCGGAGCGTCGCTATGTGTCATCGCCGCAGACTATCGCCACAACCGTAGGGCGTTCAGTACTGGGTGCGGACGTCGTCGATGGCCTCGGCGGTCGGCGCGCAATCTCCGGCGCCGGGAACCAGTGTCGCCAATGCGCCCGCCGCGCAGGCTCGCCGAAGGGCGCGCTCGTGGCCCGCCGACCAGTCCGCGGCGAGCACGCCGGCGAAGACATCTCCGGCGCCGGTGGTGTCGATCGCCTCGACCTCGGGGCTGGGCACCTCGACGTCCCCGTCGGCTCCCCGGTAGGCCGCCCCGCGCGCACCCCGGGTTATCACCAGATGTCTTGTGGGCCAGGTCCAATGCGGCTCCTCGGCTTCGTTGACGATCACGACGTCGGTGACGTCGGCCAGGTCTCGCAGGCCGGGGTCGGTGCTGACGGGGGAGGCGTTGACGATCACGGTGGCTCCGACCGAGCGGGCTTCGCGCGCCGCCCCCACGGCGGTCGCGATCGGCACCTCCAGCTGGATGAGCAGCACCTCGCAGTCGGCGATGACCGCACGGGCAGGCGCTGAGGCCAGCGTCAGATGGCCGTTGGCCCCGGGCGCGACCACGATCATGTTCTCGCCGTGGTCATCGACCAAGATCACCGCGCTGCCGCTGGCGACGGGCAGCTCTTCCAGGCCGTCGAGCCCGACACCGTTGGCACTCAGGTGTGCTCGCAACTCCGCCCCCGCCGGGTCGGTGCCGACCGCTCCCACGAACTGGACGTGGGCACCGGCGCGAGCAGCCGCCACCGCTTGATTGCCGCCCTTACCGCCCGGTTCGGTGGTCACTGCCGACCCCAGGACCGTCTCCCCGGCTTGCGGCAGAGCGGTGACCCGGAAGAACTGGTCGACGTTCACGCTGCCCACTACGCACACCCGTGTCACCTCGCCCACCATAGTTTGCTGCTGCGATTGGCAGACGCGATGTTCCAACGTCTCCCCGGGGTGGCTCTTGCAGAAAGTTATTCTGTCGGGGCAACGAATGGTGCTTGAGGCAGTTCGACTATGTCTAGTCGTGCGTGGGGCATCACTTGCGCAAGCCTGACGAGGTATTCGTGCGCAGCCCGCTTGTTTGCGAATCTCTGCGCAAACGCCGGGTCCTTGGTCCAGTGGTGGCCATGGACGGGTGCCCTGCCGCCCACAGCGTCCCCAGGCCCGAAGAAATCCATCACATAGCGGAAGGCGCCACCTTCGCCGCGTTCACCCAGCGCGTACACATGCTCCCTCAACACCCAAATTCGGTTGGGCACGCAGGGGCACTCGCAGGCGTCTTTCCTTGGTCTTTGCTCCCGTCAACTGACGCCAAGCAACCACAGCCAATTCCCCTCGTGTAGCCATCAACCAGCACCGAAACATTACGAGCGCCGCGACTAACTCGCGCGCGTAGTCGACTACTCGATTTGTCAGGGCCTGAGGCCCGTACTCAACATGGTGCGGTAGCCGGTAATCACTCAGCGCCCTGCTAAGGCACCCATCGGTGGGGCGAGCTTCGGTGGATCACGAAGCGGTGATGTCTTTGGTCAATTGAACTGACCATCCATCGGCAATTTATCAGCAACGGAGACTATGTGAATTAACTAGAGCCTCCGCGCCCGCTCGCATAGCCGCGCGGATGACATCCCGGCGATTCACGCAGAAAAGGCTACGCGGAGAAGTACCTTAGGGACCGCCTCTACCGCACCGTCAGTCGCGCTGACAAGTGCCAAGGGCTATAGCCGTGCGCGTGCCTGGCATATTGATATACGTGGCGCTTCCCCGTACCCCTCCTCAAGCTGACGCTCCCTGGGGAGACCGATACCCTGGGGGAATGAGTGTTCAGGCGGAGTCGCTTGATCTGAAGAACGAGGTTCTCGATGCCGCCCGCCGGGCGCGCATCGCCTCGCGGACCCTGGGCTCGCTGACCACCACCGTCAAGGACCGCGCGCTACACGCCGCGGCTGACGCGGTCCTGGCCCACGCCGACCAGATCCTGGCCGCCAACGCCGCAGATCTCGACGCTGCGCGGGCCGCAGGTACCGCCGAGGCGATGCTGGACCGGCTGGCGCTCAATCCCCAGCGCATCGACGGCATCGCGGCCGGCCTGCGCCAGGTAGCCGGCCTGCCAGACCCGATCGGCGAAGTCTTGCGCGGCCGCACGCTGCCCAATGGGCTGCAACTGCGTCAGCAGCGTGTTCCCCTCGGCGTGATCGGAATCGTCTACGAGGGCCGGCCCAACGTGACGGTCGATGCGTTCGGCCTCACCCTGAAATCCGGGAACGCCGTGCTGCTGCGCGGCAGCTCCTCGGCAGCGCACTCCAACGCCGCGCTCGTCGCCGCACTGCGCGGGGCACTGGCCGCCGAGGGCCTGCCCGAAGACGCGGTCCAACTGCTGCCCAGCACCGACCGCTCCAGCGTCACCCACCTCATCCAGGCCCGCGGCCTGGTCGACGTGGTGATCCCGCGCGGCGGTGCCGGACTGATCGACGCAGTCGTGCGCGACGCCACGGTGCCCACCATCGAAACCGGTGTGGGCAACTGTCACGTCTACGTCCACTCTGCCGCCGATCTCGACGTCGCCGAGCGGATCATCCTCAACGCCAAGACCCGCAGGCCCAGCGTCTGCAACGCCGCCGAGACACTGCTGGTGGATAGCGCCGTCGCCAGCACGGCCCTGCCGCGGCTGGTGGCCGCGCTGCAACAGGCCGGGGTCACCGTCCACGACAACCCGACCGACGACGAGCTGCGCGCTGAGTTCTTGTCGATGGACATCGCGGTGGCCACCGTCGACGGCCTCGACGCCGCCATCGAGCACATCAACACCTATGGCACCGGCCACACCGAGGCCATTGTCACCACCAATCTTGCTGCGGCACAACTCTTTACCGAACGTGTCGACGCAGCCGCGGTGATGGTCAACGCCTCGACGGCGTTCACCGACGGTGAGCAGTTCGGCTTCGGAGCCGAGATCGGCATCTCCACCCAGAAGCTGCACGCACGCGGCCCGATGGGTCTGCCCGAATTGACGTCAACCAAATGGATCGTCTGGGGAGACGGCCAGACCCGCCCTGCCTGAGGCGACGACAGGAGAACCATGACTGAAACCCCGGCACGCCCGGCACCGCTGTTCACCGACATCGACGATGTCGCCAAGCGGCTGGCCGAGACCGGCTACCTGCCCGATACCGCCACCGCCACCGCGGTGTTCCTCGCCGACCGGCTGGGCAAGCCGCTACTGGTTGAGGGACCGGCCGGTGTCGGCAAGACCGAGCTGGCCCGCGCGGTCGCCCAGACCACCGGATCCGGGCTGGTGCGCCTGCAGTGCTATGAGGGTGTCGACGAGGCCCGCGCGCTCTACGAGTGGAACCACGCCAAGCAGATCCTGCGGATGCAGTCCGGCTCGAACGAATGGGACTCGGCCAAGTCCGACATCTTCAGCGAGGAATTCCTGCTGTCCCGGCCGCTGCTGACCGCGATCCGGCGCACCGAGCCCACCGTGCTGCTGATCGACGAAACTGACAAGGCCGACATCGAGATCGAAGGCCTGCTGCTCGAGGTACTGAGCGACTTCGCGGTCACCGTCCCGGAACTGGGGACGATCACCGCGTCGCGCACTCCGTTCGTGGTGCTGACCTCCAACGCCACCCGGGAGTTGTCCGAGGCGCTCAAGCGTCGCTGCCTGTTCCTACACATCGACTTCCCCGACGCGGATCTCGAGCGGCGCATCCTGCTGTCCCGGGTTCCCGAGCTGCCCGAGTCGTTGGCCGCCGAACTGGTCCGCATCATCGGCGTGCTGCGCGGTATGCAGCTCAAGAAGCTGCCCTCGGTCGCCGAGACCATCGACTGGGGTCGCACCATCCTGGCTCTGGGCCTCGACACCATCGACGACGCCACCATCGCCGCCACGCTCGGTGTGGTGCTCAAGCACCAGTCCGACCAGCAGCGCGCCGCCGGCGAACTGCAGCTGAACTAAGCCGATGGCCGTCCGCAGGGTGCGCCCCCCACAACCGCTGGCCCCGCATGGCCTGCCCGGCCATCTGGTGGGCTTCGTCGAAGCGTTACGCGCCCAGGGGATTTCGGTAGGTCCCTCGGAGACGGTCGACGCCGGCCGAGTGCTGACCGTGCTGGGCCTCGGTGACCGTGAGGCACTTCGCCACGGACTGGCCTGCGCGGTGCTGCGCCGCGCCGACCACCGGCAGACCTATGACGCGCTGTTCGATCTGTGGTGGCCCGCCGCCCTCGGTGGCCGCACCGTCGTGGTCGACGAGGACGCCGACGAGGACACCCAGGAAGGCCTGCCGCCCGAGGACATCGAGGCGATGCGGCAGATGCTGTTGGACCTATTGGCCGACAACCCCGACATCGGCGAGATGGACGAGCGGCTGGTCGCGATGATCGCCCAGATCGTCGAGGCCTACGGCCGCTACTCGTCCAGCCGCGGCCCGTCGTACTCGTCGTATCAGGCGCTCAAGGCGATGGGACTGGACGAGCTGGAAGGCCGGCTGCTGGCCGGCCTGCTGGCACCGCATGACGACGACCCGACGCCCACCCAGGAGCAGATCGCCAAAGCGGTTGCCGCGCAGAAGATCGCGCAGCTGCGCCGGATGGTGGAAAGCGAGACCAAACGGCGCACCGCCGAACAGCTCGGCCGCGACCACGTCCAGATGTACGGCATCCCGCAGTTGGCCGAGAACGTCGAATTCCTGCGGGCCTCAGGCGATCAGCTGCGCCAGATGCGCAAGGTCGTCGGCCCGCTGGCCAGGATGCTGGCCACCCGGCTGGCGGCTCGCCGGCGTCGCGCCCGTGCCGGTTCCATCGACCTGCGGAAGACCCTGCGCAAGTCGATGTCGACCGGGGGAGTGCCGATCGACGTCGTGCTGCGCAAGCCGCGACCGGCTCGACCGGAACTTGTTGTGCTGTGCGATGTCTCGGGATCGGTGGCCGGATTCAGCCACTTCACTCTGCTGCTCGTGCACGCCCTGCGCCAGCAGTTCTCCCGAGTCCGGGTCTTCGCCTTCATCGACACCACCGACGAGGTGACTCACCTGTTCGGACCGGACGCCGACCTCGCGGTCGCCGTCCAGCGCATCACCCGGGAAGCGGGGGTCTACACCCGCGACGGGCACTCCGACTACGGCAACGCGTTCGTCTCGTTCACCGAGAACTTCCACAACGTGCTGTCCCCGCGCAGTTCACTACTGGTGCTCGGCGACGCCCGCACCAACTACCGCAACCCCGCCGTCGACATCCTTGCCCACATGGTCAGTGCCAGCCGGCACGCGCACTGGCTCAATCCGGAGCCGCGGCACCTGTGGGGCAGCGGTGACTCGGCGACGGCGCGCTACGAGGACGTCATCACCATGCATGAATGTCGTTCGGCCAAGCAGCTTGCCGCGGTGATCGACCAGCTTCTACCCGTCTGATCTCCTTACGCCCAAACCGACAAACCGCAGCGAAAGTGCGAGTAGATCGCAGCAATTCGTCGATCTCGGCGCTAGCCGGTCAGTCGCACGGTGACGGTGACCCGGCCCTTGTGGTCTTGCACGGCCACTGCGTGCCCGGTGTGCTCGCCCCCGTCGAACTGCACTGTCACCGGACCGCCGTCGCCGAGGAAGTTGCGCCACCAGGTTTTCGTCTGGGGCAGATTGGCGTTGACGGTGATCGCCTCACCGGTGCGGCGGTATGCCACGGGAATGCTGAACATGCGTCCGGAACGCCGCCCGGTGTAGTCGAGTATCGCGATATTGCGATTCACCAGTCCGCCGAAGCGCGGAGAGGTCGCGAGTGCGGCCACCGGCGCGTTGAGCAGGGGTGCGGCGCGCATTACCAGTCGGCCAAGGGTTTTCGGTTGCTTTGTCATGGTTTCTGTCCATTCAGGCGATCAATGTCAGGCACAGGGCGGCGAGTGCGAGCCCCTGCAGGATGGCGCGCGCGGTGATGATTCGATCCCAATCTGCCTGCAGCACACGCACATCAGGCAGTAGCTGACCGCGCTCGGCCGCGGCGGTGAGCCGCCGGTTGATCGGCGCACTCACCCGGATGTAGAGCAGCAGCCAGACGAGCAGCAGCATCACGGCAACACCTGCCGTGATGGCCTGCGCCCAGTGGGCGGCCAGCGCAGCCAAGACGAAGCTCGCTGCGGCCGCAGCCAGACCGATCGCCCCCGGGATGGGCATTCGCCGGTCGCCGTAACGGTGCACAAAGCCGGCGACCGTGCCCAGGGCCCGGTCGTCGACGTGGGTGAATGCGGGGCGCAACACCAGAGCGCAGAACACGTCGGTGCCGTAGGCCACCGCGGTACCCATGATGGCGATCAGCGCCGCGAGCTGCGCGAACTGGGGAAATATCACACCTAGCAACGCTAGACACAGTGCGAAACGGTGTCAATACCAGTGCTAGATGTTCGAGCAGTGCTATAGTCGCGCGCATGTCCACCGAGGACCGTCGGACGCGCGAACGGGCAGCGCGGCGCCAGCTGATCATCACGACGGCACGCGGCCTGGCCGAGTCCGAAGGCTGGGATGCCGTCACCACGCGTCGGCTGTCCGCCGAGATCGAGTACAGCCAACCCGTCCTCTACGCGCACTTCGCGAACATGGAGCAGCTCGCGCAGGCTGTCGCCATCGACGGATTCGGCGAGCTCGCCGAGGCCCTCCACACCGCACGCGCTGGTGCCGCGACGCCCACCGACGCACTACGTCAGCTCGCACACGCCTACATCGGCTTCGCCGCGGACAACCCGGCCCTCTACGACGTGATGTTCACCCGCCCCACCACATTGCACTTCGCCGCCGAGGACACGCCGCCCGAATTAGAGGCGGGGTTCGCCGAGTTACGCAGTGTCGTCGCCGAACTCGGCGGGCTGCCCGACGCGGACACGTTCACCGAGGTGATCTGGTCGGCACTGCACGGACTGGTCAGCCTCACCCGCAACGGCCGGCTGCGTCCGAGCCACGCCGCCGAGCGGGTCGACCTTCTGATCGCCCAGTTTTCCTAGGGCAGTGCGTCGCCGGCGGTACGCCGAGACCAGATGTACAACGCCCACATGATGATCGGGAGCAGAAAGTCCGTCCACAGCGGGAATCCGATGTTGTACGGCATGGTGTTGTTCTCGGCCAGCCAGTAGTAGATGTGGCCGGCGCCGTCACCGATGTACTGGATCGTCAGCACGATGACGGCGCACAGCCAGAAGTGGCCCCGAAACCAGTACGCCAAGACGCCGACGACGCCGATTGCCGTGTCCCCCATGGCGTTCTCCCACTGGAAGCCACCGTTGCCGCGGGTGTAGCCGATCAGTTCGGCGGTGTGCGGGCCGTCGAAGATGTGGGCGGCGGCGCCCAGCAGTGACGCGACCCCGACAACCGCCACCATCCACCACACCATGTGGATATCGGCAGGGTTGCGGTCCTTATGGCGGCGGCTCTGGACCAGGGCGCCGATCACCGCGATCAGCGCTGCAATGACTGTCGGCATAGCCGTAAATCATGGCACCTGAGTCGGCTAGTCGGCGGCCTTCTTCGACGGTCTGGCGCTGCCACCGGTGCTCTTCCTCGGCCCGTCGCTGTGCGCCGAGGCAGCCGGCTTGGCCGAGGTGGCCTTATTGGCACTGCCGACCTTCTTCGGCGTGCTGGCCTTCGGCGTTGCGGCACTGGTAGCAGTTGCGCTCGGCGTGCTGGTAGAGGCGGCGGCCTTCACGTCGGTCGTGGTGGCTGCGCTGGGCAGGCTGGGCAGACTGGGCAAGCTGGGCAACAAGCCGATCCCGGGGAGCAGCTGTGCCTTGGTGGGCTTGCTGTAATCGGTTCGGTCGTAACCCATCTCGATGAAGGTGCGCAACACCGGGTCGATGGCACCCAGAATCGGGTCGGGCACGATGCCCTTCAGTGGCATCAGCAGCGGTACCAACGGCGTGCGGATGAGGTAATACGTTGTGTCCCCGCGCACTTGGTAGTACGCGTTGCCACCGGCCTTGGCGGCTTCGATATCCGCGGCGGTGAGTTCGGTCTGCGTCTGCCCGTGGACAAGGATCATGCCCGCGATGGCGTTGGCCGTCGCCAGCAAGTTCAGCGGGTAGGTGGGGAAGTCCGCCCAGCCGTCGTACTGGCGTGCCACGTCGACCGTGGTGTCGCCGTTGTCGGGAGTGGCGCCGCTGAAGGTGATGTTGAGGATCGGAATGTGCAGCCCGGCAAACCGTTCCATCACGCCGCCGTTGGGCCGGCTCGGGTTCTCGACGAGGACGAAGGTGTTACCGGTTCCCTCGGGATGCGCGGCCTTGTAGCGGGACAGCACGACGGCACCCTGGGACAACCCGAAGACGACGTCGCCCTCCGGATCCTTGGTCTCGAGATGCTGCACGCCCTGCGCGACGGAGTCGTTCCACGTCAAGTCGAAGATGTAGTTGTTCGAGACCGGCCAGAGGCCGGCGTTGTAATTCACCAAGCCGCTCGACAGCGGCGGGTCGGCGGCGGTGTCGGTGCCGTCGAGTACCCGCGAGATGAAGTCGCGGTATTGCTGGTCGGTCGGCGTCCAGCCGATGTTCGTCCCGCGCAGGTAGTCGACGGTCGCCGCGGTGAGCACCGGGGCGGTGGATACCGTCGGGGTCAATCCCACTGCCAGTGCCGCCGCCGCAGCAGCCACACCCGTCACAGGCAACGTCAGACGTCGACTACCGAACTTCATCATCATTGACCCCTTGATCGGCATAACTCGACTCAGGGCAAAATGCTACCTGAATTGCGATGATCTCCTGTGATGATCTTTGCCAGCGCACAGTCAGGCCGGCGGGTCGTGAGCGTCGCGAAGCGTCGCGCGGCCTCCCGTAAGCTGGTCAATCGTGGTTTCCTCGGCTCGGCGCAGGCTCGGCGTGATGGGTGGGACGTTCGATCCCATCCACAACGGCCACCTGGTCGCGGCCAGCGAAGTGGCCGCCCTCTTCGATCTCGACGAGGTGGTGTTCGTGCCCACCGGCCGGCCATGGCAGAAGTCCCGGGAGGTGACCCCGCCCGAGGACCGCTACCTGATGACGGTCATCGCGACCGCCTCCAACCCCCGGTTCTCGGTCAGCCGCGTCGACATCGACCGCGGCGGACCCACCTACACCAATGACACGCTGCGCGATCTGCGTGCGCTCAACCCCGATGCCGACCTGTTCTTCATCACCGGAGCCGATGCGCTGGCGTCGATCCTGTCCTGGCAGAACTGGGAGGAGCTGTTCGCGCTCGCCAAGTTCGTCGGCGTCAGCAGGCCGGGCTACGAACTCAACGCCAAGCACATCGTTGCGGCCTTCGACCAGCTGCCCGAAGAGGCGCTGAGCCTGGTCGAAGTGCCCGCCCTGGCGATCTCGTCCACCGACTGTCGCGTCCGCGCCGCCGGGAACCGGCCGATCTGGTACTTGGTGCCCGACGGCGTCGTGCAGTACGTATCCAAGCGCGGCCTGTACAGCGGAGTCGGCCAACTGAGCCGGCCCGCCGTTACGACATTCGAGGAGACCCCACAGTGACCGCGTCCGACGAAGCCGTCCAGATGGCCACCGTGGCGGCCAGAGCCGCCGCAGCCAAACTCGCGCAGGACATCGTCGTCATCGACGTGTCCGGCCAGCTGGTGATCACCGACTGCTTTGTGATCGCGTCGGCGAGCAACGAGCGGCAGGTCAATGCGATCGTCGACGAGGTCGAAGACAAGATGCGGCAGGCCGGGTACAAGCCCGCGCGCCGCGAGGGCACCCGGGAAGGCCGGTGGGTGCTGCTCGACTACGTTGACATCGTGGTGCACATCCAGCATCAGGAGGAGCGCAACTTCTACGCCCTGGACCGGCTGTGGCGGGACTGCCCGTTCCTGGCGGTGGATCTCGACGATGTCGAGGAAGTGCCGTGACGGTGCGCAGGCTGGTCATGCTGCGGCACGGCCAGACCGAGTACAACGCCGGTAGTCGCATGCAGGGTCAGCTCGACACCGAGCTGACGGATCTGGGCCGGGCGCAGGCCGTTGCGGCCTCCGAGGTGCTGGCCAAACGTCAGCCGCTGTTGATCGTGTCCTCGGACCTGCGGCGCGCGTATGACACCGCGACGGCGCTGGGGGAGCGCACCGGGCTACGGGTGCAGGTCGACACCCGACTTCGGGAGACCCACCTCGGCGACTGGCAGGGACTCACCCATCATCAGGTGGATGACACCGCACCCGGAGCGCGGCAGGCCTGGCGCGACGATGCCACCTGGGCGCCGCACGGCGGTGAAAGCCGTATCGACGTCGCCGATCGTAGCGTGCCCCTGGTGGCCGAATTGGTTGCCGCGGAATCTGATTGGGGTCGCGATGATCCCGACCGGCCGTTGGTGTTGGTGGCCCATGGTGGGCTGATCGCAGCGCTGTGCGCGGCACTGCTTGGCCTGCCGGTCGAGAGCTGGCCCGTACTGGGCGGGATGGGCAACGCGAGCTGGGCGCAGCTGTCCGGGCACAGCGCCGACGATGCCCCGTTCGAATCCATCCGCTGGCGACTCGATGTTTGGAACGCCTCGGCTCAGGTGGCCAACGATGTCCTCTGACGCACTGGATCAATCCCCGGGTCGCTCCGCTCCTGCCCGCCGGGCTACCCTGCTGATCTTCTGCGATTCGCTGTCCTACTACGGCCCGCAGGGTGGTCTGCCCTCCGATGATCCGCGAATCTGGCCCAATATCGTTGCTCGCCAACTGGATTGGGATGTCGAACTGATCGGCCGGATCGGCTGGACCAGCCGCGACGTGTGGTGGGCGGCCACCCAGGATCCGCGTGCGTGGGCCGCACTGCCGCGGGCGGGCGCGGTGATCTTCGCGACCAGCGGCATGGATTCGCTGCCCTCGCCGTTGCCGACCGCGTTGCGCGAACTCATCCGCTATGTGCGGCCGTCGTGGCTGCGCCGCTGGGTTCGGGACGGGTACGGCTGGGCGCAGCCGAAGCTGTCGCCGATCGCACGTCCGGCGCTGCCGCCTCATCTGACCGTGGAATACCTCGAAATGACCCGTGGTGCCTTGGATTTCAACCGGCCCGGCATCCCGATGGTCGCCTCGATTCCCTCGGTGCACATCGCCCCCACCTATGGCATGTCCCATCGCGGCAGGCCCGGCACGGTCGTGGCTATCAACGAATGGGCGCACCTGCACGACATTCCGGTGGTCGACCTGAAGGCGGCGGTGGGCGAAGAGGTGATGGCCGGCCGCGGCAACCCCGACGGCATCCACTGGAATTTCGAGGCACATCAGGGCGTCGCCGACCTGATGCTGAAGGCGCTGGCCGAAGCCGGCGTTCCGCTCGACAACACGCGCGACTGACCGATGGCCGTCGTCGTCGTCACCGACTCGTCGGCTCGGCTGCGGGCCGATGAGGTCCGTGCCTGCGATATCCGTGTTGTGCCGCTGCACATTCTGGTCGACGGCCGCGATCTGCGCGACGGTGTCGACGATGTGCCCGCCGATCTGTACCAGCGCGGGCACGTGACGACCGCGGGCGCCACCCCGAGCGAACTCGCCACGGCCTACCGGGATGCGTTGCGCGACAGTGGCGGTGACGGCGTGGTGGCCGTGCACATCTCCGGCGAGCTGTCGAGCACATTGGGCGCCGCCGAATATGGGGCACGCGAGTTCGACGGGGCCGTGCGGGTGGTCGACTCGAAGTCGACGGCGATGGGCACCGGGTTCGTCGCGCTGGCCGCCGCTCGCGCTGCGTTCGCCGGCGCAAGCCTGGAAACGGTTGTTGCCGAAGCGGAATCAGTGGTTTCCCGGGTGCGCGCCTACATCGTCGTGCAGCGCCTGGACAACCTGCGGCGCAGCGGCCGGATCGGCACTGCGGCGTCGTGGCTTGGCACCGCGCTGGCGCTCAAGCCGCTGCTGCGCCTCGACGAGCAGGGCCGGCTGGTGCTGGCCCAGCGGGTGCGCACCGCGTCCAAGGCGCAAGCGGCGATGGTCGAGCAGGTGCTCGAGGTGGTGGGCGAGCAGCGGGCCTCGCTCGCCGTCCATCACATCGACAACCCGGGCGTCGCAGCCGAATTGGCTGCCACGCTGGCCGCCGCCCTGCCCGGTTGCGGAGACGCCGTCGTCACCGATTTGGGCCCGGTGCTGGGTGTGCATGTCGGCGCCGGCGCGGTGGGAATCGTCGTCGCCGTCGATCCCACCCCGCCCGCACCGCTTACGCCTGCTTGAGCGCCTCGATCTCGATGGTGATGGTGACCTTCTCGCCCACCACCGCGCCACCGGTCTCCAGCGGCATGTCGATATCGATGCCGAAGTCCTTGCGGTTCAACACCACCGACGCTTCGAAGCCCGCGACCGCGCCGTGCCCCATGCCGGGATTCACGCCGTTGAACTGCAGGGCCAGACTCACCGGCCGAGTCACGCCCTTGAGGGTGAAGTCGCCATCGAGTAGGTAGCCGTCACCGTCCGGCGTCACCGACGTCGACACGAACGTGGCGGTGGGGTACTTCTCGACGTCGAAGAAATCGGCTGCCTTCAGGTGGGCATCACGCTGTTCGTTGCCGGAGTGCACCGAGGTGACGTCGATCTCGGCGGTCACCGACGGGGTGCCGTCCTCCGCTACGGTCACCGCGCCGCTGAACGTGCCGAAGGTCCCGCGGACCTTGCTGACGACGAGGTGGCGTACCGAGAAGCTGATCGACGAGTGGACGGGGTCCAGCGCCCAGGTTCCTGCGCTGAGGTCGGTGGTCTGAGCCGGTGCGGTCATCGGGGGTGTCTCCTTGATCTGGGCGTGCCGGACCTGATGCCCAGCACTTCAGATCAAGTAAACGGACCGTAGTCCGGATTCATTCCTGTCCGGTGGGATCAACCCGAGAAGCGTCCGGTCACGGGGGGCAGGTCGGCCAGCGTCACGATGCCCGGCGCCGCGGCGACGACCGCGGGTACGGCATTGGTCACCGGCATGGCGGTGTAGATCATGCCCAGGCCCATGAACCCGGGCTCGGGCCAGTTCTTGGGCGGCAGGCAGTGCAGCACCGTACGCATATTGGGCACCCCGAACACCTGGATGACGTGACCGTGCTCGAGCGGCTTGGGCGGGTCGACGTGACTGCCCATGATCCAGTTGAAGCCGACGCTGACGACGTTGCGGTCCCCGACCCAGCCACGGTGGAAGCCGTACACCCCGCCGACGGTGCCCTCCGGGATCGTCATGAAGCCGAGGTCGCTGTCGCCGGTGGCGGTGGTGAACGTGACGTCGAACGTCATCCGGTCCAGCTTGGCGCCGATCGCGTCGGCCATCATCGCCGCCGACTCGGCGAACACCTCACTCTCGCGGCGCACGCTCTCGTCCAGGCCAGGAGTGTCGGGGGCGCAGCCGAAGCCCATCGCGGACTGGGTGCCCGCCGATTCGTACGTCGAGCAATCCACCGACTCGGTGATGCGGATCTCGTCGACCCGTTCACAGGAACCCGACAGCACCATGCCGACCATGTTCGTCATCCCCGGGTGCGCGCCACTGCCGAAGATCGTGGAATTGCCTTGTTCACAGGCCTTTCGGATCCGGACCAAGTCCTCGGGTGTCTGCTTGCCACCGGTGATCCAGGCCGCCGACGAGCACACGTTGACCCCGGCCTCCAGCAGCCGCACCAACTCGTCGACGCTGGGCCACAACGGGTTGTAGCAGCACGCGTCCGGCTTGGTCGCCAGCAGCGCATCGATATCGTTGGTCGCGGTGACACCGGTGGGCTCGGGCCAGCCCGACAGTTCGGCGGCATCGACACCCAGCTTGTCGGCGCCGTGGGCGTACACCCCGACCAGCTCCAGATCCGGCCTGCTGATGATCGCGTGCAGCGACCGGCGGCCGATATTGCCCGTGGTCCACTGGATCACCCGAATCGGGCGGTCGGTGGTGACGGTCATGGACGTCCTCCTCGGCTGGCGAACACTTGTGAGGGTCTACCACCACCAACCGCGCTCCCGGTAGGCGATGTCCCACCTGCCGGCGGGCGCTGTCCCCACACCCGTGTTCATCCACAGGGTCGGCGGGGGCGTGCCCGAAGGAGCGGTCGCCGTCCCGGCGAGCACCTACCGTCGCGGCATGCGAACAGAGCAGCCATTGGCACGCCTGCGCACGGGCGAACCAGACGCCGCCGACGATGACGATGCCGACGAGATCCCGGTGCCCAGTTGGATCCCCGACGGGCACGCCCAACGTGGCTGGCTGGCCGCGATCCGGGCCGACCCGGGCCGTGCCGGCGGTATCGCCCTGGCGGTGATCGCCGTTGTGGCCGTGCTCATCACGGTGTTCACTTTGATGCGCGACGATCCACCGCCCGTGGTGTCGGCCAAGCTCCCGCCGGTGGAAATGGTGTCATCGGCGTCCGCGCGGCCCAGCCCGGATGCGAATCAGCCGGTGGTGGTCAGCGTCGTCGGGCTGGTCACCAAACCGGGCCTGGTCACGCTGGCGCCCGGCGCCCGTATCGCCGACGCCGTCTCGGCCGCAGGCGGCGCGATCGACGGCGCCGACACCCTCGGGCTGAACCTGGCTCGCCATCTCACCGACGGTGAGCAGATCGTGGTCGGTATCGGCACCCCGGCAGGTCAGCCGACCGCGCTGGGCAGCTCGGTCAGCGGGGGACCGCCGGCCGCAACGGATCCACCGGCAGCGCCGGGCAAGGGGGCACCGGCCGAACCGCTGGACCTGAACACCGCCACCGTCGACCAACTCGATGCACTGCCCGGTATCGGAGCCGTGATGGCCGCCGCGATCGTCGCCTGGCGTGACACGAACGGAAAGTTCAGCAGCGTCGACCAACTTGGCGATGTCGACGGCATCGGCCCGGCACGGCTGGACAAGCTGCGAGCGCTGGTCCGGGTGTGACCGATGGGGCCGCGCGGCTGGACCTGCGACTGGTGCCTGCGGCCCTGACGGCCTGGGCGGTCACCGCTGCGGGCATCACCTGGGCGGTCGGACCGCTGCTGGTTGCGGTCTGCGCGGCCGTGGGGCTCGGCTGGGCGGCGCTGACCCGATGGTGCGGCGAGGCCCGGCCGGCGCCGCGCACGGCGGCTGTCGCGGTGATCGGCGCGGCGATCGTCGGTGCGGGTTTCGCGCTGGCGGCGACCATGCGCAGCGCGGCCGTCAGCGGCCACCCGATCGCGCAACGGTTCGGCACCGTGGCCACCGTGACCGTGACACCGGGGGAGGACCCTCGGCCGCTGGGCAGCGGCCGGCTGATGTTCCGCGGCACGCTCGCGGAGCTGAACGGCACCGAAATGCCGGGCAGTGTTGTCGTTTTCGCGTCGATGGCGAGCTTCGGCGAGCTGATGGCAGGTCAGCCGGCCCGGTTCAGGGCGCGGATCGCCCGGCCGGCCCGGCACGACCTGACGGTCGCCGTGCTCAACGCCACCGGCGAGCCGACGCTGGGCCGGGCATCGCCGCTGCAGCGCGCGGCGCGGGCGATACGCGCGCAGTTCGCCGACGTGTCCCGCGATGTGCTGCCCGCTGATCAGGCCGCCATCCTTCCGGGCCTCGTGCTGGGCGACACCTCGACCGTAAGTGCCACCACCACAGCGCAATTCCGTACGGCTGGGCTCACTCATCTGATGGCCGTGTCGGGCGCCAACGTCACCATTGTGTGCGGCACGGTGCTGTTGTCGGCGGGACTGGTCGGCCCGCGTGCGGCGGTCAGCCTGGCTGCGATCGCGCTGCTGGCGTTCGTCGTCGTCGTACAGCCCACGGCCAGTGTTCTGCGTGCCGCGGTGATGGGCGCCATCGCGCTGGTGGCCATCGTGAGCGCTCGCAGACGCCACGCCATTCCGGTGCTGGCGGCAACGGTGCTCGGATTGCTCATCGTGGCACCGCAATTGGCGGTCGATGCCGGCTTCGCACTGTCAGTGTCGGCGACCGCCGCACTCGTCGTGCTGGCGCCGGGCTGGGCGGCGCGGCTGATCGCCCGTGGCTGGCCGAAACCACTGGCTCAGGCGGTCTGTGTCGCGCTGGCCGCCCAACTGGTCACCGCCCCGCTGGTGGCAGCGATCTCCGGACGCCTCAGTGTCGTCGGGGTGCTCGCCAATCTGGCTGTCGCTGCGGTCATTCCACCGATCACCGTGCTGGGCACCGCCGCCGCGGCGCTGTGCTGGCTCATGCCGCAGGCCGCCGGGCTGCTGATCCGCTTCACCGGTCCCGAGCTGTGGTGGCTGCTGCGCGTCGCGTCCACGGCCGCGGAGGTTCCCGGCGCGGCAGTGTCGGTACCGTCCGGGGTCGCCGGGGTGCTGACGGTCGCCACGGCGACGCTGGCCACCGTGGTGTTGTGGCGGTGGGTCAAGGTCGGTGTCGGCCGGTGTCGGCCGGTCGTGAAACGATCGGGTGGTGAGCGAGACGGCGGGCCTGCATCTGATCCTGGGTGACGAGGAGCTTCTCGTCGACCGCGCCATCTCCGAGGTGCTGCGGGCCGCCCGTGCCACGGCCGGCAACGCCGACGTCCCGGTGGATCGGTTGCGCGCCGGTGAGGTGTCGGTCAACGAGCTCGCCGAACTGCTCAGCCCGTCGCTGTTCGCCGACGAGCGGGTGGTGGTGCTCGAATCAGCCGCCGAAGCCGGCAAGGATGCCGTCGAGCTGATCGCCACGGCGGCCGCCGACCTGCCGCCCGGCACCGTGCTGGCGGTCGTGCACACCGGTGGCGGGCGGGCCAAGGCGCTGGCCGATCAGCTGAAGAAACTCGGCGCCCAGGTGCATCCGTGCGCCAAGATCGCCAAGCCTGCCGAGCGGGCTGACTTCGTGCGTGCCGAGTTCCGCGCGCTGAAGGTCAAGGTCGGCGACGATGTGGTCACCGCATTGCTCGACGCGGTCGGCTCCGATATCCGGGAACTCGCCGCGGCCTGTTCGCAGCTCGTCGCCGACACCGACGGCCAGATCGACGCGGTTGCGGTGCGGCGCTATCACAGCGGCAAGGCGGAGGTCACCGGGTTCGAGATCGCCGACAAGGCCGTGGTGGGCGATATCGCCGGGTCGGCCGAGGCGCTGCGGTGGGCGATGATGGCCGGCGTCCCGCACGTCGTCCTGGCCGACGCCCTGGCCGAGGCCTTGCACACGATCGCCCGGGTGGGCCCGATGACGGGAGACCCCTACCGCCTGGCCGGCGAGCTGGGCATGCCGCCCTGGCGTATCCAAAAGGCGCAGAAACAGTCGCGGCGCTGGTCCCGCGACAAGGTGGCGACGGCGATCCGGCTGGTGGCGGCGCTGAATGCAGATGTCAAAGGCGTAGCGGCTGATGCCGACTACGCCCTTGAGGATGCGGTGCGCAAAGTCGCGCACCTGGCCGCCGGTAGCGGCCGGGATTGATCAGATCTTGTTGAAGGCCTGAGCCAGCGCGGACTTCTTGTTGGCCGCCTGGTTCTTGTGGATCACGCCCTTGCTGGCAGCCTTGTCCAGCTTGCGGCTGGTCGCGGCCAGCAACTCGGCGGCCTTGTCCTTGTCGCCCTCGGCAGCTGCCTCACGGAACCCGCGGACCGCAGTGTGGAGCGAACTCTTCACCGACTTGTTGCGCACGCGGCGCCGCTCGTTGGTGCGGATGCGCTTTTCCTGCGACTTGATGTTGGCCACGCGTTAGTTCCTCGTCTTCAAGCTTTGGGGGTCTCTGTCTTGCAGGGGCCACCGGGCCCTCGTGCAGCGACTGTTCAGGGTACCAGTGTGGGGTGCAATCTCCCAAAGTGGAGCTCACTGGCCTGCCGAGACGACGAGATTGGGGCAGCATGTGACGGGTGAGCCTTCGTACCCTGCCTTCGGAAGCCAGCCGGACGTCACGTAACGGGTCGCGACAGCCGCGCCGACATGACCATATCTTCGGCGGCTACAACGACATGGGCTCCTATGCCAAGGCGTTCGACGAGATGTTCGACAGCCAGGGCAATGTCCGGGGGCCGTACAAAGGCATCTTCGCCGAGCTAGCCCCGTCCGATGCCGAGGAGCTCGAGGCCAGGGCCGAGGCGCTGGGCCGCGCGTTCATCGACCAGGGCATCACGTTCTCGCTGTCCGGCCAGGAGCGGCCCTTCCCGCTCGACCTGGTGCCGCGCGTCATCTCCGCTGCCGAGTGGTCGCGGCTGGAACGCGGCATCACCCAGCGGGTCAAAGCGCTGGAGATGTACCTCGACGACATCTACGGCGACCAGGAGATCCTGCGCGACGGGGTCATCCCACGCCGGCTGGTCACCTCCTGCGAGCACTTCCACCGGCAGGCCGCCGGGATCAACCCGCCCAACGGGGTGCGCATCCACGTCGCCGGTATCGACCTGGTTCGCGACGCCCAGGGCACCTTCCGGGTGCTCGAGGACAACCTGCGGTCCCCGTCGGGGGTCTCCTACGTCATGGAGAACCGGCGCACGATGGCCCGGGTCTTCCCGAACCTGTTCTCCACTCACCGGGTGCGCGCGGTCGGCGACTACTCGTCGCATCTGCTGCGGGCGCTGCGCAACGCCGCGGCCACCAACGAGGCCGACCCCACCGTCGTCGTCCTCACACCGGGCCCGTTCAACTCCGCCTACTTCGAGCACTCCCTGCTGGCCCGGCAGATGGGTGTGGAACTCGTCGAGGGCCGCGACCTGTTCTGTCGCGACAACGTCGTCTACATGCGGACCACCGAGGGCGAGCGTCAGGTCGACGTCATCTACCGCCGCATCGACGACGACTACCTCGATCCCATGCAGTTCCGGCCCGACTCCGTGCTGGGAGTGGCCGGCCTCCTCAACGCCGCACGGGCCGGAAACGTGGTGATCTCCAGCGCGGTGGGCAACGGCGTCGGCGATGACAAGCTCGTCTACACCTACGTGCCGACCATCATCGAGTACTACCTCGGCGAGAAACCGTTGCTGGCCAATGTCGACACGCTGCGGTGCTGGCTCGACACCGAACGCGAAGAGGTGCTCGACCGCCTCGACGAGCTGGTGATCAAACCGGTCGAGGGTTCGGGCGGCTACGGCATCGTGTTCGGCCCGGACGCCTCCGATAAGGAGCTGGCGACCATCCGCAAGAAGGTCATCGGCGATCCCCGTGGCTGGATCGCCCAGCCGGTGGTGCAGCTGTCGACGGTGCCGACCAAGGTCGGGGACGAGCTGGCCCCACGCCACGTGGACCTGCGCCCGTTCGCCGTCAACGACGGCGAACAGGTGTGGGTGCTACCCGGCGGGCTGACCCGCACCGCGTTGATCGAGGGGTCGCTGGTGGTGAACTCCAGCCAGGGCGGCGGATCCAAGGACACCTGGGTGCTGGCCTCGAAGACGTCGGTGGCCGCCCGCGAACTCGGCGCCGCCGAGGTTGTCCGCAAGATTCCCAAGGCGGCCAAGGCGCCGGTCGCAGAGAAGGGCGCCGAGCAGAATCAGCAGCAGCAGGGCCAACAACAGCAGAACCAGCAGCAGCAACAGCAGGTGATGCGCTGATGCTTGCCCGAAACGCCGAGGCGCTCTACTGGATCGGCCGCTATGTCGAGCGGGCCGACGACACCGCCCGCATTCTCGACATCACCGTCCACCAGCTGCTCGAGGATTCCAGCGTCGACCCCGACCACACGTCCCGGGTGCTGTTGCAGGTGCTGGGCATCGAGCCGCCCAAACACGAGCTCGACCTGTGGTCGCTGACCGACCTGGTGGCGTTCAGTCGCGACTTGGAGGGCGGCTGCTCGATCGTCGACGCGATCTCGGCGGCGCGCGAAAATGCCCGCTCTGCACGGGAAGTCACGTCCACCGACATGTGGGAGTGCCTGAACACCACCTACAACGCGCTGGCCGAACGCGAGCGCGCAGCCCGCCGGCTGGGCCCGCACGAGTTCTTCAGCTTCATTGAGGGCCGGGCGGCGATGTTCGCGGGGCTGACCGACTCGACACTGTCGCGCGACGACGGTTACCGCTTTCTTGTGCTCGGCCGCGCCATCGAACGGGTCGATATGACGGTGCGACTGTTGCTATCCCGGGTCGGGGACAGTGCATCCTCGCCGGCATGGGTGACGGTGCTGCGCTCGGCAGGCGCCCACGACACCTATCTGCGCACCTACCGCGGTGTGCTCGATGCCAGCCGGGTCGTCGAATTCATGTTGCTGGACAGGCTTTTCCCGCGATCGATCTACTACTCGCTCAAATTGGCCGAGCACAGCCTCGACGAATTGATGCATCGCGCGCACAACCGCATCGGGTCCACCGCCGAGGCGCAGCGTCTGCTCGGGCGGGCCCGCAGCGAGCTGGAATTCATCCGGCCGGGCGCGCTGCTCGAGTCGCTGGAAGAACGGCTCGCCAGCTTGCAGGAGACCTGCCGCGACGTCGGAGAAGCGGTGGCGCTGCAGTACTTCCACTCCGCGCCGTGGGTGGCGTGGTCGGATGCCGGCCAGCACGCCGAACTTGTCATCGAGGAAGGTGAGATCTAAATGTGGCGCATGCGGGTTGTGCACGCGACGGGGTACGCCTACAAGTCACCGGTCACCGCCTCCTACAACGAGGCCCGGCTCACGCCGCGCTCGGATTCCCGGCAGAACGTCATCCTCAACCGCGTCGAAACCATTCCGGCGACCCGGTCCTACCGCTACGTCGACTATTGGGGCACGGCGGTAACGGCTTTCGACCTGCACGCGCCGCACACCGAATTGGAGGTGACGGCGTCTTCGGTGGTCGAGACCGAGGAGCCCGAGGCCCCGACGGGCGACGTGTCGTGGAACGAACTGGCTTCCGAGGCGGTGCGGGACCGCTTTGACGAGGTGCTGACCCCCACGCACTACACCCCGGCGAGCCGGCGTATCGAGCGGGTCGGCAAGCGCATCATCAAAGAGAACGATCCGCAGGCTGCCGTGATCGCCGCCGCCCAATGGGCGCACAGCGAACTGAACTACGTTCCCGGCACCACCGGTGTGCACTCGTCGGGCATCGACGCGCTGCGCGAGGGCAAGGGCGTCTGCCAGGATTTCGCGCATCTGACGCTGATTCTGTTGCGCGGCATGGGCATTCCCTCGCGTTACGTCTCGGGATATCTGCACCCCAAGCGTGACGCGGTGGTCGGTGACACCGTCGACGGGCAGAGCCACGCCTGGATTCAGGCGTGGACGGGCAGCTGGTGGAACTACGACCCGACCAACGATTCCGAGATCAACGAGCAGTACATCAGCGTCGGGGTCGGCCGGGACTACGCCGACGTGACCCCGCTCAAGGGCATCTACTCCGGCGAGGGCTCCACCGATTTGGATGTGGTGGTGGAGGTTACCCGGCTGGCGTGATCCCGCCGGGCCGCGATGATCGCCTCGGCGACGAGCACCACGATCAGGGATAGTCCGAATGCGGGGAACAGCACCCCGAGTGCGATGGCGACGACGGCCACCGTGACCATCGCCCGCTTCGGGGTGTCGGAGCGAGTCGCCGGGCTGGCCGGGCCGGGTGGACCGCTACGGTCGGACGGGCGCCGCTTCCACCACATCAGCAGGCCGGTCAGTGCGCTCAGAAGCACGCCGAGGCAGGCCACGGTCGCCGAAATGCGGGTCAGCCAACCGAATTGGTTGCCCATGTGCATGGCGATCCCGAAACTCGTCAACCGCGACAGCGCCCCGTCCTGGGCGGCGGTCGCGTTGGTGATCGTCGCGCCGGTGAACTGGTTCAGGTACAGCGTCCGTTGTTCGGACACCCGCTGCGGCCACCGATTGACCACGGTGTAGCTGCCGTACACTTCTGCGCCATCGACGGTCGAATCCGATGGCGGGAAGATCGAGTAGCCGGGCACCATGTGCTCGTCCTTGGCGATGCGGTCGATATCGGTGTACGGCAGCCGGGCCGCGGTGTCGTCCGGCGCGGACGCGTAGATCGGGTCGTCGGTGGCGGCCCATGCGATGCGACGGCCCAAGCGGTCGTAGTCACCAAGCTTGGCCGGCGTTGAGGGAGCGTCGATTCCGGTTGACGGCGTGAGGGTAGCGGTGACCGCCCGCCAGTTCTCGCCCCAGTACCGCGTCCACGTCATGCCCGAGAGGATGTAGGCAGCCAGGATGACGGCGATGATCACGCCGGTCAGCGCATGCACGTCACGCCACCGGACCCGGCCGCCGCTACGCCACCGGACTTTCAGCAGCGGCTTGGCGGCTTCGATCGCCCTCGGCCACCACAGATAGACCCCGCTGGCCAGCAGCACGAGAATCCATGTCGCGGTCAGCTCCATCCAGAGGTTGCCGATCCCGACCGGGATCGTGGACTCGGGATACGCCGACGGGTCGATCAGGTGCGCAGGAGACGGCAGTGCCACGTGCGGTCCGTCGTTGCCGAACATCCGGTGCAGCTGATTGGCCCAGCCCACCAACCCCGAGAGCTGGTCGCGCTGACCCAGATACGCGCCGGTGTACGGATCGACGAACACCTGGATGACGTTGGCTTCGGCCTGCGGGTAGCCCTGCGCGGTCGCAGCCAGGAAATCGACCCGCGTCGAGGAGCCCGGATTGTCGGGCGGCGTGACCGCCTCGAGAGTGTCGGTGGCGCTGACGTGTTGTTTGGCGGTGGCGACCTGTGCATCGAGCGGCACGGTCTGCGGCCCCGGTTCGACCACCAGGAGATGGCCGTTCAGTAGGGCGTCCAGTGGCTGGCTGTACAGGATCGCCAACCCCGAGCAGGCCAGGACCACCAGCACCGGCGCCGCGAACAATCCCACCCAGAAGTGCAGTCGCCAGATTCGGCGCAGCACCGCGGAGTCAGCGCGGCGCGTCGAGGGTTCCACCGTCGTTGTCATCGCACATGAGTCGTGTGCGGCGGGGGATTAGTTCCCGACGGACACCCGGTGCAGATCGTTGCCGATCTCGATCGGCCCGCTGAACTCTCCTGCCGCCAAGGCCCGCCACTGATCCTCCTGCCCGGGCACCAGCGCGGGCACGTAGTGGGTGAGCACCAGCGTGCCGACCCCGGCGCGGGCAGCGGTGGCCGCGGCCTGCTCCACCGACGAGTGATAGTCGAGGATGTCCCGCAGTCGCTGGACGGGTATCTGCGCCACCAGATCGGCGCGGATCACCGTGTGCACCAACGCGTCTGCGCCCGCGGCGAGGGCGTCCAGGCTTGCGCACGGCACAGTGTCACCGGCCAGCACTACCGTCGCGCCGTCGTATTCGACGCGGAACCCCAGCGTCGGTTCGACCGGTCGGTGGTCGGTGGGCGCCGCGGTGATCCGCACACCGCCGTCGTCCCACACCTGGCCCTCGGTGTACTCGTACACCTGAATCGACGGCGGCTCGGTGATGTCGGGATGGTGGTGGATGCGGTAGGAGATGTCGGGTGCCAGCGCGGCCAGTGTCGCCTCGACGACGGCCTTGGTGCCGGGCGGGCCGATGATCGGCAGCGGGGTGGGGACGAACGTCGTCACCCAGCGGGTGGTGATGACGTCGGACAGGTCGGTGATGTGGTCGCTGTGCAGATGAGTCAGCAGCAGCGCGGTGATATTGGCCGCCCCGACACCGGCCGCGGCGAGCCGCATCAGCACGCCGCGCCCGCAGTCCACCAGGAACGCCGAGTCACCGGCTTTCACCAGGGTCGACGGCCCGGCGCGGTTCGGGTCGATCATCGGGCTTCCAGTGCCCAGCAGGGTGATGTCGATCATGGGGTCATTACTACCTTGCCGGGGCGTGGCCAGCCGGTAATTGGGGTCTGCGGGGCAGTGGTGTCGCGCCGCGGCGCCTCGGATCGAACGTCCTCGCACCCTGGCCAGTTTGTTTCAATAGTCTATTGATAGAGCCGAGTCGAGATCGGTCACTATTTGGCGTGATCATCCTTCAGGTGGCGTAATAGTTTCAATAGGTCATTCACTGATCGGAAACAACACAGTTACAGACCGGGGCTACCGTCGAACCCGTCACGACGCTTGTGGCCGCCCATTCCCTGGCAACCCGAGGACTGCCAATGCCATTCGACTACTCCCGGCTCGCCGCCACCTGCGCGGTGGATTCGCCCGAAAACGCCATCACCCTGCCGCCCCAGGCGTACGGCAGCGACGACCTCTACGCCGACGAAGTGGATCAGATCTTCAAGCGCGGTTGGATACCGCTGTGCCGGCTGGAGCAACTTGCCACCCCGGGCAGCTACTACAGCATCGACATCCTCGGCATGCCGCTGGTGGTCACCCGCGACCGCAACGGCGAGGTCCGCGTGCTGTCGCGCAACTGCACGCATCGCTGGATGGAGGTGTGCAGCGGCGCCGGCACTGCGGGGGTACTGCAATGCCCGTACCACCTGTGGTCGTTCGGTCTGGACGGCCACCTGGCCGGGGCGCCCGAGATGAAGCAGTCAGCCGGGTTCGAGCGGAAAGACTATGCGCTCAAGCAGTTTCGCCACGAGGTGTGGAAAGGCTTCGTGTTCGTCAACATCGACGGCCACGCCACGTCCGTCGCCGAGCAGTACGCGGCCCTCGAGCCGATCGTCGACCCCTACGATTTCGAGAATTACCAGACCGTCGAGCAGACCGAATGGGGCATCTGCGACTGGGACTGGAAGATCATGGTGGACAACTTCATGGAGTGCTACCACCACATGGGCCCCCATCGTGGGTCGCTCGAAGAACAGTTTCCCGCGGCGCTGAGCTACACCGGTGAGGTCGGCGAGTACTTCACCACGATGTGGTCGCAGCAGGCTGACGGCTATCCCGCCGACCCGCCGTTCCTGTCCCCGGGCGCACCGACTCTGAGCCCGGAGCACTCCCACAAATCGCTGATCTTCATTGCCTACCCGCTGCTGCAGATCGCCATGGGGCCCGGATACTTCTACTGGCTCAAGGTTCTTCCGATGGGCGCCGGGAAGATCGACCTGTATCTGGACATCTGCATGTCACCGGCGGCGCTGGCCGCGCCGGGGCTCGACGCTCGGCGCAGTGAGCTGATCAAGATGATCTGCGACATCCATCGCGAGGACCTCGATGTCTGCGCCGCGGTGCAACGCGCGATCAAGTCGGGCGTGACCGCGACCGGCCGGCTGTCGCACCTGGAACGCCCGCTCTGGGAGTTCTATCGCTACCTCGGGCGTCAGCTCGGAATCCTGGGCAACACCGCCGATCTCGCGTCGGCCGGCTGAAAGGGAACAGATGACCGCCACTCTCAACGGCAAGACCCAGCACGCGCACGTCGACGAGGTCGCCGAGAAGCTCGCCTCGGCCGGGGTCCGCTACGCGGCAATCAGCTTCGTCGACATGCACGGCAAGCCGAAGGCAAAGATGGTTCCGCTGAGCCACCTGCATCAGGCGTCCCTTGGGTCGGAGATGTTCACCGGCGCCGCCCTCGACGGGGTGCCTCAGGACGTCAACGACGACGAGGTCGCACCACACCCGGACCTGAGCGCGGCGATCGTCATGCCCTTCAACCGTGAGATCGCCTGGTTCCCAGGAGATCTGTGGATCGGGAGCACACCGTTCGACGCGTGCAGCAGGCAGATCCTCAAGCGGGTGACGGCCGACGCCGCCGCCTTGGGTTACACCTTCAACCTCGGTATCGAAACCGAGTTCTTCCTGCTGTCCGACAGTTCGGGCGTGCCGGAACCGGCAAGCCCGGACGACAACCTCGACAAGCCGTGCTACGACCTGAGGGGCATGCTGCACAACTACCCGGTGGTCGACGAGATCGTGTCGTCGATGAACGAACTGGGCTGGGACGTCTACTCATTCGACCACGAAGATGGCAACGGGCAGTTCGAGACCGACTTCACCTACACTGACGTGGTCTCGATGGCCGACCGGTTCGTGTTCTTCCGAATGATGGTCGGCGAGATCGCGCGCAAGCACGGGCTGTTCGCGTCGTGGATGCCCAAGCCGTTTGCCGACCGGACTGGCAGCGGTGCCCACTACAACATGTCACTGGCCGGTGCCGACGGGGTGAACCTGTTCGAGGCCCCTGACGATCCGCGCGGCTGCGGGCTCTCCGAACTCGGGTACCAGTTCATCGCGGGCGTGCTGCGCCACGCTCCGGCGATCTGCGCCGTCATCGCACCGACGGTCAACAGCTACAAGCGACTTGTCAAGCAGGGCAGCATGTCCGGGCTGACGTGGGCGCCGGTCTTCGCCTGCTACGGCGACAACAATCGCACCAACATGTTGCGGATCCCCAAGGGTGGCGGCCGCGTCGAATGCCGTGCCGCCGACAGTGCCAACAACCCCTATCTCGGTGGGGCGTTGATGCTGGCGGCCGGGCTGGAAGGCATCCGCGAGGGGCTCGACCCCGGCGATCCCAACCGCGACAACCTCTATCGGCTGTCGGAGGCCGACCTGATCGACCGTGGGATCAGCTGGCTGCCCCGCTCGCTGGGCGAAGCCATCGAAGCACTGGAGGCAGACCCGCTGGTGGACAGCGTGTTCGGAGCAGCGATGTTCGACTCGTTCATCGCCGAGAAGAAGGCCGAGTGGGATTCCTACAACGCCCATGTGTCGTCCTGGGAGTCCGAGCGCTATCTGCGATTCTTCTGATGAGCGACCGCTGGGAAGACCTCAACTCGGTCCAGATCGCGCAGCGACTGACCGCCGATCCCGACACTGTGGCCTTGATCCCGGTCGGCGCCACCGAACAACACGGCCCGCACCTGCCGGTGGGAACCGACACCATCATGGCTGTCGCGGTCGCGGAGGCCGCCGCCGGTGAACTGGCGTTGGTGTTGCCGCCGCTGGCCTTCGGCGCCAGCTTGTTTCACGGGACCGAGCTCGCCGGCACCGTGGCGTTCTCGGGAGAAGAGACTGCCGCCGCGGCGGTGGGCGTCGCCGAGGCCTGCGTGAATTCCGGGGTGCGCCGCATCATGTTCGTCAACGGCCACGTCGGCAACAGCGCACCACTGTGGCTGGCGTGTGACCGATTTCGCCGGGTGCACCCCGACCGGCGCATAGGCGTCATGCAATGGTGGGACCTCACACCCGACATCGCCGCGCGGGCCACCGAGGACGCGGTCGACTGGCATGCCAACGCGGCGGAAACGTCCCTGATGCTGGTGGTACGACCCGAACTTGTCGACACCGAGGCCATGCGTCATGCCGACGATCCGGACCGGACCGCGGGCACCGTGTTTCGTTATCCCGTCCAGCAGGTCTCGACCAACGGAGTCACCGGGTTCCCGTCGCGCGCGTCGAAGGCCTTCGGCCTCGAGCTGTGGGGAGATGTGGTCGCGGCCGCACGCGACGTCGTCGAGCGTGCGCATTCCGAGGTGCCACCGCTGGGATGACGCCCGACCCGACAGGACCGGAGCTCACGGTGATCAGCCCGGGTCACCGTACAATTCGCGGCGTGCCGAGATCCATCGGGCGACCCCGCAACGACGCCGAGTCGGCGGCGGCGTCGCCGCGCACCGGGATCGTCAACGCCGCCACCCGCCTGTTCTCCGAAAAGGGTTATGCGCAAACCACGATGAGCGATATCGCGCGCGCCGCCGGGCTTCAGCAGTCGTCGCTGTACTACTGGTTCCGCAACAAGGAGCAGCTGCTGGGGGAGACGCTGCTGGTGAACCGGGCGCCGCTGCAGTTCATCTCCGAAGTGGGTGCCGGCTCGGGATCCCCGGCGGTCAAGCTGTACCGGCTGCTGCGCTTCGACACCATGCAGCTGGCGTTGTCGCCGATCGACTTCAACGAGATCCAGCGCATCGCCCACGACCAGCGCACCGAGTTCCACCAGTTCTGGACCGACTACGAGCGGCTCAAAGACTGGGTGGCCGACCTGATCGGCGCGGCGATCGCGGAGGGAAAGTTCATCGACTGCGACCGGGAGGAAACAGCCGGGCTGCTGCTGAACTTCGATGAGGGAGCCCAGAAACGCACCCGGTTGCATACCGATGAGGGGGACCGCGTCGCCGAGGCGATCCGGGTCGCCGAACAGGTCGCGATCATCTCGGTTCGAGGTCTGCTCAAACGCCCCAGCGAAATCGGCCGGATCAGCAGTCAGGCCGCCCAGTTCGACGATGCCGCGGTGGCTCAGCGGGCCAGCCAGACCCCAGCCGAGGCCTGAGCCGGGCTCACTCGCGCCCGGATGACACCCAACCCGGGTCGATCGACCGGTGCCCCGACACTGTTGCGCCGGCGGTCTCGAGCGCCGACACCTGCTCGGGATTCAGGTGAACCGACAGCGAGCCGGCGTTCTCGTCGACCCGAGCCGCGCGTCGCGTCCCCGGGATCGGCACCGAGGCCATGCCCAGCGCCTCGGCGCGCTGCCGCAGCCACGCCAGCGCCACCTGTGCCGGTGTCGCGCCGAGTTCCTCGGCGACCGACAAAACAACCTGTACCACAGCCAGATTCGCGTCCAGGGCCTCCCCGGCGAAACGGGGCATGAGGTTGCGCAGGTCTCCGCCGGCCGACAAATCAGCGGCCGAACGGACCGCGCCGGCCAGGAAACCGCGGCCCAGCGGCGAATACGGTACAAAGCCGACACCGAGCTCGGCGGCGGCGGGCACGACGTTGCGTTCGACGTCGCGGCTCCAGATCGACCACTCACTCTGCACCGCCGCGATCGGGTGCACGGCCACCGCGGCACGCAGCTCGTCGGCGGTCACCTCGGACAGGCCCAGATGACGAACCTTGCCGGCGGCGACCAGCTCGGCCATCGCCCCGACGGTCTCCTCGATCGGCACCGACACGTCGCGGCGGTGCATGTAGTACAGATCGACGGTGTCGGTGCCCAGCCGTTCCAGGCTGTCGTCGATGCACTGCCGCACATACGCGGCGTCGCCGCGAGCTTTGAGCTTGCCGGTGGTCGGGTCGCCGTCGATGCCGAACTTCGTCGCCAGCTGGACCTCGTCGCGGCGATCGGCCAGCAGCTGGGCGATCAACCGCTCGTTGGCGCCGACGCCGTAGATGTTGGCGGTGTCGATGAAGGTCATGCCCACGTCGAGGCAGTGATGCAGGGTCGCCAGCGATTCGGTGTCGTCGACCGCGCCGTAGACCGGGGTCAGCGCCATTCCGCCGAAACCGATCGCGCTGACCGTCAACCCGTCACCCAAGTCCGTTTTCGGCAGTGTGCCCATCAGAGACCTCCTCGGTTCGCCCGTTCTGTCTTAACGCAACCGGTGCGGTTTGCTTCCCCGGGGCTGCGATAAGCCTTAGCCTGATGTGGCATCCATCACAAGGAGTCGCGATGCGCATCGCAGACATTTTGCGCACCAAGGGCGCGTCGGTCGCCACGGTCACCGAGACGACCACGGTGACCGGTTTGCTCGCCGAACTGGTCATTCACAACATCGGCGCGATGGTCGTCGTCGGACCCGACGGTGTGGTGGGCATCGTCTCGGAGCGCGACGTGGTGCGCAAGCTCCACGATCATGGCCCTGAGCTGCTCCGAAGCTCGGTTTCCGACATCATGAGCAAGATCCTGGTGACCTGCACGCCCGAGGACCAGATCGACGATCTGAGCGCGTTGATGACCAACAACCGGGTGCGCCATGTGCCGGTGATGCAGGGTGACCGGCTGGTCGGCATCGTCAGCATCGGCGACGTCGTGAAGAACCGGATGGAACAGCTGCAGGCCGAGCAGGAGCAGCTGCAGGCCTACATCACGCAGGGGGGTTAGCTCCAGGAGTACTCGGCGCGAAGCCGGGCGGCGACCAATTCGAACGTCACCTTCTCCAGGATCGCGCCCTCGCGGCGGATGCTCTCCTCGGGGACGTCGAGAACCCGATCCAGTCGCACCCAGCTGGGCCTGCCGTCGTAATCCCAGCCGCCCGACCCGATACCGATCCAGTTCCTGTCCCCGGCGTGCTGGGCCTGGCTGGACAGCATCAGGCCCAGCAGGGTCTGACGGTCGCGGCCGACCACCAGCACCGGCCGGTCCTTGCCCCGGGTCGGGTCGTCCTCGTAGACCACCCAGGTCCAGACGACCTCGCCAGGATCGGCTCGGCCGTCGAGATCCGGTGCATACACCACGCGCCGGGCGCGGTGAGCGGTCGGCACGCTGCTACTGGTGACCGGCCGACCTGCGGTGATCGCGGCGGGCTGATCGGTGGCCACCGAGCTGGCCACCAGCGCCTCGATGCCCAGCCGCAGGCCCTGCTGGATCGTCCGCGGGACCGCCTGGGGAATCGGCAATTGCCGGATGAACTTGGGCGCCTCGTTGAACACGAGGTGCTCCGCCATCTTCTGGAACGTCCTCCACTGCGACGCCATTCTCGACAGCATAGGCGGAACGAGATGAGCCTGCGGCGCGCGATTGTGTTCAAGAGGGACCCAGTCGATACCCTGGATAGACCCGAGGGCCCCCTCGAAGTGCGACCCCACCAGGAGATTCCCATCAGTAGCTTCGCCGACAAGACTTTCACTGCGCCGGCGCAGATTCGGAACTTCTGCATCATCGCTCACATCGATCATGGGAAGTCCACACTGGCCGACCGGATGCTCGGCATCACCGGTGTGGTTGCCGACCGCGATATGCGCGCCCAGTACCTCGACCGGATGGACATCGAGCGCGAGCGCGGCATCACGATCAAGGCGCAGAATGTCCGCCTGCCCTGGAAAGTGGGGGACACCGATTACGTCCTGCACCTGATCGACACCCCTGGCCACGTCGACTTCACCTACGAGGTGTCACGCGCGCTGGAGGCCTGTGAGGGCGCGGTGCTGCTGGTGGACGCCGCCCAGGGCATCGAGGCGCAGACGCTGGCCAACCTGTACCTGGCGCTGGACCGGGACCTGACGATCATCCCGGTGCTCAACAAGATCGACCTGCCTGCCGCCGACCCCGATCGGTACGCCGGCGAGATCGCCCACATCATCGGCTGCGAGCCCGGCGACGTGCTTCGGGTATCCGGCAAGACCGGTGAGGGCGTGTCCGAGCTGCTCGACGAAGTCGTCCGGCTGATCCCGGCGCCCGTCGGGGAGGCCGACGCTCCCGCGCGGGCGATGATCTTCGACTCGGTCTACGACATCTACCGCGGCGTGGTGACATACGTCCGCGTGGTGGACGGCAAGCTCAACCCGCGCGAGCGGATCAAGATGATGTCCACCGGCGCCACCCACGAACTTCTCGAGGTCGGCATCGTCTCGCCCGACCCCAAACCCAGTGACGGCCTGGGCGTCGGCGAGGTCGGCTACCTCATCACCGGCGTGAAAGACGTCCGCCAGTCCAAGGTCGGTGACACCGTCACCAGCGCCCGCAAGGGCGCCACCGAGGCGCTCACCGGGTACCGCGAACCCAAGCCAATGGTGTACTCAGGCCTCTACCCGGTCGACGGCTCCGACTACCCGAACCTGCGCGAGGCGCTGGACAAGCTGCAGCTCAACGACGCCGCGTTGACCTACGAGCCGGAAACCTCGGTGGCGCTGGGATTCGGGTTCCGGTGCGGCTTCCTCGGCCTGCTGCACATGGAGATCACTAGGGAACGGCTCGAGCGGGAGTTCGACCTCGACCTGATCTCCACCTCGCCCAACGTCGTGTACCGGGTGATCAAAGACGACGGCACCGAAATGATCGTGACCAACCCGTCGGACTGGCCCGAGGGCAAAGTCCGCGAGGTCTACGAGCCGGTGGTGAAGACCACGATCATCTCGCCGAGTGAGTTCATCGGCACCATCATGGAGCTGTGCCAGTCGCGGCGCGGCGAACTCGGCGGCATGGACTACCTGTCGCCCGAACGTGTCGAACTGCGCTACACGATGCCGCTGGGCGAGATCATCTTCGATTTCTTCGACTCCCTGAAGTCGCGCACCCGCGGCTACGCCAGCCTGGACTACGAGGAGTCCGGCGAGCAGGAGGCCGCGCTGGTCAAGGTGGACATCCTGCTGCAGGGTGAGGCCGTCGACGCGTTCAGTGCGATCGTGCACAAGGATTCGGCGCAGGCTTACGGCAACAAGATGACCACCAAGCTCAAGGAGCTGATTCCTCGCCAGCAGTTCGAGGTGCCGGTGCAGGCGGCCATCGGTTCGAAAATCATTGCCCGCGAGAATATTCGGGCGATCCGCAAGGACGTCCTCGCGAAGTGCTACGGCGGTGACATCACCCGTAAGCGCAAACTGCTGGAGAAGCAGAAAGAGGGCAAGAAGCGTATGAAGACGATCGGGCGGGTAGAGGTACCCCAAGAAGCGTTCGTCGCAGCGCTGTCCACTGACGGCGGCGACAAGGCCGGCGACAAAGCAAAGAAGTAGGGGATTACATCACACGCGACCTTCACGTCGTTCGGGGGAGATCGATAGTTGGTGCCGTGCTGGGCATCGCCATGCTGGCGGGTTGTACCAGCACGGTCGACGGCACCGCCGCGCGCAAGGACCCGGTCAGCGCGGTGCGCGATCTCGCCGCGGTGCTGCCCACTGCAGCTGACGCCGGTCAGGCGGCGGGAAACCCGCTGGCTGACAACGGTTTGCCGGCAATCGGCGGGATTGACATGCTCCCCAACGGAATTCGCGACAACAATGACGCCAATCCCATCGAATGCCTGGGCCCGGCCACTCCGTTCATGCGAGTGGTGTACGAGGGAGGCGACGTGCGCCGTGCCGGCTGGCAGCAGTTCACAAACTTCGGCGGCGGCCAGACGGTGTCCGGTGTCGACGCCGGAGTCATCGAGTTCGGCTCCGAGGCCGAGGCGCAACGGATGTTCGATGGTTTCGTCACCCGGTGGAAGGCCTGCGAGGGCAAGACGGTGCGCAGCGTGCTGCGCAGCCCGGCCAACACCGAGCTGTACCAGAAGATCACCGACGTCAAGGTGGACGGATCGATGCTGTCGGCGACGGTGATCAACTCCGACAACTCGGGTGACACGACATTTCCCACCGAACGGGCCATCGGCTTGGCGGCCGATTGCGTCGTCGACGTGGACGTCGCAGTCACCGGTGGTACGCAGGCTCAGCGACAGGCCGCCGGCCGGGCGGTCAGCCTGGCCGTGACGATGCAGCACGCGGTGAATCAGGGACGCTAATCGGCGGTTGGGGCACGCAGAAACTGCCAGCTGAGGGACAATATCGTCCGTGAAGCGCTGTGGGCCCGTGTTCTGTACCGCCGTCGTGGTCGGCGCGTTGCTGTCCGGATGTGTGTCCACGGTGAGCGGCACGGCGCTGCGGGGCCAGGGCGCGGGCCCGACCCCCACCGACGTGCCCAAGCTCGAGGAGTCCGACCTCGACCGGGTTCTGCTCAGCGCCGGCGAGGTCAACGGTGTGATGGGTTCCACCGGGATTCGGGTCACCGCGTCATCGCAGAGCATGAGCGACAACTCCGACGGGGTGTCCGACGTCGACTGCCTCGGCGCGATCTACGGCGCCGAAGAACTGGTCTACGAGGCCAGCGACTGGTCGGCCGTCCGCGATGAGGTGCTGCAGGAGCCCACGACCGACAACGCGCACTGGGTCGAGCAGATCGCGGTGCTGTTCCCGTCGGTGGAGAAGGCCAGGGCGTTCGTCGAGGGTTCCAGGACTACGTGGGAGAAGTGCGGCGGCACGTCGATCGATATCGACAACTCCGATGTGCACTCCACCTGGAAGATCGACACGGCCAACGTAACTGGCGACATCCTGACCCAGCAGTCCAGCCAACGCAATGCCGGTGGATGGGGTTGCCAGCACGCCCTGTCGTCGGCGTCCAATCTGGTTGTCGAGGCGTGGGCGTGCAGTAACTCGATCAACGACGAGGCCAAGAGCATCGCCTCGGAGATGCTCAAGAACGCTGCGCACAAGTAGCCTGCCGCGGACGCTTCCCGGTGGGCGGCAGTTCAATTCGGCACGGGTTTAACCGGTGTGGGCCGAGGTGCGCCGGATCTAGTCTCTCCAGATGGTTCGAGAAGTGCGTCCATTCCTGTTGTCGGCGTTCACGATGTCGACGGTGTCGCACGGCAACTTCGGCATGTGGCGCGCCATTGGACCGGATTGTGGCCGGCCGGCTGGCCGGTGACGAGGCGGGGAGGCGCCGGTTGTTGATCGACGCGGAGGTCGCCGTCGACCAGGCTCAACTGATG
Source organism: Mycobacterium sp. (assembly GCA_023264735.1). Classification (GTDB taxonomy): domain Bacteria; phylum Actinomycetota; class Actinomycetes; order Mycobacteriales; family Mycobacteriaceae; genus Mycobacterium. The sequence continues at coordinate 2,205 of JAHFVD010000032.1, read as the reverse complement.
ATCGTCGCGGCGGCGTTGTCGGCCACGACGAAGATCTTCGACGCGCTCGGTGCATCCGGGGTGTCCGAACATCGTGACCTGGACCGACATTGGAAAAACGCCCGGACACTGGCCTCGCACAATCCGCGGGTCTACAAGGCACGCATCCTCGGCGACTGGCTGATCAACCGCATCGATCCGGTCGCCGATCTGGCGTCACTCGGCCGCGGGGGACAGGGCAACTAGTAGTTAGGCCGCGCCCGCATCGTCGGCTGGTGGGTCGCCGTCGTTCTCCAGCAACCGTTCGGGGTGGTGGTAGTCGTTGACGCCGCCGCGCAACATGGGCAGTCCGGGTGGTGGGATCCATTGGGTTTGGCCGTTCGGCAGTATTCGGGTGTCCCAGCCACCGGTTTCGACGAGTTGGTTGTCGGGGGGACAGGCCAGGGTGAGGTCGTTGATGTCGGTGTTACCACCGTTCTTCCAATCTTTGGCGGCGTGGTGGACGACGCTGTGATAGCCGGGTGCATCGCAGCCGGGTCGACTGCAGCCACGATCTTTGGCGTGCAGGATTATTCGCTGGTCTGCTGAGGCGATGCGTTTGGTGCGGCCCAGCCACAACGCGCGCCCGTTGACCCCGTCGAACAGGGCGAGGTAGTGGTAGGCGTGGGTGGCCATCCGGATCAGGTCCGGGATCGGCAGCAGGGTTCCGCCGGCGGTCACCGCGTGGCCGGTTTTGTTCTGGAGGTCTTGGAGGGTGGCGGTGGCAATGACCGTTACCGGTAAGCCGTTGTGCTGGCCGAGTTTCGGATCACCTAATTGTCCGCGCACCAAGGCTTTGAGCGCGTCATGCTGGCGCTGACCGTGGGTGCGCAGGTCGCGTTCCCTGGCCTCATCGGATGGCGCGGTTGTCGGACTATCCGGGTCGCACATGCCGGGCGCGGCAAATTTCGCGAACCAGGCGTCGAGTTCCGAGCGCAACTCCGGGTCGGCGATCAGCCGGCCGACGCTCATCCCGTCGATCTGTTGGCCGCCGCACCACACGAACCCCCGCTTGCGCGCCCGGTCGTCATCGGAGAACTTCCCGTCCGGGTTCAGATGCAGCGCCAACCGGTAGGCGACTTTCTCCAATTGGTCAGGCCGCAGATTCACCGCATGCTCAGCCAAGGACTTCTCGGCCTTCTCCACTTCGACGGGAGGCACGTGATCGGGCAGGTCGCGGAAGAATCTCTGGATTACCCGCAGGTGCTCGCCATCGAGCTGCCCGTCGTGCCAGACCTTCGACGTCTCGGGCAGCACCGGCGGCAACGGCTCCCCGGTCAACGTCGTGCGCGGCGCCAATTGCTCGGCGTCCCGGATCCGTCGCTTAGCTTCGCGCGGGCTGATCCGCAACACATCGCCCAAGGCGATGCCGAGCGGTGGGCAGCCCTCGAACCGCTCCAACCGGGCCACCCCGGCATGGGACACCGCCGTGAGGCGACGCTCCTGGATTTCGATCAACTCCAATACCGCGAAGCGTTCAGGCGGGTCGAGTGCGTCGAAATCGAGAGCCGCCAGAGTGTCGACCGCAGTGGTGAGCGCTTCGCGCACCGCATCGATCGAACCCATGTTCAAATGCTATGTCGACCCACCGACAGAATATGGCCCCGCGACTAATCTGTGGATGAACCCGAGACTGTGGAAAGCCCTGCACTGCTTCAGGATCAGAGCGTGAGAGCCGCGGCGTTCTCGAACTCGTCGTCGACGAGAACTATCCCGTCGCGCGGTGCGGATATCGCCGAAAATGCTTCGAAAACCACCGAGATCCCACACGCTCGGCGTTAGTGAACAGTGACCGCCCGTGCCGCGAGCAGGTCCGCCCACGCATCGAACGCCTCGGCCTGATACGGCACCGAGTCACCCGAGGACCCGGCGATGGCCACCAGCGCCCGCGCAATGCTGCCAAGACCGATGCCGGTGTGCTGGACCACGGCCACGAGTTCGGCGAACGCCTCGCGCTCCGAGCACCCGCGCAGGCCCACCAGAATCCCGGTGGCCAGATCGATCACCCGGCGCGACGTGTCGACAGTGCGATAACTCATGGGAACCATGGTTCGCGCCGCCACGACCTCGGACAAGAAATCAAAGCACCGTGATTGCTTCACACCCGTTCAGTTCTCGTGAACGCCCGTGGCGGGCACACAGCGCGCTGTCGCACAATGGTTCTCGTGTTGCCCGTACTCGACCTGA
>JAHFVD010000111.1 GCA_023264735.1 Mycobacterium sp. | reverse complement strand
GCGGCCGTATTGAGCAGGTCGGCGGCGATCGCGATGGTGGTGGTCACCGCAGGCTGGGCCATCGTCTTGCTGCACCGAGCTGGATTGGCCCCCCCGTGGTCCCGCTGGCTCATCGGGGCAGCGGCCGTGACAGCCGTGGCGCTGTTTGTCGCCGCGCTGACGAAATGGCCGAGGCTCACGCCATTCGCGTTGGCGATATCCCTGTTCGCGAGCCTCACTGGCACCGCGATGTTTTCGGTCGCAACCGCCGCCACCCCGCACACCGGATCGATCCCCAATGCGGCCCACACCGCCGACGTGTGGCCGACGGTCGGATCGCGGTTCGCGAAGACCATGATGATGGGCGCCAGCTCCGACAATGTCGACCCACAGTTGGCCAGGCTGCTCAGCACCACCCGAACCCTGTGGTCAGCAGCTACCTCGGGGTCACAGGCCGCGGCCTCGCTGGAGATCGCGTCCGGCACCGCGGTCATGGCGATCGGCGGTTGGAGCAGCGACCCGGTACCCACGCTGGCGCAGTTCGTCGATGACGTACACGCCGGCAAAATCACCTATTTCGTGGAGAGCGGACGGATGCGCAGCCACGATCGCAATGGCGGGGAGATCGCCGACTGGGTACAACAGCATTACCAACCGATGAAGGTGGGCGGCGCAACGGTATATCGCCTCGTGTGAGGCGCCGGTCCAGTTAACATCCGGGGAGTACCTGACCCCCGGAAAGGCCGCGACAATGACGTCGAACGCCGACATGCCCATCCCGGTGCCCGATGTTGCGGGTGCCGACGCCGGTTACGAGGGTCTGCCCGACCGCTCCGACCTGACCGCACTTCAGCGGCTCATTGTGGATTCCTCGGCGGTCGCCGACATCGGCCTGCGCACGGCGATCGCGTCCCTGGTCGGAGCATCGATGCTGCCGACCGTCGCCAAAAGCATCGTCCGGCGCTCAGACCTACACCGCGAGCGCAGCAACCTCGAGTTCTACGCCGAGCTCGCCGCGCGCCAAGATCCCGCTGCGTCGTTTCCGGCTCCCACAGCGCTGCCCACGGTGTCGACCCGCCCGGCGAACCCGTTGGCCCAGTACATCGCTCGCGGCAACGTCCAGAACATGCGGTTCGAGAGCAGCTTCGAACCGGTCAACCCGAAGATGCGCAAGCAATGGAAACAGCTGGAGCGCAACAATATCGTCTGGGCTCAGCATTGGCGTCACGACGACGGGCCGCGGCCGACCCTATGCGTGATCCACGGCTTCTTGGGTTCACCCTACCTGTTCAACGGGCTGTTCTTCTCACTGCCGTGGTTCTACCGGACCGGATATGACGTCCTGCTCTACACCCTGCCGTTCCACGGCCGCCGCGCCGAAAAGGGTTCGCCCTTCAGCGGTTACGGCTTCTTCTCCCAGGGCATGGCCGGATTCGCCGAGACCATGGCCCAGGCCGTGCACGACTTCCGCTCCGTCATGGACTGGTTGCGTGACACCGGGGTGGATCGGATTGCGCTGACCGGAATGTCTTTGGGCGGCTACACTTCAGCGCTCGTCGCCTCGGCCGACGATCGGCTCGAGGCCGTGATCCCGAATGTCCCGGTGGTCACACCCGAGCGGACATTCGACGAGTGGTGGCCGGCCAACAAGCTGATCGAATTGGGCCGTACCTTCGGCACTATCAGCCGCGAGGACTCGGCCGCCGCGTCGGCGTACCACTGTGCGTTGAACTACGCTCCGCTGGTGCCGCGGGATCGGCGGCTCATCATCACCGGCCTCGGCGATCGGCTGGCCCCACCCGAGCAGTCCGAGGCGCTGTGGGAACACTGGGATCGTTGTGCGCTGCACTGGTTCCCGGGCAACCACATCCTGCACGTCAGTCAGCCGGAGTATCTGCGCCGCATCAACCGGTTCCTGCGGCCGTTCATGTGGGACTAACTGGCCCGTTATTGCGGCCAGCAGACAGAGAATCGCGCTACCCGAGCGGGATTCGTGCGATTTTGCGTCTGCTCGACGACAGAGACAGGGCTCACACCAACGGCCTACCAGTGCGAATTCGCCAATCCACGTCCCGCAACAGCAGATTGAACGGGAACTCACGGAGGAACCGCGGGGTCAGGTTGTTGAAGAACCGAATGACCGCCATCAATCGGTCGAATTTGCGCTGCTTGTCCGCGTTCCACTCGAGCTGCATTTCCTCGCGGAAGCGCTGCGGCAGGAAGCCGGTGGTAATGAGCAGGTTGAATCGTTCGATGGCCTGTTGCCCCGGCAGCCGAACCCCGCGTACCCGCGACACCGCGAACGGGTACAGGTACTCACGGATGGTGTCGTCTATGTGCACCTTGTCCAGCGACTCCTGCCAATACCGGTCGAACGCCGCACGGTCGGCCGGCCACATCCCGGCGGGCACCTGCAAGGTGGTGGCCAGCGCCATGCTCTCGCGGTAGTGCCGGTCGGCGGTCTCGTCGTCCATCTCGCCGATGAAGACCCGGGCGATATCGACCCCACCCTTGTAGAGACAGGCGGCCACCCAGAGCTGGAGATCCTTGTCGAACGCGTTGTACCGCACCGGGCTATCGGGGGTGGAGTACACCTGGGCGTGCGACTTGTTGACCGCGCGCCGATACGCCTTCTTCTGCTCCTCGCTGCCGCGGGTCGCGACCGCGAGGTAGGTGAACGTCGTGCGCGCCCGCTTGATCGGGTGCCGGTCGGCCCGCCCGCTCTCGACCCGGCTCTCCATCACGCCGTAGCCGACGCCAGGCCGAGCCAGCTCCATGATCACGTTCGCCGGGCCGGCCAGCAGCGCCACGCCCATCAGCCCGTCGCCGAAGCCGGGCCCCAGCTTGCGGCGCCGCGACGGCATCGGCGGCGCGCTCACGCCGCGATCGACGTGATTGATGACCGGTTCGCGGATCGCCACAGTGCGCCACCTATCGGATCAAATCTGGAAACAAATGTTTCCGAATATTGCCGCCCTGGCCACAGCAATGTCAAGATGGGCTAATGACGCAGGCACGCCCGTACGGCGGCGTTGACGCCGCTGATCGGCTGGCCCGGCGCCGGGCCCAGCTGCTGCAGGCCGGGCTGGAACTGCTCGGCAGCGACGTCGACCCGGCTGAGCTCACCGTTCGTGGCATCTGCCGGGGGGCAGGGGTTGCCACCCGCTACTTCTACGAGAGCTTCACCGATAAGGACGAGTTCGTGGCGGCGGTCTTCGACTGGGTGGTCGCCGAGCTGGCCGCCACCACCCAGGCCGCGGTCGCCACAGCCCCGGCCGACGCCCAGAACCGGGCAGCGATGGCCAATATCGTGCGAACCATCGAGCTCGATCCTCGGGTGGGGCGGCTGATGTTCAGCTCGCAGCTGTCCAACGCCACGGTGGTGCGCAAGCGGCAGGAGTCCGGTGCACTGTTCGCCATGCTGTCGGGCCAGCATGTCGAGGCGACGCTGCACCGGCCGGCCAACGACCGGATCAAGGCGTTCGCGCACTTCGTCGTCGGGGGGGTCGGCCAGACGATCAGCGCCTGGCTGGGTGGCGCGATCAAGCTGACCGCGGGTGAGCTCGTCGACCAGCTCACCGCCATCATCGATGACCTCGGTGAGCCGGAGCTGTTCCGCGACTAGCTCGCCGGTATCGGCTGCCTGCGGTCGGCCGCCGTCTTGGGCTGCGTCATGGCCTCGTCATCGGTGAATTCGCGTGTCCAGCAGGCGAACTCAAGAACAATGCCGTCGGGGTCGAGGAAGTAGAACGACCGCACGTACACCCCGGGGTGGAGCTCGCGAGTGGATTGACGGGGGCTGTTGTCGTGGTTGAGCACCGGCCCTACCCGCACACCCTTCTCTTTGAGCCGACTGCGGTACTCGTCGAACTTCTCGGCGGGCACGTGGAAGGCCAGGTGGTTCATCGACCCCACCGCGCTGACGATCGAGCCCAGTCCGGGCAGCGCCGCGGGCGTGGTGTTGCCCAGCGTGCCGTCTGGAGCCTCGGCGAACCAGAAGAACGCCACGCAGTCGCCGTTGCCGGCGTCGAAGAAGAAGTGCTGCCCCATGTTGTCCGGCAGATCGAGCGCCTTGATCAGCGGCATACCCAGCACATTTGTGTAGAAATCTTTCGTCCGCTCCATATCGGCGCAGACCAGCGCGACGTGGTTGATACCGCCGAGCGCGAATTCCGGGTTGGTGTTGTGCGGCTTGATCATGACGTGCCCCCACAGATACTGGTCAACTCTCGCAACCGAACCTAACACCGGATTCAGGCGTGTACATCGACGCTGGCGAATATCGTCTCTTCAGCGATCTACTCCCGAGGAGGCCACCGACATGCCCACCCCCGGAGTCGTTCGTGAGTTCATCGGGGTGTCCTCCCCTACCGCGCGGCGAGCCGGCGCAGGTGGACATCCTTGCCAAGGCCTGTATCACCGCGGGGTGGGCCGCAAGCCCAAGGTCGCGGTTATCGCCACCCACTACCAGATCGACTTCTCCGAGCATTACCTCGCCGACTACCTGGCCACCCGCGGGGTCGGCTTCCTCGGCTGGAACACCCGCTTCCGGGGATTCGAGAGCAGCTTCCTGCTCGATCACGCGTTGGTCGACATCGGCGTCGGTGTGCGCTGGCTGCGCGAGATTCAGGGTGTGGAAACGGTTGTATTGCTCGGCAATTCGGGCGGCGGATCCCTGATGGCGGCCTACCAGTCCCAGGCGGTCGATCCCAATGTGACGCCACCGGAAGGAACACGGCCGGCCGCCGGGCTGACCGAACTGCCACCGGCCGACGGCTACATCGCCAGCGCTGCACATCCCGGCCGCCCCGAAGTGCTGACCGCCTGGATGGACGCCGCCGTCGTCGACGAAAACGACCCGGTGGCCAGCGATCCCGAACTCGACCTGTTCGACGAGAACAACGGTCCGCCGTTCTCCCCCGATTTCATCGCCCGCTATCGGTCCGCTCAGATCGCCCGCAACCACGCGATCACCGACTGGGCCGAGACCGAACTCAAGCGGGTGCAGGCAGCCGGGTTTTCCGACCGGCCATTCACCGTGATGCGGACCTGGGCCGATCCCCGCATGGTCGACCCGTCCATCGAGCCCACCCGACGGCAACCCAACCTCTGCTACGCGGGCGTACCGGCGAAGGCCAACCGCTCCGCCCGCGGTATCGCCGCCGCCTGCACCCTGCGCAACTGGCTGGGCATGTGGAGCCTCAAGACCGCCCAGACCCGCGCCGAACCCCACCTCGCCCGCGTCACGGTCCCCGCCCTGGTGATCAACGCCGATCAGGACACCGGTGTGTTCCCGTCGGATGCCCAGCGGATCTTCGGCGCGCTGGCCAGCACCGACAAGTCCCAGTGCTCGATCGACACCGACCATTACTTCACCACCCCGGGGGCACGCAGCGAGCAGGCTGACACGATTGTGAAGTGGATTCACAAGCGGTGGCGGTGAGAGTCCTGGCGCACTTCCTTCCCAGCGAGGCAGTGCTGGATATCGTCTCACCGGAATCGGATTGGCTTGACGTCCGGTGGTGCCACGAGGACGACGACCAGACGCTGCACCGCGAACTGCCCGACGCCGAGGTGATCTGGCACGTGCTGCGACCCCTACCCGGTGCAGATTTACGTCTCGGACCGCGGCTGCGCCTGGTGCACAAGCTGGGCGCCGGTGTGAACACGATCGACGTCGAGACCGCAACCGAACTGGGGATCGCGGTGGCCAACATGCCCGGCGCCAACGCGCCCTCGGTCGCCGAAGGCGCGGTGCTGCTGATGCTGGCCGCCCTGCGGCGGCTGCCCGAGCTCGACCGCGCCACCCGGCAGGGACTCGGCTGGCCGACCGACGCCAGCCTCGGCGAGACGGTGCGCGATATCGGCAGTTGCACTGTGGGATTGGTGGGTTACGGCAACATCGCCAAACGCGTCGAGCAGATCGTGCAGGCGATGGGCGGCGCCGTCCTGCACACCAACACCGCGCACGACGGTACCGACACCTGGCGCCCACTACCGGACCTGCTCGCCGAGTGCGACATCGTCAGCCTGCACCTTCCCTTGACTCCCGCCACCGACAAGCTGATCAACCGGGAAGCGCTGACCGCGATGAAGCCACATGCGGTGCTGGTCAACACTTCTCGCGGTGGTGTCATCGATGAGCCCGCGCTCGTCGATGCGCTGCGCGAAGGCGGGCTCGCCGCTGCCGGACTCGACGTGTTCACAGAAGAGCCCGTCGACCCCGACAACCCGCTGCTACGCCTCGACAACGTCGTGGTGACACCACACGTCACCTGGTACACCGCCGACACCATGCGCCGGTACCTCATCCAGGCAGTCGACAACTGCCGTCGTCTGCACGACGGTCGCGACCTGGTCAACGTCGTCAACGGGAGGCAGGATGGCAAGCGCTTCGATCGCTGAGAAGTCACTGGAGACGCGCACGCTGCGCAAGGTCATCATCCGTGTCGTGCCGTTCTTGATGGCGCTGTACTTCGTCAACTACCTCGATCGCACCAACCTCGGTATCGCCAAGGCCGACATCAGCGAGCACCTCCAGCTCACCGCGAGCATGTTCGGACTGGCCTCGGGCATCTTCTTCATCGGCTACGTGCTGGTCGAGGTGCCGTCCAACCTGGCTCTGGAGCGCTTCGGCGCCCGCCGCTGGCTGGCCCGCATCGCGGTGTCGTGGGGAATCGTCGCGGTGGCAATCGGATTCGCGCCCAATGCGGCCACCCTGCTGGTGTTGCGGTTCCTGCTCGGCGTGGCCGAGGCCGGACTGTTCCCCGGCGTGATCTTCTATCTCACCCGCTGGTTCCCCGGCGCCTACCGGGTCAGGATGGTGGCGTTGTTCATGATGGCCAGCCCGATCGCCGCGGCGATCGGTACTCCGTTGGCGGCCTGGATGATCCAGGCCGGCGAGGGCCTTTTCGGATTGGCCGGTTGGCAGTTCATGATGATCGGCGTCGGGCTGCCCGCGATTGTCCTTGGCATCGTCTGCTGGTTCTATCTCACCGATCGGCCGGCCGACGCGCACTGGTTGCAACCCGACGAACGGCAATGGTTGATCGACGTCCTTGCCCACGAGGAGCGCAATCGTGCAGGCACTTTCGACTTCCCACTGAAGCGCGCGCTGACCAGTCCGCGGATCTGGGCGCTGTCACTGGTCTATTTCGGTGTCGCCTACGGCCTTTACGCACTGGCCTTCTTTCTGCCGTCGATCATCTCGGGGTTCAAGAAGACGTTCGGCGTCAGCTTGTCGATCGTGCAGGTGGGCTTGATCACCGCGGTGCCCTACACGCTTGCCGCGATCGCCATGTATCTGTGGTCCCGTCATGCCGATCGCACGCGGGAACATGTCTGGCATGTCGCCATCCCAATGGGGTTGGGCGGCTTGGCGATTCCGATCGCGTTGTATCTGCACAGCCCGCTGCTGGTGATGATCCCGGTGAGCATCGCGGCGATGGGGGTATTCAGTGCGATCCCCAGCTTCTGGGCGCTGCCCGCACAGTTCCTCACCGGTGCGGCCGCCGCCGGCGGGATCGGCCTGATCAATTCGATCGGCAACCTCGGTGGGTTCGCCGCGCCGTACGCCACCGGTGCGCTGAACCAGTTCACCGGCAACGACAAAGCCGGTATGTGGGCGGTGGGAATCATCATGCTGCTGTCGGCGGTCGTGGTGGTGGTCCTGCGCGCAACCCCACAGCAGGACAAGCAGCCCGACGGGTAGCCTGGCTACCAACCCACCGGTTAATAGGGAAGGTGTCCAACCATGCCCATCGCGATCACACCTGAGCACAACGCCCTCGCGGATTCGGTGAGATCCCTGGTCAACCGGGTGGCGCCGGCGGAGGTCCTCCACGACGCCCTGGAGACTCCGGTGACCAACCCGCCGCCGTACTGGCGGGCCGCGGCCGAGCAGGGGCTGCACGGCCTGCACCTTGCCGAATCCGTCGACGGCCAGGGATTCGGCCTGCTGGAGCTGGCAATCGTGATCGCGGAGTTCGGCTACGGCGCGGTGCCGGGACCGTTCGTGCCATCGGCGATCGCCGGCGCCCTGATCTCGGCCCACGATCCCGACGCCAAGCTCCTCAATCAGCTGGCCTCCGGCGAACTCATCGCGACGTGCGCGCTGGAGTCCGGCCTGACCGCGACCCGGCAGGACGACACCCTCGTCATCCGCGGCGAAGCCCGCTCGGTGCTCGCCGGCGCTCAGGCGTCGGTCCTGGTTCTGCCGGTCGCCATCGATGGCGGAGTGGAATGGGTGATCCTCGACGCCGACCACCTCGAAATCGAACCGGTGAACTCGGTGGACCTGTTGCGCCCGGTGGCCCACGTGCGCGCCAACGCCGTCGACGTCACCAACGACCAGGTGCTGTCCAATCTGTCGCAGCCGGCCGGTCGCGCGATCGTCACCACGCTGCTGTCCGCCGAGGCCATCGGCATCGCCCGCTGGTCCACCGACACCGCCGCGGCCTACGCGAAGATCCGCGAGCAGTTCGGCCGCCCGATCGGCCAGTTCCAGGCCATCAAGCACAAGTGTGCGGAGATGATCGCCACCACCGAGCGTGCCACCGCAGCGGTCTGGGACGCCGCTCGCGCTCTGGATGAGGCCGCCGAAAAGGCTTGGGATAACAAACAAACCGCGTACGAGTTCGCCGCGGCGGTGGCTGCCAGCCTGGCGCCGGCCGCTGCCCAGCACTGCGCGCAGGACTGCATCCAGGTACACGGTGGTATCGGCTTCACCTGGGAGCACGACACCAACGTCTACTACCGCCGCACCCTGGGCTTGGTCGCCGCGTTCGGGCGGGCCACCGAGTATCAGCAGAAGGTGTTCGATACCGCGACGAGCACGGGCATGCGGGCGATCAACATCGACCTCGATCCCGAGACTGAGCAGCTGCGCGCCGAGATCCGCGCGGAAGTGGATGCCCTCAAAGCGATTCCGCGGGAGGAACGCAAGGCGGCGATCGCCGAGGCCGGCTGGGTGCAGCCCCACCTGCCCAAGCCGTGGGGCCGGGCCGCGAAGCCGATCGAGCAGATCCTCATTGCCCAGGAGTTCACCGCCGGTCAGGTCAAGCGCCCGCAGATGGGGATCGCGGCCTGGCTGATCCCCTCGATTGTGGCGTTCGGCACCGACGAGCAGAAGCAGCGCTTCCTGCCGCCGACCTTCCGCGGCGAGATGATCTGGTGCCAGCTGTTTTCCGAGCCGGGTGCCGGGTCCGACCTGGCAAGCCTGACCACCAAGGCCACCAAGGTCGACGGCGGCTGGCGGATCACCGGCCAGAAGATCTGGACCACCGGCGCACAGTTCGCGCAGTGGGGCGCGCTACTGGCGCGGACCAATCCCGACGCGCCGAAACATGCCGGCATCAGCTACTTCCTGCTCGACATGAAAAGCGAAGGGGTCGAGGTCAAGCCGCTGCGCGAGCTCACCGGCCACGCGATGTTCAACACCGTGTTCATCGACGATGTGTTCGTCCCCGATGAGCTGGTGCTCGGCGAGGTGGACCGCGGCTGGGAGGTCAGCCGCAATACGCTGACCGCGGAACGGGTTTCGATCGGCAGCAGCGAGCCAGGATTCCTGGCCAACCTCGACGGGTTCGTCGACTTCGTCACGGGCGGGCACTTCGACCAGATCGGCCATCACCGGGCCGGTGAACTGATCGCCGAGGGACATGCGGCCAAGCTGCTGAACCTGCGCTCGACCCTGCTGACGCTGGCCGGTGGCGATGCGATGCCGTCCGCGGCGATCTCGAAACTGCTGTCGATGCGCACCGGTCAGGGTTACGCCGAGTTCGCGGTGTCGTCGTTCGGGATCGACGGTGCGATCGGCGATACCGAAGCGCTGCAGGGCAAGTGGGCACAGTGGCTGTTGGGCAGCCGGTCGACCACCATCTACGGCGGCACCTCGGAGGTGCAGCTCAACATCATCGCCGAGCGGCTACTCGGCCTGCCCCGCGACCCGTAATTTCCCTGCGCGAGCAGACGCAAAAGTCCCCGACACGCCGCGTGTTCGGGGACTTTTGCGTCTGCTCGCGGGAAGAACGCTACTGCACCTCGATCTCACGCAGCTCACGTTTGAGGATCTTGCCGGTCGGGTTGCGCGGCAGCTCGGTGAGGAACACCACCTCGCGCGGAACCTTGTAGCGCGCAAGGTGTTCGCGCACATAGTTCTTGACGGCTTCCTCGCTGAGTTCGGCTTCCTCCCGCAGCACGACGAAGGCCCGCAGCCGCGCACCCCAGTCGGGATCGTCGACACCGAGCGCGGTCGCCTCGACGACGTCGGGATGTCCACTGATGAGATCCTCGACCTCGGCAGGGAAGACATTCTCACCGCCCGAGACGATCATCTCGTCGTCACGGCCACTGACGAACAGCAAGCCGTTGTGGTCGAAATAGCCGACGTCACCTGAGGACATCAGTCCGTCGATGATCTGCTTGTGACCGCCACCGGTGTAGCCCTCGAACGGGAAGCTGTTGCCGACGAAGATCCGGCCCACCTCACCCTGGGGCACCTCGTTGCCGTTTTCATCGAGGATCTTGATCGTCACGCCCCTGACCACCGGGCCGACGGTGGCCGGGTTCATCTGCAGGTCCTTCGGACCTGCGATGGTGGCCAGCGCGACTTCCGTTGAGCCGTAGAGGTTGTAGATCACGGGGCCGAGATCCTTGAGCGCCCGGGTGGCCAGCTCCGCGCCTAGCTGGGAGCCCGACACGAACACGATCCGCAGTGAAGACAGATCAGGCTTGGTGTCCATGGCCTCCAGCGCGTCGAGCATGCGCGACAGCATGACCGGCACCACCACCATCGCGGTGACCTTGTGGGTGGGGATGTCCTCCAACACGATGGCGGGCTTGAACTTTCGGTGCAGCACCAGCGTCGAGCCCATGGTCAAAGCAATCGTGGCGTGCAGGTAACCAAGCGCATGGAACATCGGCGACGGCAGCGAGGTGACTTCGCCGGCGCGGAACGGCACCGAGGAGAGCACCCCACCGATCGGCGCCAGCGTGGGCGGAGTGTTGCGGGTGGCGCCCTTGGGTGTTCCGGTGGTGCCGCTGGTGAGAATAACGATCGACGCCCGCCTGGTGACCTTGGGCGCGGGCTCGCTGCTGTTGCGCGCGATGAACTCGGCGAGCGTTTCGTCGGCACTGCCCGACGGTCCGTCCGCCTCGGGGTTGGTCCCCAGCGCGCGCAGCTTGCCCAGCGGCGGCTCGGCCAGCTTCACCGCCTCCGAGTACTCGTCGTCGTAGATGATCAGCTTGGCGCCCTCACGTTCCGAGACGTCCCTGATCTGTGGCCCGGAGAACTCGGTGTTGAGCATGATGATGCGGGCGCCGACCCGCGCGGCGCCGTAATTGGCGATCACGAACCAGCGGTGGTTTCGGGCCAGGATGGCCACCCCGTCGCCGCCCTTGACGCCCATTGCCACCAGACCGTTGGCCACCGCGTGCGCGGCCTCGTCGAGCTCCTTGAAGGTCATCGACCCCTCGTCGTCGACGATCGCCAGCTTGGTGGGGGTGCGGCGGGCGTTGAGCGCCGGAACCATCCCGATCTCACCCCAGCGGCGGATGTCGGCCACCATCGAGACGAGGTTCTGCGGTGGCTCGAGCCGGAAGGCGCCGGACTCGATCATCTTGAACAAATAGTGCAGCTCAGAGGAGCCACGTTCGGCCAAGTGCTGCGCCTTGGCCAACGCCTGGGCGGGCAGATCCATCAGACTGGGCATGCCTCCAACCCTATGTGACGTAGGTCGCACCCAGTCCGGAACGGCCCGCCTAATTACCATGGCCTGATGGCGGACATCATGGAGATCGGGGGCCGCCAGGTCAGCGTCAGCCATCCCGACAAAGTGGTGTTCCCGGCGGCCGGCGGACGCGATCCGGTGACCAAATTGGACCTCATCACCTACTACCTGGCGGTGGCCGACGGCGCACTGCACGGTGTCGCCGACCGGCCGATGATCCTCAAGCGGTTCGTCAAGGGCATCACCGAGGAGGCGATCTTTCAGAAGCGCGCCCCCGAGAAGCGCCCGGACTGGATCGAGGTCGCCGAGCTGCGCTACGCGAGGGGAACGTCGGCCAAGGAGGCGGTGCTGCACGACGCGGCCGGGCTGATATGGGCGGTGAATCTCGGGTGCGTCGATCTCAATCCGCACCCCGTCCGCTCGGGCGATCTGGACCATCCCGACGAGCTGCGGATCGACCTCGATCCGATGCCCGGTGTCGAGTGGCCGCAGATTCTGGACGTGGCGCAGGTGGCGCGCGAGGTACTCGCGGATCACGGGCTGACGGCCTGGCCCAAAACCTCGGGATCGCGCGGCTTTCACATCTATGCCCGGATCTCGCCGCACTGGCCGTTCAAACAGGTTCGGCTGGCTGCTGAAACGGTGGCACGCGAAGTGCAGCGCCGCGCGCCGGAGCTGGCGACCAGTCAGTGGTGGAAAGAGGAACGTGGCCAACGAGTGTTCGTCGACTTCAACCAGAACGCCAAGGACCGCACCGTGGCGTCGGCCTATTCGGTGCGGGCCACCCCGGACGCGCGGGTATCCACTCCGCTGACGTGGGACGAAGTGCCCGGCTGCCGCGCCGAGGACTTCACCATCGCGACGGTCCCGGCCCGGTTCGCCGAACGCGGCGACCCATGGGAGTCAATGGACGACGCGGTCGGGTCGCTGGACACGCTGCTGCAGCTGGCTTCCGAACTCGGGCCTGCGGAGAAGCCGCCGAAGGGCAACAAGCCGCTGATTGAGGTCGCGCGCACCAAGACCCGCGACGAAGCGATGGCGGCCCTGGATGTCTGGCGTGCCCGCCACCCCGAGGTCGTACAGACACTGCAACCGACCGACATCCTGGTCGACGGCATGCGTGGGCCGAGTTCGATCTGGTATCGCATCCGGATCAATCTCGAACACGTACCCGAGGCGCAGCGCCCGGCTCAGGAGGACCTGATCGCGGATTACAGCCCATGGGAAGGGTATTCGGGTCGCCAGGGCCAGCCCTGAACGCTGAAGTCAACGCACAGTTCGCGCAAAGGGTGAACAAAGCGGGGCCCGCTACCGTGCTGGTCAGTAACAGCTCTCGTTGAGTAAGGACATCACCGTTGCCCGGCACAGCCCCGCCGAACCCAGCCGCCCTCGTGGTCGTCACCCAGGTGATCTACTACCTGAGTTTGGCCATTCCGTTGGGAATCGGCATGACTGTCGGCGCTTTCGCGATTCCGGAACGCAACGGCGGGCTCGTGTCACGGCAGGCCCGCGGTCTGGCGGTGCCGGCAGCAGTCGTCGTCGTCGCAGGCGCCGCACTGCAATTGCGCGCGACGACTCACATCACCGGCGGGGGGCTCGTCGAGTTGGCCGCGCTGATGCTGGCCGCCTGCGGATTGCTGGTGCTGCGGTGGACTCCATCGCGGCTGCTGGCTCGCGCGGTGGGTACCGCCGCGGTCCTCGCGGCGGTGATTCCGAGAGTCCCGCTGGCCTCGACCACGCTGAACCGGATGGCGACCAATGTTGTGGTGACAGCGCACCTACTCTGCGCGATGACGTGGGTGGGCGGATTGACGGTCTTGGCCGCGACGGCACTTGCCGGGCGGCGCACGGTCACCCGAACCGAGGACGGCCGTCTCGCCGCGGACTGGGCCCAGATCTGGCAACGGTTCAGCATGGTCGCCATGGTCGCTGTCGGCGCCTTGGTCGTCAGTGGAACCTGGCTGGCGTGGACTCACGTTGGGACGCCAAGCCAATTCCTGACCACCGCTTACGGACGATTCCTCGCGATCAAACTCGTCCTGGTGCTGACCCTGCTCAGCGCCGGTGCCTACAACGTGCGGGTCCTGCTACCGAGAATCCATCTCCTGCAGCGAAATAGCGATACCCGCGGCGTCTTTCTTCTTGCCGCACAGCACTTTCCAATCGTGGTCGCGGGCGAGGCGCTGGTATCGATCGGGATTCTCACCGTCGTCCCGTTTCTGCGTGGCTCGGCCCGCAATCAAGCGGGCTGGCCCAGCGCGGCCCCGTTCGACCTGAGCACGTTCGGCACGGGCGTGGTGATGATCGCCGTCGTCGCCGTCGTCATGTGGGCGGGCAGCCGACGTTCGTTCAAGCCCCTTCAGCCCAGTAGGCCTGTGCCTTGATCGATGTTCGGGGGATGCGGTAGTCCTCGCGCAAAATCTTGGCGACCGCGCGGGTAGTCCGGTTGTCGCATGCGACCCAACCGAAGTGGTCCTCGGCGTCGTAGGCGGCTTCACTGACGGCGCCGAACAGTTTGAGCACGGCTCCCTGCCAGCCTCGCGACGGCTTGTCGTCCACGCGCTTGTTGTCCACCATGGGGGCTCCTGTCGTCAATTGACCAGGCGGGCACCCGATAACGGATGCAGCGCGGCCAGCGCGCTGGCCTGCCGCCCGGGGATGGGTATCAACCCCGGTACCGTCGCGCTCGGCCGGCTCTCGGTGCGGATCGCCGCGCCTGCCCTGATCCGCTCGAGCGGCGACGTCCCCACGATCTCCACCACTGTCCAGGTCTCAGCGGCGCCTGCCGAGCTCACTGCCGCAAGCACTTCGGGAGTCTTGACGGCGTAAGTGGTCAGGTGGCCGCGCGCGTCGCTCACCGACTGCCACCGTTCGCGCGCACCATCGGCTACCAGATCCGGCACCTGGTCTGGGTCGGCAATCGTTGCCGTCCAGCCGATTTCACGCAACTGACTGATGAGCCGTCGCGCAGCATTCTCGGCGGTCTGACGCAGGGGAATCTGCGCGGAGCGAGCCTGAAGAGCGCTCAGATTCCGCGCGCCACTGAAGGTCAGTCCGATCCAGGTCGTCACCTCCGTCTGGCTGGTGCGGGTGGTGACCCGCACCGAATCGCACCGCAATCCATAGCGGTCGAGGTAGCCGCTCAGCAGATCGAGCGGTAGTTCGCGGTCACGGCTGTCGATGCGCACGAGCACCGTGGCGACCGCGTCGGCACCCACCCAGTGCAGGTCGGCCGGTGCCGCCTGGATCATCTTGCTGCGCAGCAATACCCGCAGGCGCTGGGCAAGGATTGTGGTGAGGTAGCGGCCACGCCACCAGAGCAGCGACACCAGCGCCACTG
Source organism: Mycobacterium sp. (assembly GCA_023264735.1). Lineage (GTDB taxonomy): Bacteria > Actinomycetota > Actinomycetes > Mycobacteriales > Mycobacteriaceae > Mycobacterium. The sequence goes on along the minus strand of JAHFVD010000111.1, from coordinate 5,031 downwards.
TGGCGGCCACGCCCAACACCCACTGGTCGTTGGTGGACCGCCACGGGTAGGCCAGCACCGCGGAAACGACGGCCAGCAGTACGACGGTGAGCCGTCCGGCGCCTGGGATCCCGCTCATTCCAGTTCCTCCTTGCGTCTGCGCGTGATGACAGCGACGACGATGACAACGGCCGCGAGCACGCCGGTCCCGATGAACGCCACCGTGCGCGGTGTGTGGTCGACCGGCGATGGCGGTGCCGGTGCCGCAATGCGTTTGGTGGCCCGCGCCGGTGCGATATCACTGCCGGAGTTGATGGTCCAGGTCAGTGCCCCGACCGGATCGAGAGTGCCGGCGCCGACGAGATTCGAGGGCGCCTGCGCACCGTTGTGCGCTGTCGACGTCAGCCGCCGCACCACTTCCTCGGCGTGCATACCCGGGTAGCGGCTGCGGATCAGGGCCGCCGTGCCTGCCACATAGGCGGCGGCGAAACTCGTGCCGTCCAGCGGTGCCATCCCGCCGCGACCATCGGGCATGCCGTTGGCCAACCCGCCCGTGGCGTCATTGCTCACCGACACGATGTTCTCCCCTGGCGCGGCGATGCCCACCCATGGTCCGGCCATCGTGAAGTTGGCAGGTTGCCCGTCGGCAGTCAGCGCGGCGACGGACAGGACGTACGGCTGCCACCAGGACGGCACCGATACCGACGTCACACCCGCCCAGTTGCGGGGATCGTCGCGCCGCGCCGGATCGCCGACCGGATTCGAGTCGCACTGCATTCCCGGTGCGCCCACCGAGTTGGCGCCGGAATTGCCGGCGGCAGAGACGATGACGACGTCTTTGTCGATAGCGGCGTAGCGCAGGGCCGCACCGAGCGTCTCCTGATCACCGAGCCGGTCGGGCGATAGGCATGCGGCCGTCGAGATGTTGATGACGGTGGCGCCAAGGTCGGCGGCATGGACCACGGCGCGGGCCAGCGTCTCGATCTCCACGCTGGCCTGTACCGACGCGGGATCTTTCCCACCGGCGTTGGGCGAGAATCTCGGCGAAGTCTGGCGAATCGACAGCAGCCGCGCACCCGGGGCGACGCCACTGAACCCGTCGGGACCGGGCTGCCCGCCGATAATCCCAGCGACCAGCGTGCCGTGGCCGTCGCAGTCAGTGAGGCCGTCCCCGGAGGACAGGTAGTCACCGCCGCCGACCACGTTCGGCAGCCGCGGCCCCGGGCGCACCCCGGTGTCGATCACCGCCACCGTCTGGCCGTCGCCACGTGAATATGTTCCTGCCCCATCGAGATTGAGCATTGTCTGATTGGCGCTCACCGCGCCGACGTCACTGCCGGGACGTATCCCGGTCGTCACACATTCAGAGCGCTGACTCATCCCCGCGATCGGGCCTGCCGTGCCCTGCGGCGGCTGCGCCGCAGGGTCGGCGACTGGCGGGTTGACGGCACCGGCCACCGGAGCGGTGACCAGTAACACCACCGCGGCAACCGCGGCGGTCCGCATCATCGATCGAGGACCCATGTGAAGATGCCGACCAGGTAGACCGCCACCGGGATCAGTGACGCGTCGAGTCCGGAGGCGAGGAAGCCGACCAGTCGCCGCACCGGCAGCGAATACCGTTGCGCCGAAGCGGTATCCGGATTGACGGCCACCACCACCCAGGCTGCGGTCAGCGCACCGAGCGCGACCACCGTCCACAGTGCTGCGACGAAGCGCTGATCCACGAGGTAGGCGATCAGCAGTCCACCGGTGACCAGGAACGGCTGGGCGAGCAGCCAACCCTTGCAGGCAGCCGTGTCCCACACCCTGGCCCGCAGGACGGCCGCCGTCGCGGCGGCCGCCACCAGATACCAGCCCCAGGCTCCCGCGCCTTCGGTTCGCCCGGTCACCACCAGCGATCCGGCCGATGACAGCAGCACGCCTGCAGCGATCAGACCGTTCTGGTGGGCTTCGCCGATGCGCACCCGGCGCGGCAGATCAGCGAGCAGCCGAGCCGCCGGGCTGGACGGGGTGGGGTCGCCGGGCGCCGGGATCACCGGGAGCGGGAAGCGAGCCCACGTCGCCGCGAGGCCGGGCGCCGACACGGTGATGAACAGCGCCAGCACGATCAGCGCGCACCCTACGGTCAACGCGGGCAGCTGCCACAGGGCCGTAGCGGCGGCAACGATCAGCGCACCAACACCGACAACCGCTGCGGCGGTGAACAATCCGACACCATCCTCGGTCTGTGTCAGGACGATGAACGACCATGCGGCCACCCCCGCGGCGGCCAGCATCACGTGCGGAGCCCCCCACAGTCCCGGCACGGCCAGCCAGAATGCCGAGGCGATCGGCAGCAGAGCCACCGCCGATACCTGGGTGGCGAGCCGGGCCGAGCGGGCACGCAGCGCGAGACCGGCAACCGCGGCGAGCACCGCCAGCGCGCTCACCGCATAGAGGCCGATGGCCGAGGCGGTCGCTGCACGATGTGCGATAGCCACCGCGGACAGACCCACCACGAACACTACGGCGGCGAGCCGGGCCCCCAGCTGCAGGCGGTGCGGACCCCAGGGCCGCTTGCGCGCCGCGGAGAAGATCACGGCGGCGTCGGCAATGTCCTCGACCACACCGGGTGCCGTCGGCCCTGCCGGAACCGGCTGCAGCGCAAGCAGATCACCGTCGACCACCCCGACCGTGTCCAGGCTCGCATCAACGCTGAACGGCGCACCACCGATCGGCGCCAGAGTCATCGGCTCCGGCACCGACGCCTCGCCATCGGAGTCTGGCTGCGGCACCAGCCGTTTCACCGCGGGTAGGATCTCGCGCAGCGGCAGTTCGGCGGGCAATGCCACGTCGGTGATCCGGCCGTACGCCAGCACGGCGACGCGCACGATCGGCAGCACCGGTGTTTCGGTCATTGTTGTTCTCTCTCTTGATCAGATTGTGTTGCTGGAGAAGTCGCGCGTCAGCGCGGCAGCGGGGAACCACCGGCCGTCGGGCAGCGTCTCGGTGAGCCGGTCGAGAGCCAGCGCGATCGCGAACGGCGTGCCGGGCGCGAAGGTCGACACCCACTCGCCGTCAGCGGCGCGTTCCGGATTCACCAGCACGCGACCGGCCTCGGCGTCGATGATGCCGACCCCGACCTCGCTGAGACTGTGCACACCGTCGCGGGCGGAGCCGGCTCGCACCTCGACATAGCTGCGCGCTCTGGTGAATGCCGACCGCACCACCGGGACCGCCGAGGCCGGGAGGCCCAGGTGGTCCAGGACGGCGCCCAGATCGGCTCCGGCACGCAGTCGTTCGTCGGCCCGCACCCCCACCCGGGTCGGCAGCACGAATTCGGCGAACCTCGCCGGCGCGCGCCCCGGCAGACCCGCGGTGACGACCGGAGCCAGCAGGGCGGGGTCGCTGATGTCGAGTTCGGTGAAGGTGACCAGCTCGCCGCTGCGCAGCGCCACGATGGTGTCCTCCCCGCGGCGGGCCACCAGCCCGCGCAGCAGGTGGGTGCCGTTGCCCCGCACGTAGCGGAGCTCCAGCCACCGCTCTGGCGCGCATACGGTGCGTATCCACTGGGACACTTCTGCGTCCACTGATCCGCCGTCCGACATCACGCGCGTGCGGGTCAGTTCCGCGCGCAACCGGGCGAGCATCGCCCCGGTTCCGCGCGGCTCGGTCACGGGAGGCGTGATCGCCAGCACCCAGGGGAACGAGCCGGCGCCAACGCTGTCGGCGACGAGCCAGGCAGCATCGGCGGTCAGCTCGACCGCGTTATGTGCGGGCAAGTCTCAGCCCCACTTGGCGCCTTCGGCTTGGTCGCGCGCCTGCATCGACAGCGCGTTGCTCTCGTGGGTGGTGGCCATCGCCCGGTAGGCGCGCACCAGTTCCTCCATGGCCAAGTTCCACTGGGCCTGCCAGGCCTGGTAAGTCACGCCGGTGTCACCTTGCCAGGCGCCCTGCAGAGCGGACTGCTCGGTGGCGATGTCGGCACCTACCGCCTGCAGCGTCCCGGCATAGCCAGCCATATCGCCGGCGTGGGCCAGCATGGCCGGGTAGTTGTACATGATCTGAGACATCAGAACCCTCCGTATGTCGTTGCCGCGGCGGCATCTTCAGCCACGTAGGTAGCGCCGGCCTCACCGAGGTTCACCTGGGCGATGTCGAGCAGCGAGTTGACCTTCGCGGCGACCTCGACGAACCGCGCGTGCGCGGCCTGGAAGGCGGCCGACGACTCTCCCATGTGGAAAGCCTGGGCGGACATTGCGGCCTGTTCGGCTTGGGCGATCGTGCTGCGCATCAGTGCGGTCTTCGCGCCGAACGCGGCCTCTGCGGCCACGAGCTGCGGTATGTGGGCGTCCAGCATGCTCACGGTATTTCTCCAATCATTCTCGGTGGGTATCGGTTTCGTCTGGATTGACGTCCCAGGTGGCCGGAAGCATGGGCATGGTGGGACGATCGCTGCGCGGGTCGGCGGCGAACTCGGTGAGCCCCGCGGCGGTGACACTGCGATCTCGGGTTTGGGTGCCGGCGAACCCGATCGGTCCTGCACCCCGATCCGACGATGAGGTCGTCGGTTGTGCGGCCGGCTCCGGTGGTGGCCCGGTGTCACTGTCGAGGTCCATGTACTCGTCGCGATGCCCGCGGTCCTTGACCCGCGCGGCGCGTCGGCGTTTCGCTCGTTCCTTGGCCTGCACCGCGGACGACGCGGCCGCCGCGGGCGCTGCTTCGGGAACCAGGGCCTTGTTGCCGCTGCCTTCGATCAATGTCGGTCCTGGCCCCTCGCCGGGGTCGCCGCCGGCGACGGCGTAGAAGATGCCCTGCGCCGCAGGCACGGGCGCCGCCGCGGACGCTGTGGGGGCGGCCGGCGCTGCGGAGGGAGCCGGCGCCGCGGGCGCGGGGGCGGGTGCGGTCGGTGCGGTCGAGGAGATCGGCCAGAGGCTCTGCTGCGGTTGGGCCGGGATCGCGACCGGTTCGGGAGCGACGTCGGGTGCGGGCATAGTCGGCTGCAGCGCCAACAACCCCAGCAGAGGCAGCGCGGCAGCCGCCAGCGCCGGAATCAACAGCGGCGATGCC
>JAHFVD010000161.1 GCA_023264735.1 Mycobacterium sp. | reverse complement strand
CCGAGCTCGATCAGCGGCACCTCCCACGGCAGGTCCTCGGGCTCGTAGCCCATGGCCCCGCCGACGATCGCACCCAGCCGCTGGCCGATGGTCTCACCGGAATCCGGCGACCACTTGGCGAATCCGGCGGCCAGGCCTGCGCCGGCGGTCAGGTTGTCCTGCAGGATGTCGGCGTCGTCCTCTTCTTCCACGGCCGCCAACGCGGGTCCCGTGACAGCGACGCCGGTGGCGACCGCGGCAGGCAGCGCTGACGCGGCACCGCCGCGAGTGACGACGGCGTCGTAGACCAAAGTAAAGGAAGATTCCGCCCCATTATCTGTGCGGGCGTGCACCTGCACCGAGGCGCCGCCGGGATGGCGGGTCAGCGTCGTCACCAAGCGGGCACCGTCACCGGCGACCCCGCGCTGCTCGGACGCGGTCAGCTTCGCATCCGGAAGCACCTGCACCGCAGCGGATTTCACCAATGCGGCGAGATCGGTCTGTCCCTTGGGCGAATACTCCCAGACGTGGCGGCCGTCGGGGGTGGCCACATGGTTGCCCGGCATCATCACCGAGCTGTCACCGGTGAACTGCGCATCCAGCCAGTGCGGCTTGCGCTTGAAGCGGGTCGGCGGGATGTGGGCGTAGTCAGCCGGGCCGGAGCCGGGGGTGAACAGCGTCCAGAGATCCAGGTCGTGGCCGTAGACGTAGAGCTGGGCCATGGCCGCGACCATCGACTCGACCTCGTCCTGCTTGCGGGCCAGGGTGGCGATCAGCTGCCCGTCGTGCAGCCCAGCCGAGGCCGTCGTCAGCCCAACTTGCATGAGTGCCACCGGATTCGGCGCCAGCTCCAGGAACGTGGTGTGGCCGCTGTCGACGGCGTTGCGGATGCCGTGGGTGAAGTAGACGCTGTGCCGCAGCCCCTTCTTCCAGTAGTCGACATCGTGGATCGGCTCGCCGCCTGGGCGGATGTAGCTGCCCTCGTGCACCGTCGAGAAGTAGCCGATCTTCAGCGGATGCGGCTCGATTCCCTGCAGCTCGGCGGCAAGCTCGCCCAACAGCGGGTCCATCTGCTGAGTGTGGCTGGCGCCCTTGGTCTGCAGCTTGCGGGCGAACTTTCCCTCGGATTCGGCGCGGGCGATGATCGCGTCGACCTGTTCCGGCGGACCGCCGATCACGGTCTGGGTCGGGGCGGCGTAGACACACACCTCCAGACCCGGGAAATCGGAGAACACGGTCTTGATCTCTTCGGCCGAGTACTCCACCAAGGCCATCAGCCGGATGTACTCACCGAACAGCATGGCCTCACCCTCACCCATGAGGTGGGCACGAGAGCAGATGGCGCGGGTGGCATCGGCCAGCGACAGACCGCCGGCGAAGTAGGCGGCGGCCGCCTCGCCCAGCGACTGACCAATCACCGCAGCAGGTTTCGCGCCGTGGTGCTTGAGCAATTCGCCGAGCGCGATCTGGAGGGCGAAGATCACCGTCTGGACCACTTCGATGGGGTATTCGCAGGTTTCGTTGGTGTAGTCGATCGCATCGTCGAGGATCAGCTCGACGACCGAATAGCCGCGCTCATCCTGGATGTGCGCGTCGACCTTGTTGATCCACTCGGCGAAGACCTCGTCGCGCAGATACAGGCTCTTGCCCATCTTGCGGTGCTGCGCACCGAATCCGGCGAGCACCCAGACCGGCCCATTGGTGACCGGACCGTCGGCGCTGTGCACCAGCGGGCTCTGCTTGCCGTCGGCGATCGCGCGCAGGCCCTTGACCGCCTCGTCGTGGTCGTGGGCCAGCACCACGGCGCGCGAACGGCCGTGGTTGCGGCGCGACAGCGAGCGACCGATGGCCTCCAGCGACGTCGCCCGACCCTCCGGACTGTCGACCCAGTCGGCCAACTCGCCGGCGGTCGCGCGCTTACGGGAGGTCAGGAAGCCCGAAACAGCAATCGGAACAACGGGAACCGGCTTCTCGGAGGATTCCCACTCGGCGCGCGCAGCCTCGATCAGCTCCAGCGCCTCGTCGGTCAGTCCGGGCAGGTCCGGCTCGGCGTCATCGGCGAAGGCATCAGCGGCCGCCGCATACTCCTCGCCAGCATCGTCATCGTCGATGAATTCGCCGTACTCGTCCATCCGCACCCCGCCGACAAACACGGCGTCAGCCTCTGTGGACTTCGCCCCCTCGTCGGAAGAATCGGATTCCGATTGCGGCGGGGCGAGATCTGCGGGCAGCACCTCGCGCAGCACCAAGTGCGCGTTGGCACCGCCGAAACCGAAGCCGGAGACCCCGGCGATCGCATGCCCGCTGTACCGCGGCCAGTCGGTGACCTTGTCGGCCACCCGCATGCGGATGCCCTCGAAGTCGATGTACGGGTTGGGCCCGGCGTAGTTGATCGACGGCGGAACCTTGTTGCGGCTCAGCGACAACGCCACCTTGGCCAGGCTGGCCGCGCCGGCGGCCGACTCCAGGTGTCCCACATTGGATTTCACCGCGCCAAGCAGCGCAGGACGGTCGGCGGGGCGGCCCCGGCCGATAACCCGGCCCAGCGCGTCGGCCTCGATCGGATCGCCAAGGATGGTGCCGGTACCGTGCGCTTCAATGTAATCGACTGTGCGCGGGTTGATTCCGGCGTTCTTGTAGGCCTTGCGCAGCACATCTTCCTGCGCGTCGGGGTTCGGCGCGAGCATGCCGTTGGAGCGCCCGTCGTGGTTGATGGCACTACCCGCGATGACCGCCAGGATCTCGTCACCGTCACGGCGAGCGTCGGACAGGCGCTTGAGCACCAGCATGCCGCCACCCTCGGACCGCGAATACCCGTTGGCGTCAGCCGAGAACGACTTGATCCGACCGTCCGGCGCGAGCACGCCGCCGACCTGGTCGAACCCGATCGTCACCAGCGGAGTGATCATCGCGTTGACGCCGCCGACCACGGCCATCTCGGCCTCACCGGATCGCAGCGCCTGCACACCTTGGTGGGCGGCGACCAGCGAGCTCGAGCAGGCGGTGTCGATGGCGACCGACGGACCGCGGAAGTCGTAGAAGTAGGACACCCGGTTGGCGATGATCGAGCTCGTCGTGCCGGTGATTGCGTAGGGATGTGCGGTGGTCGGATCGGCGACCGCCAGGAACTGGTAGTCGTTGTTCGACGCTCCGATGAACACAGCGACATCGGTGCCGCGCAGGCTAGAGGCCGGGATGCGGGCGTTCTCCAGCGCCTCCCAGGTGAGCTCCAGCGCCATCCGCTGCTGCGGATCCATGTTGTCGGCTTCCATCTTCGACAGCGCGAAGAATTCGGCGTCGAAGCCCTTGATGTCGGTGAGGTAGCCGCCCCGGGTCGCGGCCTTCGCCACCAGCTCGGCGATCCGTGGCTCCGCGAGAAACTCCGACCAGCGGTCCTCGGGCAGATCCGAGATCGCGTCACGGCCCTCCAACAGCGCCGCCCACATCTCGTCGGGGGTGTTCAAATCACCCGGGAACCGGGTCGCTATCCCCACGATCGCAATGTCGTCGACATCGGCGGCGCGCGACCAGTCTTCGCTGTCGCCGTCGAATTCCACCTCCGGCTCACCCTCGACGATCACCGTCGCCAGCGATTCGATGGTGGGGTGGCGGAAGGCGACCGTAGCGGTCAGCGTGACACCGGTGAGGTCCTCGATATCGCTGGCCATCGCGACCGCGTCCCGCGAGGACAGGCCCAGCTCGACCATCGGGGTGGACTCGTCAATGGAGTCGGGCTTCTGGCCGGTCGCGTTGGCGATCCAGTTGCGCAGCCATTCGCGCATCTCCTGCACCGTCATGTCGGTGCGAGGCGGGCTCAGGGCCTCCGATGGGCCAGGCGTTTCGGGCGTTTCGGGCGTTTGTGATTCAGACATGAGGCCTCACCTCGTGCGAAGGGGCGGCCACCCCTCCATCCACTGAGTACTTCCTTCGGTCGTCATTCCGATTCGTCGGGGAAGGCATTGGCCACCTTCCCGCTGCGCAGGGTGCCGTCCAGATAGGCCGAGCGGCAGGCGCGGCGGCCGATCTTGCCGCTGGAGGTACGCGGGATCGCACCGGCCGGTGTCAGCAGCACGTCGCGCACCGTCACACCGTGACGAACAGCGATGGCCGCGCGGATGTCGTCGGAGACCGGCCCCAGCTCCATCTTGTGCGAACCCGGCCCGCGCTCGGCGACGATGACCAGCTGCTCGGAGCTGTCGCTGGCGTCGCGTTTGAGTCCGGCGTGCGCGTTCTCGAACACCTCGTCGGGCAGCTGGTTGGCCGGCACCGAGAACGCGGCGACGAAACCGGTGCGCACGGCCTTGGTTGACTCCTGAGCGGAGTACTCCAGGTCCTGCGGGTAGTGGTTGCGGCCGTCGATGATCACCAGGTCCTTGACGCGACCGGTGATGTAGAGCTCACCGTCGTGGAACGCGCCGAGGTCGCCGGTGCGCACCCAGGTGGCGTCGTCGGCCGCGCCCTCGGCGTGCGTCGGGCTGGTCCGCGACTTGAGGATGTTGTGGAACGTCGCGACGGTCTCGTCGGGCTTGTTCCAGTAGCCGGTGCCCATGTTCTGGCCGCTGATCCAGATTTCGCCGATGTGGCCGTCGGGCAGCTCGCTGGCGGCGTCGTTGTCGACGATCACCGCCCACTCGGCGACGCCGACCTTGCCCGCCGAGGCCTGCGCGACGGCCTTCGGTGAGTCGTCGGGCACCACGATGAAGCGGCCGGTGTTGAGTTCATCGCGATCGACCGAGACGATCTTCGGCTCTTCGGCAGCCGGGGTGGTCGACACGAACAGGGTCGCCTCGGCCAGGCCGTAGGACGGCTTGATGGCCTTGGGCTGGAAGCCGAGCGGACCGAACGCATCATTGAACCGCTGCACGGTGGCGGCCGAGATCGGCTCGCTGCCATTGAGGATCGCCTTGACGTTGGACAGATCCAGCGGCTCCTCGTCGTCCTTGGGCAGACCGCGCGCGGCGGCGTGGTCGAAGGCGAAGTTCGGGGCCACCGAGATGGTGCCGCCGGTGTCGCCCTCCCGGTGGGCCAGCTCACGGATCCAGCGGCCGGGCCTGCGGACGAAGGCGGCGGGGGTCATGAACGTGAAGTAGTGGCCGATCATCGCCGGCAACAGCGCGGTGACCAAGCCCATGTCATGGAAGAACGGCAGCCAGGAGACACCCCGGTCGCCTTCTTCGCCCTCGAGTGCCTCGATCACCTGCACCACGTTGGTGGCCAGGTTCAGGTGGGTGATCTGTACGCCGCTGGGGATCCGGGTCGAGCCCGAGGTGTACTGCAGGTAGGCGACGGTATCGGCGTCCATCGCCGAGTCATGGGGCACCCACGTCGCGCCGACCTCGTCCGGGATCGCATCCACCGCGATCACGCGGGGACGCTCTTTGGCCGGACGGCTGCGGAAGAATTTGCGCACGCCCTCGGCGGCGTCAGTGGTGGTCAGGATCGCCGATGCGCCGCAGTCGTCGAGCACGGCGTGCAGCCGGCCGACGTGGCCGGGCTCGGACGGGTCGAACAGCGGGACGGCGACGCGGCCGGAGTACATGGTGCCGAAGAAGGCAACCAGGTAGTTGAGGTTCTGCGGGCACAGGATGGCGACCCGGTCGCCGGGCTGGGTCACCTGTTGCAGCCGGGCGGCGACGGCGCGGTTGCGGGCGCCGAAGTCGGCCCAGGTCAGTTCGCGCACGACACCGTCGCGTTCAACCGAGAAATCCAGGAAGCGGTAGGCGATCTTGTCACCGCGGACCTTGGCCCAGCGCTCCACGTGCTTGACCACGCTGGCGCCCTCGGGGAAGGTGATCAGGCCGTTCTTGATGAACGGGTTGTGGAACGGCATGCCAATCTCCTGTCAGAACACATCTGTGTCGGGCTCTGCGGCGGCCGCGCATGACATCGCGCCACCGGTCGCCCTGCGTCGCGGGCCCAAACCTCCCAGATCGTACAGAGCTATCCGAGTCCCCTCTGGGACCTAGACGGGCTCGTCGGCCAAGGCTCCGCTTACGCGTGCAGCTCTTATTTTCTTCTTAATGTTAGGCGTAGTCGCGGCGGCAGCCAAATCGTCGGCCACCGAAGCTCCCACGTCATCCGTGTTTCGGATGCGGCGCGTTCTCGATCAGGTTGTGCGCCCAATTCAGTGTCCACTGCGTGGACGTTTGCCCGTCGAGGTTCCAGAACTGCGGCGTGTTGTACAACGCGTGCACCGGCTGCCCGGCGCCGCCGGCCAGCACGTCGAGAGTGCTCGGCAGGGTGGTGATGTTGAACGCCTGCTCCGGAGCCGCGCAGATCAGATCGCCGGCACCACAAATCTCGTTGGTGCGGTTGTTCAGCGCACCGAAGCCGCCCGGGCGCTCTCCCGTCATGGTCAGGCCCATCTCGGACAGCGCGGGAATTTCATGCAGCGTGATCTCGGCACCCTGGCCTGGTGGGTTGGGGCCGATGTCCTGCCCGACGCCCAATTGGCGGCGGCCGTCGGCGATCAACGTCACACCGAGGACCAGGTCCTCGTCGACCGGGCCACGCCCGTTGCCGATATCGCTGGCGAGATCGCCGGCAATCACCGCGCCCTGCGAGAAACCGGCGAGGACGTAGCTGGTCAGCGGGCACCGGTTGTTCATATCGGTCATCGCCTTCACCGCGGCGCGGCTGCCCTCGGCGCGGCTGTCGTTGTAGGACATCTGCTTATCCGACGACAGCGGGTTATGGAACTGCGCGGTGTACGGAACGGTGTAGATCTGGAGCCGGTCGGGGCCGAACTGGCCGGCGAGCGGCCGGGTGACATTGCCGAGCAGGGCCAGCGGGAACTGGGTCGGGTTCAGCGGATCGTCGGTCGGCCACGATT
>JAHFVD010000031.1 GCA_023264735.1 Mycobacterium sp. | reverse complement strand
TACGGCGCGACCGTCAACCAGTCGGCGAAGCCCGACGGGTCGTGACGGCCCAGCGCGCCGTGCTCGAATAGGCCCCAGCCTTCGACCGACGAGTTGCCGTCGTGGCAGACGGCGCGTCCGACGTGGTCGATCACGCCGAAGGTGCTACGCCCGACGACGGCGGGGTCGTTCATGTCGTAGGTGAGCCGCTCGGTGAACTTGTCACCCTTCCAGGTGCCGTGGATCCAGTCCGAGTCGCCGCCGTAGCCGCCGCCGACGTGAATCGGGACGGGCAGTTTGGACTCGACGTCGAACCGGAGCGTCGCACCGTTGGCATCGGTGGCCTCGATGGTCGCGCCCGTGGGAATCCTTGTCCCCGACCGGTAATGGATCTTCACTCGCGGCCAGCCCAGCTGCTCGACCCGGCCGTCACGCCATACCCGCGTGCAGTCGTTGAGCGAGCGGAAGCCGTCCGGTGCTTCCTGGATGATCAGGACGATCGCGAAGTCGTCGAAGGCCATCGGCACGTACAGCCACCACATGCCTTCGAACGGCGGATCGGCCGGCCGTCCGGCGGGCTCTGCTTCGCCGACCGGGCGGATGCCCCACGACCGGTCGCGGCTGCCGATCCACGTCGAGGGGTCGACTTTGATGTCCTCACCGTCGATCGCGATATGTCCTGTCCACGAACCCAATTGGGCGAACCGTTGCGCGTCCAGGGTCACCCGGTTGCCCTGGCGCATGAGGTGCCGCTGCTCCTGGACCACTGGGAAAAGCCCTTCCCAGGTGAGATCGAGCGCCATGCCCTCCGTCTCGTCCATCACGATCCGGATCTTCTGCAGCGGCTCGAGAACCTCGAGTCGGTAGCTGTTGACGTGCTGGTTGAGCCGGTCCTGGTCGATCGCGTCGGACAGGTGCACCGCGGTCTGCGTGTCACCGCTTCCGCCGTATTTGCCGCCTCCGCGGCGGGAGACCAGGACGTAGGCGTCCTTCACCCCCAGGTTGGGGTAGTAGCCCATGCCGGTGATCAGGAAGATGTCTCCGGTGCGGTCATGGGCATTGAAATAGTTGCGGTCGTAGAAGTTTCGGTCCGAAGAGTTCGGCCAGGCGATCGGCAGCGGCGCCTGGTGTACCGGGTATTCGTCGAGCGGTCCGAGCATTCGGGCTAAGCCTCCTCGATGAGCCGGCGCAACAGGCCGGCGTGGTAGAACAACGACTCGACGTCCTCGGGCTTTTCGATCTCGCCGAAGTGCACGCGCCGCGCACTGGTGCGCATGAACACGCAGCACCAGATCACTGCGGAGTAGACGTAGAACCAGCGCAGGTCGCCGAGTTCGACGCCGGTCAACTTCTCATATGTGGCGCGAACGTCCTCCTCGCGCATGACGTCGGGCAGACCGGGCATCCCAGCGAGACCGGAAAGTTCCTGGAACACCATGTGCGCGAAGATGATCCACGCCACGTCCAACTCGCGCGGGCCGAGGGTCGCCATCTCCCAGTCCAGCACCGCGACGGGGCGGAAGTCCTCGTAGAGAACGTTGCCGACTCGCGAGTCACCCCAGGCCAGAACGGTTTCCCCAGCGGCGACGTCGGTAGGAAAGTTGTCCTCGAGCCAACCCAGCGCGGTTTCGACCAGTGACGAGCGGTCGATGTCGGGAACCGCGAACTCATACCAGCCCTTGAGCCAGTTCAGCTGGCGGCGCAACGGCGTATCGCCGGCGGGCACGGCCTCGGCGAGGAAGCCGAATGTGTCGGCTGCGTTGGGGATCGAGTGCAGCTTGGCCAGCACCTCGACGGTCGAATCCTGCAGCAAGCGCTGCTGTTCGGCGGGCGCGTCGGCGAACCAGTTGCCGCCGAAGGTGTAGGGCATCACGTCGGGCGGAACGATGCCCGAGACGTGATTCATCAGGAAGAAGGGGGCGCCAAGGACGTTGCCGGTCGTGTCGATCCAGCGCACCTTCGGCACCGGCACGTCGGTCAGCTCTTCGACCAGCCGGATGACCTCGAACTGATGGTCCATCCGGTAGGTGATGAAGACCGGGACGTCCTCCTCGGTGGGGGCGACCCGGGCCACCCACTTCTCCTCGACCTTCTTGCCGTCTTCGTCCCAGCGGCCGGTCAGGATGATCGTCTCCGACGACATGCCATTCGAGTCGATGCCGCTTTCGACGGTCACCTCCGGCTTCACGCCACCGGGCATGACGGTGGACAGCCATTCCGACAGCAGCGCGGGAACGGTGCTGACGTCACGACCAGAACGCTGCAACCGATCGAGGTCGGTTTCCACAGACGGTTGGTTGGTCACCTTTGTCCTCTCCAACCCTATTACGATACGGTGGGTAGCGTTATGAAAGCAGAAGCGTCTTCGCTTGACAAGACCGCGGTCCCAGGGCGGCCCCGCGATCCGCGTATCGACGCTGCCATATTGCGTGCAACAGCGGAGCTGCTTGTCGAAATCGGTTATCCGAATCTGACTTTGGCGGCGGTCGCCGAGCGAGCGGGCACGACGAAGACCGCGCTGTACCGCCGGTGGTCCAGTAAGGCGGAGCTGGTTCACGAAGCCGCTTTCCCGACCGCGCCCACCGCACTCGCCACCCCCGCAGGCGATTTCCCCGCCGACGTGCGTGCCATGCTCGCCGCCACCCGCGACGTCTTCACCAGTCCAGTGGTGCGCGCCGCGCTGCCCGGCCTGATCGCCGATATGAGCGCCGACGCCGAATTGAACGCGAGGGTGATGGCCCGGTTCACCGACGTGTTCGCCGCGGTGCGGGATCGCCTGGTGGAGGCGGTGCACTGCCGCGAAGTTCATGCCGACGTCGACCCGGAACGCCTCATCGAACTGATCGGTGGTGCGACGATGATGCGGTTGTTGCTGCGTCCCGAGGATGATCTCGACGCCAACTGGGTCGACCAGACGGCGGCGATCTTGGTGCACGGCGTGGCGCTGTAGAGAAGAGGCATGCGATGACTGGACGACTGGCCGGCCGAACCGCCATCGTCACCGGAGCCAGCCGTGGACTCGGCCGTGCGACCGCGCTGGCCCTGGCCGCCGAAGGCGCGGCGGTGGCAGTGGTGGCCCGCACCGAACAGCAGTGGGACGAACGGCTGCCGGGGACCATCGGCGAGACCGTCGCCGCCATCGAAGCCGCCGGCGGGCAGGCCGTGGCCATCGCCGCCGACCTGCTCGAGCGCGATGACCTGCCCCGCCTGGTCGCCGAAGCCCGCGCCGCGCTGGGACCCGTGACGATCCTGGTGAACAACGCCGCGTTCACCGCTCCGGGCCGCCCGCCCAAGCCGGATGCCGCGCCGAAACAGGCCAAACCCAAAGGTGCGGCGGGCGCGGCCAACGCCGACTGGCCCGGCTTCCTGGCGATCCCGCCGAATGCCTACCGGCGCCATTTCGAGATCGGCGTATTCGCCTCCTACGAGCTGATTCAGCTGGTCTGCCCGGACATGTTCTCCGCGGGCGTCGGCTCAATCGTCAACGTCACGTCGGTGGCCTCCCGCGTTCCGGGTGACGGACCGTACTCGAACTTCGCCGGTGGTGTGTTGCCCGGCTACGGTGGATCCAAGGCGGCGCTGGAGCACCTGACCTGCTGTGCGGCTTACGATCTGCAACGACACAACATCGCGGTCAACGCGTTGGCGCCGTCTCGGCCGATTCCGACTCCGGGCCTGTCGTACTACCGCAATGAGTTCGCCAGCGTGTCCCCGGAGGACGAGTTCGCTCGTGCGGCAGTCGAATTGGCGGTGGTCGATGCCAATGTCGTCACGGGTCGCACGATCGGGCACCTCGAAGTGCTGGACGGCAGCTTCGCACCGTTCACGAACACCACGTCCGCATTGGGCTAGCGGTGAGCGACCAGGTGAGTCCGTTCCGGGCCGATCTGCTGGCCGGGAAGGTCGCAATAGCGTGTGCGACGTCCGCCGGCCCGACGAGGTCGCCGCCACCGTTGAGAAGGTTGTGGCGCAGTTCGGGCGTCTCGACATCGTGGTCAACAATGCCGCCGGGAACTTTCCCGCCCCGATCTCGGGGTTGAGCGCCAACGGGTTCAAAGCCGTCGCCGGCATCGAGCTGCTCGGCACCTACAACGTGTCCAAGGCCGCGTACGAAGGCTGGCTGCACCAGCATGGCGGCGCGATCGTGAACATCAGTGCCGCAACCCAATACCGCGGGATGGCCCTGCAGGCGATGCCGCACATCCCGCTGCAACGCGCGGGACGACGACCGAGGTCGCCCAGGCCGTGCTGTTTCTGACCAGTGACGCCGCGTCGTATATGACCGGGGCGATCGTCGTCGTCGACGGTGGCGGGTGGCTCACCTCGGGTGAGAGTGCGCCGACCTGCCGAGCTATCGGGCCTAACCCGGGCTGATCTGACGCTTGTTTTCTGTTGGACAGTTCCGGCTTCCACACGCTCACCAATCGAGTTGGCATGAAATCGAACCCAAGACGACCGACCCGCTGATCACAGTCGCGACCTGCGGGCGGGCACGACCACCGAAGTCGCCCAAGCCGTTTTGTACTTGGCCAGTGACGCCGCTATCGGCCTTAGTTGTCTGTTGGCGGCGGTTTAGGTTCGAACGGGTGGTACCAACGCCATTGGGCGCGTTCACCGGTCGGCCCGGGACATGGTGGAACATTCGGCGGCGGGCGGTTGGGTGGACGCGCCAGCGATCCTGAAGTGAGGGTTTCGCCGTCGCGGTCGATGACGGTGAGGTGGTCGGCGGGACCGGTGATGGTGATTTCGCCACTGTGATGTTCCCGGTGGTGATACGGGCAGAGCAGCACCAGATTGTGCAGCTCGGTGGGGCCGCCGTCTTCCCAGTGTTGAATGTGGTGGGCGTGTAGCCCTCGGGTGGCATGACAGCCCGGCACTGCGCAAGTGACGTCGCGGTGTTCCAGGGCGCGGCGCAGTCGCCGGCTGATCGTGCGGGTGGTGCGCCCGGCGCCGATCGGTTGGCCGTCGCGTTCGAACCACGCCTCACAGGTGGCGTCACAGGTCAGGTATTGACGGTCACCCTCGGAGAGCAGCGGTCCCAGATGTAGTGCGGCGACACGTTTCTCCACATCGAGATGCACGACGACGGTGGTGCGTTGCCCGTGCGGGCGGCGCGCTACATCGGCATCCCAGCCGGCCTCGACCAGACTCATGAATCCGTCCACACGGTTCGGCAACGGCGGAGCATTCTTGGAGTCGCCGGCGTCGTCGTGGTCGCGCTTCCAGTCGGCGATCAGCGCGTCGTGATGAGATTGCAGGGCGGCGTCGAAGGTGGCGGCTTCATCGTGGGGCAGGGTGATCTTCCAGCTGGTCGCCTCGTCACCGGAGGTTTTGATGATGGAGCGTGGCGGACCCGGTTGAGGATTGGGTTTCGGTCGCGGCTCGAGTTTGACGGCTTTGCGCAGTTGACTGACTGTGGCGACTGAAGCCAACTGCGCGTAGTGCTCATCAGAGCCTTCGGCGGCGCGTGCGGCAATGACGCCGACCTGGTCCACGGACAGCTGGCCCTCACGCAGAGCCCCAACACAACGGGGAAACTCCTCAATACGATGCGCGACAGCCGAAATCGCTTCGGCATTGGTCGAGGAGACCCCCAACTTCCAGGCCACCAACGCCGGAATCGACCGTACGCCGGTAGCCCCCCAGATCCCGTCGTGATCGATCTCGGCGACGATGTCCACGATCCGCCCGTCAATCGCGTTGCGCTGACCCGCCAATTCTGCCAATTCGTCGAACAACACATCGAGACGCTTCTTGTGGTTGACCAATGCGGTCGAGGACATAACCCCATCAAAGCACTGGGGTACGACAAGTTTTGGTGACGCTTAACCCCGGCTGATTTGCCTCTTGTTGCGCTCGGCGACCTCACGCTGGCGGGCCGCGAGCTGACCGGTATCCACCGACGCTGCACCGGCGACCGCGCGTTCGGCCTTCAACGCAGGTCCGGTGACCGCCGCGGTGCCGGTGCGATAGATCTCCTTGAGACCGGCCATCGTCGGTCCAGGGACCTCGGCGATCTGGCCCGCGAGTTCGAGCGCACGTGGCAGAAGCTGTTCGTGGGCAACCGCTTCGGTGACCAGGCCCATCCGTTCGGCGCGCTGCGCGTCGACAACCTCGCCGGTCATCGACAGCCGCCGGGCCATCCCGGAGCCGACCAGCCGCGGCAGCCGTGCCGTCATCCCGCCGCCGGGCAGGATCCCGACCCGGGCGTGGGTGTCGGCGAAAACCGCGCGCTCCGAGGCGATCAGGAAGTCACACGCCAGCGCGATCTCCAGCCCGCCGGTGAACGTCGCGCCGTTGATTGCGCCGACGACCGGCTTGCTCAGCTCGACGATGGCGTTCATGCAGTTCATCTTGTCGAACCGGCCGAAGTAGTCCATGCCCAAGCTCTGTGCCTGCTTCAGGTCGACACCCGCGCAGAACGCCGGGTCGGTGCCGGTGAGCACCACGGCGCGGACCGAGTCGTCGGCATCGGCTTCGCCGAGCGCCGCGTAGAGCGCCTCGAACAGCTCGGTGCTCAACGCATTGCGCGTCTCGGGACGGTTCATCGTCAAGACCCGGACGCTGCTGTGGTCATCGCTGAGAAGGATCATCAATTCAGGAATCTAGCCGCATGGTCGACGAGGTCAAGCAGCGGCTGGGGTAGCGCACCGAGTGCGAAGGTGATGGCCGCCGTCAGGGTGATCGTCGCGACGCTCAGCGAACTGGGCGTGATGACCTCCGGGGCGTCCTCGGGCGGATCGGTGAAGAACATCAGCACGATCACCCGCACGTAGAAGTAGGCGGCGATCGCCGATGCGATGACACCCACCACCACCAGCGGGATCGCCCCACCCTGACCGGCGGCCTTGAACACCGCGAACTTGCTGACGAACCCGCTGGTGAGCGGGATGCCGGCAAAGGCGAGCAGGAACAGCGAGAACACCACGCCGACAAGGGGATAACGTCGGCCCAGCCCCGCCCAGCGGGCCATATCGGTCTCTTCGACACCGTTGGCGTCGCGGACAACGCTGACCACCGCGAAGGCGCCCAGGGTGGAGAACCCGTAGGCGAACAGATAGAACAGCGTGGCCGAGAGGCCGGCGGGGTTCGCGGCGATCACGCCGGTCAGGATGAAACCGGCATGCGCGACAGCCGAATACGCGAGCATCCGCTTGACGTCGGTCTGGGTGACGGCGGTGATGGTGCCGACGGCCATGGTGAGGATGGCCACCGCCCACAGCACGGGCCGCCAGTCGTGGTTGAGGCCGGGCAGCGCGACGTAGAAGATGCGCAGCATGGCGCCGAAGGCGGCGACCTTGGTGGCGGCGGCCATGAAGGCGGTGATGGGGGTCGGTGCGCCTTGGTAGACGTCGGGGATCCAGGAGTGGAAGGGCACGGCGCCGACCTTGAACAGCAGGCCGACGGCGACCAGGGAGGCGCCGATGAGCGCCAGCGTGGTGTTGTCGGTGCTGGTGTCGATGGCGCGGGCGATGCCGGGCAGGCTCAGGGTCCCGGCGTAGCCGTAGAGCAGCGCGATGCCGTAGAGGAAGAACGCCGACGAGAAGGCGCCCAGCAGAAAGTATTTCAGGGCTGATTCCTGGGACAGCAGCCGCCGGTGGCGGGCCAGTCCACACATCAGGTACAGCGGCAGCGAGAACACTTCCAGCGCGATGAACATCGTCAACAGATCGTTGGCGGCAGGGAAGATCATCATGCCGGCGATGGCGAACATCGTCAGCGGGAAGACCTCGGTATGCACCAGCGCGGCCTTGGTGGCGATCTTCTCCGCGACGCTGCCGGGCACCGCCGATGCGTCGGGGGTGAACGCGTCCAAACTCGCTGTGGTTTGCTCGGATTCGGCGGGCACCCGTCGTTCTGCGATCAGCAGGACGCCCAGCACGCCGATCAGCAGGATGGTGCCCTGCAAGAACAGCGCGGGTGAGTCGACCGCGACCGCGCCGACCACGACGGCTTGGCCGACCCCTTGTAGATCACGGGCCAGCAACACAACGGCGACGAACGCCGCCACCAGCCCGGCCAGGCTCAGGGCGACCTGCGTGGGATACCGGCTCTTGCGGGGCAGGAACGCCTCGACGAGCACTCCGGCGACGGCCACCCCGAGGACGATCAACAGCGGTGAGAGCTGGCCGTATTCGACGCTGGGTGGGGTCATGGGCGCGCTCCCTCCGCGACGGTGGGTGCCGGGTCGGATTCATGAATCGACGTCAGGGTCGCGGTAACCGCCGGGTTGATGACGTCCAAGGCGATCTTGGGATACACCCCGAGCCCGATCAGCAGCGCAATCAGTGGTGCCACCACCAGCAGCTCCCGCGGCCGCAGATCCCGAACCTTCTCGTTGCCGTCGGTCACCGACCCGGTCATCATCCGCTGATAGAGCCACAATATGTAGATCGCCGAAAGCACCAGTGCCGCGGACGCGATGACGGCGAAGGCCGGGTAGCGGGTGAATGTTCCGATCAGAACCAGGAATTCACTGATGAACGGTGCGAGCCCGGGCAGCGACAGCGTCGCCAGGCCCGCCACCAAGAACGTGCCCGCAAGAATCGGTGCGACTTTCTGGATGCCGCCGTAGTCGGCGATGAGCCGGCTGCCCCGGCGGCTGACCAGGAACCCGGCGATCAAGAACAGGGCGGCCGTGGAGATGCCGTGGTTGACCATGTAGAGGGTGGAGCCCGCCTGCCCCTGGCTGGTCATCACGAAGATGCCGAGAATGATGAAGCCGAAGTGGCTGATCGAGGTGTAGGCGATGAGGCGCATGACGTCGGTCTGGCCGATGGCCAGGATGGCGCCGTAGACGATCCCGATGACCGCCAGCGCAATGATCAACGTGCGGAACAGGGTTGCCGAGTCGGGGAACAGCGGCAGGCAGTACCGCAGCATCCCGAAGGTGCCGACCTTGTCCATCACTGCCATCATCAGCACCGCCGAGGCCGGGGTGGCCTGTACCGCGGCGTCGGGCAGCCACCGATGGAACGGCCACAGTGGGGCTTTCACCGCGAACGCGAACATTAACCCGAGGAACAGTGCGTTGGCGATGCCGGGACTCATGGTGAATTTCCCGGTGGCGACGGCGTCGACGATGAGGCGGAAGTCGAACGTGCCGGCGTCGAATGCCTTGCTCGCGGAGGTGACCACGTAGAGCCCGATGACAGCGGCCAGCATGATCAACCCGCCGAACAGGTTGTACAGCAAGAACTTCACCGCGGCTTTAGATCGGTTTTCGCCGCCGAACCCGCCGATCAGGAAGTACATCGGGATCAGCATGGCCTCGAAGAAGACGTAGAACAGCAGGATGTCCAGGGCGACCAGCGACATCATGACCATGCCCTCGACGGCCAGCATCAGCGCGATATAGCTGTGTGGTGCCCGGCCGGACAGCCCGGACCGGTCGTCGGCGTCGTTCCAGCCGGCGATCAACAGCAGCGGCATCAGGACGGCGGTGAGCACCACCAGCGCCAGGGCGATGCCGTCGAGGCCGAGGATGTAGCCGGTGCCGAATGACGGTATCCACGGGTGGTTTTCGACGAACTGGAACTGCTCGCCTGCCGGGTCGAACCGCACAGCGAGCAGAAGCGACAGCGCCAGCACCGCTAGCGAAACCACGACCCCGGCGTACTTGGCGAACTGCCGCAGTGAGGCGGGGAGAACGATGATCACGGCCGCGCCGACAACGGGGATCGCCCACAGCACGGTCAGCAAGGGGACATTCGCCATGGTGCTCACCTCCACGCCGTAAACAGGACTACGGCGATCACCAGTGTCGTACCGGCCAGCATGGACAGCGCGTACGAGCGGGCGAACCCGGTCTGCAGCTGACCCAGCCGCCCCGAGATCCGGCCGACCGCGTAGGCCAGCCCCTGCGTCACGCCGTCGACCCCCTTCTCATCCACGACCACAAGGCCTTTCGTCAACTCCTGGCCACTGCGCATGAACGCCACCTCGTTGAACGCATCGCCATAGAGGTCGCTGCGGGCCGCGACGGTCAGTGCGGACACATCGAGCGGGGCGGTCTCGGGCACCTTGTGCAACGCGTACAGCCGGTAGGCCACGGCGATGCCGATCGCGACGACACCGAGTGCGGTGACGGTGATGATCCAGGCCGGCACGATGTGTTCGGCTTCGTGGCTGCCGACGACCGGTTCGAGCCAGTGCTGCAGGGTGTTGCCGATGGCGAGGAGGGCGCCGGCACCGACGGAGCCGACGGCCAGCACGATCATCGGTGCGGTCATTGTTGCCGGGGATTCGTGCGGATGGGTATCGGGTTTCCAGCGTTGGTGGCCGAAGAACGTCAGCAGCATGACGCGGGTCATGTAGAAGGCGGTGATGCCCGCGCCTAGTAGTGCGGCCCCGCCCAGCAGGACGCCCCTGATTCCGCCGCTGTTGAAGGCGGCTTCGATGATGGCGTCTTTGGAGAAGTATCCGGCGAACGGGGGTACGCCGATGATCGCGAGATACCCCAGCCCGAAGGTGACGAAGGTGATGGGCAGCAGGGTGCGCAGGCCGCCGTAGCGACGCATGTCGGTTTCGTCGTCCATGGCGTGCATGACCGAGCCGGCCCCCAGGAACAGGCCGGCTTTGAAGAAGCCGTGGGTGAGCAGATGCATGATCGCGACCGCGTAGCCGGCCGGTCCGAGGCCGGCGGCGAGCACCATGTAGCCGATCTGACTCATGGTCGAGGCGGCCAAGGCCTTCTTGATGTCGTCTTTGGCGCAGCCGATGATCGCCCCGAACAACAGGGTGACCGCCCCGACGATGACGACGGCGGTCTGGGCACCGGGCGCGGCGTTGAAGATCGGGCCCGATCGGACGATGAGGTAGACACCGGCGGTGACCATGGTGGCGGCGTGGATCAGCGCCGAGACGGGAGTGGGGCCTTCCATGGCATCACCGAGCCAGGACTGCAACGGGACCTGGGCGCTTTTGCCGCACGCCCCCAGCAGGAGCAATAGCCCGACGGCGGTCAGCGCACCGGAGGTCATCTGCGGCACTGAGGCGAACACGGTGGTGTAGGTGACTGAGCCGAGGTTGGCGAACAGCACCATCAACGCGATGGCCAGACCCATATCGCCGACCCGGTTGACGATGAAGGCTTTCTTGGCGGCGGTCGCGGCGCTGGGTTTGTGTGACCAGAATCCGATCAGCAGATACGACGCCAGACCCACGCCTTCCCACCCCATGTACAGGCCCAGGTAGTTGTCGGCCAGCACCAGCAGCAGCATCGCGGCCACGAACAGGTTGAGGTAGGCAAAAAAGCGGCGCCGGCCGGGATCGGTCTTCATGTAGCCGATCGAGTAGAGGTGGATGAGGGCACCCACTCCGGTGATGAGCAGCACGAAGCAGATCGACAGGGCGTCGAGTTGCAGGCCGAAGTCCACCCGCAGGACGCCGACCGGCACCCAGGAGAACAGCACCTCGTGCACGGTGCGGTCCTCGCCCGGCAGCCCGAGCAGGTGGGTGAACAGCACTGCCCCACAGGTGAAGGCGCCGATCACGGTGGCACAGCCCAGCAGGTGTCCCCACGCGTTGGTGGCTCGCCCGCCCAGCAGCAGGATCACCGCCCCGGCCAGGGGCAGCGCGATGGTCAACCACACCAGTGTCTGCATCAGTGCCGCAACAGGTGAGCGTCGTCGACGTTGGCGCTACGTCGGGTGCGGAAGATCGTCATGATGATCGCCAGGCCGACCACCACCTCGCAGGCGGCCACCACCATGGTGAAGAACGCCACCACCTGACCATCCAGATGGCCGTGCATCCGCGAGAACGTCACAAACGCCAGATTCGCGGCATTGAGCATCAACTCCACACACATGAACATGACGATCGCGTTGCGCCTCAACAACACCCCCGAAGCGCCGATCGTGAACAACAACGCCGACAAGTACAGGTAATTGTCCGGATTCATCGTTGACCGTTCCCGTTGTCGGGCCGCGCCAGGATCGTGCTCACCGACGATTCCTCCTTTGTGCCGTCGGGCAGTCGGGCGAGGGTGTCCAGCGCGTTGTGCCGGGCGTAGACGCCCGGGTTGGGCAGCGGGGTGGCGCGGGCGCCGGTCTGGAAGCGTTCGATAACCATCTCGCGCTGGGTCTTTCGGCGTTCGAACCGCTCCCGGTGTGCCAGCACCATCGCGCCGAGTGCCGCGGTGATCAGCAGTGCACTGGTCAATTCGAAGGCCCACAGATCCCTGGTGAAGATCAGCATCGCCAGGCCCTGAACATTGCCGCCCGCGTTCGCCTCCGTCAGTCCCACGAATCCGGTTGTGGTCACGGTGCCGATCCCGGCGATCAGCAGGATGCCGAATCCCAGGCCGGCCGCGATCGCCGCAATGCGCTGGCCTCGAATGGTTTCCACGAGTGACTCGGACGAGTCGACACCGATGAGCATCAGCACGAACAGGAACAACATCATCACCGCGCCGGTGTAGACGACCACCTGCACGACACCGAGGAACAGGGCGTCCTGCGCGACGTAGATCATCGCCAGCGCGATCATCGTCGTCGCGAGAAAGATCGCCGCGTAGACCGCCTTCGGCGCGGCGACGACGCCGATCGCACCCGCCACCGCGATGACCGCGAGGATCCAGAACGCCACCGCCTCCGTTGTGGTTGTGCGGGTGAGGGTTTCGGCAGCGAGCAGAGTGACGGTCATCCGGCCACCCCCTTGCCGACGGGCTCAATCCCTAAGTCCTGCCCGACGATCCGGCCCAGGTAGTAGTCCTCGTCGGTGGCTCCTGGCGCCATGTCGTGCGGTGGGGGTTGCATCCCGGGTTGCAGGGGTGCCAGCAGTTTGTCCTTGCCGTAGATCAGGTCGGAGCGGTTGTCGTCGGCCATTTCGTAGACGTTGGTCATGGTCAACGCCCGGGTGGGGCAGGCCTCGATACACAGTCCGCAGCCGATGCAGCGCAAGTAGTTGATCTGGTAGACCCGCCCGTAACGTTCGCCAGGGGAGAAGCGTTCGCCCTCGGTGTTGTCGGCGCCCTCGACGTAGATGGCGTCAGCGGGACACGCCCAGGCGCACAGTTCGCAGCCGATGCACTTCTCCAGTCCGTCAGGATAGCGGTTGAGCTGATGGCGGCCGTGATAGCGCGGTGCGACCGGGCCGGGCTTCTCCGGATATTCCTCGGTGATCGGACGTTTGAACATCGTCCCGAACGTGACACCGAAACCCTTGACCGCATCGAGGAACTTAGGCATCTGCTGTCTCCTTGGGTGATGCGGCCGTGCCGGGCAACGGCGGGATCGGGAATGCCCGGGCGTCCGCCGGCGGCTGTGGCGGCACGGTCTTGCGTTGGATCAACTTCTGCCGCAGGGAGTTCGCGCCCAGCAGGACGAGAAGCAGCACAACGGCGGCGATGAGGTTTTCGATGATGCCGACGTGGCCGATGCTGTGTAGGACAGCCACGATCATGATCCAGACCAGGGAGACCGGGATGAGTAGTTTCCAGCCCAGGGCCATGAATTGGTCGTAGCGCAGCCGCGGCAGGGTCGCGCGCAGCCACATGAAGATGAACAGGAACGTCCACACCTTGGCCACGAACCAGATCAGTGGCCACCACCCGGTGTTGGCGCCGTCGATGAGGCTGATCGGCCACGGGGCATGCCAGCCGCCGAGGAACAAGGTGGTGGCCAGTGCGGAGACGGTGGTCATGTTCACGTACTCGGCGAGCATGAACATCGCGAACTTCAGTGAGGAGTACTCGGTGTGAAACCCGCCGACCAGTTCGCCTTCGGCCTCGGGCAGGTCGAAGGGGGCGCGGTTGGTTTCCCCGACCATCGAGGTCACGTACACCGCGAACGAGGGCAGCAGCAGGAAGACGTACCAGGTGTGTTCCTGAGCGGCGACGATCCCCGAGGTGGACATGGTGCCGGCGTAGAGGAACACCGCCGCGAACGACAGTGCCATGGCGATCTCGTAGGAGATCACCTGCGCACTCGAGCGCAACCCGCCCAGCAGGGGGTAAGTGGAGCCCGAGGACCAGCCGGCCAGCACGATGCCGTACACCCCGATCGAGGTGACGGCCAGGATGTAGAGCACCGCGACCGGGAGATCGGTGAGTTGCAACGGAGTTCGGTGCCCGAAGACGGAGACCACCGGACCCAGGGGAATGACCGCAAACGCCAGGATCGCCGGGATCACCGAAATGATCGGGGCCATCAGATAGATGGGCTTGTCCACCCCGGCGGGCGTGAGCCCCTCTTTGAGGGCGAGTTTGATGCCGTCGGCCAGGGATTGCAGGATGCCCCACGGGCCAACCCGGTTGGGGCCGTATCGCATTTGCATGCGGCCCAGGATCTTGCGTTCCAGCAGGATCGCCACCAACACGGTCAGCAGGAGGAAGGCGAAGACCGCGACGGCTTTGATCACGATCAGCCACCACGGATCAAGGCCGAAGACCGTCATATCCGGGTAGGTCATGCGATCGCCTCCCGCTCGATGCACACCACAGCACCGATGGTGACGCCGAGTTGCTCGTGCACCGCGCTGCCGGGTGAGTTCAGCGGCAGCCACACCACACCGTCCGGCATGTCGGTGACCACCAGCGGCAGGCTGATCGCGCCGCGGCCCGTCGACACGGTGACCACATCCCCCTCGGCCGTGCCGATGCCGGCTGCCGTCGCCGCCGACAGCCGCACCACGGCCGGCCGAGCCGTACCCGCCAGGTACGGCTCGCCGTCCTGTAATCGGCCGGTATCCAACAACAAGCGCCACCCCGCCAACACCGCCTCACCGCGCTCCAGCGGTGGCAGCTCCTTCGGCGCGACGGACGGGGGAGCGGCGCGCTCGCCGTCCCACCGCCCGAGTGCCGCGATCTCGGCGCGAGCCTCCTCGGCGGTGCGGAACCCCAGGTCCACACCGAGTTCGTCGGCCATGATCTGCAGCACGCGCAGGTCGGGGAAGGAGTTAGCGGGTAATGCGGGTTCGAAGGGGCGAATCCGGCCTTCCCAGTTCAGGAATGACCCGGCCTTCTCGACGACCGGTGCGATCGGGAACACCACGTCGGCCAGCGCCGTCACCGCGGACTCCCGCAGTTCGAGGCTCACGACGAAGCCCGTCGACTCGATCGCGGCCAACGTGGCGTGCGGCTCGGGCAGGTCGGTGGGGTCCACTCCGCCGATGAGTAGTGCGTCGAGTTCGCCGTCGGCCGCAGCGGCCAGGATCGCGGTGGTATCCCGGCCGGGCTCCGCGGGAAGGTCGTCGATATGCCATGCGGTCGTGAGCTGTTGGCGCGCCGCAGCATTGATGACAGGGCGTGCACCAGGGAGCAGGTTGGGCAGACACCCGGTGTCCAGGGCTCCGCGGTCGCCGGCGCGGCGGGGGATCCAGGCCAGTCGCGCACCACTGCGCTGGGCGAGCCGGGCCACCGCCGAGAGCGCACCGCGGCTGGTGGCCAGTCGTTCGCCGGCCAGGATGATCGCCGTGGACGGCAGTTCGGCGGCCAGCCCGTCGAGGGCCGACGCCTCCTGGCCCGGTTCGGTCTGTATTACCTGGGCGGCCAGTTTGGTGGATCCCGCCGACGCGAACGGTGCGATCGTCACCACGCGCAGGCCGTGCTTGCGAACCGCCTTGCGCAGCCGCAGGAACACGATCGGCGACTCTTCTTCGGGCTCGAACCCCACCAACACGACCACCGGGGCGGCCTGCAGGTCGGCGTAGCTCACGTCGTGGCGGCCGGCTACCGTAGCGGCCAGGAACTCCTGTTCCTCGACCGAGTGCGGCCGAGAGCGGAAGTCGATGTCATTGGTGCCCAAGGCGATCCGGGCGAATTTGGAGTAGGCGTAGGCATCCTCGACCCCGACCCGGCCACCCACCAGAACACCGGCCCGGCCCGAGGTCAGCCCGGCGGCCGCCACCGCGATCGCCTCCGACCAGGACGCCGACCGCAGCGCACCGTTCTCGTCACGCACCAGCGGGGTGGTGAGGCGATCACCGACGCGGGTGTAGGTGAACGCCCAGCGGCCCTTGTCGCAGTTCCACTCCTCGTTGACTTCGGGATCGTCGCCGGCCAGCCGGCGCAGCACCACGCCGCGGCGATGATCAGTGCGCTGGGCACACCCCGACGCGCAGTGCTCGCACACGCTGGGGCTGGACACCAGGTCGAACGGGCGGGCCCGAAAGCGATACGCCGCACCGGTCAACGCCCCGACCGGGCAGATCTGCACGGTGTTTCCGCTGTAGTAGGAGTCGAACGGTTCACCGGGGGCGATGCCCACCTGCTGCTGTGCTCCCCGCTCCAGCAGCGAGATCAACGGATCCCCGGCGATCTGCTCGGAAAACCGTGTGCAGCGGGCACACAACACGCAGCGTTCCCGGTCCAGCAGGACCTCGGTGGACAGGTTGATCGGTTTGGGGAAGGTGCGTTTGATGTCGGTGAAGCGCGTTTCGACGCGGCCGTTGGACATCGCCTGGTTCTGCAGCGGGCACTCTCCGCCCTTGTCGCACACCGGGCAGTCCAGCGGATGGTTGATCAGCAGCAGTTCCATCACGCCGTGCTGAGCTTTATCGGCAGCCTCGGAGGTGTACTGGGTGCGCACCACCATGCCTTCGGTCACCGTTGTGGTGCAGCTGGCCATCGGCTTGCGCTGGCCTTCCACCTCGACCAGACATTGTCGGCAGGCGCCGACCGGATCCAGCAGCGGATGGTCACAGAACCGCGGGATCTGCACGCCCATCAATTCCGCGGCGCGAATCACCAACGTGCCCTTGGGCACTGCGACGTCGACGTCGTCGATGACGAGGTTGACCATCTCCACAGGCGGAGTAGGCGTCGGTGCATTTGTATCTGCGGTCTGCGTCATCAGGCACCCACCCCCTTCTCTCCGCGAGCAGACATGAACGTCCCCTTTTCGTCGGCGTGTCGGGGGACTTTGTGTCTGCTCGCGGGAAAGACTGTCACGCCCCCACTCCCTCCGGTGCGGCCAGCATCGAGGCGTACGGGTCGAACGGGCAGCTGCCGTTCAGGTGGGCCTCGTATTCGGCGCGGAAATACTTGATCGACGAGATGATCGGCGATGCGGCGCCATCGCCCAACGCGCAGAACGACTTTCCGAAAATAGTGTCGGAGATGTCCAGCAGCTTGCCGATGTCCTCCTCGGTGCCGCGGACGGTTTCGAGCCGTTCGTAGATCTGGCTGAGCCAGTACGTGCCTTCGCGGCAGGGCGTGCACTTGCCGCAGGATTCGTGGGCGTAGAACTCGGTCCAGCGCCGCACGGCGCGCACCACACAGGTGGTCTCATCGAAGATCTGCAACGCCTTGGTGCCCAGCATCGACCCCACCGAGGCCATCCCTTCGTAATCCAATGGCACGTCGAGATGTTCGGCCGTCAACAACGGCGTCGACGAGCCGCCGGGGGTCCAGAACTTGAGCTCGTGACCCGCACGCACCCCACCGGCGTACTCCAGCAGTTCGCGCAGCGTGATGCCCAACGGGGCCTCGTACTGCCCGGGATTGGTGACATGCCCCGACAGCGAATACAGCGTGAAGCCAGGCGATTTCTCCGAGCCCATCGACTTGAACCAGTCCACGCCACCCAACAGGATCGGCGGCACACTGGCGATGGATTCAACGTTGTTGACCACGGTGGGGCAGGCATACAGTCCGGCGACGGCGGGGAACGGGGGACGCAGCCGGGGCTGGCCGCGGCGACCTTCCAGCGAGTCCAGCAGCGCGGTCTCCTCACCGCAGATGTAGGCCCCCGCGCCGGCGTGCACGATGAGGTCCAGATCGAAGCCCGACCCCTGGATATCGGTGCCCAGATACCCCGCGTCGTACGCCTCGGCCACCGCAGCCTGCAGCCGCCGCAACACCGGCACCACCTCACCGCGCACATAGATGAACGCGTGGCGAGCCCGGATGGCGTAGGCCGCGATGATCGCGCCCTCGACCAGGAAATGCGGTGTGGTCAGAATCAGCGGAATGTCTTTACACGTACCGGGTTCCGACTCGTCGGCATTGACCACCAGATACTTCGGCTTCGCGCCCGCCCCGGTCGCATCCTGGGGAATGAACGACCATTTGGTGCCGGTCGGGAAACCCGCACCGCCACGTCCGCGCAGTCCGGACTCCTTGACCAGTGCGATGACGTCGTCGGGTTTCATGCCAAGCGCTGTGCGCAAAGCCTGATAACCATCGTGGCGCACATACGTTTCCAGCGTCCACGGTTCGGGCTCGTCCCAGAACCGGCTCAGCACTGGCGTCAGCGGAGTCGCAGGCGTCATCACACCTCGCTTTCGGGGACCGGGGGTGCCGACATATCGAGTTCGCGTGCCACTCGCAGGCCGGCCAGTGTCGCCCCGCCCGGTGCGCCGCCGCCGGACTCGCCGTCCCTGGACAGCCCGGCCAGTGTCCGTGCGGTGTCCCGAAACGAGCAGACCTGCGTGCCGCGGGTGGGGTGTGGGGTGTGGCCGGTGCGGATGTCGTCGATGAGTTGGCGTGCGGTAGCGGGGGTTTGGTTGTCGAAGAATTCCCAGTTGACCATGATGACGGGGGCGTAGTCGCAGGCGGCGTTGCATTCGATGTGCTCGAGGGTGATCCGCCCGTCGGTGGTGGTATCCCCGGCGTGGACACCCAGTTCGGTTTCCAGGGTGTCGAGGATGGCGTCCCCGCCCATGATGGCGCACAGGGTGTTGGTGCACACGCCGACCAGATAGTCGCCGGTGGGCGTGCGGCGATACATCGAGTAGAAGGTGGCCACCGCAGCCACTTCGGCATCGGTCAGGTCGAGTTGGCTTGCGCAGAAGGCGATTCCGGCGGTCGTGACGTAGCCGTCTTCGGACTGCACCAGATGCAGCAGCGGCAGCAGCGCCGAGCGGGCCTGCGGATATTTGGCGATGATCACCGCCGCATCAGCGGCCAGCCGCGCTTCCACCTGCGCCGGATAGCGGGTCGGCCCACCGATGGGCGGGCCGGGTTCCTCTGGGCGGGGGCCCAGCACCAGATCGATACTCACCTGTCGACACCTCCCATGACCGGATCGATGGACGCGACCGCGGCGATGACGTCAGCGACCATCGCCCCCTCCGACATCGCGGCCACCGCCTGCAGATTGGTGAAACTCGGGTCGCGGTAATGCACCCGATACGGACGCGTGCCGCCGTCGGAGACCATGTGCACCCCGAGCTCGCCGCGAGGTGATTCCACCGCGACGTACACCTGGCCTGCGGGCACCCGGAAGCCCTCGGTGACCAGTTTGAAGTGGTGGATCAAGCCTTCCATCGAGGTGCCCATGATCTTGGCGATATGCGCAGGCGAGTTGCCCAGCCCGTCGGGGCCGACTTGCAAGTCGGCGGGCCAGGCCAGCTTCTTGTCACTGATCATCACCGGGCCGGGCTCCAACCGTTCCAGGCATTGTTCGACGATGCGCAGGGATTGGTGCATTTCACCGACCCGGATCAGATACCGGCCATAGCAGTCGGCTCCGGTATCGGTGACGACATCGAAGTCATACGTCTCGTAGCCGCAATAGGGTTGGGTCTTGCGCAGATCGTGCGGCAGCCCGGTGGAGCGCAGCACCGGGCCGGTGATGCCCAGCGCCATGCAGCCGGTCAGATCCAGGTACCCGATCCCCTGGGTGCGGGCCTTCCAGATATAGCTCTCGGTCAACAGGTCTTCGAGTTCACGCAGCCGCCCGGGCAGGATCGTGAGCAGATCACGCACCCGCTGGGGTCCGTCATCGGGAAGGTCGGTGGCCAGCCCGCCGGGGCGGATGTAGGCGTTGTTCATCCGCAGACCGGTGATCGCCTCGAACACGTTCAAGATGAGTTCGCGTTCCCGGAAGCCGAAGAACATCGGGGTCATCGCCCCCAGCTCCATCCCGCCGGTGGCCAACGCCACCAAATGACTGGAGATCCGGTTGAGTTCCATCAACATCACCCGAACCACACTCGCCCGCACCGGCACGTCATCAGTGATGTCCAGAAGTCGTTCCACCCCAAGGCAGTAGGCGGTCTCGTTGAAGAACGGCGACAGATAGTCCATCCGGGTCACAAACGTCACACCCTGGGTCCAGGTGCGGTACTCCAAGTTCTTCTCAATCCCGGTGTGCAAATACCCGATCCCACACCGGGCTTCGGTGACCGTCTCACCCTCGATCTCCAGGATCAGCCGCAACACTCCGTGAGTCGAGGGATGCTGGGGACCCATGTTCACCACGATCCGTTCGCCGGCCTCACCCTTGCGGGCGGCGGCGACGATGTCCTCCCAGTCCTGGCCGCCCAGGACGATCACGTTCTCGTCGGTGCTCATCAGTGATACGACCTGCGTTCGTCGGGCGGGGGGATCTGGGCGCCGTGGTATTCGACCGGAACGCCGCCCAGCGGGTAGTCCTTGCGCTGCGGATGGCCCACCCAGTCATCGGGCATCTCGATGCGGGTCAAGCCCGGGTGACCGTCGAAGATGATGCCGAAGAAGTCGTAGGTCTCCCGCTCATGCCAATCCACCGTCGGATACACCGAAAACAACGACGGCACATGCGGATCGGCGTCCGGGCAGGCCACCTCCACCTGGACCCGCCGGTTGTGCGTGATCGACATCAACGGATAGAATGCATGCAGCTCGCGACCGCTGTCGTCCGGGTAATGCACACCCGATACGCCACAACACAATTCGAACCGCAGGAGCTCGTCGTCGCGCAGAGCCTGCGCGACCGCCGGGAGATGTTCGCGGCGGACTTCCAGGGTCAGCTGATCGCGGAAGACGGTGATGCGTTCGACGGCCGCGCCGAACACTTCGGCGCCCAACACGTCGACCAGCCTGTCGACGAGTTCGTCGAAATACCCGCCGTAGGGTCGGGGTGTGCTGCCGGGCAAGGCGACCTCTCGGACCAGCCGGCCGTACCCGGAGGTGTCGCCGCTGCCGTTGATGCCGAACATGCCATGGCGAACACCGATGGGTTCCTCGGAGCCATTTCCCGGGTCGCTACGCTCCTGCCCTCCGTCGCTCATCGCAGCAGCCCCTTGAGTTCGAGGGTGGTGGGAGCAGCCAGCGCGGCTTTTTCGGCCGCCGCGATGGCCTCGGCGCGGTGCACCCCCAGCGGCATCTCGGCGATCTTGGCGTGCAAGGCCAGGATCGCGTTCAGCAACATCTCCGGACGCGGGGGACAACCAGGCAGATAAATATCCACCGGCACCACATGATCCACACCCTGCACCACCGCGTAGTTGTTGAACATCCCGCCGCTGGACGCGCACACCCCCATGGCCAGCACCCATTTCGGCTCGGCCATCTGGTCATAGACCTGCCGCAACACCGGGGCCATCTTCTGGCTCACCCGGCCCGCCACGATCATCAGGTCCGCCTGCCGCGGGGTGGCCGAAAACCGTTCCATGCCAAACCGGGCGATATCGAACCGGGGCGAGGCCGTGGCCATCATCTCGATCGCACAGCAGGCCAACCCGAACGTCGCCGGCCACAGCGACCCCTTGCGCACAAACCCGGCGACCTTTTCCACCGTCGACAACAGGATGCCGCCCGGCAGCTGCTCCTCTAATCCCATTCCAGGCCACCCCGGCGCCACACATACCCGTACGCCACGAACACCGTGCCCATGAAAATCAGCATCTCCACCAGCGCGAACGTCCCCAACGAGTCAAACGAGACGGCCCACGGATAGAGGAACACAATCTCGATGTCGAACACGATGAACAACATCGCGGTCAGGTAGTACTTGATCGGGAACCGCTGGCCCGTCGACTCCCCGGCCACCGGCTCGATCCCGCACTCATAGGCCTCCAACTTGGCGCGGTTGTATCGCCGGGGGCCGATCACCAACGCGATCACCACCGACACGACCGCGAACCCCGCCGCGATCACCCCCAACACCAAAATGGGTGTGTAGAGATTCATAGGGCTGTGCCACTCCTCGCTTGGGCTGGAGATGTGAGCTAAGACACAGCCTAGCGATCTTGAGACCTGCTGTCGCGATTTCGTTAGGATCGTTTTCAGAGCTGAACGCGGCCCATCTCCTCCGAGAGGGCAAGGGCGACAGCATATTTGGCGTTTAATTCACTGCGCTGGAGCGCGCAGCAAACCAACTACCGCATCGCCAAGTCGGATCGGGTCGATCGGATGCGGCACCGCGGCCTCCGCGCGCGACCAGTTGGCCAGCCACGCGTCGTCGGGCCGGCCGGTCAGGACCAGCACTGGCGGACAGTCGTCGATCTCGTCTTTGAGCTGTTTGGCAATGCCCATGCCGCCGACCGGGGCTGCCTCACCGTCGAGGATCACCAGATCGAATCCGCCGGCGTCCATCAGCTGGATCACCATGGGGCCGGTGGCGACGTCGGTATACGTCAGCTCCGGTAGTTCGGGGTGAACACGCTTGCCCAGCGCCAGGCGTACCTGTTCCCTGGTGCGGGCATTGCTGCTGTACACCAGAACGTGCAGGGGCTGTGCACCAGGGCGAGACACGCCGCCGATGCTACTGCGAAAACCCCTGCCGCCTAGGGCGTTCGGCAGGTTCTAATCGACCTTGGTGAAGACGACGTCGGCGAGCAGCGTGGTGGTCACCGGCATCATGCCTGCCATATTGCCGCTGACACCAAGTTTCGTGCGGTCGATCGTCGTCTGCGTCTTGAGATGCACGGTGCCGTCGCCCAGCTGGTCGACGGCGGCCGACAACGACAGTGGCTCGGTGGTGCCCCGCACGGTCAGGGTGGCGTGCACCGTGGTGGTGTTCGCGCCGGTGGGCTCGAGTCCGGTCACCTCGACGCGGATCACCGGATGATTCTCGACGTCGAAGAAGTCGGCCGAGCGCAGGTGATCGTCGCGTTTCCTGATACCGGTCTTCAGAGACGCCGCCCCGATGACGAGCCCGCCGGAGACCGCGCCGTTCGCGGTGATCTGGCCGGCACCGCGCACCTCGGTGAATTCGCCGGTGACAGTGGCCAGGCCCCAGAAGGTCTTGTTCTTGAACCGCACCGAGGACTGGGCGGACACCAATTGCCAGTTTCCGGGCTCGTCGAGCAGTGCCTGTAGGGACGCCATGGTTTTCCTCCGCTCAGGACAGTAGTGGCGCCAAGTCGGCGGGATCGAGGTATTCGTCGATCCGCCGGATGAGGCCGTCGTCTCCGATTTTCACGACCAGGCATACCCGCAGGGCGAGTTGTTCACCGCCAAGGTTGGTGCAATGCAGGATGTGCTGCTGCACGAAGCCGCCATCGAACACCTGCCGGTCGAGTACTTCGTAGCGCCGATAGGAGGTGGCACCGACGTACCAGCGGATGACTTTCAGGGCGCGTGCCTTGTTGTTGTCGCGCTCGTCGCCCGTGTGCCACACCGTGACGTCGTCGGACCACAGTGCTGTGACCGCGTCGGCGTCGCCGTCGGCGATGGCGGCGAACAGCTGGTCGGCGGTGTCGATGATCTGGGCATGCGTGGGCATCAGCGCGTCCCTTCTCCGGGTTGGTCGTATCCGGGGTGGGCGATGGCCAGGCGGTGGCGGACCAGGGCTCGCAAGCTGCCCATGATGTCGCCCGCGCGGTCGTCGAGCTTGCCGGCGCGGATCGCGGCGGCCAGGGCGTCTTCGTCGGGATAGCCGAGCTGCTCCAGTGCGGCCAACGGCTCGGCGGCGGTCTGGTCGAGCAGCTCGCGCTCGACGGTGCGCAACACGTTGGCGGCGACGAGGGTGTGGAAGTTGACCGATCCGGTGGTGTTGGCCCGGACGTCGCCCTCGAGGAATTCGGCGACGGCGGCGACGAGTTCGGCGGCGGTGGGCCGGCCGTTCAGCCCGGTCATGACGCCCCCTCCAGCAGGTCGAGGAGATCCCACTCGGTCTCGCAGACCCGCCTCCCGATCGCGGCGAGTTCGACCGAGCGGGTTTGGCCGCTCAGGTGGCGTTGGGCCTGGAACCGGCAGATCACCCCCCAGCGCAGGGTGGCCACCACCAGCCACCAGCGCAGGACTGCGCGGTCGACGGTGGCGCCGCCGGCGTCCTCGTAGGCCGCGACGAAGTCGTCGATGCTGCCCAATCCGCCGGCGGCCATGCCGGCCGGGGCGCCGAAACGCCAGGCCCGGATGCAGAACCAGGCGAGGTCTTCATAGATCTCGCCGATGTGGACCAACTCCCAGTCCAACACCGCCGCAAGGTCTGAGCCGTCGACGATCAGGTTGCCCATCCGGAAGTCACCGTGCACCAGCCGCAGGGGTGACGGCGGCGGCCGATGCTCGGTCAGCCACCGAAACGCCCACTCGAATGTCGCTGTGGTGTCGGCCATTTCGTCGAGGCGCTGTCGCCATTCCACCAGATCGTCCTGCTTGGCAAGGCCAGGGGCGTCGGGCGCCGCGCGATGGATCGCGGCGAGTGCCTGAGCGCACTGACTCAGCAGCGTGGCCCGGCCATCGTCGTCGAGCTGACGCTGAATGCGCCGGACGATGGTCTCACCGGCGATCTCGCCGCAGATCAGAAACGGGTTACCCAGTGTCTCAACGGAATCCGACGCTATCAGGACGTCGGGCACTGGGGCGCCTACCGCGGCGGCGGCCTTCTGCACGGCGGCCTCCAGCTCCATGCCGGCGTGCACATCATCAGGCGGACCGGTGCGCAGGATCAGCGCGCGCCGCTGGGAGCCGGTCACCGCGTCGAAGGCCCACGTGGTGCGGCTGGCGCCGCCGGTCAGCGCGCGCAGGTTGTCGATCTCGGTGGCCGCACCGAGGATGGGGCGCAGCACCCCGGCCAAATCGGCGGATAGCGTCTCGGTGGCCACGTCAGCGGGCCGGCTTGCCGAACTTGAACATCCGTTGGGCCACCCGGCGCATCTGAATCTCCTCGGCTCCCTCGGTGATCCGGTAGCGGCGGTGGTGGCGATAGATGTGCTCGAAGGGTTCGTGACGGCTGTAGCCGATGCCGCCGTGCACCTGCATAGCCCGGTCGGCCGCCTCGCACACCAGCCGATTGGCGCGGTAGTTGGCCATCGACACCTTGTCGGACACCTCGAGGTGATGGTTGCGGTCCAGCTCCCAGGCTGCGTAGCGGACCAGCAGTCGAACCATCTGCGCCTCGGTCTGCAGCTCGACCAGCGGCCACTGCACCGCCTGGTTGACCGACAGCGGCTTGCCGAACGTCACCCGCTTACCCGCGTACTCCACCGCGCGATCGATACAGTGCTGGGCGGCACCAAGGCTGCTGGCCGCCTGTCGAATCCTGTTCTCGTGCAAGAACGTCTGAGCCACTTCCAGCCCATGATCGAGTTCACCGAGCACCGCGTCGGCGGGCACCCGCACGTCGTGCAGCTCGACTTCACCGTGGTCGGTGGGCATGTTGAACGTCCACCAGTAGAACGGCACCTCGAAGCCCTTGGCGTCGCAGGGGACGAGGAAGGCGGTGATGCCGCGGGCCTGGCCGGGCTCACCGGAGGTGCGGGCGAACACCAGATCGTGGGTGGCCCGGTGGACGCCGGTGTTCCAGCGCTTGGCTCCGTTGATCACCCAGTCCCCTCTTCCCGCACCGTCCCGCACTGCTGTGGTTTCCAGCCAGGTGGCGTCCGAGCCGTGGTCGGGTTCGGTGAGACCGAACGCCATCGACCGCTTACCGGTCAGCATCGCCTCAATCCACTCGCTCTTCTGGTCGTCCGTGCCGAACCGGTCCATCATGATCACCTGCGGGAAGTTCCCGACGATCGACGACTCGTCCTGGAGGTCGTTGTGCAAACCAAGGCCCTTGTGCGCCAGGTGCTCCCGAATGACGGCCATGTCTACATTGCTGCCGTCGCGGCCGCCGAACTTCGACGGCAACCCGTAACGAAGCCACCCGGCCGCATCGGCCCGGCGGCGCATCTCGTCGAGCAGGTCCTCCCATTCCCGGCGCGGGATACCACCGTTCTCGACGTCGGTGCGGGCGAACTCGCGACGCTGGTCGAAATACTGCATGTGCTCGCGCTCGAGCGGCTTGATCTCAGCTTCGATGAAGGCGTCCATCTCCGCCAACACGGCCGGAAGGTGTTCGGGCAGAGTGAAATCCACGTTGATCTCCTTGCTTATCAGAAGCCGTAGAGGGTCTTCTTCCAGATGGTGGACAGGGTCGTGATGGCTTCGCCGTCCGACAGGCGCAGGCCGAGGCCGGTGCTGTCAGGACGCAGGCACACGGTGGTGAACTGCTCGAACAGCAGCGCGATCGCCAGTGCGGTGTGTTCGGGCTGCAGTTCGGCCGCGTAGCCGTGTTCCTGGGCTCGCAGCACCGACGCGGAGACGATGTCGATGCCGAACTGGCGGAACTGATTCTGCAGGGCGGCGAAGCGCGGCTCGGTGGCGGCGAGCTGGTCGACGGCGACCATGACCCCGATGCTCTGCTTGAACATGTCCCAGTAGGCGGTGACGACGGTGACGAAAAATCGGGTGTCGTCCGGGGATTCGGCCAGATGTAGTCGCAGGCCGGACGGCAGCACGACGTCGCGCAAGAACGAGTCGGCCAGCGCGGCCAGCAAGTCTTCTTTGTCGTTGTAGTAGCGGTAGAACACCGCCGGTGACCTGCCGGCCGCCGAGGTGATGTCGACCAGGGTGGTGCCGTGAAAGCCCCGCTCCGCGAACAGCTTGCGGGCCGCGTCTTCGATGGCCTGGCGGGTCTGGCGACCCTTGGAACTCAGTGCGCGCGAGCCGTCACCGGCTCCGTCCGCTTTGTCCGGACGGCTGGACGGTTCCATGGTTGCCCCCGTGCTCGCCGGTGAGAAAACTAAACCTGACGTTACTTTTTGTTCGGGCGGTTGGCAAGAGTGTCATTGCCCCCAGGATTTCGTCTTGACCTGCCTCAACGGCGTAGTGCGGCTTTCCTGGCAACGACTCTCAACTTGGGTACGTAAACTATCGAGGGGTCGGGGAGGCTCTTGAGCAAATGGAGCTGCGCGCATAAGAAGCCCCAACGTCAAAGGCCGTTTCCTTGTCACATGCCATCAGCTACCCAGCCCCCTTGAAGCCTCACTTCGAGGATGTCCAGTCGCACTACGACCTCTCGGACGACTTCTTCCAACTGTTTCTCGACCCGACGCAGACCTACAGCTGCGCCTATTTCGAGCGCGACGATATGACGCTGCAGGAAGCGCAGCTCGCGAAGATCGACTTGTCGCTGGGCAAACTGGGCCTGCAGCCCGGAATGACATTGCTCGACGTCGGCTGCGGCTGGGGCGCCACGATGCGCAGGGCCATCGAGAAATACGACGTCAACGTCGTCGGGCTGACGCTGAGCCGCAATCAGCAGGCACATGTCGAGCGATGCTTCGCGGAGATGGACACCAAGCGCACCCGCCGTGTCCTGCTGCAGGGCTGGGAGCAGTTCACCGAACCGGTGGACCGCATCGTGTCGATCGGCGCCTTCGAACACTTCGGGGCAGATCGCTACGACGCGTTCTTCGATTTCGCCTATGCCGCATTGCCTGCCGACGGCGTGATGATGCTGCACAGCATCATGCAGATCCGGCGGGCCGAGATGGAGGCGCGCGGGCTGCCCATCACGATGAGCCTATTGAGGTTCTTCAAGTTCCTCTCAGTGGAGATCTTTCCCGGCGGCCACCTGCCGACAGCCGACCTGGTTGAGGAGCTCTCCGGAAAAGCAGGCTTTACAACCGATCTCGTCCAATCGCTGCAGCCGCACTACGCGAAAACCCTCGACTTCTGGGCGGCGGCACTCGAGTCGCGTCGGGATGAGGCGATCGCGCTTCAGTCCGAAGAGGTCTACGACCGCTACCTGCGGTACCTGACCGGGTGCGCGGACCTGTTCCGCGACAGCTATACCGACATCTGTCAGTTCACGTTGACGAAGTAGGGCCGGCCGCTCACCACTGACTCGCGCGCCACTTGTCCAGCGCTCGACGCTCGCGTTTGGTGGGACGGCCCGCGCCGCGATCGCGGGCCGCTACCGGTACCGCCGACGTCGGTGGCGGCGCGGGTGTCCGGTCCAGGTAACACGTCACGGCATCGGCTGCGCCAACCCGCTTCTGGATGACCCGGACGACCTCGACGATCCGCGTTGTGTCGCCGACCCGGGCACGCACCTCGTCACCGGGTGACACCGTCGTTGCGGGCTTGGCCACTCGATCGTTGATTCGGACATGTCCACCCCGGCATGCCGCAGCGGCATCGGGTCGGGTCTTCGTCAGCCGGACCGCCCACAACCACCGATCAACGCGGGTCGAGTCCATGAAACCCCTCGGCTCAGTTCAGGATCCGGTCACCGGCCCGCAGCAGCGCGCTTGGCAGATCGTGACCGATCACCGAGCGCGCGACGGCTGCGGCGCGGATCGCGGCTTCCAGATCGACATCGACGCCAATCCCGCTGTCGCGCAACAGGTACACCAGATCCTCGGTGGCGATGTTGCCGCTGGCACCGGGCGCGAACGGGCAACCGCCCAGGCCGCCGACCGATGAGTCGAGCCGTGTGACTCCGGCGGCCACCGCGGCGTACGCGCTGGCCAGCCCGGAGCCGCGGGTGTTGTGGAAATGAGCGCCCAGCGGCAGGTCACCGATGCGGGGTTTCACCTGGTTCATCAGCGAGGTGACCCGCCCGGGAGTGGTGGTGCCGATGGTGTCGGCGATCGCCAGCCGATCGGCACCGGATTCGCATGCGGCGTCAACGATGTCGAGCACCCGCTGGGCAGGAGTGGGGCCGTCGAACGGGCAGTCCCAGGCGGTGGCGATGATCACCTCGACGCTGACGCCGGAGTCGTGGGCGATCGCCACGATCTCGGTGATCTGCGCGGTGGCTTCCGCGCTACTGCGCCCGACATTGGCCCGGCTGTGCGCGTCGGCGGCGGACACCACGTATTCGAGCGAATGCAGACCGGCCGCGATCGCCCGCTTGGCCCCGTTGGGGCTGGCCACCAGCGCGGAGAATTCGATGTCGGGGTGGTCGGCCAACCGCGCCGCGAACTCCGGCGCATCGGCCAGCGCGGGAACCTTCGACGGGGAGACGAACGCCGTCGCCTCCACTTCGCGGACTCCGGTGGCGGCGATGGCGGCCAGCAGTTCCAGCTTGGCCGACAACGGAATCGGCTCTTCGATCTGCAGGCCGTCGCGCAGGGCGACCTCGCGGATCGTGACGTGTGTGGGTAGCTCGCTCACAGCACCCCCTTGGATTCGAGGTCAGCGATTTCTTCTGCTGCCAGGCCCAGCAGATCGGCATAGATCTCGGTGTTGTGCTGACCGGGTCGCGACGATCCCGCCGACCGGATGGTTCCCGGCGACTCGGACAGCACCGGGACCACGCCCGGGCCCTTGACGTTTCGGCCGATCCGCTCGTCCCAGTGATCGGCGATCATGCCGCGCGACACCAGCTGGGGGTCGGTGACGACCTCGGCCACGGTGTTGATCGGACCGCTGATGACACCGGCGTCGCTCAGCGTGCCGATAATGTCGGCAGGCTCGCGGGCCGCCGCCCAGTCGCCGATGATCTTGTCGAGCTCGTCCTGATTGCGGCCGCGGGCAACGTGATTGACGAACCGGTCGTCGTCGGCGAGCTCGGGCTGGCCCATGGCCGCACACAACCGGCGAAACACGGTGTCCTGGTTGGCGGCGATGACGACCCAGCTGCCGTCGGCGCTGCGGTAGATATTGGAAGGGGCGATGCCGTCCAGCCGGGTGCCCGACGGCCCGCGGACGACACCACCGATGTCGTAGTCCGGGATCGTCGACTCCTGCACTGCCAAACAGGATTCGGTCAGCGCCGCATCGACGATCTGACCCTCACCGGTGACGGTGCGCCGGTACAGCGCAGCCAGTGCACCCTGTGCGGCGAACATGCCGGCGAGGCTGTCACCCAGCGACAAGGCCAGCCGCGGCGGGGGACCGCCGGGGAACCCGTTCATGTGGCGCAGCCCGCTCGCGGCTTCGGCGACCGAGGCGTACCCGGCCTTCTTGGCCTCCGGTCCGGTCTGCCCGTAGCCGGACACCCGGACCAGGATGATGCCCCGATTGCGTTCGCGCAGAACGTCGTAACCCAGATCCCACTTCTCCAGGGTGCCGGGCCGGAAGTTCTCGACGATGATGTCGGAGTGCTCGACCAGGTCGAGGAACAGGTCGCGGCCGCGGGCTTCGCGCAGATTGAGGGTGACGGCCTTCTTGTTGCGCGCGTGCACGGTCCAGAAGAAGTGGTGGCCGTCCAGCTCGGCCTGCCCCCAGGTGCGCAACGGGTCCGGCGCGCCCGGCGGCTCGATCTTGATGACCTCGGCGCCCATATCGCCCAGCAGTCGGCCCGCGAACGGTCCCGAGATCAGCGTGCCGACCTCGATCACCCGAATGCCGTCCAACGGACCGGTAGGGCTCAACTCAATCCGCCTTTGCGAAGTCGTGCCGCACCAGCCACTCCGTGACGATCGCGACCGCTTGGCCCAGCGTCTCGCGCTGGTCCGGCCCGGAGTAGTAGTGGTTGGCGCCAGGAATCTCGTGCATCTCCTTGTCAGGATGCCCGATGGCCTGAAACAACCGCCGGGTGTGGCTGGGCGTGCAGGCGTCATCGGCCAGGTTGCCGATCACCAGCGCGGGTACCGCGATGTCCGGGCCGGCCTTCACGGCGTCACCGTTCGCATCGTCATAACTCCACTGTGACAGCCAGCTGCGCAGCGTGCAGAAACGGGCCAGCCCGACGGGGCTCATGTTGACCACCTGCGGGTCGCCGAGGTAGCAGGTGCCGGGTGCACGCTCGTTGGGGTCGACGGTCGGGTCCAGCCAGCGCGGGTCGGCCATCGTGCCGTGCACGACGAAGGAGAACTCGTCGTCGGGCCTGCCTGCCGCCTTCAGTTCGGCGAGTTTTTCCTTGACCCACTTGGTGATCCGCCGGTTCCGGGCGACCTGCGCCTCGTGATAGCGCTCGAGGAACTCCGGGGTATAGGGCGGCTGGTTGGGGTTGTCCGGGTTGTACAGGTCGAGTTCGGGATCCCGCTTGCTCGGGTCGCTCTCGTCGAGGATCGAGGCGTCCATCCACTCGGTCATG
Source organism: Mycobacterium sp. (assembly GCA_023264735.1). GTDB lineage: Bacteria > Actinomycetota > Actinomycetes > Mycobacteriales > Mycobacteriaceae > Mycobacterium. Next base: position 48,800 of record JAHFVD010000031.1, on the reverse strand, counting down.
GTGCCGTGCCTGCTGATGTGCGCGGCCAGCAGCATGATGCCGTCAGCGGGCAGCAGCCCGAGCGTGGTCAGATCGGGGCCGTCACCCGACGGACTGGCGGTGATCGTCGGATTCTGCGCCTGCTGCTGGTAGAACACAGACAGCGAGCCGCCGCCGCTCCAGCCCGCCAGAACCACCTTGGAGTAGCCCAGCCGGTTCTTGGCGTCCTTGATGCACTCGCCGAGATCCTCGACCACCTTCTCCATCAGCAGTGCGGAGTCGGTGCCGCGGAAGCGGCTGTTGCAGTAGATGACGTGATGACCGGCTCGCGCCAGCGCGTTGATCATCGGCAGATAGGCGCCACCGCCGATCGGGTGCATGAACACCAGCACGGTGTCCGATGTCGCCGGCCCAGCGGCTCCGGTGTCCGATGTCGCCGGCCCAGCGGCTCCGGTGTCCGATGTCGCCGGCCCAGCGGCTCCGGTGTCCGACGGGGTCGTCGGTTTGAGCAGGTAGCTCTCCAGGACGACCAGCTCCGCGACCCCGCCGTAGACGTCGCGGACGGCCGAATTATTCTGGTAGGCAATCAGATACGGGATGCGCTCGTAGGCGCGCTTGACCGGAGTGACCATCAGTGTTGCCCCAGATCGTTGGCAAGGACTTCCGGTGCCGGAACCAGACGCCTGCGGGTGTCGATGGCGATCACCTTCCAGTCCACCTTGTCGAACTCGTCGAACTTGCGTCGGGCCCGTTCGCGCGCCTTTTCCGGCGCGCCGTGGTGCACACCCTGCGGTGCATGGCTGATCAGCCCCGGCGGCATCGGGATGCCGTAGAGGGAGCCGCCGTGGAAGAACGCGATCTCGTCGAAGTCGACGTTGCGGTGATACCAGGGTGTGCGTTCGGTGCCGGGCACCGATTCGGCCGGCTTGGGCAGGAAGTTGCAGACGTAGACGCCCGTCGCCTCCATGAACAGATGCACCATCGGCGGCAGGTGCACGCTGTCGGAGGTGATGACGTTGTAGTCGTCGATGTTGAAGGTGAACGCGTAGTTGTCGCCACGCCAGCCCTCGACGTCGATCGGATTGTGCGGGTAGATCAGGGTCGTCGTCTCGACGCCGTCGATCGGCCGGTGATACAGCCGTACCTCATATTCACCGTCGTTGTGCGGACCGTCGCCGTCGTCGATGGGCACCGGGTCGGGGATGACGGCCTGCGACGGGTCGAAGGGCCAGTGCCGGCCGAGCGGGCCCGCCGGCGGCACCCGGAACTCGTCGGTGGCCTCGATCATCAGCCAGGTGCTCTCCTGCCCGCTGGAAGGCACCTGCCGCCACGTACACGCCTTCGGGATGTAGATCCAGTCGCCGGTGCGGTAGGAGAGCGGGCCGAATTCGGTCTCCAGGCGCCCAGTGCCCTGGTGGACGAAGCACAGCAGGTCGCCGTCTATATAGCGCACGTAGAACGGCATCTCCGCATCGCGACTGCTCAGCGAGATGCGGCAGTCAGGGTTGGTGAACAGCACCAGTGGCGCACCGGCGGCGTCGGTCAGATCGCCCGGTTTGAGCTCGCTGGACAGCACGTCCAGCGGCCGCAACGGGCCGCTGGCCCGAAATGTGGTCGGATCGTTGCGCCGGTAGATATTGGCGGTCCGGCCGGTGAATCCACCGCGGCCCAACTCGTCGTCTTTGAGGCCGTTCAGGTCGGCGTGCAGCCGCCGTGGGGTGGTGCCTTTGCGCAGGTGAGTGAAGGATTCCATGGAATCTCCCGAGATCGGCGTCGAGGTACGGGCATGCGGAAAACTAAAAGTGACATTAGTTTTTGTTTGGCCCGGTGGCAAGGGCCGAATCACGAATGTGTAACGTGGCGGACTTTCACAGGTTCAAGACGACATGTTTTACTCAAGTCTGCAATCCGAAAGTGCCGGGGTCATAGAAAGCTGGGTGGATTTGTGAAGTCCTTGTCTAACAAGGTGCGCTCGTTCTCGCGCCGATTCGCGGTCGCCGCGATCGTGGCGGCGACGCTTCCGGGCCTGATCGGCCTGTTCGGGGGATCCGCAACAGCGGGCGCGTTCTCGCGCCCCGGCCTGCCCGTGGAGTATCTGATGGTTCCGTCGCCCTCGATGGGCCACGACATCAAGATCCAGTTCCAGAGCGGCGGCGCCAACTCTCCTGCCGTTTACCTGCTCGACGGCCTGCGTGCGCAGGACGACTTCAACGGCTGGGACATCAACACCCAGGCGTTCGAGTGGTACTACAACTCCGGTCTGTCGATCATCATGCCGGTCGGTGGCCAGTCCAGCTTCTACGCAGACTGGTACTCGCCGGCGTGCGGCAAGACCGGTTGCCAGACCTACAAGTGGGAGACCTTCCTGACCTCCGAACTGCCGCAGTGGCTGGCCGCAAATCGGGACGTCAAGCCCACCGGCAGCGCCGCGATTGGTCTGTCGATGGCCGGCTCGGCCTCGCTGATCCTGTCGGTCTACCACCCCAACCAGTTCGTCTACGCCGGTTCGATGTCGGGCTTCCTGAACCCCTCCGAGGGCCAGTGGCCGTTCCTGATCAACCTGTCCATGGGTGACGCGGGTGGCTTCAAGGCCAACGATATGTGGGGCCCGACGCAGGACCCGAACAGCGGCTGGATCCGCAACGATCCGATGGTGCAGATCCCCAAGATCGTCGCCAACGGCACCCGCATCTGGATCTACTGCGGTAACGGCCAGCCCAACGAGCTGGGCGGCGGCGACCTGCCGGCCACCTTCCTCGAGGGCCTGACCATTCGCACCAACATCACCTTCCGCGACAACTACCTCGCTGCGGGCGGTAAGAACGGTGTGTTCAACTTCCCCGACAACGGCACCCACAACTGGGCCTACTGGGGTCGCGAGCTTCAGGCGATGAAGCCCGACCTGCAGAAGACTCTGGGCGCTGCCTAACAGTTCACACGAAAAGCGGGTCGCCGGTCTCAGTGCCGGCGGCCCGCTTTCGTTGTTGGTGGACTAACTGTGCTTATCGGGTTAGAAGGCGCCGGCGACCCGCACCACCGCGCGGCCGGAGTACTTCCCGGCGCGCACCTGGTCGATGACCGCGACGACGTCCTTGACGTCGACCTCGTGGGTGACGTCGTCCAGGTGACGGGGTTTCAGGTCACCGCCGAGGCGCTCCCACACCGCCCGGCGCGGACCGATCGGCAGCTGCACCGAGTCGATGCCCAGCAAGGACACACCGCGCAGGATGAAGGGCATCACGGTGGTGCTGAGGCCCGGTCCGCCCGTCAAGCCGCTGGCTGCCACAGCCCCGCCGTATTTCAGGGTGCTGATGACATCGGCCAGCGTGGCCCCGCCGACGCAGTCGACCGCACCGCCCCAGCGCGTCTTGCCCAGCGCGCGCGGCTTGGCGTCGGGATCCTCGGGCAGCCGGCCGATGACGTCGGTGGCGCCCAAAGCCTTGAGGTGTTCTCCTGCTTCCGCCTTGCCGGTGGATGCCACCACGTCGTATCCGGCTGCGGCGAGGATGTCGATGCTGACGGATCCGACGCCTCCGGTTGCGCCGGTCACCACGATCGGGCCGTCCTGCGGAGTGATGCCGTGCGCGATCAGTGCCTCGACGCTCATCGCGGCGGTGAATCCGGCGGTGCCGATCGCCGCACCTTCTCGCGGCGTCAACGACCCGAGAGCGACAACCTGTTGGGCGGGCAGCCGGACGTACTCGGCGTAGCCGCCGTGGTGTCCGGTGCCGATGTCGTAGCCGTGCGCCAAAACCTGGTCCCCGACCGCGAATTCGGGGGACTGGGATTCCACGACTTCACCGGTGAGGTCGATGCCCGGGACGATTGGATACTGGCGGACCACCCCGCCCCTCGGAGTCAGCGCCAGCGCGTCCTTGTAGTTGACGCTGGAATAGGCGACCCGGATGGTGACGTCGCCGGGTGGCAGTTCGGCCGCGTCGAGAGTTTCGATCGCAGCGGTGATCTGATCGCCGTCCTGACGTGCCAGCAGTGCAGTGAAGGAATCCATAGCCAAGACGGTAACGCCACGGGGTGGATTACCGGCGCGTCGCCTCGAAGCCGGCGGTGAACCGCCGGATCGTTCGTTCGATGGTGGGCAGGATGTCGGTGATCGCGATCTCGCCTGCGGCGAAGCGGCCGGACAATCCGTAGACCAGGCTGGACAGCACGGTGTCGACATCGTCGACGAAGTCCTCGTCCACGCCGTCCAGTACCTCCATGGCGGCGGGGATGACGATGTCGAGGCCGCGGTGCAGCAGGATTTCGCGCCCGGTCGCCGCGCGCGAGCGGTAGTAGGCCTTGAGCATTTCAGGATGCCGCTCCCACGGCTCGAAGATGGTGCCCAGCACGCGCATCAAGCCGTCGTAGATCGATTCACCGGGCTCATGGTGTTGCTGTGCCAACGGCGCGTACCGGTGTTCGTCCATCCAGGATTCGAGCGCGGCAAGGATCAGGCTGTCGCGGGTGGGGTAGCGCTTGTAGATCGTGGACAGCGATGTGCGAGATCGCCGTGCGACCTCACGCAGTTGAACGGCTTCGTACCCTTCGGTTTCCAGGATCTCGACCACGATGTCGAGGATCCGGTCGCGGGTGCCGACCGCGGTGCCGGTCGTCTTCTCAGCGCTGTCCACGAATGCCCTTGCCGTCGTTGGGTAACGCGGTTACTCTACCGCAGTAACTCGGTTACTCGTGTGGGAAGGCGGAGTCTTGATGGGGAACCTTGACGGCAAGGTCGCGTTCATCACCGGTGTTGCTCGCGGACAGGGCCGCAGCCACGCGCTTCGGCTGGCCGCCGACGGCGCCAACATCATCGGCGTGGACATCTGCGCCGATATCGAGTCCAACGGTTATCCGATGGCCAGCCGTGCCGAGTTGGACGAAACCGTCGAGCTCGTTGAGGCCAAGGGCGGCAAGATGATTGCCGCGGTCGCCGATGTGCGTGACTTCCACGGATTGAAGGCCGCGCTGGACTCCGGCGTCGAACAGTCCGGCCGCCTCGACATCGTGTGCGCCAACGCCGGCATCGCCACCATGTCCTTTCGCGAGCTGACGATCGACGAAGAGCTGCAGCAGTGGAACGACGTGCTCAACGTGAACCTGGTCGGCGCCTTCCACACCGCCAGGGCGGCGATCCCGCACCTGATCGCCGGCGGGCGCGGCGGGTCGATCGTGTTCACCAGCTCGACGGCGGGGCTGCGCGGATTCGGCGGCGTGCAAGGTGGGGGACTGGGGTACGCGGCGTCCAAACACGGCGTCGTCGGGCTCATGCGTACGTTGGCGAATGCGCTTGCCCCGGAAAGCATCCGGGTCAACACGGTTCATCCGACGGCAGTGCGCACGATGATGGCCGTCAATCCCGCGATGGTCGCCTTCCTGGAGAACTACCCCGACGGCGGACCGCATCTGCAAAATCCGATGCCGGTCGACATGCTCGAACCCGAAGACATCAGCGCCGCGATCGCGTATCTGGTCAGCGACGAAGCCAAATTCGTCACCGGGGTGACCTTCCCGGTCGACGCCGGCTTCTGCAACAAGCTCTAGGAGTGTCATGACGAAATCATCGGGGCGGGCAGCGGGCAAGCGGGTTCTGGTCACCGGGGCGGCCAGGGGAATGGGTCGCAGTCATGCCGTGCGGCTGGCCGAAGAAGGCGCCGACCTGATTCTGGTCGACATCTGCGAATCGCTGCCGGAGGTGGAGTATCCGCTGGCAACCCGAGAAGAACTGGAAGAGACGGCGCGACTCGTCGAGCAGCACGGCCGCCGCGCGGTCAGCCATGTCGTCGACGTCAGAGACGCCGCCGCCTTGGGAGCCGCGGTTGACGATGGCGTCGAGCAACTCGGCGGCCTGGACGCGGCGGTCTCCAACGCGGGTGTGCTGACGGTGGGCGCCTGGGACACCACGACGCCCGAACAATGGCGAACGGTGTTGGACGTCAACCTCATCGGCACGTGGAACACCTGCGCCGCTGCGTTGCCGCACCTGGTCACTCACGGCGGGAGCCTGGTCAACATCAGCTCGGCGGCAGGGTTGAAGGGAACGCCGCTACATCTTCCCTACACGGCTGCCAAGCACGGCGTCGTCGGGCTGAGCCGAGCGCTGGCCAACGAGCTTGCCGCGGTGAGTGTTCGGGTCAATACTGTGCACCCGACCGGGGTCGAGACGGGCATGCGACCGGAGTCGCTACATCAGGTGCTCGGTGAGGGCCGCCCCGACCTCGTGCCGATCTTCCTGAACGCACTGCCGGTCGTGATGGTCGAAGCGATCGATATCAGCAATGCCGTGCTGTATCTGGTGTCCGACGAGTCCCGCTACGTGACCGGCACCGAGCTCAAGGTCGACGCCGGGGTCACCATTCGATGAATGACACCGACCGACGGGAGCGGGGCAGGCAGTTGTTCGCCGATGTGATGACATTCCCTGCGCCGCAAGATGACACGCCGGCGGCCATCGGCCTGATCGACTTCGTGTACGGCGAAATATGGTCGCGCCCGGGGCTGAGCCGCCGCGATCGCCGGTTCGTCACCCTGGCATGCGTGGCAGCGGCCGACGCGGACGCACCGTTGCGTGACCACGTGTACGCCGCCCTCAACAGCGGTGACGTGTCCATCGGCGAAATGCGGGAAACCGTGCTGCATTTCGCGGTGTACGCGGGATGGCCCAAGGCGTCGTGGTTCAACATGGTCGTCGACGAGCAATGGGAGCGGATCCATCGGGACCGCGGGCAGAGTCCGCCACCGCCGGACCCGTTGCTACCACTGATCACGCCGAGCAGCCCGGAAGGCCGGCTGCTGGTCGGCGAGCAGTCGTTCAAGGACATCAACTGCATTCCGTATACGCCGATCCGGGACAACCCGTACTCCGGTGCCGGCATCTTGAATTTCGTCTTCGGTGAGATGTGGCTTCGTCCCGGTCTTGGCATGAAGGAACGCCGGCTGATCACGGTGGCGTGCGTGGCGTTCCAGGACACATTGATACCGATCATCAGCCACGTGTATGCCGCGTTGAAGAGCCGCGATGTCTCCTTCGATGAGATGGAGGAGTTGGCGCTGCATTTCGCGGCGCACTACGGCTGGCCGAAAGCATCGCATCTCAATGCTGTCATCGACGAGCAACAGCAACGGGTCCTGGAGGAGTGGCGCACCGAAACAGGAGGTTGACATGGGGCCCCCGGACTGCGACAGTTTTGATCGATCGATCAAACATGATCGCAGGTTCGGAGGCGAGGGTTTCATGGCTGGACGTGTCGAAGGCAAGGTCGCTTTCATCACCGGTGCCGCGCGCGGCCAGGGCCGCAGTCACGCGGTCCGGTTGGCGCAGGAGGGCGCCGACGTCATCGCTGTCGATGTGTGCAAGCGCATCAGCAGCAATGAGGACATTCCGGCGCCGACGCCCGATGACCTGGCCGAGACGGCGGATCTGGTCAAGGGTCTCAACCGCAGGATCGTGACGGCCGAGGTCGATGTCCGTGACTACGACGCACTGAAGGCCGCCGTCGACGGCGGTGTCGAACAACTCGGCCGGTTGGACATCATCGTGGCCAACGCCGGCATCGGCAACGGTGGTCAGACGCTGGATCATGTCAGCGAGTCGGACTGGACCGACATGATCGACGTCAACCTGTCGGGCGTGTGGAAGAGTGTGAAAGCGGCAGTGCCGCATCTGATCTCGGCGGGCCGAGGTGGGTCGATCATTCTGACCAGTTCCGTCGGGGGGCTGAAGGCCTACCCGCATACCGGTCACTACATTGCCGCCAAGCACGGCGTGGTCGGATTGATGCGGACATTCGCCGTCGAATTGGGGCACCACTCCATCCGGGTGAATTCGGTCCATCCCACCAACGTCAACACCCCGCTGTTCATGAACGAGGGCACGATGAGACTGTTCCGTCCGGACCTGGAGAACCCGGGGCCTGACGATATGGCTGTGGTGGCCCAGATGATGCACGTGCTGCCGATCGGCTGGGTCGAGCCGCTCGACATCAGTAATGCGGTGCTGTTCTTGGCTTCTGACGAGGCTCGCTACGTCACCGGTCTGACGATGACGGTCGACGGCGGAAGCATGCTCAAGTAGTTTGCGCCTGCTCGGTGGAGGCGAACCGATTCAGGAAGCGCTCCACCAGCTCTCGCATCTCCTCGTGGCCCTCGGTCATCCCGATCGCGCTCTCGTTGCCCAGGCTGCGCGCGATCTGTGCGACGAGCATCGAGATCGCCACCGGCGGATATTCGTTGAGGTCCAGTCTGTGCGCGCGCAGGGCGACTGTGGCAGCGGCGGTTTCGATGTCGCGGACGCGTTCGGCATAGGACTTGAGCTCGGCGCTGATGACCTTGCGATGATTGGCCAGTGCGACGAACTCCGCGTATAACCCCGTCCAGCGCGGATCGGCGTTGATGGTCCACAAGGCTCGCAACGGTTCATCGGCGGTGATCGCCTGGCGCATCCGGGCCAGCGAGGCATCCGCACCAGCGCGCATTACCGCGACAAACAGGTCGTCCATCGCCGGAAAGTAGTAGTACACCAGGGCGGACCGGACTCCGGCGCGTGCCGACACACGCCGGGAGGTCGCGGCGGCGTAGCCCTCCTCGAGCATGATCTGAGCGGTCGCCTCCATCAGGCGTTCACGCGCGCCGGCATCTTTTTCTTTGGTCTTCGCGGTCGATGCCATAGCGGTCATCCTCTCAGGATCAGTCCTCGCTTGGCTAGACGACGCATCGGCCCACCTGTTGACCCCCGATTTCCACCCGTGGTAAAAATGTCCCAACGCAGAATCTGATCGATCGATCAAATGTGAACTCACGACACGGAGGTTCAATGACGGCGGCTCGTTGGCGCGTTCAGGTTGACCGGGACCTGTGCGAGGGCCATGCCCTGTGTGTCGAGCTGGCCGCTGAGGTCTTCGATGTCGGATCCGACGATCTGGCCACCTGTCTCGAGTCGCCCCCGGGCGAGATACGCGAGCAGGTCGAGGCCGCGGTGGCCGCCTGTCCTCGCCAAGCCATCAGCATCGTGAAAGGCCCCCAACAATGACCGATTTCGCGACGACGGACTACTTCTCCGACCAGGACATCGCCCAAAATCCCTACGAGTACCTGGATTACCTGCGTGAGCAGAACCCGGTGTTCCGCGAGCCCAACTACGGGGTGGTGGCTGTCACGGGATATGACGAGGCCGTCGCGGCATTCAAGGATTACGAGACGTTTTCGGCGGTGAACGCCATCGGCGGGCCGTTCCCGTCGCTGCCGTTCCTCCCCGAGGGCGACGATATCTCCGAGCAGATCGAGGCGCACCGGCACCTGTTCCCCATCAACGAAATGATGGTGGTGATGGATCCGCCGGAGCACACCCGCGCTCGCTCACTGCTGAGCCGCCTGCTGACCCCCGCGCGGCTGAAAGAGAACGAAGACTTCATGTGGGAGTTGGCCGATCGCCAGCTCGACGAATTCATCGCCAGTGGGAAATGCGAGGTCCTCGGCGAGTACGGCAAGCCCTTCGCCACGCTGGTGATCGCCGACCTGCTCGGCGTACCGGCGGACGATCGCGCTGAGTTCCGTGCGAGCTTGGGCGCGGGCAACGAGCCCGGAAGTGCGGTCGGCGCATTGGATCACACACCCGTCGCGGTCAACCCCCTGGAATGGCTGGACGGCAAGTTCACCGGCTATATCACCGAACGGCGCCAGCAACCGCGTGAGGACGTGCTGAATTCGCTTGCCGCCGCGGCGTATCCCGACGGGACGACACCGGAGGTCGTCGACGTCGTCCGCGCGGCGACCTTCCTGTTCGCCGCTGGCCAGGAGACCGTGGTCAAGCTGCTCAGCGCGTCGACGCGAGTGCTCGCCGAGCGTCCTGATCTTCAGGACAAGCTGCGTGCGGACCGCAGCCTGATCGGCAACTTCATCGAGGAGTCGCTGCGCATCGAGAGCCCGACCAAGGTCGACTTCCGGCTGGCGCGCAAGACCACCACCCTCGGCGGTGTCGACATCAAAGCCGGGACCGTGCTGATGCTGTGCCTCGGCGCCGCCAACCGCGACCCGCGCAAGTTCGAGCGTCCCGATGAGTTCCAGCTCGACCGCAAGAACGTGCGTGAGCACATCACGTTCGGCCGCGGCATCCACACCTGCGCGGGTGCGCCTCTGGCCCGGGTCGAGGCGAAGGTCACGCTGAATCGGCTGCTGGACCGCATGACCGACATCGCTATCGACGAACCCCAGCACGGTCCGGCCGGCGACCGCCGTTACCGCTACGAGCCGACGTTCCTGCTGCGTGGCCTGAGCGAACTGCATCTCACCTTCACGCCCGTCGCCTGAACCAGGGGAGACCCATGACGCTGCAGACCGTGCTGGACGAGATCGCCCAACGCCCCGGCACCGGGGAGCGGATTACGATCATCAACCCGGCAACCGAAGAGCCGATCGCCGAATTCACCGACGGCGGTGCCGAAGCGGTCAACGACGCCGTCGCCCGCGCCCGGGCCAGCTTCGAGTCGGGGGTGTGGTTGGGTAGGCCCGGCAATGAGCGTGCCAAGGTGCTGTGGCGGATCGCCGATCTGATCGACGAGCATGCCGCCGATCTCGCCGAGATCGATTCGTTCAACACCGGCATGCCGTACATGCAGGCGAATATGATCACCTCGACCTGTGCCTAGATGTTCCGCTACTACGCCGGCTGGTGCACCAAAGTCGAAGGTATCGCCCACGATGTGCAGCAGACCGGTGGCATCACCGGCGCGTTCTCCAACATGCACGCCTACACGCTCAAAGAGCCCTACGGCGTGGTCGGCCTGATCTTCCCGTGGAGCGGTCCGATCTTCAATTTCTGTGCGAAGCTCGCCCCGTCGCTGGCGGCGGGTTGCAGCAGCGTCGTCAAACCGGCTGAGGAGATACCGCTTTCGGCGCTGCTGCTGATGCGGATTCTGGCACAGGGCGGCATTCCCGACGGTGTGGTCAACCTGGTCACCGGGTACGGATACACGGCCGGTGCGGCCCTGTCCGAGCATCCCGGCGTTGACCCGACGAGCCCGGGGTGCAGACAAGACATACGCTCTGTCAACACCGATGGTCCACCAGTGAGGCGTCAGCCGAATTCCAACAGGGTGTAGGCCCCGCGGAAACGCTTCGTCGGACCGAAGTGCCAGACCGCCGGGAACAGCGTCTTGAAGAGGAAGCCGCGGCCCTTGGGCATCGGGATGTCATGCACGGCTTTGATTCCCGGCACGGTGTTCACCAGCTTGGCCAGCGCGACGGTGCTCAGGCTGAATGGCATCGGCGGCACTCGGTAGTGCTTCGAGGACTTCAGCCCCTTCGGGGCGATTCTCTTGACGAAGACGGGCGGCAGATCGAAGAACATCTGTCCGCCGGGAAAACGCTCGGCGCACTGGACGATAAGGTCCATCGCCTGCTCGGGTTGCAGGTACATCAGCAGACCCTCGGCGGTGATGAACACGCCCTTGCTGCTGTCCACCTGGTCCAGCCAGCTGTAGTCCAGGGCGGACTGGCCCAGCGCAGTCATCCGCGGCGAGGACGGCAGCAGCCGCTCCCGCAGCTCGATCACCGGTGCCAGGTCCACCGACAGCCAGTGGAACTGCGGATCGGGTACGGCCTCGCTCAGCCGCCAGAAGCTGGTCTGGAAGCCCTCGGCCAGTGCGACGACGATGGCCTGCGGATGCCGGCTTAGGTAGTCGACCGCGCAGGCGTCGACGGCCAGCGAGCGCAACGCCATCTCCTGACCCCTGCGGCCGAACTTGTCGAAGTCGAAATCGATGGAATCGACGAGCTCGATGGCCATCGGGTCGTGCAGGATCGCGTCGGGCAGGCTGGCCTGATGGGCGCGGCCGCTGAGCGTCATCAATGTGGTCTCCGATACGCCGCTGAGCTCACTGGCATCGATCTTCTCCGCTGTCATTTCAACACCTTTGCCAGTGTGCGCAGGTTGCGCGTGGTGGTCGACGATTTGTAGCGCTTCTTGCCCATCGTCTTGCCGATGGTCGAGTCCAGGGTGGAATTCTTGGGCACCTGCCAGTACAGGACGCCGTCACCGCGGGCGATCTTCTCGTCGGGTCCGGCGTCGTCGGCCAAGGCGGCGAGTTCGTCGAGGACGGCGGAATCGCTGACGAACGTCACATACGACTGGTAGCCGTCGACCTCTGCTTCGAACGGGTAATCCTCGGCGACGGCGCCGACCGTCTTGAGGTCGTAGACCAGCACCCACGCTTCGTAACCGAACGCTTTCCGCAGTGCGGCTTCGGCTTTCGTGCGGACCTTGGCCGCTGTGGTGCCGCTGTCGAGCACCACGTTGCCGCTGGCGAGGATCGTCTTCACGTCGGTGAATCCGGCATCGGTCAGGGCTGCGGCGACGTCGCCCATCTTCATGTTCACACCGCCGACGTTCACGCCGCGCAGGAAAGCTGCATAGCGGGTCATGTTCTCGATGCTAGCGACGTAGTCTCGATGGATGACCCGTCACGTGTTCGACGACAAGCTGCTGGCGGTGATCGCGGGCAACAAACTCGGTGTGCTGGCGACCATCAAACGTGACGGCCGACCGCAGCTGTCCAACGTGACGTATCACTTCGACCCGCGGAATCTGACGATCGAGGTGTCCATCACCGAACCGCGCGCCAAGACCCGCAACCTGCGGCGCGACCCGCGGGCTTCCATCCTGGTGTCCTCGGACGACGGGTGGTCCTATGCCGTCGCCGAGGGGAATTCCGTCCTCACCCCGCCGGCGGCCTCACCGCACGACGACACCGTCGAGTCGCTCATCGCGCTCTATCGCAACGTCGCCGGTGAGCATCCGGATTGGGACGATTACCGTCGCGCCATGGTCGACGACCGCCGAGTGCTGCTCACGATGCCGATCTCACACGTATACGGAATGCCGCCGGGCATCCGCTGACTCAGGCCTTTTTGGGATGCCTCCGGCACCTGGCCTGCCTCACGTTAGTCTGACCAGCATGGCCGAATCAGAGTCCGATCCGCAGGACGACACCAAACAAAAGTTCCGTGAGGCGCTGGAGCGCAAGAAGGCGAAGTCGGCGGGCGGCTCCGCGCATCAGGACCGCGGTGCCAAGCAAGCCCGTTCGCACGGGGCCGCGGAGAACCGCCGAGAGTTCCGCCGCAAGAGCGGCTAGCGGGCGAACTGCTCGGGAATCCTTGCTGCGGAACAATTTCCGCACATGATGCGCGCGCTGACCAGCGCAACGAGCATCACGGCGGTGCAGTACAGGCCGTCGTCCTTCAGCCCCCACTTCACCGATGCCAGGGTGGCCAGCCCCGCCACGCACAGCAAGATGCCGACGGCCACGCTGCGGGTGCCGCTGGCCGCGATCGGCCCGTCCCAGCCGGGCAGCGGGTTGTTCTCCAGCGGCCGAAGTGCGACGAACAGCGCCGCAACCAGTACCGCCATCAGGACCAGCTGCGCGACGGAGGCCGCCAGGAAATCCGGCCGGCCGGGATAGCGGGGATGGCCGGTGACGTCGAACAGCAGATGGATCCCGAGCAGGGCCGGCATGTGCCACAGGTACAGCGTCATCGCGCCCGAGTTGCCGATCGCCGTCAGCCACCAGATCCGTGGCCGTTGCGCCCATCGAGCGATCGCGGGTGCGGCGGCAATGATCAGGCAGCACAACATGATTGCATGGCCGGCAAGCAGGAGCGACGGCGGAGTCATATTGGCCAGCCGCTGTCCTTCGATGCCGACCAGGCTCAGCTCGTAGGGGCCGAACATCACCAGCGAGACGTTGAGGGCCAGCATCGCTAGCGCCACGCGTAGCGCCGTCGCCGACCGCAGCAGGCCACGCCGGTAGGCCACCCCGAACAGGCCGGGGATCAGCCACACCGTCAGGTTCGCATACCCCAGCGCCTGCCAGTCGGGGACGGTGAGCCGGATGGCGTCGACCACCGCCACCGCCAGATAGACCAGCGTGACGCCGGCGACCAGATGTGCGGCGGTGGTCACCCGGGCCAGCAGCGGCATCGCCGCCAGCATCAGCACGTAGGCGCCCAGGAACCACAACAGCTGCGTCGAGACACCGGCCACCGGGTCGTAGACATGTGGTGGGAGGACCTCACGCAGCACGGTCAGGGCAACGGCCCAGAATGTCAGGTAGTAGAAGACTGGCCGAAAAAGCCTGGCGCAGCGCTTCATCAGCCACTGTCCCCAGCTCACGTCGGGCCGCCACGACGCCATGCTCGCCGCGGCGCCGGCGAAGAAGAACAGCGGCATGATCTGGAAGATCCACGTCGCGGCCTGGAAGACCACCGAGGTGGTCAGCAGGTTGTCCCAGTGCAGGACACCGTCGGCGATGATGCTCGTGGCCATCACGGTGTGGCCGGCGACGACACCGAGGAGCGCGCAGATCCGGATGACGTCGATCGCCCGGTCGCGATCCGGGGGTGTCTGTGCGGCAACCTCGTCGGGCGTCGGGAACGCCAGTCTCATGCGGCCAAATCTAGCCCGCTTCGGCGTAGGTAGATCTACCTGATTTCTCCCGGGATTCCTGCCAGAGGATCGCGGCCAGGCAGACCAGCGCCAGCACCCCGACCACGGTCGCGAAGACGGTGCCGCCGGTGCGCAGGCCCCAGGCCTGGGCGGCGAAGCCCTCGCCGATCACCGGGATGGAGATCGCCACATAGGCCACCACGAAATAGGTGGAGCTGACTTCGGCCCGGCGCTGCGCGGGGGTGCGCTCGGCCACCGCGGCCAGCCCGCGGCTGAAGCTGATGCCCTGGCCGACGCCGGACACCACCGCCGCGGCGATCAGCCCGGCCAGCGACGAATAGTGCAGCGCCACAACGAGAATGCCCATACCTGCGGTCAGGATGGCGCAGCCGAGTGCGACGGCGCGCTGCGGTGCGATCCGGGTTCCGCCGATCTGGGCGATGGCCGACGCAACGAAGATGGCTCCGGCCATCACGCCCGCGAGCGCGTGATCGCCGATCCCGATGACGGTGGTCAGCATGGACGGCGCCACCGAGGTGAACAGGCCGGTGACGGCGAACCCGGCGAACGCGGCCAGCGCCGCAGGGATGAACACCGGCCGCACCTCCGGGGGCACCGAAAGTCGTTGCAGCCCGATCTTTCCGGTCCGGCTGGACGTCTCGGGAACCAGCAGCACCGCGATCGCGGCCAGCACCACCAGCGCGATGTGCACGGCGAAGGTGAGTGTCAGCGGGGCTGGCGCGTACTGCGCCAGAATGCCTGCCAGTATCGGGCCGGCGCCAAGGCCGCCCATGTTGGCGATGGTGGCGATCATCGGCGCACGGTCGCGCCAGCTCGGTGGCGCGGCTTCGATGACCGCCGCGGTCGCGGTTCCGGTGAACAGGCCCGCCGACAACCCCGACAGCACTCGGCCGACCAGCAGCAGTGGCACCGAATCCGCGATCAGGAACACCACGGCGCTGGCCAGTGCGCACACTGTCCCGGCCAGCAATATGGGCCGGCGGCCGATGGCGTCCGACCACCTGCCGAAGACCAGCAGCGCGAACAACACCCCGCCGGCGTAGGTGGCGTAGATGACCGTGGTGGTCAGCACCGCGAAATGCATACGTTCCGAGTACAGCGCGTACAGCGGGGTGGGCAGCGTGGTGCCCAGCATGATCGCGGCGAAGGCGTACGCCAGCAGGGCGAGGGCGAAAGCTCGCCGGGTGCGGGTCATAGGATCCGGCGGGCTGGGGGTACCGCCCCGCCGAAGGCTAGGGGGAGAGCGGAGCGACCATGGGTCATAGCGAAGTCAACATCGGCACACCGACACCATTCCCGGACCAGGCGAGATTCTCACCTCAATTTCAGTGGCTGATGGCCTTCTCGGCGCCGACGCCGGTCAGTGACCGCACTTCCATTTCGGCGTTGAGTTCCGGATCGCCGGCATCCTTGGAGGTCAGCGTGCCGACGATGCCGAGGATGAACGCCAGCGGGATCGACACGATGCCGGGATTGGCCAGCGGGAACCAGTCGAAGTCCGCGCTCGGGATCATCGCGGTCTTGCTGCCCGACACGGCCGGCGAGAAGATGATCAGCACCAGGCAGCTGATCAAGCCGCCGTACATGCTCCACAGCGCGCCGCGGGTATTGAACCGCTTCCAGTAGAGCGAGTACACGATCGTCGGAAGGTTGGCCGAGGCCGCCACCGCGAACGCCAGCGCCACCAGGAACGCGACATTCTGGCCGTTGGCCAGGATGCCCAGCCCGATCGCGGCGATGCCGAGCACCACTGCGGTGATCCGGGAGACCCGCACCTGTTCGTCCTCGGTCACCTTGTGGCTCTTGAGCACACTGGCGTAGACGTCGTGGGCGAAGGACGCCGACGCGGTGATCGTCAGGCCGGCGACCACGGCCAGGATGGTGGCGAAGGCCACCGCCGAGATGACGCCGAGCAGGATCACCCCGCCGAGCTCGAACGCCAACAGCGGTGCTGCCGAGTTCTGCCCACCGGGAGCGGCCAGGATTTTGTCCGGTCCGACCATGGCGGCTGCGCCGTAACCCAGGGCCAGGGTGAACAGGTAGAACGCGCCGATCAACGCGATCGCCCAAACCACTGACCGCCGAGCCTCTTTCGCGGTCGGCACGGTGTAGAAGCGCATCAGCACGTGCGGCAGGCCGGCGGTGCCCAGCACCAGCGCCAGACCCAGCGACAGCAGGTTGATCTTCGAGGTGGTGTTGGCGCCGTACTGAGCGCCGGGGGCAAGCACGTCGCGGCTGGCCACACCCTTGGTGGTGGCATCGTGCACCATCTGCTGCGCAGAGCCGAGGATCTCGGAGAAGTTCAGCCCGAACTTCACCAGCACCATGCCCGTCATGATCGCCGCACCGGCGATCAGCAGCACGGCCTTGATGATCTGCACCCAGGTGGTGCCCTTCATGCCGCCGACCAGGACGTAGACGATCATCAGCACACCGACCACGGCGATCACGATGGACTGGGCGGTGCGGCCGTGGACGTCGAGCAGCAGCGCGACCAGGCCACCGGCGCCTGCCATCTGCGCGAGCAGGTAGAACAGCGACACCGTCAGCGTCGAGGTGGCCGCGGCCACCCGCACCGGCCGCTGCTTGAGCCGGAAGCTCAGCACATCGGCCATCGTGAATTTACCTGTGTTGCGCAGCAATTCGGCCACCAGTAGCAGCGCGACCAGCCAGGCCACCAGGAAGCCGATGGAGTAGAGGAAACCGTCATAGCCGTACACCGCGATGGCGCCGGCGATGCCGAGAAAGCTTGCCGCAGAAAGATAGTCACCGGCGATGGCGATGCCGTTCTGCGGCCCGGAGAATGCGCGGCCGCCGGTGAAGAACTCGGTGGCGTTGGTGTTGGTGCGGCCGGCGCGGATCACGACGAACAGCGTCACGAGCACGAAGGCGACGAAGATGCTGATGTTGACGACCGGGTTGCCGATCCGGCTGGCCTCGGCGAGGACGGTGGTGGTCACTTGCCGGGTCCTTCCATCTCGGTGCGGATGGCTTCTGCGCGCGGGTCGAGCTCCCGGTTGGCGAACCGCACGTACAGGCCGGTGATCAGGAACGTCGTCAGGAACTGGCCCAGCCCGATGATCAGGCCGAGGTTGATGTTGCCCCACACCTTGATCGCCATGAAGTCGTGGGCGAAGGCGCCCAGCAGGACGTACGTGGCATACCAGATGAGGAAGAACGCCGTGGTGGGGAAGACGAAGCGGCGCAAGGCGCGGCGCAGCTCCTGAAACTCGGGGCTGGCCTGTACGGCCAGGTATTCGGCGCCGCTGGGTTGGGTTTCCCGCGGTGGCAGGTTGGTTGTGGGCACCGCATGCTCCTCAGCTCAGATTTGTGAACTCCGATCGTGTTCACAGGGTATTGAGAGGTGCGTCACAGCCCTAGGGGTCGCGCGGAGGATGCGGTGAACGGTTGTCCGGCGGCGCTGAACGGTTCCAATCCCCGGGTCGCTCCGCTCTCCCCCTAGCCTTCGGCGGGGCGGTACCCCCAGCCCGCCGGTAGGGCTAGCCGCGGGGCACCCGCTCGACGCCCAGGCCCAGGCGTTCCGGCACGTGCATGCGGGCGAAGATGCGCGCCACATCGGGTGGCACGTCGCCACGGATGAGACGGCTGACGAGCGCCATCGTCGCGAATGCGATCGGGACCGTGACGGCGGCGGGGTAGCCGATCAGCGTCGTCAGCCAGCCGCCGAGCACATCGTCGTCGACCCAGCCGGTGACCGCGACGAGGATGGCCACACCGGAGGCCAGTGCACCGACCACCAAACCCGCGATGGCACCGGCGGCGGTCAGCCCGCGCCACCAGATCCCGAGCACCAGCAGCGGGCACAACGTGGATGCGGCGACGGCGAACGCCAGGCCGACCCCGCGGGACAGTTCCAGGCTGGGCGCCACCAGGGACAGCGGTATCGGGATGAGCCCGGCGATCAGCGCCGCCCACCGGAAGTCGCTGACCCGGCCGCGCAGCACGTCGGTGGACAGCGCACCGGCGATGCTGACCAGCAGACCCGACGAGGTCGCCAGGAAGGCGGCGATGGCGCCGGCCGCGACCAGTGCGGCGATCAGTTCACCGGGAAGTCCGGCGATCGCGGCGGACGGCAGCAGAAGGACCGCGGCGTCCGCCTTGCCGGTGATGAGCAGCTGTGGCACGTAGAGCCGGGCGAACACCCCGAGCAGGACGGGGAACAGGTAGAACAGCGACAGCAGGACGATCACACTCAGGGCGGTGCGCCGCGCGGCCCGCCCGTCGGGGTTGGTGTAGAAGCGGACCAGCACGTGCGGCAGCCCCATGGCGCCGAGGAATGTGGCCACCATGATCGAAAACACTTGATAGAGAGGGTGTTTACCGCCCAGTCCGCCCCCACTCTGAATCCACGCCGCGCCGTTGGCCGGTGCCCCGGTGACAACCGGGGTGTGCGCTCCGGCGGCCAACGTCAGCGTGGTTCCCTGCGGCAGGGAGTACTCGCCCGGCCCGGGCAGCGTGCCGTTGTGCGCTGGGCCGCTCACCGTCACGCCCGCCGGGTCGGCGACGGTGACGACGACGTCGGTGTCTATCGCGACGACGGTCTGTTGGTCCACGGTGGGCGCGAGCGGGCCACCGAGCTGAGGGTGCTCGTGACCGAAGTGCATCAGTAGTACCAGCGCGGGGGCGGCGACGGCGGTCAGCTTCAGCCAGTACTGGAACGCCTGGACGAACGTGATGGACCGCATCCCGCCGCCGACGACGTTGGCGATCACGATCCCGCCGACCGCCAGCGGTCCGAGCCATACCGGAACGCCGAGAAGGGCTTTCAGCGCGATGCCTGCACCTTGGTACTGGGGGATCAGGTAGAGGACGCAGACCGTGACGACCACGATCATCGCCACGCGGCGCACCCGCACCGAGCCCAGCCGGAACTCGGCGAAATCGGGGACGGTGTAGGCGCCGGAGCGGCGCAGCGGCGCCGAGACGAACAGCAGCAGGCCCAGATAGCCTGCGGTGAATCCGACCGGGTACCAGAGCGCGTCGGCCCCGTACTTGGCGATCAGGCCGGCCACACCGAGAAACGAAGCCGCCGACAGGTATTCACCGGAGATCGCGGCGGCGTTCCAGCGGGGGCCGACGGTGCGCGAGGCCACCAGGAAATCGGATGTGGTGCGCGACAGCCGAACCCCGTAGGCGCCGACGGCCACCGTCGCCACCGCGGACGCCAGCAGGCCGCCGGCAGTCAGGGCTGTTGCTGTCGAGGTCATGGCGGATTCTCGTCGTCGACCACACCCATGAAGTCGCGCTCGCCTTGTTCTGCCAGCCGGATGAAGAGCCTGCCGACGCCGTACAGCGCGGGGTAGACGAACACCGCCAGCGTCAGCCAGTTCAGCCGCATCCCGAACACGGTGGCTGCGGACAGTTCTGGGAACACCGCGTTGATCAATGGCAGTGCGGCCATTCCGCCGCCGACTACCGCGGCCAGCCGCAGCGCCAGGCCGAGCTGGGCGCGCACCAATCCGCGCACCAGTGCGTCGCCGATCTCGGTCTGCTCCTGGACCTCGACGCGGGTGTGCACCACGCGGGTGCCGCGCCGGTGAGCCAGCACCACGCGTTCGCGTTGCGGGCGGCCCGGCTTAGTCATTGCTCGTTCCGGGGCGGAACGTTCGCATCGGGTCGCGGATCAGCCTGTCGCGCAGCTCGCGGGCCTGGCGGCGGCTCACCGGCAACTCGATCGCGGCCGACGCGCCGTTGGCCCGCATCCGCACCATCGTCGAGGCGCCCGATGTGCGCAGGCCGGTCACCATGTTCAGTGCGACGAGATAGGAGCGGTGCACCCGCTGGAAGCCACGGTTGCGCCAGCGGTCTTCCAAGTTGCTCAACGGAATTCGCACCAGATGCGAGCCGGATGCGGCGTGCAGTCGGGCGTAGTCGCCTTCGGCCTCGACCCAGCCGATGGTGTCGCAGCGCACCAGCTGGGTGACTCCGCCGAGCTCGACGGGAATGGTGTCGGCGGTCGCCTCGTCGGCTGGCGGGGCCGGCTCGGCGGCGCGCGCGGTGACCACCCGTCGAACGGCTTCGTCGAGGCGCTCCTTGCGGATCGGCTTGAGCAGGTAGTCCAGCGCACCGACCTCGAAGGCGGCCAGCGCCTTGTCGTCGTGTGCGGTGACGAAGACGACGGCGGGCGGGTGCGCGAAATTACCAAGCACACTGGCTAGTTCGAGACCTGACAGGCCGGGCATGTTGATGTCGAGGAAGATAGCGTCGACGGTGCGTTCGTTGATGATCCGCAGTGCGGAGGTCGCATCGCCGGCGCCGGTCACCTCGGCGACATCGGGGTGCTCGCCGAGCAGGTAAGTGAGCTCGTCGAGCGCGGGGGCTTCGTCATCGACAGCCAGCACCCACAGTCCTGCCGCCATCACCCTCCTCAAACCCGCACGCCGGTGCGGAACTTCGGCACCCGCATGATCACCTTCGTGCCCGCATCCGGGGCGGTCTCGACCACCAGACCGTAGTCGTTGCCGAATGCCGCGCGCAGTCGGTGGTCGACATTGCTCAGCCCGACATGGGCGCTCTGCTCACCCTCACCCAACACGTCGCCGTGCCCGGACCGCAGGGTCTCCGGGTCCATGCCGACACCGTCGTCCTCGACGCTGATGACACAGTCGGAACCTTCGTTGCGGGCGACGATTTCGACCGAACCGCCCTGACGGCCGGCCAGGCCGTGCCGCACCGCGTTCTCCACCAGGGGCTGCAGCGCCAGGAACGGGACCACGACGGTCAGCACCTCGGGCGCAATCTGCAGTGTCACCGACAGATTCGGCCCGAAGCGGGCACGTTCCAGCGTCAGGTAGCGGTCGATGTTGCGCAGTTCGTCGGCGAGGACGGTGTAGGGGCCCGCGGAGCGAAACGAGTATCGGGTGAAGTCGGCGAACTCCAGGATCAGATCGCGCGCCCGGTCGGGGTCGGTCCGGACGAACGAGGCGATGGTGTTGAGCGCGTTGTAGATGAAGTGCGGGCTGATCTGCGCACGCAGTGCGAGCACCTCTGCCCGATCGAGGCGGGCCCGCGACGCGTCCAGCTCGGCCAGCTCGAGCTGGCTGGCGGCGTAGCGCGCGACCTCGGCGATGGCGCCGAGCATGCCCGGTGACGGCTCATCGGCGTTGACCACGACGAGCACCCCGATCACGGTGCCGTCGTCGTCGAGGATGGGTTGGGCCACCACGGCGGGGGACTGGTCGCGAGCCAGCACCCGGCGCTGGCCGGCGATCGCGTCCCGCGCGGTGTGGTGACAGATCTCCAGCGTGGCCGGCGTCCACAACGCATCGCCGGGCGGGTCGACGGCCAGCAGGGCGGTGTCGCCGTCGTAGATCGCGACCCCGTCGGAGTCGGTCAGGCCGCGCAGGTGTGGGGCGGCGCCGGCCGCGGAGTCGGCGTCCAGGCCCTTGCGCAGTGAGCGCGCAGCGAGCGAGGCGGTGTGCAGGGCAGCGTGCACGGTGCGCTCGGCCGGGGTGCTGACCACACTGCGGGTCAGGACTGCGATGGCGCCGACGATCAGTGCGACCGCGGCCAGCGCGACCGCCAGCGCGAGCGCTACCGCACCCGACATGGTGTTTTCTCGCTTACTGAACGGGGCAGGCGTACTTCCGGGCCACGTCGAATACCCGCTCCTGGGCGCCGGGGCCGATCACCCCTTGCGCGGCCAGTTCCAATCCGATGTATCCCGGTATGCCGCCGATGCAGGCCTGATGGGCGACGCGCCATGCGGTGTCCGGATTCAGGTTGTAGCCATTGCGGGCCAGGCCCTGCATGTACACGTCGAATTCCGGCGTGCCCTGGTCTGGTATCGCGTGCGCCGTGCCTGCCAAGGCGATCGCGGCAACGACCGCTGCGACAGCAGGGGCAATCACGCGTTTCATGGCGTTCACGATTGCACATTCCCGGGGGTCCAGATGGCTGAACCGGCATGGTTGCGTGCCTAAGATGTGGCCATGGCGAGACTGCAGCTCACC
This sequence comes from Mycobacterium sp., assembly GCA_023264735.1. Taxonomy (GTDB): domain Bacteria; phylum Actinomycetota; class Actinomycetes; order Mycobacteriales; family Mycobacteriaceae; genus Mycobacterium. The sequence continues at coordinate 26,393 of JAHFVD010000031.1, read as the reverse complement.
CAGGATCCCGCGTCCGACGACCTGTTGAGTGAGGATCCGTTCGCCCTGCTGACCGGGATGCTGCTGGATCAGCAGATTCCCATGGAGACGGCCTTCGCCGGGCCGCGCAAGATCGTCGAGCGCATCGGCGGTATCGACCCGCGCCTGGTCGCCGACTACGACCCCGAGCAGTTCACCGAGAAATTCTCGAAAACGCCTGCCGTGCATCGTTTTCCGGGCTCGATGGCCAAGCGGGTGCAGGATCTGGCACGCGAGATCGTCGACCGCTACGACGGCAACGCCGCCGGGCTGTGGCTCGATGGCAACCCCGACGGTGCAGAGGTGCTGCGCCGGCTGAAGGCCCTGCCCGGTTTCGGCGAGCAGAAGGCCAAGATCTTCCTGGCCCTGCTGGGCAAGCAGTACGGCGTCACGCCCACGGGCTGGCGCGAAGCGGCCGGTGATTACGGCAAGGCCGGCACCCATATGTCGATCGCCGATGTGGTCGACAAGGGGTCGCTGGATGAGGTCAGGGCGTACAAGAAGAAGATGAAGGCGGCAGCGAAGGCGAAGGCCTGAGCCATAGGATCAGCAAAAGCTAAAGCCGGATAACGGAGGAACCATGAAGACGCACATCAATTGTCCGTGTGGCGAGGCGATCAGCGCCAAGGACGAGGACGAGCTGGTCGAGCTCACCCAGGCGCACCTGGCTGCGGCTCACCCCGGCATGGACTACGGCCGGGACGAAATCCTGTTCATGGCCTACTGAGCCACTGCGTTGAGGCAGAACTGAGAGCGAAATTCTGCCCGAATTTTCGCTCTCAGTTCTGGATCGACGGGGGGCTAGAGGACGGCGGCCTCTAATTCCGCGAGTGCGACCTCGGTCAGCGGAATGAGGTCGTCGATGGCGGCCAGCACGTCACGGTCGGCCACATAACCGACGCCGATCTGGTCGGCGTAGGAGCACAGCGTCACGTTGAGCGCCATCCCGTCGTAGACCACTGACACGGGGTAGATCTCGTCGATGCTGGCGCCGTTGAAGTAACTCCGCTCGCGCGGGCCCGGCACATTCGAGATCGGCAGATTGTAGCTGGGCCGCACCCGCGAGCCGAACGGCAGCAGCGGGGCGAGCGCCGTCGGCACTACGGCAGGCATCAGCACGATCAGCATCGCGCCGGGGCCGTTGGCCGCGACCTGATGCTTCACGTTCGACATCGCGTAGTGGACCAGGCTGAGTCGTTCGGCCGGATCTTCGATGGTGGTGGGCAGCGGGCACAACCCGAGGCCGAATTGGTTGCCGTGCTCGTCGTCTCCTGCCGCGTCGCGCTCGCGAACCGTCACCGGACACAGCGCGACCAGGGACTGGTCGGGCAGCTCGTCCTGTTTCGTCAGCCAATCCCGCAGCACGCCAGTGACCAGCGCCGTCACCACGTCATTGCCGGTCACATCCGCGGCATCCTGGATGGCTCGAATTCGCTTGCGGTCCAGGCTGGTTGCCGCGAAAACCCGGCCGGGACCCAGCTTCGTGTTGAACCGGGTGTGCGGCGCGCCGAACGGCGCCGCGACCGTGGACGTCATCAGGCCGCCGACGATATTCGCCAACTCGGCGGACGCCACGTTGCGGGCCAGGCTCAGCCCGGACACCGCCGCGCCCGCGACGTCACGCACCACCGAGAGCGGGTTGAAGCCACGCCGCTTCGTGGCGGGTTCGTCGGGGACCGCACTGGCGTAAAACGGTGGCATCTCACGGCGATCGGGATCGGTGGTCAGCGAGTCGGCGATCATCTGCAGCCCGGCGACACCGTCGACGACGATGTGATGGATCTTGATGTACAGGGCGCAGCGGTCGCCGGCGAGCCCGTCGATCAGATATGCCATCCACAGCGGCGCCGACCGGTCGAGCGGCTCGGCGTGCAACTCGGACACCAGCTCCCACAGCGCCGCGGTGTCCGAACCCGCCGGCAGCGTCAGCCGGTGCAGGTGGTGGCTCAGGTCGAGATCGGCCACCTCGCGCCACGCCCACAGGCCGCCGGTGTCCACGCCGCGGTGCGGGCGCCGGCGCAGCCGGGGGTCGATGGGATCCGGTGCGGTCAGTCCCTGCTCATACATCTCGTCGATGAACGCCGTACCCGTCATGCCCTTGGGCGGGGTCATGATCAGCGCGACCGCGACATGCATGGGGCTCGAGATCAGCTCGGCCGTCAGCATCATCGCGTCCAAGGGGTCGAGCGTCGCCATGAACCCACCTAGGGTTGGGATTTCGATTTCCCAACCCTAGCGCGGCTTTTCGAGCCTCAGGGCACGACGGTCGAACCGATCGTCGGCATGAAGGTGCACTGCTTGTCCACAGTGGTCACCTGGCCGAAGATCGTCGACATGATGCTGCCCGAGCCGGTGTCGGCAATGGCGGTCAGCGTGGTCGGTCCCGCGGAGTTGATGTCGGGATTGGGCTTGAGCGTGACGCTGCCGGACTTGCCGGTGGTCAGGTTGACCCAGGTGACGTTCAGCGGGAGCTTCTGCTCGGCGGCCGGCGCCGGGGTGCCGACGGCGGTGAACACGTACGCGGTCTGCCCGGCGACCGGTCCCGGCGTGGGGATCTTGGCCGGCCCGGCGACCGAGATCGCGGTCGCGATCACGTTGCCGCCGTCCTTCAAGCAGCCGTTGCTGATCGACGGGTACATGAAGTCCTGGGTGGGCGGCGCTGCCGGGTCGTAGTTCGGGGCAGCCGCTGGTGCGGGCGCGGGGTTCGGCGTCGCGACGTTGATCGAGTTGCCGACCGGTGTGGCGCCCGGCGTGGTGGACGGGGTCACCACCTGCACCGGGGTGGGCACCTCGGGCATCGCGTCGGGAACCGGGCCGACGGCGTGCGACGGGTCGATGCCAGTCGGCAGGTGGGCGTCGGTGCCGGGAATCGCGGCCGGTGCGCCGGTTGCGGGGAGGTGTTCAGGCAGGGGGATGGGGCCGTTGCCGGTGCCGGGCGTCAGCAGCGGCGTGGTGCCGTGCGCGATGCCACTCATGCCTTGGGCGGCGGGGGTAGCCGCCGAAGGCAGTGCGGCCGAGGGGCCAGCGGCCCCGCCGTCCTGCACGAACTTGGTGACCTGCTGGGCCAGCGCCGCCGAGCCGCCCGGCGTCGCTGCGCCACCAGCGAGTTGCGAAGCCGCCGCGAGAAGCAGCGACTGCGCCGATGAGGGGTTCCCCGCAGCCTGCTGAACGACCGGGCCGAGGAGCTGCATGGCGTCGAGGCCGGGCAGCTGGCCGGGATCCAGCGGGATCGCCGGGTCCGCGGCCGCGACCGGGCTGAACGCCAGGTTGGTCGCGGCCACGAGCGAGGCGGTGGTCAGCAGAAGAGCCAGCTTGGCGATCTGCGGCACGGTGAACTCCCTCATCGGGTAGTGGTTGGTCAGGGCAGAGCGGACAGCGGCAGCAGCTGGCCGAGGCCAGCGCCACCCGGGGTGGTCGGCGCGATCGCCGGGCCGGTGGCCGCGGGCACCCCAGCCGGTCCGGCGACGCCGGTGGCCACCGGAGCAGGCGCCGGCTGGCCGACGGCCAGGCTGTCGCCAACCTTGACCGGGAACGGCATGTTCGACGGCGTCAGGCTGGCCAGGTCGCCGGGCATACCGAGCTGGTTCAGCAGCGGGATGAGCGGCGCAGTGACGCTGCCGCCGGGGATGGCGTTGGCCGCCGGGGCGGTGGCCGGCGCGGCAGGCACGCCGCCGTTCGGCGAGATCGGCAATGTCGCCGGAGCGCCGCCGATCGGCGAGATCGGCAGCGTCGACGGCGCGCCGGTCAGGCCCCCGGCACCGCTGAGTGCGGTCGCTGCGGTCTGCAGGACCGCCGCGGCGCTGGCCGGATTCGTGACGAATTGCTCCAGCATGCTGAGCCCGGGCACGCCGGGAACGGCGGGTGAAACGCCCGGGTCAGCGGCGGCTGACGGGCTGAGTGCGAGCGCGACCGAGCACAGCCCGGCGGCACCAATCACATTGGCGGCGAACAGCTTTGAAATACTTGGCATGGTTATCCCAATCCCTCGAGTGCAGGTCTGAACCCGAAGGTAGTCCGTTACTAGAGTTACTCAAGTGACACGTGTGGTGTTTATGCAACCGTTACGGCAGTGATGGCCGATGGTGATGCGGGGCGTCCGAAATCGTGGAGCCGGCAGCATCCGTCGCTACAGTCGCACGGTGGACACAGCGGCCCCAGTGGCCTCCGCGACTCGGCCAGCCTGGCTGGCGCCGGTGTTGCTGGTCGTCAGCGTGGCCGGCCGCCTGGCCTGGACCTACCTCGTCCCCAACGGCGCCAACTTCGTCGACCTCCACGTCTACCTCGGCGGCGCAGCCGCACTCGATCACCCCGGCACGCTGTACTCCTACGTCTACGCCGACCAGACGCCCGACTTCCCGCTGCCGTTCACCTACCCGCCGTTCGCGGCACTGGTGTTCTACCCGCTACACCTGCTGCCGTTCGGCCTGGTCGCCTTGTGCTGGCAGCTCGGCATCATCGCCGCGCTCTACGGCGTGGTCAGGGTCAGCCAGCGGCTACTCGGCGTGCCGGCCGGGGAAGGCCACCGTGTCGCGATGCAGTGGACCGCCGTCGGCATCTGGATCGAACCGCTGCGCAGCAACTTCGACTACGGCCAGATCAACGTCATCCTGGTGCTGGCCGTCCTGTATGCCGCCTACAGCAGTCGGTGGTGGCTGTCGGGTCTGCTGGTCGGGGTCGCAGCCGGGATCAAGCTGACCCCGGCCATCACCGGGCTGTACTTCCTCGGAGTGCGTCGCTGGGGTGCTGCGGCCTTCTCGGCGCTCGCGTTCTTCGCGACCGTCGGCCTCTCGGTCGCGGTCATCGGTCAGCAGGCGCGCTTCTATTTCACCGACCTGCTCGGCGACGCCGGCCGCGTGGGCCCGATCGGAACCTCGTTCAATCAGTCCTGGCGCGGGGCGATCTCGCGCATCCTCGGCCACGACGCGGGCTACGGCCCGATCGTGTTGGCCGGCATCGCGGTGACGGCGGTGCTGGCGTTGCTGGCCTGGCGTGCGCTGGACGGCGACCGGCTGGGCCTGTTGTTGGTGGTGCAGCTGTTCGGCCTGCTGATCTCACCGATTTCGTGGACCCATCATTGGGTGTGGTTGCTTCCGTTGATGATCTGGCTCATCCACGGGCCATGGCGGACCAGGGCGGGCGCGCGGTTGCTGGGGTGGGGCTGGCTGGTGCTCACGCTGATCGGGGTGCCGTGGCTGCTGAGCTTCGCCCAGCCCACCATCTGGCAGATCAGCAGGCCCTGGTATCTGGCCTGGCCGGGTCTGATCTACATCGTGGCGACGCTGACGACCCTGGCCTGGATCGCCGCTAGCGGTCGCCGACAATCCCGTTGATATCGGATGCCATCTGCACGTCCTTGTCGGTGATCCCGCCCTCGGAATGCGTGACGAGGACGAAAGTGACTGTCCGCCAGCGAATATCGATGTCGGGGTGATGGTCCTTGGCTTCGGCGTGCTCGGCGACCCGGCGCACGGCGTCGACGCCGTCGAGGAACGCCGGGAATTTCACCGAGCGGCGTAGGGCGCCATCGGCGTGCTCCCAGCCGTCGAGATCTTGGGTCGCTGCATCTACTTCTTCATCGGTCAATACGGCCATGCTCCGACGGTAGTACCGTCAAGCGCCATGCCCACCCAGATCGTCGTCGCCGGAGCCTTGATCTCCGGCGCGACGCTTCTGGTGGCGCAGCGCCTGCGGCCGCCCGAACTCGCCGGGCTGTGGGAGCTGCCCGGCGGCAAGGTCGCCGCGGGGGAGACCGAGGCCGACGCGCTGGTTCGTGAGCTCCGCGAGGAGCTCGGCGTCGAGGTCGTGGTCGGTGAACGCCTCGGCGCTGACGTGGCCATCTCGGAGTCGTTGGTGCTGCGCGCCTATCTCGTCACGCTCACCGGCGGCGCCCTGCATCCGCACGATCATCGCGCGCTGCGCTGGGTCAGCTCGAGCGAGCTGGGGTCGCTCGACTGGGTGCCCGCCGACCGGGCCTGGCTGCCGGAGCTCTCGAAACGCCTTGGGGGATGAGCCTGTCGCCCTATGATCTGGGGCGTGCTCACGGACGTCACCGCCAGCGTCGATCTGATGGACGGCCGGTTCTACGCCAGCAGGCAGGCGCGCGATGCCTACCGCTGGATGCGCGAACACCAACCGGTCTTCCGGGACCGCAACGGCCTGGCGGCTGCCGCCACCTACCGTGCGGTGATCGACGCCGAACGGCAGCCCGAACTGTTCTCCAACGCCGACGGTATTCGCCCGACCACGCCCGCGCTGCCGCACATGATCGACATGGACGATCCCGCGCACCTGTTGCGGCGCAAGCTGGTCAACGCCGGATTCACCCGCAAGCGAGTTCAAGCCAAGGCGAATTCCATTGAAAGACTGTGCGATACGTTGATCGACGCGATCTGTGAGCGCGGCGAATGTGATTTCGTCCGCGACCTCGCCGCGCCGCTGCCGATGGCCGTCATCGGCGACATGCTCGGTGTGGCGCCCGAAGATCATGCCGACCTGTTGTCGTGGTCCGACGACATGGTGGTGGCGCTGAGTTCGGTGGCCACCGAGGAGTCGCTGACCATGGCCGCCAATGCGCTGGTCGCCTACAACGCGTTCATGGGCGACTTCGTCGAGGCCCGGCGCCGGGAGCCCGCCGACGACCTTGTCAGCGTCCTGATTGCCGCCGAGGTCGACGGCCAGCGGCTGACTGATGAGCAGATCCTCGCCGAGACACTGCTGATCCTCATCGGTGGTGACGAGACCACCCGCCACACGCTGTCCGGCGGAACCGCCGAACTGTCCAGGCACCCCGATCAGTGGCGGGCCTTGCAGGATGATCCTGAGCTGCTGCCCGCCGCGGTGGAGGAGATGCTGCGCTGGACCTCGCCGATCAAGAACATGTGCCGAACCCTGACCGCCGACACCGACTTTCACGGCACCGAACTGCGCGCCGGTGACAAGATGCTGCTGCTGTTCGAGTCGGCGAACTTCGACGAGACAGTCTTCGGTGACCCCGATGTGTTTCGCATCGACCGCCACCCCAACAACCACGTCAGCTTCGGCTTCGGAACCCACTTCTGTCTGGGAAACCAGCTGGCCCGCCTGGAGCTGATGGCCATGACCCGGCGCGTGCTGGCCCGGCTACCGGATCTGCGGCTGGCCGACGGCGCTGAACTGCCGCTGCGGCCCGCCAACTTCGTCAGCGGGCTGGAGGCCATGCCCGTCGAATTCACCCCGACCGCACCCATTTACAGCTGAGGACCGTCCGTGGGCGTGCTCCGGTTCATCTGGCAACGAGTACTGGCGTTCGACCGGATCGGCTCACGGATTCCGCAGCTGATCCAAATATGGCTGCTGGAGTTGTTTTTCGCGCTCCCGCTGGCCTTCTTCATCGGCAAGGCCATCGACATCCACGGCGCACTAGGGGTGCCCGGCACGGGGGAGTCGATGCCCGGCACCTTCTGGGGCGCACTCGTCGTCGCCCTGATTGCCGGATTCTTCTTCGTCCGCTCACTGGTGAAACCCCGTATCGTGCAAGGCTCCTGGGCTCCGGTGGTGCACGCCAACGTCGGCGATTTCACCGTGTACGCGGCCAACAACCAGGCCCGCGTCAACTACGTCTACCTGAGCAGCCACCCGTCCTACGCGCTGCTGCTGTTGATCACCGCGCCCATCCCGGCGGTGATGTTCGCGGCCACCACCAACCAGGGCGACAGCACCTTCTACTGGCGCATCACCGGCATCGCCGGGCTGGTGATCCTCGGCTGCATGGCGCTGGCCCGGGTATTGGCCTGGTATGCATTCAGATTCGGCCGCAAACAGCTCGACGATCAGCTGTCCGCGCTGCCGGTGTCACCGCGCCGGCTCGGCTGGGAGATCGCCTGGAAGCCGGTGCTGATGCTGGTGGTGATCATGTACGCGATCGTTTGCATCCCGCTGGGCTGGATGTGGCTGGCCGAGAAGCGGGCACAAGCGCACCTGCCCGAGGTCACCGTCGCCGATTCCGAAAGCCATGTCGGTGATTATCGCCGAGTGGAGGGGACCCCAGCTTCCCAGCCGATCTACTGGGCGCCGCGCGGGACGGGCCGGGGTGGCAACAACTATGCGGGCGCCGGGATTCTCGTCGACCTCGACAGCGGTGGGCAGGCGCTGCTGCTCGCGGAGTCGCTGTCGGTGGCCGACTTCCACGGCGTCATGCAGCACACCGGCAACGGCGAGCTGCGCGCCACGGGCAAGGTGATCGACGAGATCACCGACGACCAACGCACGTACTACGGTTTCGACCCGGACGCCTTCGGCGCGCCACCGCCGGGCGGGCGCGTCATGCTGCTGCTGTCCTACCCCTAGTACTTCAGGCTGTCGCCGGTCACTCGCACATCGGCGAACTTCCGGGGGTGATGCGCGGCGTGCACCGGATGCATGAGCACCGGGTGGCGGCAGTGCGCACACGACTGCGGCTGCCGGCGATCCGACGAGACCGTCAGGTGGCGACAGGTCGCACACCGCACGATGTACGCCCCACCGATCCAGTTGAGCAGGCCGAGATAGATCGCGGCGGTGGCGGCGGTGCCCAAGACGACGATCAGCGCGATGGTGAGAACTTCATAAACCGTCATGCCAGACCTCCAATTGACGGCGGTACTTCAGGCTAACTCCGCGGGGTTTGCATCTGATGTGGATTGCCTGCTGAAATGCCGAGTGTGGTGACGTGCGCGACGCTGTCGCGGCAATGCTGGCTCTTCGCCGTCGGCTCGTCGTTCTTCGCACTCGCGACGGTGCCCGGGTTCTCGACCGTTGCCGGTGCGGGTGCGTCCAACTGGCTGTGCTTCATCGGATCCTGGTTCTTCACCGCCGCCGCCTGGATGCAACTGATGCTGTCCGGGCCGCCGCTGAAGCTGGAATGGCTTTCGGCAGCAATCCAATTCGCCGGAACCGTCCTGTTCAACATCAGCACCGGCAGCGCGGTCTGGGCGCATGCCACCGGGGTGCGGCGCCACTATGTGTGGGCCCCCGATGCTCTGGGTTCCATCGCTTTCCTGGCCAGCGCGGCGCTGGGGGTGGCCGCGGCCACGATCGCGATCGGCCTGATCGCGCTGGGCTCGCGGGACTGGCAGGCCGAGTGGATCAACATGATCGGCTCGATCGCCTTCGGCGTCTCTGCGATGGGTGCGTTCGTGCGGCGCACCGGGATCACCGAGGACGAGTTGCTGGCCAACCTCGGGACCTTCCTCGGGGCGCTGTGTTTCCTTGGTGCGGCCCTGCTGGTCCTTCCCCGTTTTCGCAAAAGGGCACCTGCGCTGCGAGAATCAGGGCCGTGAATACCCAAGACTTCCGCAATGTCGCCATCGTGGCGCACGTCGACCATGGCAAGACCACGCTGGTGGACGCCATGTTGCGGCAGTCCGGTGCCCTGACACACCGCGGCGACGACACGATCGAACGCCTGATGGATTCCGGTGACCTGGAGAAGGAAAAGGGCATCACGATCCTGGCGAAGAACACCGCCGTGCACCGCCATCACCCCGACGGTTCCATGACAGTGATCAACGTCATAGACACCCCCGGCCACGCCGACTTCGGCGGCGAGGTGGAGCGCGGGCTGTCCATGGTCGACGGTGTGCTGCTGCTGGTCGACGCCTCGGAGGGGCCGCTTCCGCAGACCCGGTTCGTGCTGCGCAAGGCGCTGGCCGCGCACCTGCCGGTGATTCTGGTGGTCAACAAGACCGACCGGCCCGACGCCCGCATCGCCGAGGTCGTCGAGGAGAGCCACGACCTGCTGCTCGACGTGGCATCCGATCTCGACGAGGAGGCGCAGGCGGCCGCCGAGAAGGCGCTCGATCTGCCCACGCTCTATGCATCGGGCCGCGCAGGCATCGCCAGCACCACCCAACCGGCCAACGGCGAGAACCCCGACGGGGAGAACCTCGACCCGCTGTTCGACGTCCTGCTCGAGCACATCCCGCCGCCGCAGGGCGATCCCGAGGCGCCGCTGCAGGCCCTGGTGACCAACCTCGACGCCTCGGCATTCCTGGGCCGGCTCGCCCTGATCCGGATCTACAAGGGCCGTATCAAGAAGGGCCAGCAGGTGGCCTGGATGCGTGACGTCGACGGCCATCCCGTCATCACGAACGTCAAGATCACCGAGCTGCTGGTCACCGAGGGCGTCGAACGTACGCCGACCGACGAGGCCATCGCCGGTGACATCGTCGCGGTGGCCGGGATTCCCGAGATCATGATCGGCGACACCCTCGCCGACACCGAGCACGCCCATGCGCTGCCACGCATCCACGTCGACGAGCCCGCGATCTCGGTGACGATCGGCACCAACACCTCACCGCTGGCCGGCAAGGTGTCGGGACACAAGCTGACCGCGCGAATGGTCAAGTCCCGCTTGGATTCCGAACTCGTCGGCAACGTGTCCATCAAGGTCGTCGACATCGGCCGCCCGGATGCCTGGGAGGTCCAGGGCCGTGGTGAGCTCGCGCTGGCCGTGCTCGTCGAGCAGATGCGCCGCGAAGGCTTCGAGCTCACCGTCGGCAAGCCGCAGGTGGTCACCCGGACCGTCGACGGCAAGCTGCACGAGCCCTTCGAGGCCATGACGATCGACTGTCCCGAGGAGTTCGTCGGCGCCATCACCCAGCTGATGGCCGCCCGCAAGGGCCGCATGGAGGAGATGACCAACCACGCCGCCGGATGGGTGCGGATGGATTTCATCGTGCCCAGCCGCGGGCTCATCGGGTTCCGCACCGACTTCCTGACGCTGACCCGCGGCACCGGCATCGCCAACGCGGTGTTCGACGGATACCGGCCGTGGGCGGGGGAGATCCGCGCCCGCCACACCGGTTCGCTGGTGTCCGACCGCTCCGGAGCCATCACGCCGTTCGCGATGATCCAGCTCGCCGATCGCGGGCAGTTCTTCGTCGAGCCCGGCCAGGACACCTACGAGGGGCAGGTCGTCGGGATCAACCCGCGTGCCGAGGACCTCGACATCAACATCACTCGCGAGAAGAAGCTCACGAATATGCGCTCCTCCACCGCCGATGTGATGGAGACGCTGGCCCGGCCGCTCGAGTTGGGCCTGGAGCAGGCCATGGAGTTCTGCGCCGATGACGAGTGCGTCGAGGTGACCCCGGAGATCGTCCGGGTCCGTAAGGCCGAACTCGACGCCACCAGCCGGGCCAGGGCCAAGTCCCGGGCCAAGGCGACCAATCGCAGCTGACCCGGCGAGCAGGAGGCGTATCGCTACTCTGATGGGCGTGCCGACCCCAAGACGCAGCCTGCGAGCCGTGGCTGTGTTCGTATCGGGGCTGGTCACGGCCGCGTGCACGGTCAGCCCGCCGCCCGCCCCGCAGAGCACTGAGACGACGGGATCGCCGGCACCGCCACCGGCGCGGGCGACCCAGATCATCATGGGCATCGACTCGATCGGCGCCGGCTTCAACCCGCACCTGCTCTCCGATCAGTCACCGGTCAACGCGGCCATCAGCGCGCTGGTGCTGCCCAGTTCGTTCCGGCCGGTGCCCGACCCGGCCACCTCGACCGGCTCCCGCTGGGAGATGGACCCGACGTTGCTCGTCTCGGCGGAGGTGACCAACCAGAACCCGTTCACCGTGACCTACAAGATCCGCCCCGAGGCGTCCTGGACCGACAACGCCCCGATCGCCGCCGACGACTTCTGGTACCTGTGGCGTCAGATGGTCAGCGAGCCCGGCGTGGTCGACCCGGCGGGCTACGACCTGATCACCGGTGTGCAGTCGATCGAGGGCGGCAAGACCGCGGTCGTCACGTTCGCCCAGCCGTACCCGGCGTGGCGGGAGCTGTTCAACGATCTGCTGCCCGCCCACATCGTCAAGGATGTGCCGGGCGGCTTCCCGGCCGGCCTGGCCCGCGCGCTGCCGGTGACCGCAGGCCAGTTCCGGGTGGACAACATCGACCCCCAGCGCGACGAGATCCTGCTGGCGCGCAACGACCGGTTCTGGGGACCGCCCGCCCATCCCGATCAGATCCTGTTCCGCCGCGCAGGCGCACCCGCCGCGCTGGCCGACTCGATCCGCAACGGTGACACCCAGGTGGCCCAGGTCCACGGCGGCTCTTCGGCGTTCGCACAACTATCGGCCATCCCGGATGTGCGCACCGCGCGGATCGTCACCCCGCGGGTCATGCAGCTGACGCTGCGGGCCCCGGAGCCCAAGCTGTCGGATCCGGCTGTGCGCAAAGCGATTCTGGGTCTGCTCGACGTGGATCTACTCGCCGCGGTCGGGGCGGGCAGTGACAACACCGTCACCTTGGCGCAGGCCCAGGTCCGCGCTCCCAGCGATCCCGGCTACGTGCCCACCGCACCGCCGGCGTTGGGCCGGCAGCGGTCGCTGGAATTGCTCGAGCAGTCCGGCTTCCAAATCGACCGCACCCCAACGGAATCGCCGGTGCAGCCGCCGCCGTCGGCGGGATCGCGCACCGCCACCCCGCAGCCGGGCCCGCCGGAGATCACCCGTGGCCGGATCAGCAAGAACGGCGAGACGCTGTCGCTGGTGATCGGGGTGGCCGCCAACGATCCGACGGCAGTGGCCGTCGCCAACACCGCCGCCGATCAGCTGCGCAGCGTGGGTATCGCCGCGACCGTGCTGGCGCTGGATCCGCCGGTGCTCTACGGGGATGCGTTGGCCAACAACCGCGTCGACGCGATAGTCAGCTGGCACGCCGCCGGTGGCGACCTGGCCACCGTGCTGGCGTCCCGCTACGGGTGCCCAGCCCTGCAGGCGACGCCAGTCCCCACCTCGCCGGTGGCCCCGACCGGCACGCCGTCGAGCACATCGCCGACCCCGTCATCGAGTCCGTCGCCGAGCGTGACCACCACGACGATGACCGCCCCGCCGCCGCCCGCCCCGGACTCCGGTGCGCTGGTGCAGGCGCCGTCGAACCTCACCGGCATCTGCGATCGCAGCATCCAGCCCAATATTGATGCCGCCCTTGATGGTTCGGCCAAGATCGACGATGTCATCAATCTGGTCGAACCCCGGTTGTGGAACCTGTCGACGGTATTGCCGATCCTGCAGGACACCACGATCGTCGCGGTGGGCCCGAGCGTACAGAACGTGAGCCTGACCGGGGCGGTGCCGGTCGGCATCGTCGGTGACGCCGGCCGGTGGGCCAAGGCCGCGCAGTAGGCCTATCCGCAGTAGGCCTATGGGGCGGACGCGGCCTTGTGCGCCCGCTTGGAACCGCCGACCGAGCCCTTCTTGGCTGACGTGGGCTTGGCGCTGTCGCCGGTGGCCTTGGCCGAATTCACCTTGTTGACGCGCGCCGCTGCCGTCGGCGGCGGGACCGTGGGGATCGGCGAGGTGGTCGCCCCTGGCCCGCCGGTGAGATCGGCGTAGATGGTCGAGCGTCCTTCGTTGATCTCGTTGACGAGGTCGGTGGTGGCGGTTCGGACCGAGTTCTGGATCGGCACCCGACCGTTGTTGAACGCGGTGACGAAATCACCGGTCTGAGCCAGGGTTGCCGCGAACACCGTCGTGCCCTCGACCATGCCGCCCAGAACTGTCAGCGGGCCGGTCACCAACGCCTGGGCGGTGATGTTGACCGCGTAGTCGACGGCGTGCTTGGAGGCGGCGAATGCCCGGTCCAGGGTGGCCCGCAATGAGAAGCCACCGTCGGGAGTCCGCGGCGCGAGCAGCAGGCTGAACGTGTTCGCGATCGGCACCTGGATCGCGAGCAGGGCGACACCGAGCGCCTGGGCGGCGTTCTGCCCGGCCTGCAGCGCCGCAATGAACGCGACCGGGCTGGAGATCAGCCCCTGGCCCAGCCCGACGAGACCCCAACCGGTGAACGGGGCATACGTGGGTGCGGGCGCGGGAGTGTTGGGCCCGAGGCAGTAGGTCGCGCACTGCTGCGTGCTGCCGACCAGGATCGGCGCCGCGGCGATGATGTCGCCGAGGACGTTGATGCCGATTTGGTAGGGGATCGCCCCAACTGCGGGCACCGTCAGGTCGGTGAGCTGGATCTCGGGCAGGTGCACCGTCGCAATCCGCGCATCATGGCTGGGGACCAGCGGGCTGACGGCCATGATGCCGGCTCCCGCGAGCGCGATGCTGGTCTTGTAGAGCGAGCTGATCGCGGCAGGCATTTCAGGCCCCTTCCCCCGTATTGAGCTGACCAGCGAAAGCTACCTGAGAGCAACCTGAGAAAAGGAGAAATTCACGTCAGCGATACGGGTTTCTTGAGTGCGCAACCACTGGAGAACCGTGCGGGTGCGTGCCGCAGACGATTGGTAAAGCCGCTGACTGCGGCTTTGGCATCGGTTGGTGTCAGTCGGCCGACGAGCTGGAGTTGGCGGCGGACTTCGATTCCCGGGCCGATCCCGCTTTTGCGCGTGTCGACCCCGATGCCGGTTTGCTGCTCGGCGTCTTGGCGGACGTCGGTGTCTGGTCTGGCGAGGCGGCGGGCTTCGACGTGGTGGCGGTGGGCCGCAGGGCTGCGGCCGTCGGTGCCTCGACATGCTTGCGGCCCGACTGTGCCTTGTCGCCAGGAGCCGGCCGCGCGGTACCGCCGGTCGAGGGCTGATCAGGGGCTGTTCCGGTGATCAGCTTCACCAGGCGCTTCGCGGCGGTCGATGGCGGAAAAGGAGGGGGAGTCCGGCCGTAGAGGATGTCTCTGATCCCGTCGAGAATGATCAGCCCGGGGCCGAAGACCGCCTTGATCACCGATTTGACGGTCTCCAGCGCGCCGGTGATGTCCCCTTTGAGGAGATCCAGAACCGCGGTGACGACGAACTCGGGCACCGTGATGATGACCTGAACCAGGGCGACCGAGGCCTCCACGACCTTGCCGCCGAGGTAGCCCGTATCGGCGACCAAGCCGTTCAGTACCTGCACCACGTCAGGGCTGACGACTGCTGCGGCAAAGCCTGTGCTGGCGGCGAGGGGAGTCGCGTTGGGCGACTCGATGAACGGTGTCGCCATCGGCTCGGGCCGGTAGGCGGTTTGCTCGGGCAGGGCCGCGGCGGTCACGGCTTCGGGGCCTATCGCGGAGGTGACTTCGCGGTTGATGCGCTCGGCGTCGGCGGCCAGCGCGGCCAGGATCTGCGCCAGCGCCGGGCCGATGCCGGATACCGGCAACTGCGGCGTCAGCGCGCTTAGCAGCGATTTATCGGAGGGGCTGAGCAGGTCGGGGTTTGTCGACAACTGCGTCGTCGAGATCTGCATGTCCCGGGATGGCGGCACGACGGGGTTGGCGACGACCACAGTGGCCGCCACCAATGCCACTCCTGTGGTGAGGAATGGCCCCAAGGCCCGTCGCATGCCATCTCCCTCCGCTGCTTGCGGCATAGCTAAGAAAGAACGATACCTGAGAGGAGGCTGATAAGGCTAAAGACTCTTCCTGAGAATTTTTTCGATTCAGTTGGGCGGGGTTGCCGCGGCCGCGAGAGAAATTCCTTGCGGGCCAATCCAATCCGTCGGGTGGGCCGCCTTGAGCGCAGCTGAGGGTTTTGGCGCCCGCAAAGACCGGCTGACTTCGGTATCCAGGAACGGTGTTATCCGAGGCTGTGACGGACGTCACCGAGTGGGTACATAGCCTGATACAACGCCAGCAAATCCCCGGGCCCGGGTGTCAGCCGATCTTCTGGTAGACCAGCCACCGCATTTCGATCGGGCGCTCCGAGCGGGGAACGTCGAACACGTCCTGGCCACTGACCCAATCGGCATACCAGCTGGTGGGAGGCCATGACTCCGCAGGCAGATGTTCCTTCTCGTAGTCGTACACCGACTCGTCGGACACCAGCGTCAGCGGGAACCCGGCCAGCGCGTCGGCCATCTGGGACTGGGTGAAGATCGTGGTGTAGCACTGTTGGCCCAACTGGAGGGCGCCCTCGTCGGGCGTGTAGTTCCGGTGGGCGATGAAGGTGTTGAACACCAGCCGCCCGCCGGGGGCCAAGCATTGCGCGGCCAGGTCGAACACGCCGCGCAGCTGATCCGCCGAACGGAAGTCGGACACGACCTCGGACAGCAGGATCAGTTGGTAGTCGCGGCGCAGATCCTCCAAGGTCGCGAAGATGTCGCGCTGCAGCACGCGGACGGCCAGCGAGTCCCGTTGTGCCGCGACGAGGATGGTCTCGGCGAACGAGGGGGTCATCTCCACCACATCGACGGGATGGCCGCGCCGGGCCAGCGCCAGGGCGTTGCGCCCGGTTCCGGCGCCCAGGTCGAGGATCGGGTACGTGCGGGGATCGGCCGCCTCGCCGGCCAAGTTCCACACGCGCGCGTCGGGCTCGGAGCCGAACAGCGGTGGTTCGCGGGTGGCGATCCAGTTCTCGTAGGCGCCCTCGACCGACCACCAGCGGCACTTCACGTGGTAGTTCACCACCAGTCCCACCGGCGCCTCGTAGCTGATCACGATCTCCGAGCGCGGTGAGGCGGCGAAAGCCTCATTCAGCTGGTCGTTCAGGATGTCGCGCAGATTGTCGACCTGCTCGTCGGTGAACCCCCGGCCCAGGCTTTCGAACAGACCGGTGCACATGGCCACATAGTCTTCGAGCATGCCGGGCACTGCCGGCACGCTGATCTCGCCGGTGGCGATTGCCCGTCGGTGCAGTCGGCGGGCCATTGCGCTTCCAAGCGGCGAGTTTTCCACCAGGTTCTTCTACCTGATGCGGCGGCCGTTGTCAGGGCTCGCCACGAGAACGTTTGACGACTAGCCTGTCACGGCCCGGGTTGGCAACGATCGGTTCGCGGCCCCATAGGTGGCGGTAATTCCGGGTCGACGGGACCGGATGCATTGATGCCCTTGGATTTTCGTCAGCGAAAATAGCCAAAGATGGATTCATCGGCCAATTCGCGCCGATATAGTCAACTGATGTCGAATTCCGACAAAGATGTCGAAGTTCGTTCTGCGCCAACGTTTACCACGCCGACAATTTGGCAGCGGCTGGCGCCGCTGGCCATTCCACTCGCGGTGATCTCGCTCGCGCTGTCGATCTGGGCGGCGGTGCGCGTGCCGACAAACGACGCCAATGCTGTTGCGTTGCCCGGTGATCCGAAGGAACGTGTGTGCACCGCATTCGAGATGGTGGCCACGATGCAGACGCGCAACGATCTGGCGCCGACCAATGCGAGCCTGGCATTGCTCGGCGTAGGCGATTATCTTGTGCGCCAGCTCGACGCCAATACCCCGGATCGCCTTGCCGACGCTGTCCGGGATTTCGCCCGCGACCTGCAGGACGTCGGGATGAATGCGCTGGCCGGCGTGCCGTACAGCGATCCCCGGCAGGCCGCGCGGCAGGCTGAAGGCGACTTCGACCGCAAGCAGGTCGCCGACCTCTGCAAATGAGGTCAGTCGGGGACTGTCCGGGCGGCCCGCTGCTTGAGCAGGCTGTCGAGCAGGTGCGCCGCGGCTGCTGCGGCGGCGAAGACGATCAGCAGCCACAGTGGCGGGCGGGCCAGCTCCCACACGAACAGCGCCGCCCAGGCGGGGGCTCCCTGGGTGATGGCCAGCACGCCCGCGGCACAGGCCAGTGACACCGCAGCCACGTTGACCGTCAACGGTGTCCAGGTATTCACCGCGATCGCCACCACCGACCCCATCGCCGCGCCGGTCGCCAGCGCGGGAGTGAGCATGCCGCCGACCGCACCGGTGCGCAGAAACAATGCGGTCAGCAGTGGCTTGAGAAGCAGGATGACGCCGGCCGAGGCGAGGGTCAGCCCGTCGGCGACGCTGACCGTCAGCACGCTCTTGCCGTTGCCGGGCAGCTCGGGCCACCAATGGGAGAGGACACCGATCACCAGCCCGGCGGCCGCGATCGCCGGGATCAGCAGCCACGAGTCGCCGACCCGATGGGCTCGGGCGGAATCCATCAGCCGGTTGAACCCTCGGCCCACCGCGAGCGCCAGCGGGGCGATCAGGATCGCGAACCCGGTGAGCAGATAGGACAAGTCGGGATCGGGCCACTGCAACGGCACTTCGAGGCGGGTGACCGGGGCGGCTACCGCCACCGCGATGCTCGAGGTGATCAGCGCCGTCCCGACGGTCCGCAGACTCCAGCTTCTGCCTGATGTCGCCGGCCCGGCGGTTCCGGGCAGCACGATCTGGATGGCGAACAGTGCGCCGCCCATCGGCACGCTGTAGACCGCCGCCAGACCCGCGCCCGCCGCGCAGCCCAGCAAGATGCGGCGGTCGTCGGCCGTCAGCGCCAACCTCGAGGTGCCCAAATCGCCCATCGCAGCGGCGAATTGCCGCGGGGCGCCCTCCCGGCCCAGGGATGCACCGGCACCGACCAGCAGCACCTGCAGCCCGGCGTCGATGGTCAACGCCAGCCGCTGCATCGGCCCTGGTGCGTTGATGGCGTCGGTCAGCGAGGGCACCCGCGTCCGTCGGCGAAGCAGCCACCAGCCCAGGCCTGCCAGGGCGCCGCCGACCATCGGGCCTACCGCCCGCCGCACCGGGCTCGAACCGGTGACGCCGTCCAGCAGTGTTCCGAAGCTGTAGTGGTACGTGAGGTGCTCGACGGCGTGCAGCACCAACGTCGTCGCGGCGCCGGCGAGCCCGGCCAGCAGACCGATCGCCATGACCGCGCAGCCGAACTCCAGGTCGCGCCGCTTCACGGGCCGAATCTATGTCACCTACCCCGGTAGGGTGACGTTCGTGGCTTCGCAGGAGACTCCGCGGTTGTTGTTCGTGCACGCCCACCCCGACGACGAGACGATGAACAACGGCGTCACCATCGCGCACTACGTGCAGCAGGGCGCCGACGTCACCGTCGTCACCTGCACACTCGGCGAAGAGGGCGAGATCCTCGACGACCGGTGGCTGCGGCTGGTGGTCGACGAAGCCGACCAGCTCGGCGGCTATCGCATCTACGAATTGACGAACGCCCTGCAGCAGCTGGGCATACCTGGGCCGCGGTTTCTCGGCGGCGCGGGCCGGTGGCGCGACTCGGGCATGCCCGGCACCCCGGCGCGCAGTCACACCAAGTTCGTCGACGCCGATTTCGACGAAGCCGTCGGCCTTCTCGCCGCCGTCATCGATGAGCTGCGGCCCCACGTGATCGCCACCTACGACCCCGACGGCGGCTACGGGCATCCCGACCACATCCAGACCCACCGCATCACGACGGCCGCCGTCGCCGCCGCGACGTGGAAGGTGCCGAAGTTCTACTGGGGTGTCATCGGGGCCAGTGCATTTCGCGACGGCATCAATGCCCTCCGCGATGAGGATGTGTTGGCGGACTGGATCCGGCCACCCGCCGACGTCGTCGTCGGCTTCACCGACGACAAGATCACCGCCGTCGTCGAGGCGCCCGAACATGTGGCCGCCAAGGTGAACGCCATTGAAGCGCATGCCACCCAGATGCGGGTCGGCCCGACCCGGCGGGCCTTCATCCTGTCCAACAAGCTCGTGCTGCCCGTGCTGAGCGCCGAGCATTATGTCCTTGTCGAGGGCGACGCGGGCCCGACCGACGAGCGTGGTTGGGAGACCGACCTTCTGGCCGGTCTCGACCTCGGGCAGTAGGCGGGGTTGAAACCGACTGCCACCAAACGTTCCGTCGCGGGCACCGAAGACCCAGGCGCGACCGACCCGGCCATTCGCATCGTGGTGCTCGCTCTGCTCGCCGTCGATGGCGTCATCTCGGCAGTGACCGGCGCGCTACTTCTGCCGTTCTATCTTGGCTCGGCGCCGCTCCCGATCAGCGCATTGATCAGCGGGCTGGTGAATCTGGCCCTGGTGTGGGCGGCCGTCCACTGGACGGATTCCGCCCGCCTTGCAGCACTGCCGTTGCTGACCTGGCTGGTCACCGTCGCCGCGCTGACCCTCGGCGGGCCGGGCGGTGACATCGTCTTCGGCGGCCCCGGTGTGATGGCCTACTCGGTGCTGCTGTTCCTGGCGCTGGGCGCCGCGCCGCCGGCGTGGTTCCTGTGGCGGCACAACCGTTCTCGCTGAGGGTGTTACTCGGCGGCCTTAACCGCCTTATCCGCCTTTGGACCGTGGCTGCGTGCGGAGCCGGCGGTGGACCGCTTCTTGGGAGTGTCACTGCCTGACGTGGCCGAGCCACTCTTACCGGACGGCGCATCGGTGCTGTCAGCCTTGGTGGTTTTCGAAGCAGTGGGGGTGCCGTCGGTGGTGTCGGTGACCGTCGCGGCGGGGAGTGTGTCCGCCGGCTGCTTGGCCACCTGCGGGCGGGCGGAATGGCCCGTGCCGGAGGTGACGGTCGCTGTGGCCGGTGCAGCCTCGTCCTTGCTCGCCGCCGCGGCGGGCACCTTGGTTGCGGCAAACGGCAGCGGCGGAAGCGGCGGCAGCGGGAACGGGAACCAGGCCAGGCTCCAGGCGTAGGCGATCTCCTGTTGGACCACGGTGCCCAGCCCCACCCGCGTGGCGTTGGCTATGGCGGTGAGCCCGTCCCGCCACACGGTCGGGTTCCAAAAGTCGTTGACCACCGGGTCGAGAAAGTCGTAGACGAAGGTGTCGGCCACCGGCACCGTGAAGTTCGGGTACCAGATGTAGATCTGGTCGCTGATGAGATAGCCAAACGGGATCCATCCCAGTAAATACGGCCCCAGCTCCAGGGCGAAGTAGTCCGCCCAGTACATGATCACCCCGTAGGCCGCATCGATGGCGTTCGAGACGTTGTTGTTCGCCTGCGCCGCAGCCTGCGCCCGGGGTTGCTGCCCCGCGACCGCGGGGGTGGGCTGGCCCAGCGTCGCCGCGGCGGTGTTGACCTGGTTGACCAGGGGCTGGACCGCAGCGGACAGCCGCACGGTGTCCGCTGTGATCGAGACGGGTGCAGATGGCTGCACCGGGGCCAATGCCATGGCTCCCACGACCATCGTCGTCACACCTGCAGTCAGATAGGAACGGGCGGACACGGTCATGGCAGAACTCCCTGCTTGGATTACAGCTAATAACGACAATTTACGTTGCTGACGGCGCAGTGTTACAAAATTCTTCGCCGTGGCTGCATGTCTGTGGGTCGCTGAGACACCGGGTCGCGCCGTTAACTGCGCGGACTACTGTGTGGATCATGTCCGTCACCCGAGTTTCAGATAGTGAGACATGCGGATGATTTCCCAGCTCTGGACGGTTACCCGGGAGTGGCCCTGAACTCCCAGCCCAGTAGTCCGCTGCCCACACCGGTGGTTCCACCGCGGACTGAAGCTCCCTCGCCTGCCGCGATGAGACGTGTTCTGCGTCGAGCCCGCGACGGTGTCGCCCTCAACATCGACGAGGCGGCGATCGCCCTGACCGCCCGCGGCGAAGATCTCGTGGATCTGTGCGCCAGCGCGGCCCGGGTGCGCGACGCCGGGCTGGACTCGGGCGGGCGCCGCGGTGCGACGGGTCTGCTTCCGGTCAGTTACTCGCGCAAGGTGTTCATCCCCGTCACCCACCTGTGCCGCGATACCTGCCACTACTGCACCTTCGTCACGGTGCCAGGCAAGCTACGGGCCGAGGGCCGCGGCATGTTCATGGAGCCCGACGAGATACTCGACGTTGCGCGCCGCGGCGCCGAATTGGGTTGCAAGGAAGCCTTGTTCACCCTCGGTGACCGTCCAGAGGCACGGTGGCCCGAAGCCAAGCAGTGGCTCGATGAGCGGGGCTATGACTCCACGCTGGACTACGTGCGGGCGATGGCGATCCGGGTGCTCGAGGAGACGGGTCTGCTGCCGCATCTGAATCCCGGCGTGATGAGCTGGTCGGAGCTGTCGCGGTTGAAGCCGGTGGCGCCGTCGATGGGCATGATGCTCGAGACGACGTCACGCCGGTTATATGAGACCCGCGGTGCCGCTCACTATGGCAGCCCCGACAAGGATCCCGCGGTGCGGCTGCGCACCCTGGATGACGCTGGCAGACTTTCAATTCCCTTCACCACCGGCCTGCTGGTCGGCATCGGGGAGACGCTGACCGAGCGCGCCGAGACCATCCACGCCATCCGGCGGTCGCACAAGGAATTCGGCCACGTCCAGGAAGTGATCGTGCAGAACTTCCGGGCCAAGGATCACACCGCGATGGCCTCGGTGCCCGATGCAGGCATCGATGATTTCCTGGCCACGCTGGCGGTTACCCGCCTGGTGATGGGGCCCAAGGTGCGCATCCAGGCCCCGCCGAACCTGGTGTCCCGGCAGGAGTGCCTTGCCCTGATTGGCGCCGGCGTTGACGACTGGGGCGGGGTGTCCCCGCTGACGCCCGACCACGTCAACCCCGAACGGCCCTGGCCCGCACTCGACGAACTCGCCGCGGTGACCGCCGAGGCGGGCTACGACCTGGTGCAGCGCCTGACGGCCCAGCCGCAGTTCGTGCAGGCCGGTGCGGCCTGGATCGACCCCCGCGTCCAGGGGCACGTCGAGGCGCTGGCCGACCCCGAGACCGGCTACGCCCGGGACGTCAATCCGGTGGGCCGCCCATGGCAGGAACCCGATGAGGCGACCGAATCGTTGGGGCGCACCGACCTGCACACGGCCATCGACAGCGAGGGCCGGCGCACCGAGACCCGCAGCGATCTGGGTAGCGCGTTCGGCGACTGGGAATCCATCCGCGAGAAGGTGCACGAGCTCGCCGCCCGTGCCCCCGAGCGGCTCGGCACCGACGTGCTGGCCGCGTTGCGCTCCGCCGAGCGCGATCCTGGCGGGTGCACCGACGACGAGTACCTGGCGCTGGCCACCGCGGACGGACCTGCGATGGATGCTGTTGCTGCACTAGCGGATTCGCTTCGTAAGGACGCCGTCGGCGACGATGTCACTTTCGTCGTCAACCGCAATATCAACTTCACCAACATCTGCTACACCGGCTGCCGGTTCTGCGCGTTCGCCCAACGCAAGGGTGACGCCGACGCCTATTCGCTGTCCACCGACGAGGTCGCCGACCGCGCCTGGGAGGCGCATGTCGCCGGCGCCACCGAGGTGTGCATGCAGGGCGGGATCGACCCCGAGCTGCCGGTCACCGGGTACGCCGACCTGGTGCGCGCGGTCAAGGCGCGGGTGCCGTCCATGCATGTGCACGCGTTCTCGCCGATGGAGATCTCCAACGGAGTCACCAAGAGCGGCTTGAGCATTCGGGAGTGGCTGACGGCGTTGAGGGAAGCCGGTCTCGGCTCCATTCCCGGCACGGCCGCCGAGATCCTCGACGACGAGGTGCGTTGGGTGCTCACCAAGGGCAAGCTGCCGACGTCGATGTGGATCGAGGTGGTGACGACCGCGCACGAGGTCGGCCTGCGGTCGAGCTCGACGATGATGTACGGCCACGTCGACACCCCGAATCACTGGGTCGGTCACCTCAACGTGTTGCGCGGCATCCAGGACCGCACCGGTGGTTTCACCGAGTTCGTGCCGCTGCCGTTCGTGCACCAGAGCTCGCCGCTGTACCTGGCCGGCGGGTCGCGGCCCGGACCGACGCATCGCGACAACCGCGCGGTGCACGCGCTGGCGCGAATCATGTTGCACGGCAGGATCTCCAATATTCAGACCAGCTGGGTCAAGCTCGGTGTCGAACGCACCCAGGTGATGCTGACCGGTGGCGCCAACGACCTCGGCGGCACGCTGATGGAGGAGACCATCTCGCGGATGGCCGGCTCGGAGAACGGATCGGCGAAGTCGGTCGAGGAACTGGTCGCCATCGCCGAGGGCATCGGCCGCCCAGCCCGCCAGCGCACCACGACCTACGCCGACCGCGCGGCCTGAGGCTCACTCGTGGATATCGGCAGGCTTGTCATCTCCTGCCCCGACCGGCCGGGGATCGTCTCAAAGGTCAGCACGTTCTTGCATCGCGCCGGTGCGAATATTGTTGCCTCCGACCAGTATTCGACGGACCCGACCGACGGCCGCTTCTTCATGCGGGTGGAGTTTCATCTGCCGGCGTTGGGTGATCGGCTAGCCGCGTTGGACGGCGATTTCGCCGAGCAGGTGGCCGGGCCCCTTGACGCGGAATTCAGGTTGCGGATCGCCGCGACGCCGACCCGGGTTGCGGTGTTCGTTTCGCGCTACGACCATTGCCTGCTCGATCTCTTGTGGCGTGCCCGGCGCGGAGAGCTGCCGATCGAGGTGGTGCAGGTGGTATCCAACCATCGCGATCTGGCATCCGACGTCGCCGGCTTCGGCGTGCCGTTCGAGTGCATACCGGTGTCGCCCGCGACCAGAGCCGACGCCGAGCGCCAGCAGCTCGAGTTACTGCAAGGCCGGGCCGATCTGGTGGTGCTGGCCCGCTACATGCAGATCCTGTCCGGCGACTTCCTTGACCGGATCGGCGTCCCGGTCATCAACATCCACCACTCGTTCCTGCCCGCCTTCGCCGGTGCTGGACCGTACGGGAAGGCGCGCGAGCGCGGGGTGAAGCTGATCGGGGCGACCGCCCATTACGCCACCGAGGACCTCGACGAGGGTCCCATCATCGAACAAGACGTGGTCCGCGTCTCCCACCGAGCCGACACGACGGAACTCGCGCGCAGAGGCGCAGACATCGAGCGCACCGTGTTGGCCCGCGCCGTCAGCTGGCATTGCGAGGACCGTGTTCTCGTCGACGGCCGAACCACCATCGTCTTCTAGGAAAGGCCGGCCCGGTGGTCGCCCACACCGAACAGGCTGTCGTCGCCGCGTTTGCCCGTGTGGCTCGCTAATATACGAAACGTCTAGTATCAGTTACCGCGCGGAACACCTGAGTTGACTGGTACTGGGTACCCGACAAGTTAGGGCACACTGAGTCGGCTATCCGGCGACCGGCATCGGATACTAGGCGTTCTCAGCGTCCGCGCTGACACACAGCCATACCGAAGAACAGCCACCCCGACGAGTAGACAGACCGAGGAGAACCTCAGTGACGTACACGATCGCCGAACCCTGCGTCGACATCAAGGACAAGGCATGCATTGAGGAATGCCCGGTCGACTGCATCTACGAGGGTGCGCGCATGTTGTTCATCCACCCCGATGAGTGCGTGGACTGTGGCGCGTGTGAGCCGGTCTGCCCCGTCGAGGCGATCTACTACGAGGACGACGTCCCGGATCAGTGGTCGGCGTACACCCAGATCAACGCCGACTTCTTCGCCGAGCTCGGTTCACCGGGCGGCGCCTCGAAGGTCGGGCAGACCGACAACGATCCGCAAGCGGTCAAGGATCTGCCGCCCAAGGAAGAGGACTGACGCCTCCGATCCCGTTGCGTGCGCGCCGCCGGCCCCTGTCAGCGGCGCTGCCGGTCTTTCCATGGGACACCCTGGCCGAGGTGACGGCGACCGCGCGGGCGCATCCCGGCGGCATCGTCGACCTGTCGGTGGGCACCCCCGTGGACGAGGTAGCTCCGGTGATCCGAGAGGCCCTCGCCGCGGCCAGCGCCGCTCCGGGCTATCCCACGACCGCAGGCACGCCGGCCCTGCGCGCCTCGGCGGTTGCTGCGTTGCACCGCCGCTACGGCATCAGCGGGCTGGCCGAGGAGGCGGTGCTGCCGGTCATCGGCACCAAGGAGCTGATCGCGTGGCTGCCGACGCTGTTGGGCGTTGGCGCCGACGACGTGGTCGTGGTGCCCGAGCTGGCCTATCCGACTTATGACGTGGGGGCGCGGCTTGTCGGCGCCCGGGTGATCCCTGCCGATTCGGTGACCCAGCTCGGTCCCGAGTCACCCGCGGTGGTGTTCATCAACTCCCCGAGCAACCCGACGGGCAAGGTGCTGGGCCGCGACCATCTGCGCAAGGTCGTCGAATGGGCCCGCGAACGCGGCACTCTCGTCGTGTCCGACGAGTGCTACCTGGGCCTGGCATGGGAAGCGGAGCCGACCTCGGTGCTGCATCCCTCGGTCAGCGGCGGTGACCACACCGGGCTGCTGGCGGTGCACTCGCTGTCGAAGAGCTCGTCGCTTGCCGGGTACCGGGCCGGGTTCGTCGCCGGTGACCCCGATGTGGTCACCGAATTGTTGGCGGTGCGCAAGCACGTCGGGATGATGGTGCCGACGCCGGTGCAGGCGGCGATGGTGGCCGCCCTTGATGACGACGCCCACGAACTCGAGCAGCGGCAGCGCTATGCGCGCCGCCGCGATGTCCTGCTCGCCGCGATGCGGTCAGCGGATTTCACCGTCGACGACTCCGAGGCGGGACTGTACTTGTGGGCTACTCGCGGTGAGCCGTGTCGGACGACCCTGTCCTGGCTGGCCGAGCGTGGCATCCTCGTGGCTCCCGGGGAGTTCTACGGGGCCCGCGGTGGGCAGCACGTTCGGGTGGCTCTGACCGCGACGGACGAACGAATCGCCGCCGCGGTGGAGCGGCTGGGCTAGCGAGCCCAACCGCCCCACCCAAGCGGGGGTCAGAAGCGGTCGATCAGTTCATGTTCCAGGGTTCGCCGTAGGTGGTGACGCTGTCACCGGCCCCGGAGATGAGCCGGGCGAAGGGGCGCAGGAGCACACCGCCGGCGGCACCGGTCACGGTGCCGTGGGCGTTGG
>JAHFVD010000030.1:69025-81510 GCA_023264735.1 Mycobacterium sp. | reverse complement strand
GCAGGGTTGATCGCCACCGTCTGCGCCACGCGACCGTGGAAGCCGGCTGCGTTGGCGCGACTTTGCGGGGTGGACCCGTCCGAGCCGATGTCACCGTCGAGGTCGCGGTTGTTCAGCACATCCCTGCTGTGCCACTGAGCGGCCAGCCGTAGCTGCGGGTTGATATGAATGTCGTTGGTGCAGCCCGCCTGGTGTTGAACTGTATAGACGTTGGCGACCACCCCGTCGTTCAGTCGCTTGTTGTCAGCATGCGCGACCGGCGCAGGAGACAACAGGCCGACGACGATTAAGGTCGGCAATCCCAGTGACCGGTACTGCATTTCTGCTTCCAATCTGTCAGGGAGCGACGCCAGGTTGGGCAGCGGAGTTCCGCCATTGCCGGACGTCGTGCGCCGGCTGCATCTGCACGGTGAGCGCCGACCGCGACTTACTCAGCGGGCGAAGGCATTTCGATGTGGGTTTCATGGTCAACCTATACGGGGTCGAAACGCGAGATGAGCCAGCGTCCGTCGACCTTGTCGAGGGTGACCCTGACGCTGGAAGCGGTTTCGGTCGGTGCATCGTGCCCGACGACGACGGACTGATCCACGAACAGCAGCACGACGGCGCGGTTCTCGGTCGCCGAGGTCAATGACGCCGCCGGAACGGTAGCCTTCGCGGAGATCTGCTTCTGCTTGGCTCCCGGGATCACCACGTCGTGGGTCAATGATGTGTACGAGTTCAGGAAATCCCCCGTCAGCCGACTCTTGGCGGCCTCGAGATCCTTTTCCACGGTATCTGGCTGGTAAGACAGCAGCGCGATCGTGCCGTCGGTGGCCGACTGCACGGAATCCCGTTGAGCTGCCTGAATTCCACCGATCGAGGATTCGTAGTACTTCAGATAGCCTGCGGCCGAAGCCAGCAGCATCGCCAGCACGGGAAGCACCAAGAAGGCGATCACACCCGACAGGCGCCCGCGGCGCCGCGCGCTCGGCGGCGGATCACCGGGTTCCGAATCGTCGACGTCGGTGGCTTCGTCGACTCGATTCTCCACTTCTACGGCGGCTACTGGTACCGGCTCGGCGGCGGCTTCCTCGACGAGGTCGGCCTCGGTCGCGTCCACCGCATGGCGGAACTTCGGCCACCTCATGCGACGAACTCCACGTTGGACACCTTGGCCTGGTCGCCGTCCTCCTGGACCGTTATGCGCATCCGCCACGCGCGCGGATCCGGTGCAAGCGCACCGTCATTCGAGGTCTTTACGGCCACCGCCACCAGCACCCTGGCATGGCCGCTCTCCTCCGATTCCAGACCCGCCTCGGTGATAGTGCCAACCGATGTTGACTTGGCTTGCTTGACCGCCTCGATGAACGGCTGAGACCGCGAGGCGAACTCGTCGCGGAACTGTCCGGTGGCTCCGTCCAGGATGCGCTGCATGTCCCCTTCGGCGTGCTGCCAGTCGATCGTGGTCAGGTTGAGCGCCCCTTGCCTGGCAGCCTGGACAAGCTGACTTTGCAAGGCCTGCTCTTGATGTGCTTGGTATGCACGAAATCCCAACCAACCCGCTAGAACCGACAGGCATACGAGGATGGCCGACCCGAACAGCACTGCTTGCCGCACCGACCGCACCGGGCTATCGGTCGCCGAGCCCGGTTCGCCGTCGAGGGGTTCGTCGTCGTATTCCTCGGCGGCCTCGGTGTCGCGGGTCTCGTCGTCGAGGGCCAGTGTCAGCTCCCTGGCGGAGTCAGCAACTGCTGCCATGTCTTCTCCTCTGGCGTTGTCTGCGCCAAATCGGCTTGCGTGTAGGTCTTTCCGTCGGGGCCGACGTAGGATCCCGTGGCTGGGTCGTACGGGACGACAGCCATCGGCGGCGCAGCGGGCGGTGTGCCCGGCGGCAGCTGTGGGATGTCTTGGCCTGAAAGGGTGGCGTTCGGGTCACCTTTCCAGTTGTCGCCGTCGTTGAGCGGAACGTATTGTTCATCGCTTTCACACATCTTCACCGTGGGTGCACGCTTGCCGGGACGGGTGACGCATGGGGTGTTCTTCGCACCGCGTACGTTCCAGGGTGAGTCCTGCGGGGTTCTGCAGTACAGGTCGCCTACCGGGCGTTCCGGAGCGTCCTCGTAGCTGGGCGAGCGGCGCTGCTGGGCCGGCAGGAATCCGGTGGTGCATGGGGGAGGCAGATTGAGGTTGAGATTGAAGCTCAGGAACGCACCCTGGTAGTCCTGTTTGGTGTCCCTGTTGGCCAGCAACACGGCCCCACCCTCGGCGCTGACTTGGGGAAGCAGCACCAGCAGCTGTTCGACGTTGGCGTTGTAGGTCAGCGCCACTCGGCCGAGGCTGACCAGGTTGGCCAGGACGATGGGCAGGGTGGGCTGCAGCCGCTCGAACACCTGGCGCGCCGCTGCCAACGCCGGGCCGCCCTCAACCAGCAGGGCCGAGACATCCTCGTCGTGGGTCTTCAATTCACTGGTCGCCGTGGCCAGGTTCGACGCCCACGAAGCAATCGCATCACGGGTGTTGGTTTGCGAGTCAAGCACCGGCTTCTGTTGCTCGATCAGCGCAATCAGCGGGTCGAGATTCTTGCGGGCCTCGATAGAAAGATCGATTGAGCCGTGCACGAGGCGGGTCAGTTCAGGACCTAGACCGCCGACAGCCGTGTACGACTCGTCGATGACGGTCTTCAGATTCTCCTTGGGCACAGCCTTGAGGCCGGTCACCACATCGGAGAGGATGGCGTTGACGTTAACCGGCACCTTGGTGTCGGCCAGCGGGATCACGTCGCCGTTCTTGAGCGGTGGCGCGGTGCCGTCATGGGGCTTCAGCAGGACGTACTGTTCGCCGATCGCGGACTGGCTGTGCACCTCGGCTTCGAGATCTGAGGGAATGGCGATGTCGGATCTCAGCGACAGGTCCGCTGCGACGCCGTTCGGGGTCAGCTTCACCGACTCGACCCGCCCCACCTCGACGCCGCGGTAGGTGACGTTGCCACTGGCGTAGAGCCCCGCGGCCTCGGGTAGTTCCACCGTCACTGTGTAGCGGCCGACGCCGAACATCATGGCGGGCAGCTTCAAGAAGTGCACGGACATGACGGTGAGCGCGATAAGCGCGATCACCGAGAAGATCGCCAGCTGGATCCTGGCCTGTCGGCTTAGGTGCATTACGGCCCCTGGTCCAGTTGGTATGGAGCAACGAGCGGGTTGCCCGGCGTGTGCTGGGGGTTCCCGCCCGTGCACGGGCTGGGGAGCTGGCCGATGGTGCGTCCCCACTGCATTTCCAGCCAGGTGAGATCGCACTCCCATCGGGTGCCGGTGAAGAACGACGCGTCCAGGCGGCTGAGGGTGAGGTCGAAGATGCCGGTCAGGTTGCCGTAGTCACCGCGTTGCCATTTTTCGATGTTTTCGTTCGGGAACGGGAAGGTGGCAAGGCCGCTCAGCGCCCGCGTCATGCTCGGGCCGGCGTTCGCGAGTGATTCCAGGACGGGTCCGGTGTCCCGCAGAATCTTGACGACGTCCTCTTTGGATTGATGGACGGTGTCAGTGATCAGCGCGCTGAACTGGCCGAGCTTGTCGGCGGCCTCGACAAGGTTCTCCCGCTGTTTGTTGAGCTCGGCAAGCGCATCGGGGATGGTCTTGAGCGCCCGATCCACGACGGGTTGCTGCTCGGCGACCTGTCCGGCCAGGCGGTTCAGACTTTCGGTTGCCGCGATGATGTCGCCGGACTGATCGTTGAGGTAAGCGGTGAATCTGTCCAGCTGTTCGATCAGGCTGCGCAGATCCTTTTCACGTCCGCGGAACGCAGTACTGAACGCTTCGGTGATGTCCCCGATCTTGCCGATGCCGCCGCCGTTGAGCACCATCGACAAGGTTGCCAGCGTCTGCTCGGTGGTCGGGTATAAACCACTGTGCGCCAATGGGATCAGTGAGCCGTCATGCAGCCTGCCCTGCGGCGGCCCGTCGGCGGGAGGCGCCAACTCAATGTGTTGTGAACCGAGCAGGCTGGTCTGACCCAGCTTGGCGGTGGCGTTCGCGGGAAGGTTGACGTCGCCATTGAGGCGCATGGTCACCACCGCGTTCCACCCTTGGCGCTCGATCTTGACGACATTGCCGACCGTCACGTCGGCGACGCGCACCCTGGAGTTCGGCTGCAGGTTGTTGACGTCGGGCATCTGCGCCTGGACGACGTAGGAACCGGGCCCGTTGCCCTGGGTACCGGGCAACGGAAGCGTGTTCAGCCCGTGCCAGTCGGCGCAACCGGATAGCGCGAACATCACGGCCCCGATCAACATCAGGCTGGCCGTGCGGCGTCGGATGCTGATCATCAGCCACCTCCAGGGGGAAGCATCATCCCGGGCAAGCCGGTGGCGGGATTAGTCGAAATCGGCTCGGGGGGTGGCGCATTCGGTGCTTCGGCGGCCAGCGGTGCCGGCCCGCCCGGCGCTTGCGCCGCTACGGGCGCCCCTTGGCCAGGCGCGGCGGGAGGAACGTAATCAGGACGCATCCAATCCTCGCTGTAGGTGACCTCGTTGGGCCTGGCCTGTACACCGACGAGAGGGTTCAAACCGATTGGTGGAAAGTTGTATTGGCGGTTCTTCAATATCGGCGCCAGGTACTGCACGCACAGCTTGGAGGCTTGCTCGGCACCCAGGCGGGATGCCGCCTGAATCGCTGCACACAGGAAACTGATCGGATTGGCGAAGTTGTTGGCCGACAGCGCGCCCGTGAACGAACCGTTGGCCGGTTCGAAGATGTTGCTGAAGTTCTGAAGAGTGGTCGGAGCGATGTGCAGCGCCTGCTTGATGTCGTCGATGCTGCCGACCAGCGCCGTGGTGACCGACGCCAGTTTGTCCGACGTGGTGCCAAGCGCCTCGCGATTGTCCGCGGAGAATCTTTGCAGGTCGCCGAGCACCGCGTGGAGATCGGTCATCGTCTGACCGATCTTTTTCGGGTCATCGGCCAGCACCCCGGACACCGCAGCAAGATTCGTGTTGAGCTGTTCGAGCAGGTCGGTACTGTCGCGCAGCGCTGTCACCAGCGTGGACAGGTTCTTGAACGTAGCGAAGAGATCTTCTTTATGGTCGCTGAGCGCCGAAACCGTCTGCGACAGCTTGATGATGGTGTCGCGGATGGTGGAGCCCTGCCCGCGCAGGTTGGCGGCGGCGGTGTTGACCAATTCGCCGAACGTGCTCACGCCGCCCGGCGTGGTGGGCTTCAGCAGGTCGGTGAGTTTGTGGAGCTGATCGCGGATGTCGTCCCACTCGACGGGAACCGCGGTGCGCGACTGTGGGATTACTGCGCCGTCGCCCAACGTGGGACCGCTGGTGTAGGCCGGTGTCAGCTGGATGGCCCGACCCGTCACCAGTTGTGGCGACAGGATCACCGCCTTCACGTCGGCGGGGACCTGGTACTTGCGGTCGAACCAGAACGAGATCTTGACCCTCTCGGGTTCCGGTTCGATCTTTTCCACCTTGCCCACTCGCACCCCCAGAATGCGCACGTCGTCGCCGGGGAATAAGGCGGTGCTGTTGTCGAAGTAGCCGACAACCAGCGTCCGGTCGGTCTGATCGACGGTGCGGACGGCGACGACAACCCCGGCAACCAACACCACGATGAGGGCCACCGCCAGCGCGGTGCGCGACTTCAGTCTCGCGATCACGGTTGTCCTCCCGGCGTGTGCGGAACCTCGCCCGGCGCCGGCACGTAGACCGGCACGGGCGCCGGTGCGGGCGTCTCTCCCGCTGGCGGCCCGGGCGGCGGGCCGCCAGGCGCCGGCGCCGGGGGCGGCTCGCGATACGGATAGCAGCCAGTAGGTCCTGGCAGCGGCAGACCGGGCGGACCGCACCCCTGATCGCCGGGGTTGCCGGTGATCGCATCGGGCAGTGTCAGGCGAGGATCACCACCCTGACCAGTCCGGGGGTACGGCACCGGTAGCGCCGGCGTTGCCGGCTGACCGGTCTGCGGATCGTGCAACTGCGACGGCAGCAACACCGACGGATCGAGTCCGAGGTCCGAGAACGCGGCATCGACGAAGGGTTGAATGAACTGACCGGGCAGCAGGTTGGCGAGGTACGCCTTGAAGAAGGGGCCCGACGAAAGCGATTCCCCGAACGACAACGCGTAGGCGTTGATGCCTTTGATGGCCAGTTGCACGCGCTCCTTGCGATTGTCGACAATCGCGAGCACGCCGTTGAGCTTGTCCAGCGCGGGCCGCAGTTCCTGTCGGTTCTCGTCGATGAAGCCCTTGAGTTGTTGTGAGGCAGCCGAGAGGCTGCCCCAAACCTGATCCAGCGCCGCGCTTTGGGTACGCAACTCCGCCAGCAGCGCATTGGAGTCACGCACCAGGCTGACCACTTGGTCGCTACGCTTGGCCAGCACACCCGTCGCCTTGGCCGCGTTGTCGAGCAACCTGCGCAGGTTGGCGTCGCGTTCGTTGAGGGTTTGCGCGAACCGCGCCACCCCCTGCACCGCGGTCCTCAGCTCTTCCGGAGTGTTGGAGAAGGTTTTCGCCAGCGTGGCCAACGAATCCGACAGCTGGGTGGTGTCCAACCCGGCAAT
Source organism: Mycobacterium sp. (assembly GCA_023264735.1). GTDB lineage: Bacteria > Actinomycetota > Actinomycetes > Mycobacteriales > Mycobacteriaceae > Mycobacterium. The sequence continues at coordinate 74,977 of JAHFVD010000030.1, read as the reverse complement.
CGTGTTGGCCAGGTCACCGACGGCGTCGGGCAGCTGGTAGGGCGACGTGGTCCGGTCCATCGGCATCGTCCCGTCCAGCGTGCCGTCACCGCGCGGCAGGACCTCAAGCACCTTGGTACCCAACAGGCTCTTGGCTCTGATGCGGGCCTCGGAGCGCTCTCCGACGTGGATGTTCTTGTCCACCCAAAACTTGACCAGCACACGATTTCCGTGGAGCTCGATGCTGGTCACCTTCCCCGACGGAAAGCCGGAGACTTCCACCCCGGCACCGTCGAAAAGTCCACCGGCGTCTGCGAATTCCGCCGAGTAGGTCTTGCCCTGGTTGAGGAACGGCAGCTTCTGGTAGTTCAGCGCGACCAGCGCGACGAGCGCGACCAGCGCGACACCAATGAACCCAATGATCACCGGGTTACGTTCGGAAAAGGTCTTCATTTGGGTGCACACCGCCCTGTGTCCTGGCCGGCAACCTTGAGATACACCGGCTGGCCTCCCTTTCCGTTGAGCTTGAACACCGCGTCACACAGGTAGAAGGTGAAGAAGTCGCCGTATATCCCCTGACGGCCTATCGCGCGATACTTGTCCGGCAGCTCGTTCAAGAAGCGGTCGAGGTACTCGTGGTCGGCGACGGCGATTCCGGCGGCACGGTCGATTTCGTGCACCACCTTCTTGAACGGCTCCCGCGCTTCGGCGAACAAGTCGGCGAACGATCCGGCGCCCGCGTCGATGTGGGCCACCGCATTGGATAGGTCGGTCCTGCGCTGGGATAACCCACCGACGAGCTCCGACAGCGACGTCACCGCTTTGTCGAACCTTTCGCTCTGGCCGCCCAGCGACCCCAGGACGATGTTGAGGTTGTCGACGGTCTGCCCGATCAGAAGATCGCGGTCGGCCAAGGTGTTGGTGACGGCGGCGGCCTGGGTCAAGAACGAACCGATCGTGGGACCCTGTCCCTGAAACGCCTCTATCAACTGTCCGGTCAACGCATTCACCTGGTCGGGATTCAGCGCACGAAACAACGGTCGGAAGCCGCCGATCACTGCGTCCAGGTCCAATGCGGGCTCGGTGCGGTCAATGGGAATCGTGCCACCGGGCTTGAGGGTGTGAAGTCCCCCGGCGCCTTCCATCAGGGCCAGGAAGCGGTTACCGATCAGGTCGTCGTACCGGATCACGGCCCGGGATCCTTCGGTCAGGACCACCGAATCGTCCGCCGAGAATTCGACGCGCACCGTCGCGTCCCGGTTGACCAAGATCTTCTGTACCTTGCCGACCTCCACCCCGGCAATCCGGACGATGTCGCCATCCTTGAGACCCGAGACGTTGGTGAACATGGCGACGTAGTTCTCGCCCTTCCCGAACCGGGCCTGCCCGAAGACGGTAAACAGCAGGAACGCGCCCAAGAAACAGACAGTCAAGAAGGCACCCAGGCGCACAGCAGCGCGTTTCAGATCGCCCATAGCTGCACCTCCAATGTGGATCGGTCGTCGGATGTCATGGCGGTGTCTGGCCGTTCGAGGCAGGGTTTGCCGGGCCCGGGCCGGGCCCTGCGGGCGGAACACCCGGCCACAGCGGCACCCCGCCGGGCCCGTACAGCGCCGCACCGTAGGGGGGCGCTCCGGGATACGGCACCGGTCCGATCGCCGGCCCTGGGAGACAATGCCGGTAGCTGGGAGGCGCCGGCACCGCGCGCGTCGTCGGTAACCAGTTCGCCCAGCAGGCTTCTGCGATGCCCGGGTTGGGGCGCATATCCAGACCGGTCCCCCACCCGGTGTTGGTGACGAGCTGGCGCACCGGGAAGTTCTTCGCAACATCGGGCAGGGATCCGCAGCCCGGCTTGCCACCCGGCCCGCCCTTGGCCCCGACGATCGGCAGATTGTCGGGGTAGACATAGGGATCGTTACCGAACAGCAGTCCGGCATCGAGTTGCAGACTGCGGCCATTGCCGCCGAAGGCCTTGTACCAACCGTGCTCAAGGTTGAAGGTTGTGCCCGTCAGCATGCAGGTATAGGTCGGGCTGTACTTGAGCAGCAGGCCCGTGGTCGGCTCGAGAACGTCGGCCGAAGCGACGAGGTTGTCCTTGCTGGCGCCGAGCAGATTGCTGCCGGCCTGCCCGAAGCCGGTGGCGTTGAGCAGCAGACTGTCCAGCGCACCCGCATGATCGACGACGGTCTTGCTGGTGGTGCTGGCGGCGTCGAGGACCGTCAGGATGTCCTGGGCGGCGTCGGCGTACGTGTCGTTGAAATTCTTGAACGAGCGCCAGTCCGCGCGGATGGTGTCGCTGCGGTCGTTGAGCGCCGTCAGCACCTGGTTGAGGTCGGTGGTGGCCTGACCCATCCGTTCACCCTGTCCGCGCACCGCATCGGCAACGGCGCTCAGCACCGAGTTCAGTTTCGCCGGATCGATCACGTTGATGAGGTCGACGACATTCTCGAAAACCGTGTTCACCTCGGTGCTGACGTTTCTCGAACGCAGCACGGCGCCGGCCGCCAACCGCTCTTTGCTGGGCTTGTCCGGATATACCAGGTCGACGAACTTGGCGCCGAAGGCGGTGGTCGCGTCGATCTGGGCCTCGACATTGGCTGGGATGTAAGAGATCTGGTCGGGATCGATCTCCAGCCTCAGGCGCGCCCCTCCGTTGGCGGTGCCGATCTGGCTCACCCGGCCGACCTCAACACCACGCATTTTGACCTTGGCGTTGGTCTCCATGATGATCCCGGATCGGTCCGAGGTCATCGTGACCGGCACCGAGGACTTGAACGTCCCGGCGAAGAATGCAGAGCTCACGAAAACGAACAGGATGCTCAACACGACCAACATCAGGGCCCACCAGCCTGGGCCGATGCGCCGTGCTCCGGATCGGGGTTCCATTGCGCTACCCCGCCAGGTTGAGGTTGCCGGATTGGCCGTAAAGGGCCAGCGAAATGAAGACGATCACGGCTGCCGCAACCACCATCGACGTACGCACCGCTCGACCGACAGCCTCGCCGACCCCGGCCGGCCCGCCCGCCGCGGTGTACCCGTAGTAGGTGTGCACCAGCATGATCACCACGGTGATCGCGAGGACCTGGAAGAACGACCAGATCACATCGAACGGGTTGAGGAAGGTGTTGAAATAGTGGTCGTAGACGCCCGACGCCTGCCCATAGATGGCAGTCGTGCCGGTGCGCGCGGACAGGTAGGCCATCATGACGGCCACGCAGTACAGCGGGATGACGACCGTCATCCCGGCGATCACCCGGGTGGCGGCGAGGTAGGTGACACTGCGGATGCCGATCACCTCGAGCGCGTCGATCTCCTCGTTGATTCGCATCGCGCCGATCTGCGCGGTAGCGCCGGCTCCGATCGTCGCCGACAACGCGACGGAAGTGGTTCCGGGCACGATGAGCCGCGTATTGAAGAACGCCGACCCGAATCCGGTAAAAGCCTCGAAACCGACGGACGACAATTGGGCGTAACCCTGCACCGCAACGATTGCGCCCGTGGTGATCGTGAGAAAGCCCACGATGACCACGGTTCCGCCGACGACGGCAAGCGCGCCAGCACCCAAACCCATCTGTGCGATGAGCCGCCACACCTCGGTCCGGTAGTTGACGAGGGCATCGGGAATCGACTTGACCGTTCTGGCGTAGAACTGCGCCTGCGATCCGATCCGGTTCCATTCGCCGGCAGCGTTTCTCGCCGCGCGCTGCAGCCGCGGATAGATTCCGCTGGCAACCGTTGTCGTCATGGGTTCACCTCACTGCACCGTGAACTGGATGCCGACGGCGGTCACGATGATGTTGATCGCGAATAGGACCACGAAGGTGAACACGACGGTCTCGTTGACCGCGTTGCCGACGCCGGCGGGACCGCCTTCAACGGACATCCCCTTGTAGCAAGCGATCAGGCCTGCCGCCATCCCGAACAGCGCCGCCTTGACCAGCGCGACGATGAGGTCGCCGGGACCCGTCAGCAACGTCAAACCGGCGACAAATGCGCCCGCCGAAACGTGCTGGACAAATACCACGAAAAAGAATGCGCCGGCGAGGCCCACGATGATCACCACCGCCGATAGCGCCAACGCTACGGTGGTCGCGGCCAGCACACGGGGGACCACGAGAGCCTGAACCGGATTGATGCCCATCACCCGCAATGCGTCGAGTTCGTCGCGGATCGTGCGCGCGCCCAAATCTGCGCACATGGCTGTGGCGCCGGCCCCGGCCACCACTAGAACTGTGATAACCGGGCCGATCTGGTTGACGGTGCCGATCGCCGCGCCGGTCCCGGAGAAGTCCGCGGCACCGAATTCGGTGAGCAGGACGTTGAAGTTGAATACCAGCAAGACCGAATACGGCATTGTCAACATCAGCGCTGGGAGCACGGAAACCCTTGCTACAAACCAACTCTGGAGGATGTATTCCTTCCAGGCGAACGGCGGCTTGAACATCTGCACAAAGGTGTCCAACGACATCGCGAAGAAGCTGCCTATCGCGCGGGCCGGCTTGGTGAACGCATACGTCGTAGTCATCAGGCGTAGCTCTGCGAACTCACGGTCAAGCGGGTGGCCCCCAGGCCCAGCCGCGCGGTGAGCAAATCCGCAGTCGCCCGATATCTGGCATCTGAGACCTGCATTACGCCCTCCCTGCATCGTGACGGCTATCACCCTGCTGCCGGCCCCCTGAACAATAGAGAGTGTTCTCTTCCATGTCAAAAGTCGGCGTCACCCGGTTGTCGGTCTGGTCGTTCATGTCAACGCATGGTCCGGAATGCGTTGCGGACTTCGGTCGTGAACAGCGCCGGCTGTTCGAATGCCGCGAAGTGGCCGCCCTCGTCGACTTCGTTCCAATACAGCAGGTTCGGCCAGGATTCCTCGGCCCACGACCGAGGAGGTTGGTAGACCTCGCGCGGAAACACGCTGCCGGCCATAGGCAGGTCGATTCGTCCGAAGCTGAAAATCGATCGACCCGGCGGCAATGCCTGCATCGCCTCGTAATAAAAGCGTGCGCTGGCACCGCCTGTTCCGGTGAACCAGTACAGCGAAATGACGTCGAGCATCTGGTCCTTGGTCAGCGCGTCTTCAGGGTCGCCGTCGTTGTCGGTCCAGGCTTGGAATTTCTCGTAGATCCAGGTAGCCAAAGCCACTGGCGAATCGACAAGTCCGTAGCCGATGGTTTGCGGTCGGGTGGCGTGGATGGCGAAGTATGCCGAGCCTCCGCTGGCGAAGCTCGTCAGGCCGTCGATGGCCCGCTGCTCGCCGGGGTCGGGATGGTCGGGAAGTTGTGCGGGCTCCACCAGCGGGAAGTTCGAGTGGGCTGCGATGAGGCCTTTGACGCCTTCGCGCGCCATCGCGTGGGTGATGAGTGAACCCCAGTCGCCGCCCTGGGCAACCCATCTGGTGTAGCCGAGCCGTGCCATGAGGGTTCCCCAGGCGGCTGCAGTCCGTTCATGGTTCCAGCCGGGTTCAGTCGGACGGTCGGAGAAGCCGTAGCCGGGCAGGGATGGGATCACCAAGTGGAAGGCGTCCTCGGCGCTACCGCCGTGCTGTGTGGGATTGACGAGTGGGTCTATGGTGTCGAGGAATTCGATGATGGATCCGGGCCAACCATGCGTGATGAGCATGGGTAGGGCGTCCTCGTGAGGCGACCGCACGTGGAGGAAATGGATTCCGAGTCCGTCGATGTTCGTTCTGAATTGGGGAAACGTGTTGAGCCGCTTCTCGAAACGGCGCCAGTCGTAGCTGTCCCGCCAGTACGCGACGAGTTCCTCGGCTTTGCTCAGTGGCACTCCCTGACGCCAGTCGTCGACGGGTTCACGTTCGATCCAACGCGTGGTGGCCAGCCGGCGTTTCAAGTCGTCGATTGCGGACTGTTCGATGTTCGCGGTGAAGGGTGTGATCTGCGCGCTGGGAGCGGAGGTGTCTGGTTGGCTTGTCGCGGTCATGGGCGCACGCTTCCTTGTGTGGTCCTACGAATTCAT
>JAHFVD010000030.1:23242-68925 GCA_023264735.1 Mycobacterium sp. | reverse complement strand
CGATTGCGGACTGTTCGATGTTCGCGGTGAAGGGTGTGATCTGCGCGCTGGGAGCGGAGGTGTCTGGTTGGCTTGTCGCGGTCATGGGCGCACGCTTCCTTGTGTGGTCCTACGAATTCATATCCGTGGCGTAATCAATAACGACGCCCCGCTCGTCCAACATCTCGACGCGCAGGCGTCCGCGCTTCGATCACTGCGGCAAGCCGGTTCAGTGCTCCAGACGCTCAGCTCTGGCCGGGTAGGGAATCCAGCCATCGATCGGTTGGCACATCTCGAAATGCAAACCGGTCTGCTCCAGTACCTCCATCAGTCGTCGCACCTGACGCCGTACAGGCTGTGCTGCGGCGGCGAACCCACGGTATGAACCAACGTCTTCTCTGGAATAGGACAGCTACGCCCGTCGGTGGTACAGAAACGCCACGGTGGCCGCCGACATCTAGAAGGGCCGCCGCGACGCGATCTTGATCGACACCTTTACGACAGCGGCGCTCACGACCGCTGCACGCCTACTTCGCATAGAGTTCCTCGATCTCCGCGGCGTACTTCGCCACCACGTTCCTCCGTTTGACCTTCATCGTGGGTGTGAGCTCATCGCTCCCCGGCAGCCAAGGCTCGCCGACGACCTTGAACTTCTTGATCTGCTCGACGCGCGAGAGGTGGCTGTTGGCGACTTCCACGGCGGCCGCGATCTCGGCGATCGTGGCGGGATCGTCCGCCGACCTCCCGGCGGCGCCCTCGGGGTCGAGCGCGATCAGCGCAACGTTGTACGGCCGGCCGTCGCCGATGCACGCCGCCTGGCCGATCAGGGGGCTCGAGGACCTCAGCCAGGTTTCGATGTTCGCGGGCGACATGTTCTTGCCGGCCGCGTTGATGATGATGTCCTTCTTGCGGTCCACGAGCCGCACGTACCCGTCGTCGTCGATCGTCCCGATGTCACCGGTATGCAGCCACCCCTCGGCATCGATCGCCTCGGCGGTCTGCTCGGGCTTGTTGCGGTAGCCCCTCATGACGGTGGCGCTACGGACGAGCAGCTCTCCGTCGGGAGCCAGCTTGACCTCGAGCCCGGGGATCGGCAGCCCCACCGTGCCCACCCGTATACGGTCCTTCGGGTTGACGGTCATGACGCACGACGTCTCGCTCATGGCCCAGAGCTCGCAGATCTGGATTCCAACGGCCGCGAAGAACTCGAACACGTGGCGCGGCGTGGGCGCCGACCCGGTCAGGAACCATTCGGACTGGTCCAGGCCCAGCTTTCGGCGGATCTTCGAGCCGACGAGCGCGTCGGCGACCTTCGCCTTGATCTCGAGTATCGGGCCGGCGGACCGGCGATCCTGCTCGACGCGCGCTTTCTTGATCCCGGTGTTGATGGCCCAGCGCATCAGCGTGCGGCGCGCAACGTTAGGTTCCGAGTCGATTTCCGCCTCCAGGCCGGCCATCGCCTTCTCCCACATGCGCGGCACCGGCAGGAACACCGTCGGGCGAAGCTGCTGCGCGATCTCCATCACCTTGCGCGCGTCCGCGCACGTCGTGACGGTGAAGCCCCAGACCGCCAGCGGCGAATAGTGTCCGCTCCAACGATCACCGATGTGCGCGGCGGGCAAGAACGAGATGGTGCGGCCACCCGGCGTGACGGGAAACGCCTGCTGTAGGGCCCGGATCTTGCTCATCATGTTGCGGTGTGTGAGCTCCACCCCCTTGGGCGGACCGGTCGTGCCGGATGTGTAGATCAAGGTGAGGAGGTCGTCGGGGGCGACCGATGACCACGTCGCGTCGAAGTCGAACTGCGGGTCACCGCCCGCCTCCACCTGCTCGAGGCTCAGCGTGCCTCCCGGCGCGCTATCGACGACGACGATGTGGTCGATCGGTGTGCCGCTGTCGCGGACGGCCATCAGGCGCTCCACAAACGCACGCTCGGTGATGACGATGCGGTTGCCGGCGTCGGCAAAGAGGTACTCAATCTGACCGTGCGCCGACGTGTTGTAGATCGAGAACGCAATGGCACCTAGGTGCATGGCAGCGAGGTCCACGACGTGGAACTCGGGCCGGTTGGTGAGCATGACGCCCACCGTGTCCCCACGTTCGAGGCCCAGCGCCGCGAGACCAGCCGCGACGCGCCGCACCCGCTCGGCGAGCGCGCCGTAAGTCAACGAGACACTGTCATCCGGAGTGCGGACGGCAACCTGCTCGGCCCGAGCAGCCGCGGTGATCTGAAACGCCTCGCACAGCGTTCGCGCGTGCAGCGCGCGTTCAAATGCCTCGCCGATCGGAGCCTTGGCGACACTAGTTGCCTGCATGTGTGATCTCTGCCTCTCCACGTCACTCCCTCGCTACGATAGAGAGTGATCACTATCGGGTCAATATGGTGCATGGCAACGTCCGTGCGCCCACGACTTGAACTTGAAATCAGATTCAACTATACAAAGAGAGACGCGATTCCAGAGTGCGCGGCGAAGGAGACGAAGCCTCGTGAAGGTTGCACAGAAGGTCGCCATCGTGACCGGTGGTGGAGGAGGCATCGGCGGAGCGATCGCCGAACGGCTCGCCGCGCAGGGCGCGAGGGTGGTCGTGGCCGATCTTGACCCGAATACGGCCGCCGCGGTGGCGGACGGCATCAACCAAAGGCACCCCGGAGCTGCCGTCTCAGAAGGTGCCGACGTCGCAGATTCCGGGCAGATCCGGCGACTCATCGAGCGGGCCGAGATCGCGTTCGGGTCTGTCGACCTCTATTTCGCGAACGCAGGCGTCGCGGGTGTGCCGGGCCTCGACGCCGACGACGCCGACTGGGATCGGGCCTTCGACGTCAATGTCCGCGCCCACATCCGCGCAGCCCAACAGTTGCTGCCCGGATGGATCGAGCGTGGCGAGGGCTACTTCATCACGACGGCGTCCGCCGCGGGCTTACTCACCCAGATCGGCTCCGCCACCTACGCGGTCACCAAACATGCGGCTGTCGCGTTCGCCGAATGGCTGTCGGTCACCTACGGAGACCGAGGAATTCGGGTGAGCTGCCTTTGCCCGATGGGAGTAGAGACGAAGTTGATGTACGCGGGTGCGAACTCGGGGGACCCGCTCGGAGTTGCGGCCACCCGAGCCACGATCTCGGCGGGGGACGTAATGCAGCCGGCGGAGGTCGCCGACATCGTGCTGGACGCCGTCGACCGGGAAACGTTCCTGATCCTGCCCCACGAGAGCGTCCTGACCATGTACCGGCAGAAGAGCTCCGATTATGACCGCTGGCTGCGCGGAATGCGCCGCTATCAGAGCTCACTACTGGAACAGGCATGACCGGCTCGGACGAACACCTGGTGCTCGCCGAGCGCCACGAACAAGACCTCGTCGAGGGTGTACAGAACCAAATCGACAGGCGCACAACCACATTTCCCTCCCTACCCGCAAGGAGTTCCCATGTCCCTGTTCGAATTATCTGACCGTGCGAAGAAGTACCAAAGTGATCTGCTGGAGTTCATGGACTCCCACGTGTATCCCGCGGAAGCGGTGTACGACGAGCAGATGCGCGAATCGGGCGATCCGAATTTCCAGCCGCCGATCCTGGAGGAGTTGAAGGCGGAGGCCCGTCGCCGCGGCTTGTGGAACCTCTTCCACCCGCATCCCTCCTCCGGGCCGGGGCTGACGAACCTCGAGTACGCCCCGTTGGCGGAGATCATGGGCCGCTGTCACTTCGCCTCGGAAGTGTTCAACTGCAACGCCCCGGACACGGGAAACATGGAGGTGCTCGAACTCTTCGGTACCGAGGAGCACAAGGAGAAGTATCTGAAGCCGCTTCTCGACGGGACGATGGCCTCGGCGTTCGCGATGACCGAGCCTGCGGTGGCGAGTTCCGATGCCACCAACGTCGAACTCTCGATGGTCCGCGACGGTGATGAGTATGTGCTCAACGGCCGGAAGTGGTTCGCGTCCAATGCGTTGCACCGCAACTGCAAGGTGCTGATCGTGATGGGCAAGACCGATCCCACGGCGGCGCCGCACCGGCAGCAGTCGATGATGGTCGTCCCCATCGATGCGCCCGGTGTCACGGTGATGCGTGGTGTACCGGTGTTCGGCTACCAGGACCGAGAGGGCCACGCGGAGATCGACTTTGCCGACGTGCGCGTACCGGCCAAGGATGTGCTGAAGGGGGAGGGGGAGGGATTCGCGATCTCCCAGGCGCGACTGGGGCCTGGCCGGATCCACCACTGCATGCGGTCGATCGGGATAGCCGAGCGGGCGCTCGAGCTGATGTGCCGACGGGCAACGTCGCGGGTGACGTTCGGAAAACCCCTCAGCGACAACGCGAACATCCAGGATTGGATCGCCGAGGCCCGGGTCGAGATCGAAATGATCCGATTGCTCACGTTCAAGGCCGCTTACCTGATGGACACTGTCGGGAACAAGGAGGCACGCACCGAGATCGCGGCGATCAAGGTGGCGGGTCCGAACATTGCGCTGAAGATCATCGATCGGGCTATCCAGGTATATGGCGGCGCCGGGGTCACCGACGACTTCCCGCTCGCCATGGCCTGGGCGCACCAGCGCACACTGCGACTGGCGGACGGTCCCGACGAGGTGCACAAGCGCGCCATCGCGCGCCAGGAACTCCGGAAGTACCGCGACGCAGCACCTGCGCCCTCGAGCAACGGTCACAAGGTGGCGGTGAGCTGAGATGACCGGCCTCGACCTCACCGGACGCACCGCCATCGTCGTCGGCGCCTCGCGGGGCATCGGCCTCGCGGCCGCCCAGTCCATCGCCGCCGCCGGTGCCAACGTGGTGCTCACCTCTCGCTCGCAAGAATCGGCGGACGCCGCCGCGGCCCAGGTCGGGGGAACCGCGGTCGGCGTCGCCGCCCATGCCGTCGACGAAGACGCCGCCCGGCGTTGTGTCGATCTGACCCTCGACCGCTTCGGCAGTGTGGACATCCTGGTCAACAACGCGGGAACAAACCGTGCGTACGGTCCGCTCATCGACCAGGACCACGAGCGATTCACCAAGACCTTCGATGTGAACCTGTGGGCGCCGCTGCTGTGGACGGGGCTCGTCACCAGGAAATGGATGGGCGAGCACGGCGGCTCCGTCGTCCATACCGCCTCTATCGGTGGGATGGCGCCTGATGCGAACATCGGCGTGTACAACGCGTCGAAGGCTGCGCTCATTCATCTCACAAAGCAACTGGCGCTGGAACTTTCGCCCAAGGTGCGGGTCAACGCCGTCGCACCGGGCGCAGTGCGGACGAAGCTCGCCGAGGCACTCTGGAAGGAGCAGGAGCAGGCGGTGTCGGCATCCACAGCGCTGGGACGGATCGGTGAACCCGAGGACGTCGGCTCGGCGATCGCGTTCCTCGTCTCCGACGCCGCCAGCTGGATCACCGGCGAAACTCTCGTCATCGACGGCGGGCAGGTGCTCGGCGATGTGCTCCCATTCCGGCAGGGTGTCCAGCTCGGTGTCTAGCGTGGGCATCGTAGGAATCGACACCGACGCCGTGGCCCGATGGTTCGACACCGTGGGCGTCGGCTACACGGGCACGCTGACCTTCGACCGGATCGGTCTCGGCCAGTCGAACCTGACCTACCTTGTTCGGGACAACGTCGGTGGGCGGTGGGTGCTGCGGCGCCCACCGCTCGGGCACCTCCTCGCGTCGGCACACGACGTGGCCCGTGAGGCCCGAATTCTCTCCGCACTGCAGCACACCGCGGTGCCGACCCCGCGGGTGTACGGCTTCACCGAAGACCCGGCGGTAACCGACGTGCCGCTGCTGCTCATGGAGTTCATCGACGGGCAGGTGGTCGACCGGATGTCAGTGGCGCAGGGTCTGACACCCGAGCGGAGACGGGCGATCGGCCTGTCCCTGCCCCGCACGCTCGCGAAGATTCATGCAGTCGATCTCGAGCAGACCGGGCTTATCGATCTGGCCAGCCACAAGCCGTACGTGCACCGCCAGCTCAAACGGTGGGCGGGGCAATGGGAGCAGTCGAAGACCCGCGAGTTGCCCGCCCTCGACGATCTGACGCGTCGGCTCATCGAGTCGGCGCCCAGGCAACACGAGCTCACCTTGGTGCACGGGGACTTGCACCTCAGCAACGTGATCACGTCCTCAGACACCGGCGAAGTCATCGCGGCACTCGACTGGGAATTGTGCACCCTGGGTGATCCACTTGCCGATGTCGGCAGCCTGCTCGCCTACTGGCCGGAGCCCGGCGAGACGTTTGGCGGTGAATTCTCCGCTTCCACCCTTGACGGCTTTCCCGACCGAGCCGAGATCGCCCAGGTGTATGTCGAGGAGACCGGGCGCGATCCGAAGGACCTCGGATTCTGGCATGTACTCGGTCTGTGGAAGATCGCGGTGATCGCCGAGGGTGTCATGCGTCGGGCACGCGACGAACCGCAGAACAAAGCAGCCGCAGGAACCCCGACGGTGGAACGTATCGACGCATTCGTGGCGAAAGCGTGCGACATCGCCTCCCGAGCCGGAATCTGACTCAGACCAGCGGGCGATGGGCTGCCTCACCAGACATCCGCACGTTGTCACCGCACCGCACGTCGGCGCCACAGACTGCGCCTGGTTTGCCGGTCAGCCCGAGACTGCCGGAGTGGCGAACCAGAACCCGAGGATCAGACACGTCACCAGCACGATCCACCCCTCGAATGCGAACCGCACCGGCAGCGGTGCATGCCGCAACTCCATGAAGTCCAGCATCACGAAGCGGACTTTGACGGCAGCGATCAGGAAGATGCCGACGACGGCGACGGTCGGGCTGAATGCATCCTTGGACAGCAGCCACGTCGAGATGCAGGTGGCCACCATCAAGAATGCCCAGACTGCCGTCACCCGCTCGCGTATCACCGACATGGCTTCACCCCCGCTGCAGCAGATACAGCAGGGGGAACAGCACGATCCACAGCAGGTCGACGAGGTGCCAGTACGACGCTATGCATTCGGTCCCCTTGAAGTTGACGGTCTTTCGGCGCGCCTTGATCCAGAGATAGGTGAGCAAGCCGGTGCCGACCAGCACGTGCACGAGATGGATGCCGGTCAGCGTGAAGTACCACATGTAGAAGGCGTCCGTGTTCGGCGTGATCCCGGCGACGAACTTCTCCGTGTACTCCGTCGACTTGGACATCACGAACGCGAGTCCGGTCAGCACCCCACCGAGCAGGAACCGGGATGTCCTGTTGAGATCGCCCGCCCTGGCCGCCTGCACGCCGAGCGCGACCAACCAGGAGCTGGTGAGCAGTATCAGGGTGTCGAGGCCGCCGAGGTTGTAGTTCAGCGTGTGGCTCGACGCCTCGAACAGGCCCGGCGCTTTGCGCCGGTCCTTCATGAAGCTCATGAAGAGGACGGCGAAGATTGTCGCATCGGCGCCGATAAGAACCCAGACGCCATCCACTCCGGGAAGGCGTCTGGGCTTCGTCGGGCGGTCAGCAGGGACGACCAGAACGCTATGGCTAGACATTTACCCTTGCTGCGTCGGCGTCCTCGGCCTTGAGCCTGTCAACGGCCTTGATGATGAAGTACGACATGCTTCCGATCCAGGTGAACCAGGCGCCGAACGCGATCCAGAAACTGAGCACGCCGTCGAAGGCCAACGGGCCGGTCGTCACATATGGAATCGCAAGGACGAAGAAGAATGACGCCACGGTGAACCAGCCCCACCAGGACACGGCTGCAGGGACGAGCTTCTTTTCGCGCCTGTCTTGCATGAACACGATGGAGACGCCGACGATCTGGAACGAAGTGACCGCGTACCCGAGGTCGACGAGGAACCAACCCATCCAGTAGAGCAGGTGCGCCGTACCGGGATCGATGTTATGGATCTCATGGGCGGCGCCCGCCCACAGAACTAAGGCAACCAAAGGGGGCGCAAACGTGATCGTGGCGCCCAGGCGCTCGATCTGCGTCCACATGCCGCCCGTGCCTTCGATGCGCTCCATGACCTTGGCGACCGCCACGCTCCAGGCGATATAGCAGGCGGCGAACGTCAGACAGAGCGAACATCCGATCATAATCCGCAGCTGGTTATCGGCGTAGTTCTGCCATACGGCCTGCGGGCCTGCGCTCGCCGGGAAAGGTGGGAGATTGCCGGCCACCACGCCGAACAGCAGGGCAAACGATGTCACGAACACCGGCCCCATCCACGCCAGGAACTTCCACGACTTGTAGTCCGTCGGGTTGGGGGCGTAGGGGTTTTTCCCAGTGACCTGCAGATTCGTCTCGCTGTGCTCGGTGGTGATGGGGTCGAAGTTTTTCTCTAAATGCCGGTTGCTCATGGCTGCTCCTGCCGCCTCGTCGTATTGCTGAGACCAAACGTAAGGCGGCGAAATCACTAACGGAATGCGCTGGGGCCCAACATGAGCGGCTTGGTGTGTGCGCTAGCACACACTCATATGAGAGCGGGGAGTCGCCGACGTAGCTCGAGAGCAAGCTCGACCGCAAGCCGACGCTCTCCGGGCGGGTATCCGAGCAGTTCAGTAGCGCGGGCCACGCGTTGCAGCACTGTGTTGCGGTGCGTGTGCAGGCGCTCGGCCGCGCGCGGTGCGTTTTCCGCCTCCTCGAGGAATACCCTGAGGGTCTCGCGTAGACGAGCTCCGGCCGCGGTGTCAGCTGCCAGCCCACCTAGCGTCGCAATGACGAAATCGCGCGTCCGAGCCGCGTCCTGGAACGCGAGGGCCGTCACCTCTAGCTCGTGATAGGTGAAGACCTGCCCGCCATCGGGGTCGGAGGCCATCACCCGATGGATGGCGCAGGCTCCCTCATGGCTGCGTCGAAAACCTTCGGCCCCAGGCGATGTCGGGCCGACCGCTACCCGCACGCGGCGATCGACTACTTGTGCCGCCGCATGGGCGACATCGCCGACTTCTGCAGTCGGAGTGGCGATCCACACCCAGAGCACGTCGGCTCCCGCACTGATCACGAGAGGAGGAGGTGCGCCGACGGCGCGAGCGACGGCTAGGCCAGCCGACTCCAAGGTGCCGGGATGAACAGCGCAATCCCCCCACAGCACCAAGGCGGTGTGGTGGCGGCCTACGTCGTAACGCAGGGTGCGACTGACGATACCGACATCGAGCGGGACGCCGTCGAGCAGTAACCGCACCATCTTGATTCGTCGGGACAGGTCTCCGCCTGCAATGTCGGCCTGCTCGTCGCGCATCACCTCGAGACTTCGATGCAGCACTTGTTCGACCCACCCGGCGATGGTCGAATACGACACCCGAAGGACCTTGGCGAGGTCATTGGGTGCAATCTTCTCAGCAGACAGGTCCATCCAGCGCTGCCAGATCGCCCACTCAGCAAGGCGATACCCCTCGTACACCACCTCGGCGTCGATGCCGCGACGGACCAGAGTTCGGATCATGACCGTGGTCTCGGAAGGCAGCATGATGTCCTGTGGCTCATCGACCGATCGCATGGCGGCGAGGAGATTTCGAAGGTTCCAAATCGCATGCGCCCGGATCTCGTTGCGAATCGCTGGATCGTTGCCTAGCACCGGGAAGGCGTCGAAGATCGCGTCTGCGATCTCGACTTCGACCACGCCAAGCTGCTCAATGAAGTGATCGGCGAGTCCCGCGACCTGTGCGGAGACATCGGTGCCCACCATGTCAACAGTACCCATGCGACGGTCCGGCCCCGGCTAAGGCGTCGCGGGCGATGCCGGCGCGGAACTCGCAGGTGCCAGCGATTCCGTTTGCGCGGCTGTCGCTGGCGACGGAGGATCGCGGAGATCGCCTCGGCCTCAACCTCTTTCGTCCTCGTAACCCCGGTGTCTGCGGCCTGGTGCACATAGACCGCGCTCGACGAGGTGCCAGATAGCGCCAACAACTACCCGGCGCGGCCCCTCGTCCGTGCCGGTCTAGCGTGACGCTGGCGCGGTTCAAGCAGGCACGAAGCGGACGCCGCCGATAGAGGTTTCGGCTCCGAGCCCCGCGACGTGGAAGGCGGCAATACCGTCGGACTCCCCCGCGACGAAGCGCAACTCGCCGTTGTCGAGCGCGATCCGGTCACCGTCGACTTCCGCGCCGAGGATGGCCGCCCATCTGCTCGCCAGCTTCGCGGGTTCGCGCGCGGTCAAAGTCGCTCCGGTAACTCGGACGGAACCGGTCTCGGCCGGTGCCGTCGCAATCCACTCCGGGCCGGCCCAGCGCCACGACCCCGGATGCTCCATGCGGTCGATCGCGACGATCGCGCCGGGCACATCGGCAGGGTGCAGATGAATGTCAGTGTCGCCTTCCCGATCGAGCTCGTAGACGACACGAATGCCGAGCTGTTGGATTCGCGCGCGGGCGGCGGCGATGTCATCGACCTGGAACATGACCATGTAGCCGCCGTCGCCGCCGATGCGCTTGAGGTGGCGGCCCGCCGCAGTGCCCTCTTCGACAGGCGAGATGACCTCGACGAACGTGTCACCGAGCGCCATGACGGCGTTCTGTATGCCGAACTGACCGACCTCTGGGTCGTTGAACGGATCACGAAGTGGGAGCTCCGCCCGCAGAGCCTTGACGACCGCGTCGCGGTCGTGCGCGACGAGTACGGCCTGACGGATGCGGAGCGTGGGCGTTGTTGTCATGCGGGGATTATAGCGAGCGCTCTCTAACATTAAAAGGCGAACTCGCGATTGAGGTCGGGCAGGAAGACATTATTCATCCGGTTGACGTACTCGAAGGTCACCGCCACACCGACACACTCCCCGAGCTGGTCGTCTGGAAAAGGCCGTGGGCCGCCTCGCACCCAGGCCCCTACCGCATCAGCCTCGTAGGCACCGTCAATGCGGTGGCGAATCGCATCGTGGACCTCGACGCAATATGGGCACGTGTTGGCTTCAGACACCGCAGATGCGACCGACTCCTTGAGCACACGATCTGCCCGCCCCGAGGCAAGCAGCGTCTCGCGCATCATCAACCAGCTCGCCGCCATCACCTCCGGCGAGGGCGAATGCAGCGAGATCGGCGGAGCCAGGAAGCCAAAGTCGCGTTCCATCTGCTGATAGACCATCGCGACAAGCCCAACTGCCGCGCTCGCCCGCACCGGCCTCACATATTTGACAGCCCCTTGCGCACTTCGCATTGCCCTGCCAAGCAGACGAGCCATCTCTCCATGGACTACCTCCACTTTGTGGATCAGTTTCGTCTGCTCGAGTCTCAGGACGGGTCGGCCACGTGAATCATCCGTTTGCCGATGTTGGTGCCGTTGAGAACTCCGATGAGCCCCTCCGGCGCCGTCTCGAGGCCCTCGAGGATGTCCTCGCGCACCTTGAGCGAACCGTCGTCCAGCCATCCTGCAATTTTCTGCAAGCCTTCGTCGTACCGGTCGGCGAAGTCGGTATAGAGGAACCCGCGCATCGTGAGGCTCTTGACGATCAGAACGCCGGGAACCCCGCGCGCACCGCGAACCGGGTTGGTCGTGTCGTACTGCGAGACGACGCCGCAGCAGACGACGCGTCCGCGGTATGCCATGGAACCGAGGACCGTGTCCAGCGTTGTGCCGCCGACATTATCGAAGTAGACGTCGATGCCGCCAGGACAGGCCTCCCGCAAGGTATTTCGGAACGATTCATCGCGATGACTCACCGCTGCGTCGAAGCCTAGTTCCGAGGTAAGCCATTCCTGCTTCTCCGGACTGCTGCAGATCCCGACTACACGGCAGCCGCGCATCTTGGCGATCTGCCCGACCAGGCTGCCCGTCGCGCCAGCCGCCCCGGAGACGACGACGGTCTCCCCCGCCTTGGCCTCACCGATGTCGAGCAAGCCGAAATACGCAGTGAGACCGGTGATTCCGAGCACACTGAGGTAATTGGACAGCGGTCGCTTGGGAACGATCCGCGACAGGTCGCCCGGCTTGGCGACCACGTAGTCCTGCCAGAGGAGATCGCCAGAGACGATGTCACCTACCGCAAAGTCGTCGCTGCGGCTCTCGACGACCTGCGCGAGGGCGAACCCAGGCATGGTGTCGCCGACCTTAACCGCGGAGCGATAGGTCGCTGCCTGCAACCACGCTCGTTGCGCTGCATCGATCGACAGCCATAACACCCGACACAGAACTTGCCCGTCGGGAACCTCGGGCCGGTCAACGGTCTCGAGCGCGAAGTGCGAAGTCTCCAGCTGTTCGGTGGGCATCTCTGCAACGCGCCACCTCCGGTTGGGTTCGGTCACGAAACCACCACCCCCGGGATCTGCGGCAGGAAACGTCGCAACCCGTCGTACTGCATCACGTTGAGCGTGTCGAGGTACTCGTGAACCTCGGAAATCTTGCCGTCGCGCCCACGGACGATCAATGCATACTCGTTCTCGTAAGCCTCGTCGGTCGCCTTGACAGTCGAGCGAGTGGTGAAACGGGCCGCGCTGAAGTCGCCCGCACCGAACTCGTGGTGGATCTCGGCCGTCGTGCTCGACTTGCCGTACGGCCCCAGGGAAATCTTGTTGAAGGCGATAACGGCGTCCTTGCCGGTGTGGGTGCCGCCGATCCGCCCCAGGCTGAGAGGCAGTGTCCAACTGATGTCATCGGCGTACAACTTCTGCATCGCGTCGACGTCGCCCAACGCGCGGGCGAGGTCTCCTGCAAGCGTGCTCATGTGGTGCTCTCCTTCATGACCGACTCCTGTTGACTATCTGCCGACGATAGAGAGCGTTCTCTACGAAGTCAATTGCCCGTAGTACACGGCCATGTCAGACCTCGGCAGCGACGATGCGGAGTGCGATGTCGGCGTACTCCTCGCCGATCTCGTCGGGCGTCCAGCGGCCGCCGTCGCGGTACCAGCGGGCGAGGTCGATGCCGAGGGAGAGCAGGGCAGCTGTAGCGATACGTGGGTCACGGACGTGGAACTGTCCGGCGTCGACTCCGTGCGCGACGAGGCAGCGGATCTCGTCTTCGGTCTCGTGCCGAAGGCGGCGGATCTCTGCGAGGTGGTCGGGCGCTAAGGCTGCCAGCTCGTAATTGATCACGCGGGCGCCGATATGGTCGCGGGCGTGGTGGGCGGCGTAATCGCGAACCACCCTGCGCAGCGCGTCGACGGGCATGGCGCTGGACGCGATGGCCTCCCGGATGAGCCGTAAGACGTGCTCGTGTCCCTCCTTGGAGATGAGGTAGAGCAACTCTTCCTTGGACTTGTGGTGGACGTAGAGCGCCGCAGGGCTCATACCGGCCGCCGAGGCGATGTCGCGCGTCGTCGTGGCGTGGAAGCCCTTCTCCGCGAACGCGGTGACCGCGGCTTCGAGCAGTCGGGCGCGCGTCGCGTCGGCGCGGGAGAGGTCGGGCTGTGCTGTCATCGCGGATCCATTGTCTCGGTCGGTAGGGACATCATCGAGGAGGAGCTTCGCGGCGCGACTCACAAGAATCCCGCCCATCTGTCTGGTTGACGAACGGCAGCGTCGTGCCCCATAGTAGCGGGTAAGCAAGCGCTTAGTCATCTAGAAAGGCTGCATTTCATGCCCGAAGCCGTCATCGTCTCCACCGCCCGCTCGCCGATCGGCCGGGCCGTCAAGGGCTCGCTGAAGGAAATGCGCCCTGACGACCTCGCCGTCCAGATGGTCCAGGCGGCGCTGGCCAAGGTGCCCGAGCTCGACCCGACCGATGTGGCCGACCTGATCCTGGGCGTGGGCCAGCCCGCAGGGGAATCGGGCAACAACTTGGGACGCGCGGTCGCCGTCCTGAGCGGGATGGACCACCTGCCCGGCGTCACCGTCAACCGGTACTGCTCGAGCAGCCTGCAGACCACCCGGATGGCGTTTCACGCGATCAAGGCGGGCGAGGGCCACGCCTACATCTCGGCCGGCGTCGAGACGGTGAGCCGTTTCGTCAACGGCTGGTCCGACGACCCGGCGGCACAGAACCCTGCCTTCGCCGACGCGCAGGCACTCAGCGACAAGCGCGCAGGCGGCGGTGCGCAGACGTGGGTCGACCCGCGGACCACCGGAGAACTGCCCGACCTGTACATCGCCATGGGCCAGACCGCGGAGAACGTCGCACAACTCCTCGGCATGTCGCGCCAGGAGCAGGACGAGTTCGCCGTCCGCAGTCAGAATTTGGCCTGTCAGCGGATCGAGGAGGGCTTCTGGGCCCGCGAGATCACGCCGGTCACGCTGCCCGACGGAACCGTCGTCTCCGCCGACGACGGCCCGCGGCCCGGCACGACGATCGAGGGCGTCAGCCAGCTCAAGCCGGCCTTCCGCCCCGACGGCACGGTGACGGCGGGCAACGCATGCCCGCTCAACGACGGTGCCGCCGCGCTGGTCATCGTGAGCGACACCAAAGCCAAGGAGCTCGGCCTCACGCCGCTGGCGCGGATCGTCTCCACGGCAGTCACCGCACTCTCCCCGGAGATCATGGGCCTCGGGCCGGTCGAGGCGATCCCGGCCGCGCTGCGCAACGCCGGGATGGACCTGGCCGACATCGACCTGTTCGAGATCAACGAGGCGTTCGCGGTCCAGTCGCTCGGATCCGCGCAGCAGCTCGGCATCCCGCTGGACAAGCTCAACGTCAACGGCGGCGCGATCGCCGTCGGCCACCCGTTCGGCATGACAGGAGCCCGCATCGCCGCCACGCTCATCAACTCGCTGCAGTGGCATGACAAGCAGTTCGGCGTCGAGTCCATGTGTGTCGGCGGCGGTATGGGCATGGCCATGGTCATCGAGCGGCTGAGCTGAGAGGCGCCGACATGGCTAAGCGTTTTGAAGGCAAGACCGCGGTCGTCACCGGCGCGAGCCGCGGCATCGGGCTCGCCATCGCCGAGCGGCTGGTCGCCGACGGTGCCCACGTCGTCATCACCGCGCGTAAGAAGGAGGCGCTGGACGAGGCGGTCGCCCACCTCGGCGGGCCGGACGTGGCACTCGCCGTCGCGGGCCGTGCCGACGACGCCGACCACCAGTCCGACGTAGTGCACCAGGCGATCGAGACCTTCGGCAGCATCGACTTCCTTGTCAACAACACGGGAATCAATCCCGTCTACGGGCCGCTCGTCGATCTCGACCTGGCCGCTGCTCGCAAGATCGTCGAGGTCAACTGCATCGCCGCGGTCTCGTGGGTCCAGCAGGTCCACCGGGCCTGGATGAAGGAGCACGGCGGCGCGATCGTCAACGTCTCCTCGCTCTCCAGCGTCCGTACGGCGCCGGGCATCGGGTTCTACGGCGCCAGCAAGGCGATGCTGAACTCGCTCACCGAGTTGATGGCGGTCGAGCTTGGCCCGGACATCCGGATCAACGCCGTCGCTCCGGCTGTGGTGAAGACAAAGTTCGCCACGAAGCTATACGAGGGCCGCGAGGACGAAGTCACCGCGGCGTATCCCCTCAAGCGGCTCGGCGTACCTGAGGACATCGGCGGTGTCGTCGCATTCCTGCTCTCCGACGACGCCGCGTGGCTCACCGGACAAACCGTCGTCATCGATGGCGGCGTCAGCCTCCAGAGCGTGGGTGAGTGAGCCATGCAGGTGATCGACGCGGTCCTCTTCGACTACGGCGGCGTGCTCACCGGTCCGGTGAAGCACTCGATCGCCAGCTGGCTGGCCGCAGACGCGATCGAGCCCCAGTCGTTCTCGCGCACGTTGCACGCGTGGCTGTCCTCGGAGGCAGAAGACGGGACGCCCATCCACCGGCTTGAGACGGGTGACCTCACCGTGGCGGACTTCGAGGTACTGCTCGCGGCCGAACTGCGGACTACCGACGGGCGCGCGGTCGTGCCCGACGGAATCCTCGGGCGGCTCTTCGCGGGCATGCAGCCCGACCCGGCGATGTTCGCGCTGGCCGAGGAGCTGCGCGCGGCCGGCCTGAAGGTCGGCCTGCTTTCCAACAGCTGGTCTCACACATACCCCCGCGCGCTGATCGACGCCTTGCTCGACCCGGTCGTGATCTCCGGCGAGGTGGGACTGCGCAAGCCCCACGCCGCCATCTACGAGCTCGCCCTGGACCGGCTCTGCCTACCCGCCGACCGGGTGCTCTTCATCGACGACGCCGAGCCGAACGTGCTCGGTGCGCGGGCAATCGGCCTACAGGCTTTGTTCCACGTCGACCATCCCTCCACCCGCGCCGCCCTGGCCGAACTCGTGCCGAGCCTCAACCCCCACCCCACAGGAGCGACAGCATGACCACCACCACGACCAGGACCGCCATCGTGACGGGAGCGGCACGCGGTATCGGCGCCGGCATCGCACAGCGGCTCGCCGCCGACGGCTTCGCCGTCGCCGTCCTCGACCTCGACGAGGCCGCTTGCAAGCCCGTCGTGGCGGAGATCGAGGCGACCGGCGGCCGGGCACTCGCCGTCGGCGTCGACGTCGCCGACGAGGAGGCGGTCCAGGCCGCGGTCGAGCGGGTCGCCGCCGAGCTGGGCGAGCCGACCGTGCTGGTCAACAACGCCGGCGTCCTCCGCGACAACCTGCTGTTCAAGATGACCGCTGGCGACTGGGACGCTGTGATGAACGTCCACCTGCGCGGAACCTTCCTCATGACCCGCGCCGTGCAGGCCTACATGACCAAGGCGGGTTGGGGCCGCATCGTGAACCTGTCGAGCACGTCTGCGCTGGGCAACCGCGGCCAGGCCAACTACGCCGCAGCCAAGGCCGGGATCCAGGGCCTCACCAAGACATTGGCCATCGAGCTGGGCAGGTATGGCGTGACCGCCAACGCGGTTGCGCCGGGGTTCATCGAGACCGACATGACGAAGGCCACCGCGGAGCGGATGGGTGTGCCGTTCGACGACTTCAGGGCCTTCCTGATCAAGGAGATCCCCGTTGGGCGCTCCGGCCTGCCGGCCGACGTCGCGCACGCGGTCTCGTTCTTCGCCAGCGAGGGCGCCGGCTTCGTCTCCGGTCAGGTGCTCTACCTCGCGGGCGGGCCGAAGGCATGAGGGTCTTCGACGGCATCGCCGAACTCGAGAACGCCGTGGGCACGCACCTCGGGCACTCCGAGTGGCACACAATTGACCAGGACCAGATCGACGCCTTCGCGGCGGCAACGGGCGACCACCAATGGATCCACGTCGACCCGACGAGGGCGGCCGAGGGCCCGTTCGGAGCGACCGTCGCGCACGGCTTCCTCACGCTGAGCCTGCTGCCGATGCTCACCTGGCAGGTCTACACGGTCGAGGGCGTGACGATGGCCGTCAACTACGGTGCCGACAAGCTCCGCTTCCCCTCGCCGGTGCCGGTCGGCTCGCGCGTCCGGGCGGCCGTGGAGCTGACCGCGGTCACGCCGAACAAGCTGGGCTACCAGGTCGCCACCCGGGTCACGATCGAGCTGGACGGCAGCGACAAGCCGGCCTGCGTGGCCGACATGCTTGCCGTGGTGGTGCCGTGACGACGACCAGCGAAGCGCCTCCGGGCCTCGACCTCGACGCCCTCGGCACGTGGTTCGCGGCCCAGGTCCCTGGCTCCGGCGACAAGCTGCGGGCGACGCTGATCGCCGGCGGGAGGTCCAACCTGACCTACGTCGTGACCGACGGCGCGCACGAGTGGATCGTCCGTCGGCCGCCGCTCGGCCACGTGCTCGCGACAGCCCATGACATGGCCCGCGAGTACCGCGTCATGTCGGCGCTCCAAGACACCGCGGTACCGGTCCCGCGGACCTTCGCCATGTGCACCAAGCCCTCGGTCATCGGCGCGGACTTCTACGTCATGGAGCGGTGTGTGGGCACGCCGTACCGCCGGGCGGCCGAGCTCGAACCGCTCGGGCCCGAGCGAACCCGCACGATCTCCGAACGCCTCATCGACACGCTCGCCGCGTTGCACGCGGTCGATCCGGCGTCCGTCGGTCTCACCGACTTCGGCCGCCCCGACGGATTCCTCGGTCGCCAGGTTGCACGCTGGAAGAAGCAGCTCGAGGCGTCGTATACCCGTGACCTGCCGGCCGCCGACGAGCTACACCGCAGACTCGCGGATTCAGTGCCAGCCGAGTCCGCAGCGGGCATCGTGCACGGTGACTTCCGGCTCGACAACGTCCTGGTCGACCAGGCCGATCAGGTGACCGCCGTCCTCGACTGGGAGATGGCCACCCTCGGCGACCCGCTGACAGATTTGGCGTTGATGCTCGTTTACTTCCGCCTGGGCGCAGCTGCAGGTGAGGGCGACGACTCGACGAGCGACGTGTCGGCGGCGCCCGGTTTTCTCGACGAGCGGGCGATCATCGAGCGGTACTCGTACGGCAGCGACCGCGACCTCTCCGGCTTCGGCTTCTACCTCGGCCTCGCGGCCTTCAAGCTCGCCGCGATCCTCGAGGGGATCCACTATCGCTACCTCCACGGCCAGACCGTCGGCGGCGGCTTCGACCAAATCGGGGAGACGATCCAGCCGCTGCTGGAAGCAGGCCTCGACGCACTCAAGGAGAACAAATGATGGACTTCGACTACGAGGCGCGGTCATGAGCGACGTGCACCAGCTGGTGGAGGCGTTCCTCGCGGCCCACGACCCGGCCACGGAAGACCGACTGGAGTTCTTGCGGGCCCGGTTCGACGCCGGGCTGGCGTGGGTCGCCTACCCGAAGGGCCTTGGCGGACAGGGACTTTCTCAGACGCTGCAGCCAGAGGTGGATCGGCTGTTCGAGGAAGCGGGCGCGCCCTCCAACCGTCCGAAGAGCAACGCCATCGGCTTGGGCATGGCGGCTCCCACCATCCTGGCCTGCGGAACCGACGAGCAGAAGCATCGCTACCTCCGACCGCTGTGGACCGGGGAGGAGGTCTGGTGCCAATTGTTCAGCGAACCCGGCGCCGGGTCCGATCTCGCGAACGTCTCCACGAGAGCGGTGCGCGACGGCGATGACTGGATCGTCAACGGCCAGAAGGTGTGGACGTCCAAAGCACATTCGGCTCGCTTCGCGATCCTGGTCGCGCGGACCGATCCGGAGGCGGTTAAGCACGCCGGCCTGACCTACTTCCTGTGCGATATGAACGATCCGGGTGTGGACGTCAGGCCGCTGCGCCAGATCACCGGTGAAGCCGAATTCAACGAGGTCTTTCTCACCGACGTCCGTATTCCGGACAGCCAGCGGGTCGCCGCGGTGGGCGACGGCTGGCGGGTCGCGAACGCCACCCTCAACGTCGAGCGGGTGTCGATCGGCAAGGGTGCGGGTCGGGAGGCAGGAATGGTCGGCGTGGTGGCCACGACATGGCGCCAGCACCCCGAGTTGCAGACCCCTGAGCTTCAGGACCGGTTGGTACGCCTCTGGGTCGACGCGGAGGCGACCCGGATAACAGGCAATCAACTTGCGCAGAAACTCTCTTCGGGTCAACCGGGCCCCGAGGGCTCGATGATGAAACTGCTCTTCGCGCGCGTCGCCCAGCAGCTGTCCGGCCTCGAAGTCGAGCTGCTGAGTGAGGACGGGCTGCGCTACTCCGACTGGACGCTCGTGCGACCCGACGACGTGGACTTCACCGGACGGGACGCGGGCTATCGCTACCTGCGCGCCAAGGGTAATTCCATCGAGGGCGGCACCTCCGAGATCATCCGCAACATCGTCGCCGAGCGTGTTCTCGGGCTCCCGGCGGAAGCCCGCAATGACAAGAACCGCCCGTGGAAGGAACTCGCCAAATGAGCGTCGTCAACGCACCCGACCTCGATCTGATCGCCACCGAAGTCGAGAGCGATCTCCGTGGCGCCGTGCGCGACTTGCTCGCCGACCGATGCGCACCCGAAGCGGTCACGCCGATGTACGACGGCGACCGGGCGGTTGTCGAGCCGCTGTGGCGCGGCCTCGCCGTCGACATCGGCCTGGCTGGCCTGCTCGTCCCTGAGGATCTCGGCGGCGCCGGAGCCTCGGCGGTCGAGGTCGCCGCGGTGCTGGAGGAGCTTGGCCGGGCATCCGCACCGGTGCCGTTCCTCACCAGCTCGGTCGTGGCCACGACCGCACTGTTGGCCTGCGCCGAAAGCGACACGGCCCGCGACGTGATCGCCGCCCTGGCGGCGGGCGAACGGACCGCCGCGCTCGTCGTACCTTTCTCTACGGCGCCCGACGGCCCGCTTCCCGACGTCACAGTGATCGATGGTGGGCTCACCGGCACCGTGCGCAGCGTGGCGGGCGCGCTCGAGGCGGATCTGCTCGTCGTGCCCGCGAAGACTGCCGATGGCATCGCGCTGTACCTCGTCGAGCGCAGTGACGCGACGGTGGAGCCCGTCGTCTCCCTTGATATGACCCGCCAGGTCGCCGATGTCACGCTGGACGGCACCGCAGGCCAGCTCGCCCTCGCCGACGGCGAGGCGGCGGTGCGGAGTGCCCTGCTGATCGGCGCTGGGCTGCTGGCCTCCGAGCAAGTCGGCATCGCGCGCTGGTGCCTGCAGGAGACCGTCGCCTACCTCAAGGTGCGCAAGCAGTTCGGTCGCGTGGTGGGCGGCTTCCAAGCGCTCAAGCATCGCCTTGCTGATCTGTACGCCGAGGTGGAGTCCGCCTCGGCGACCGCTCGGTACGCCGCAGCGGCGATTGCCGCGGCGGAGGACGTCCCGATCGCCGCTCGCGTCGCTGCGGCGTATTGCAGCGACATCGCGGTCCATGCCGCTGAGGAGGCCGTCCAGCTTTTGGGCGGCATCGGCATGACCTGGGAGCACCCGACGCACCTCTACCTGAAGAAGGCGAAGGCCGATCAGATCGCCTTCGGCACTGCCGGCGCGCACCGCGCCGCCCTTGCCGGCCTCGTCGACCTCAAGGTCGAGTCGGCACAGTGATCGTCCACCCGGTCGCGGGTCGCCTGCCCGGCCACATGAACGTGCTGCTGGCCGAGGCGAAGGTTCCCTACGACATCGTCCTGGAGATGGACGAGATCAACGACGACTTTCCCGAGACCGACGTGGTACTCGTCATCGGCGCCAACAACACCGTCAACCCGGCCGCGGCCGAGGATCCCTCCTCCCCTATCGCCGGGATGCCGGTGCTCGAGGTGTGGAATGCGACGGACGTGATCGTCTTCAAGCGCTCCATGGCCGCCGGCTACGCAGGGGTGCAGAACCCGCTGTTTTTCCGCGCCGACAGCCAGATGCTGTTCCGCGATGCGAAGCAGCGGATCGACGACATCCTGGCCGCGCTGTGAGCCTTTGAGTCGAAGGCCTCAAACCCCAATCTGGACTGCAGCCGATTAATGAGGTCCACTCGGGCCTGAGGCCGAAGAATGCGCCGAAACGGCGGGTCTTCAATCCTAAAGGGCCAGTTGTGATTTCACGCCGATGTGTGTGTCTGATCGGGAATGCCCACCGCGGTTAAGCAGAGTCGGCGTGTGCAGCGAAAGCCGTTGCCTTAGTGATGGATTGACAAAGCACTGGTCGGGCAGTCTCGCACAGCCTGTTCAATCGCGGCGCGTTGGTCATCCGACGGTTCTCGATTGATTACGTGCGACTTGCCGTCGTCACCCACCTCAAACACGGTTGGCGCTGTTGCCTCGCACAATCCGATTCCCCGACACTTGGTGGTGTCGACGCTCAGTTTCATCGGACGCCAGGGCCGATGCCTGATGCTGCGCCGGTGACGACGTAGCGCTTGCCGTTGAATTCGGCCATGATTCTCCTAGTCGAGGGTGTAGGGCAGGGATTCGACCGCGGCGAAAAAGTTTCCGGTCCGATACTCGGGCTCACCGACCCGCAGGTTCGGCGCCCGGAAGATCAGCTCACGGAAGATCGATTCCAGCTGCATCCTCGCCATGAAGGCGCCCATGCAGAAGTGCGGGCCACCGCCGCCGAACCCGACGTGGGGGTTGGGCGATCGGGTGATGTCGAACTCGTAGGGGTTGGTTAAGACACGCTCGTCGCGGTTGGCCGACGGGTAGACCATGGTTACCCAGTCACCCTTGCGGATGTGCTGGCCACGCAGCTCGGTGTCCTGAGTGGCGGTCCGCCGGAACGTGAGCACCGGGCTCGTCCAGCGGATGAATTCCTCGATCGCAACCTTGATGTGCCCGTCGAAATCCTTTTCCAACAACGCTTTCTGCTCGGGGAACTGCTGCAACGCATGCGTCGCGAAGGTGGTGGTGGTCGTGGTGGTGTCAAGGCCCCCCACCGACAGCAGGAGGAAGTACGGGCCCAGCTCGTCGTCGGTGAGCCGACGCCCGTCGACCTCGGCCTGCACCAACGCCGTCATCAGGTCATTCTGCGGGTGTGCACGTCGCGCCCCAGCCAAGCCGATGGCAATCCTCACCAGTCCGGCATGGGAATCGGTCAGCACTTCCATGGGTTCACGACCAGCCGCGATATCGGGATCGGCCCAAAACACCACACCCTCAGCCAGATGTGCCGCCTCATCGCGCTCTTCCTCGGGGAGGCCGAGCATCTCGTACAGCGTCCACATCGGCAGGCGCCTGGCGACCTGCTCGACGAAGTCACCCTCCCCTTTCTTGACGAGGTCATCGACGATCAACTTCGCCCGGCGCTCGATCTGATCCTTGATCTTGGCGACCTGTCGCGGCGTGAAGACCGAGCTGACGAGCCGTCGCAGGCTCGAGTGCTTGGCACCGTCCATGCCCAGGAAGGACTGAGTACGATCAAGCATCTCTTCGGGAATGGCTTCGAACGTGATGCCCTGCCCCGAGCAGAAGATCTCCGGGTTCTTGCTCACGTAGCAAACGTCCTCGTGGCGCGTGACAACCCAGAGACCGTCGATCTCGGGCTCCATCATCGAGCCCTCGAACGGGCGGTGCCAGCTGACCGGGCGTTCGTCGCGAAGAAGTTTGAATGCCTTCTCGCGCTCGTCGAAGCTTTGCGCCCAGAAGGCCAGCGACGAGATGTTCACCGGATCGAAGGGCGGCCGCTCGGTCTTCAAGGTTGTCTCAATTGTCATGCGCTTACCTCCATGTATTGCGCTTTGCGTGTTCTCTTCACGCGCTTTCCGGTCTTTGAACCCCGATGGCTCGCAGATCGGCCGACGGTCTCAGTGTTGGTGTCGGGAGCCACGATCCCCGCGCTCTGCAATCTCGAACGATTTCGTTTGAGATTAACGAGTTCGTCACATCTGTGTCAAGATGCTTTTGTGACAACTAGCGGCCGCACTTACGGCGGGCGCAGCGCCGCGCAGCGGTCGCGCGAGCGCCGCGAGCGCTTTGTGCAGGCCGTCCGCGAACTCATCACCGAAGAGGGCCTAGCGCCATTGACGGTCGACATAATCTGCCAGCGCGCCAGCGTCAGTAAGCCGTACTTCTACGACGAGTTCACGTCAAAGGAAGACGTATTCGACGTTTGCGCAGACGACCTCTACAGCCGGCTGTGGACCGGTATGCAGACGGCCCTCGCTGAAGTCCCTCGGCCCCAGCGAGTTAGGGCCGCCCTGCAATCCATCATCCATGCGTTGGCTTCCAACCCCGCTGATGCACGCCTGTACATGGAATCCCCGGGATTCCCACGCCTGCTTGAGCGCCAACGACGCGCGGTGGAGGAGTTCAGCAACCACATAACCAAGGAGGCCATGCCCTTTACTGGCCGCGTAAAGAAGTCCATCAATCGCCAACTCGGCACGCGGGCGCTGGTCGCCGGAGCCGCCGACCTGATCATCGCCTGGCTGCACGGCGACGTCGACACCGACGAGGAGAGCCTCATCGCCACCCTCACCGCCGCAACTCTCGGCGCAGCTGAACGACTCTAGGCTTTCCCGCCGGCTAGCCGAACATTTCAGCCTCGTCGCCGTCCCGAAGCCGAACGGACTTGACTACAAGGGCATTTCGTCTGCGGCCCGGGTGGTGCGACTGAACCGCCGGGCGATCTCGGGACGGTGCGCGAGCCAGGGGGGATAACCGGGTCCCATGCGCATGCTGGTAGTGGTCGCCGATAGTGGCTCGCAACAAATTGCGCAGGTGACTTCGGCATGGGTGTCACAGCCGCACGTGTCGTGGTGGAGCGTGACAGGTGCGCCGTCCTCGCCGGAGAGCCATCGGTCGCCCCATCGCGACATCGCTGCCAGGACGCCGAAGAGGTCTCTTCCTTTCTCGGTCAACAGGTATTCGTAGCGACGGGGGCGATCGTCGTATGGTCGTTTTTCGAGCAGCCCCTCATCGACCAGTCGCCGTAGCCGTTCGGTGAGCGTGTTTCTGGCGATGCCGAGCTCGACCTGGAACTCGTCGAACTTGCGAGTGCCGAAGAACGCCTCGCGCAGCACCAATAGCGTCCACGCGTCGCCCAGGATGTCCACGGTTCGGGCGATCGAGCAAGGCCACCGGGAGAAGGATGTCCGCTTCATGCGTCAATCTTAACAAGCAACTTCGCAGCGTAGCAGCCCGCTGGTTCGGTCGGCGGAGATGGCGTGATGCCCCATCATGTCCGGAATACTTTGTTTACGAACAGCTTTCGGACAGATCGATCGATCGATCCCATGATTCGAGCAGGTTAATTGCAGCGGTGGTGTTCGGTAGTTCGACCGACAGTGATGCGCGAGACGCCCGTCGCCGCGCAGACCGGCGAGCCGACGCGGCGAGCGCGGGACCCCTTCATGTCGCGAAACACCATTCAGCGGAGTCGCTTTAGTGCTCTACGTCGGCGATTCGAGTCGATATTGGCCGCTGAACAAAACGGCGTTAGTGGGGTTTTGTGTCGCGCAACGGGATGTTACCGTGAGTACAAATATGCAACTTACGCGGCAGCGGTGGTGAAGGAGGGTGACGAGCGATGGAGTGGACGGGCGCACGTTACGCGGACAAGCCGACCGTGGAGGTGCAGACCTGGATCGCCGCGCCTCCCAGTCGGGTATGGGCGCTGATCGCAGACATCGAGTTGATGCCGACCATGAGCAAAGAACTGCAGTCGGTTCGCTGGCTCGACGCAGCCGCCGGGCCCGCGGTTGGCTGCCGGTTCGAGGGACGTAGCGCGCACGACGCGTTCGGAACCTGGGCGACGATCTCCGAAGTCATCGAGTGCGAGCCCGAGCGAGTGCTCGCGTGGGCGGTTGCGGACGCCGCCAATCCCGCCGCGATCTGGCGATTTCGCATGGAGCCCAACGACGGTGGCACTCTATTGTCGCAATGGATGCAGTTGGGTCCAGCCCGCTCTGGGCTGTCGTCAGCGATCGATCGCATGCCCGACAAGGAAGAAAAGATCGTGTTCGTTCGCATGCGCGAGTTCGAACAGAACATGGCGATCACCCTCGAGCACATCAAGCGACTCGCTGAGAGCTGATGCGAACCGCCACTACCGTCGAAGCATCTAGCTTCGAAAGCTGGCCGTCACAACGTGATTTCATCGTCGAAGCCGAGAGGTTGGGCCTTGACATCTGTTGGGTGGCCGAGGCGTGGGGTTCCGACGCACCATCGGCGCTCGGCTACTACGCGGCGTGCACCGATCGGATGCTGCTGGGCTCGGGAATCATGCAGCTCGGGACACGCACGCCTGTCGCCATAGCCCAGGCCGCAATCACGCTGTCGAACCTGTCGGGTGGACGGTTTCTGCTCGGTCTGGGCGCCTCCGGCCCGCAAGTGATCGAGGGGTTGCACGGGGTGTCGTTCCAACGACCGCTGGTCCGCATGCGGGAGACCGTCGAGATAGTGCGCCGCGTTGTCGACGGCGGCAAACTGTCATATTCGGGCTCGGAATTTCAGATCCCCCGCCCCGGGGGCGAGTCGGTGCCGATGCGGTTGTCGATGCGAGCCGAGCACGACATACCGATCTATCTGGCTACGCTGTCGCCGTCGATGCTGCGACTCACTGGTGAGATCGCCGACGGATGGCTTGGCACCAGTTTCGTCCCCGAAGGCGCTGCCGCAGCGTATTTCGATCATCTGGATGACGGCTTGGTCCACAGCGGCCGGAGTCGAGCCGACATCGACGTCTGTCAGGGCGCGGAAGTTGCCTACGCTCGAGACGAGGACGAACTGCGACCTATGGTTGCGGCCCGCAAGAAGGAGCTCGCCTTCAGCCTGGGCGGAATGGGCTCGGGCTCAACCAATTTCTACAACCAGGCCTATGGTCGTCAGGGCTGGGCCGACGTCGCCGCTGAGGTTCGCCAGCGCTGGCAGTCCGGCGACCGCAACGGAGCAGCAGATCTCGTGACCGACGAGATGGTGTTGGCCACCACCCTGATCGGCACTGAACCGATGGTGCGCCAACGCCTGCGGCGGTGGCGAGATGCCGGCGTCAACACCGTACGGCTCTACCCCGCTGGGGAAACGCTCGACGAGCGGTTGACGACTCTGGCCAGGGCGATCGAGATGGTGCGTGAAGTCGGTAGCACATAGAAGACCGCGGCAGCTGAGCTCATTCACGATACGAAAGAAGACACCAGGTGTATGACGTGACCGTCGAGCATGATGTCCCGGCGACCATGCGGGACGGCACGGCGTTGAGAGCCGACGTGTACCGACCGACAGCGGACGGACCGTGGCCGGTGTTACTAACTCGTCTCCCCTACGGCAAGCACTTGCCCGGCGGGATCCGCATGCTCATCGATCCGCTCGGCTTGGCTCGAGGCGGTTACATCGTGGTCGTCCAAGACACCCGCGGGCGTTTTGCGTCTGAGGGTGATTGGGAGCCATGGACGTTCGAGGCCACCGACGGTTACGACAGCGTGCGGTGGGCCGCGTCGTTGCCCGGCTCGAACGGATCGGTCGGCATGTTCGGGATGAGCTACTTCGGCAACACCCAGTGGATGGCAGCCCTGTCGAAACCCGCTGAGCTGAAGGCGATTGCGCCGGCGATGACGTGGTCGGAACCCGACGATGGCCTATTCTCACGAGGCGGCGTCCTCGAATTGGGTATCTCCGTGTTCTGGTCGCTGTTGCAGGGCGCCGACACGCTGCTGCGTCGCCACGCCGACGATCCTGCGGCGCTCGGTGGCGCCCTGTCCACCTTGGTCAGCGACATCGATGATGTGGCCATGTCCGGTTACTGGGAACTACCTGCCGAGCATCACCCGGCCTTCGCCCGACACCGCATCGCCGAGTTGGGTTTTGAGCGCTCTCGCCGCGAGCCGGAGTGGGCTGCAACGTGCCGGGTGGCGGGACGGCAGTCTGAGGTCGACCTGCCCAGCCTGAACATCGGCGGCTGGTACGACATCTTCTGCCAAGGCACGCTGGACAACTTCACGGCCATGCAGTCGGCCGGGCGCCCTGCGACGTTGATCATGGGGCCCTGGGCGCACGCGGACAGCAGCGGGTACCTCGGCGATGTGAACTTCGGGCTCGCGTCGAGCGCCGATCTGCTCGGCTTTCGCGGCTCACTCACCGACATTCAGAAGGAATGGTTCGGCAGGTGGCTCGTCTCAGACTCGAGCTCCGACCAATCAGACTCCAGCCAACCAGCTTTGCCCCCTGTGCTGCTGTTCGTGATGGGCACAAACGAGTGGCGCGAGGAACAGGAATGGCCGCTCGCAAGGTCAGTGCCAACTGAGCTGTTCCTGCGTGCTGACGGTGAGCTGTCTGTCGATCCACCAGCGAGCTCAGAGCGCACCGATATGTATCGGTACGACCCAACCGACCCCGTCATCACTACGGGCGGAGCACTTTTCATGTCAAACGAGTTCCGGCCCGGCCCGCGCGACCAAGCTCTCACCGAATCCCGCGCGGACGTGCTTGTCTACACTACGGAGCCGTTGAACGACAACCTTGAAGTCACCGGCCGCGTCCGCGCCGTGCTGCACGTCGCCACCGATTGCCCGTGTACCGATTGGGTCGTCCGCCTGTGCGACGTCGATCCTGCAGGAGTGTCACGCAACATCGTCGACGGCATCGTGCGGTCCGAAGCGCCGTCGGATGAGTTCACCGCCCAGGACATCGACCTGTGGTCAACCAGCTACGTCTTCCGAGCAGGACACCGCATCCGGGTCCAGGTCACATCAAGCAACTTTCCGCGTTGGGCCCGCAACTTCAACACCGGCGAACCGGCCGAAGACGGGACACGTGCCAGGACGGCCCGACAACAGGTCGCGCACGACCCGGCGCGGCCGTCGCGCATCATCTTGCCGGTAATCCCTGCGCGATCTACCTGACGCCGCATCACTCGGGCATTGCTATGGCGGACAGTCGAGCGGTAGCGTTGCGGCGCAATCGATTCGAGTTGACAGCGCGGCCGTGTCAGGGGACGAGGATGGCGCGGCCGGCTATTCGGCCCGCCTCGAGGTCGTCGAATGCTTGCTGGAAGTCGGCGAGCGGGTATCGCACGGTCTCCACCGTGAGCTTCCCCTGTCGGGCGAGTGCGAGCACCTCCAGCAAGTCCCCTCGGGTACCGCCGTAGGAACGCTGCACGTTGACTCCCCAAGGCAGGCTTGCGCCCTCGGGGTCGGTCCCGAACGAGAGTTTTCCGCCGCCAAGCCCGACGAAGCGGATCAGCCCTTCTGGTGCGATCACCTGTGCCGCGAGGTCGACGGTCGGCTGCACGCCAACGAAGTCGATGACCACATCGGCGCCGTATCCGCCGGTTTCGTCGAGGATTCGCGGTGCGGCGTCGTCGTCGCTCTTCAACACCAGGTCGGCACCGTGTTCGCGTGCCGCGGCGAGTTTCGACTCGTCGATATCGAGCGCGATGATCCGCGCGCCGGTGGTGGCCGCGAGGATCTGGAGCCCCAGGTGCCCGAGCCCGCCAAGCCCGATCACCACCACCGTCGCCCCCGGCGTGAGGCGATGCCGAGCCGAGTTGATGGCGTGCATCGGCGTGAGCGCCGCGTCGGCCAGCGGAGCGGCGGTGGCTGGGTCCAAGCCACCCAGCTTCTCCAGGTAGCGTGCCTTGACGAGCATGTACTCGGCCATCGCCCCATCCGGTCCGAGACCGGGAGTGGTGGGGAACATGGTACGGCCGCCGTTCACCTCGCAGGCGTTCTCGCGACCCCCGATACAGGCCCGGCAACTGCCGCAGCTCCAGAGCACCATCACGATCACCGGGTCGCCCTCTGCCAGGCCGTCGACGTCGGCGCCGACCGCATCGACCCAACCGGCTCCCTCGTGCCCGAGGGTGCCGCCGAAGAACGGCCAGTCGGCGCCGGCATGCAGAACGTGCAGGTCCGAATGGCACAGGCCGGCACCTGCGATCTTGACCCGCACCTCACCGGGGCCGGGCTGCGGTACCTCGGCCTCCTCCAGGCGGAGGACTCCCGGACCTACGAGTTTTACTGCGCGCATAGCCAATTCCTTCCTTGTTGTGTGCGTCCGTCAGGGTCAATGAGCTGACGAACCCGCCGTCGTGTACGAGGCTGGTGCCGGTGCACCATGAGGACTCATCGGAGGCGTAAGGCGCTGCTGCGGCGGCGACTTCCTCGGAATTGCCGCACCGGGCCTCGTAGCTGCCCCGCCCGTGTCCAGGTGACGTGAGTCGGAACGATGTCGGCTTCCTACAGTCCGGTCCCGTGGATTCCATGGAGGGCGTCCTTGTTGGCCGAAAACCATTCGGCCTCATCGCCGGGGCGCGGAAGAAACAGGCCGTATTCCATGATCACTTCAGGTTCGACCTCGGTGAGGCCGGCGACCACCTGTGCGATCGGCTGCCCGGTGATCTGTGACCACGATTCGACGATGGTTCTCACCAACTGCTGTTTGACCTCGATGCTGCGCCCGGCGCGGATGCTGCCCGAGATCAATGACAGCGTGGTGTCCCGTTGTCCTGCGCTATAGGCCGCACCTTCCGGCACCGCGGTGAAGACGACGTGTACAAACTCCCGAGGAGCTCCGGTCGCTGCGACGTGGGCATCGGTGATGGCCTGTACGAGTTCGGATTTCATGGTCTCGGTGAGCATCCCCATCGGCGCTGCACATTGGTACAGAGGCACGGGTTCATCTCCATTCTGGGTGCGGGCGACGAGTCCGCCCTGCGGTCAGATCAGTGGTTTGGGAGATCCGCCGGCGACGATGGTGGCCGTGATCGAGCCCAGGGTCGAGGCGGCCAACGCGACGCGGTCCTGCTCCTTCAGCCACGGGTAATTGTCGGGGCCCTGAGTCAGGGAGAGCTCGAGAATGCAGCCAGTGCCCACCGTGCCCGACCCCAGGATGTCGCCTGGGACCAGGGTGGTTCCCCGCGACGCGTAGCTGATCATCTGCTCGAACGTCCAGTACAGGCTCGACCAGTTGCCTGCACTGTAGGGCACGTCGTTTACGTGGGCACTCATCGCAATGTCGTAGCCCTTATCCGTGCGGACGTCAGCAAGCTCATCGGGCGTCACCAGCCACGGGCCGAAACTTGTTGCGCCGTCCTTGGATTTGGCCGGTCCCAAACCAACTCTTATCTCCTGCATCTGCAGGTCACGCGCCGACCAATCCGCCATCAGCATGAAACCGCCGATGTGGGCGCCGGCAGCATCAACAGGGATGTCGGAGCCTGCCTTGCCGATGACGGCAGCCACTTCCAGCTCGTAGTCGAACCAGCTGCTGCCCGGCGAAATCGCGATGTCGTCATCGTGGGCCTGCACAGCGCGAGGGTTGGTGAAGTAGAAGACCGGCACCTCGTACCAGACCGGGCTCAGTGACGCTCCGGCGGCCTTCATCGAATTGGACGCGTGGTCCTCGAACGCCATGAAGTCACGAATAGACGGCGGAACAGGCACGGGCGCAAGTAGTTTCACACTCGACAGCGCGACGACCTCGTCAGGGACGGCAATGATGCTCTGCGCCAGCTGTGACATTCCGTCTGCGCCGAGGCCCAATGCATCGATGATGGAAAGGTCGGGCCTTGCACCACACACAGTGTCGCCCTGCACGACACCGCACCGCGACTGTGCATTGCCCGGCGAGACGTAGGTAACCCACTTCATGTCGTCACGCTTCGTTGACGATTTCAGCCGGTGCTGCCGAAGGGCCACCGATCAGTGCGGACAGTTTGTAGAGCTGCTCGATATCGTCGTCGCCGAGGCCGATTTCGCGCAGAATCTCCCAGTTGTGTTCGCCCTGTAAGGCGGGCACCTGCGGTGGAAGCGCTTCGTCATGCGCGCTGAAATGCCATGGTGGGCCGGGTATTGTGATGTCTCCGCCCTGGCGATCCGACACGTTGCGGGTCGCACCCCAACTCTGCGCCCAGTCGGTCTTGGCGAAATCCTTGATCTCGCGCACGGTGCCCGTCGCCAGCTTCGCCTCGTCGAATTGAGCATCAAGCGATGCCATGTCCTCAAAGGTCAGGATCCACTTCTGCACGATGCTGTGGAGGGCCGCCAAGTTCTGTTTGCGCAGCGCGGCAGTCAAGAAGCGCGGATCCTCGGCCAGATCTGGCCGACGCATCACCTTTAGGTAGAAGTCGAAGGTGCCCGTGCCGACCAGCGACATCGGAACGACGAACTGGGTCCCGTCTGGGCTGGTGAAAAACGGCGTCTGCGTCGCGCCCAGAACGGGTGGCTCGTCGCCAAGGTCGACCTCGGACAGATCGTAGTGAACCCGTTCATTCATCGACAGGATCACTGACGCCATCGCGATGTCGACATACTGGCCCTCACCGGTGACGTTGCGGTGGTTGAGCGCGGCGAGCACAGCGATCGTGGCGTGCAGGCCGGAATAGACGTCGGCGTGTGAGAGCGCGTCGGTTTGACGTTGCTCCTCCCCGACACCGAACTGCCGATGGGTATTGAGGGTGAACCCGGCTTCGGCCTGAATCGATGGGGCATACGCCATGCGGTTGCGCCACGACCCCTTCTGGCCGTAACCGCTGATCGAGGCGTACACCACACCCGGGTTGCGCGCTGCGATGGCGTCGTAATCCAATCCGAACGATGCCAGCGTGCCCGGCCGAAAGTTCTCGACGATGACGTCGGCGGTCTCGCAGAGCTTGAGCACGACCAGGCGCGCCTCCGGAACATTCAAGTCGATACTCAGGTTGCGCTTGCCGGAGTTCTGCTGGGCGTAGTAGCCGCTGACCGCACCGAATACCGGCTGCGCCAGGCGCGACATGTCACCTGACGGAGGTTCGACCTTGATGACCTCTGCGCCCAGGTCAAGTAGGTGCTTGGCGCAGTGCGGCCCCGCCAGGACCCGCGAAAAGTCAATGACGCGAATGCCTTCCAGCGGCAGTGCCATCACTTACCCTCGAATCGCGCTGCGCCTGGCCCGTTTTGGAACAGCGACGTGAGCCCTTCTTTCAGATCGGCTGACGCCCACAATTCCTTTTGCAGCTCGCCCATGGCCTCATCGGCGGCCGTCACCCCCTGGTTGACCGCCACCGAGATGATGCGCTTGGTGGAGGCGTGAGCGACCGTTGGCCCATGCGCGAGCTCCTGGGCCAACACATTGGTCGCATCGACCAGCTGATCGTCGGGAACCACGCGGTTGATGACATTCCACCGTTCCAGCGTGCGCGCGTCATAGCGGCGTCCGAGCAGCGCCATCTCCTTCGCGCGGGTGGCGCCGGCACGCTGTGCGACGCGCTGCATGGCGCCCATCAACGGATTCATCCCGATCGTCGCCTCGACGGAGCCGATCTTGGCCGACTCCGCGGCGATGATCAGGTCGCACGCCAGCGCGATCTCCAGACCGCCACCGACGCAGACCCCGTGCACCGAGGCGAGAACCGGAAGCGGCAACTCCTCGAAGGCCCGCAAGAGTTCGGTGACGTCCTCCTCGGGGGCGACGCCGTCTT
This sequence comes from Mycobacterium sp., assembly GCA_023264735.1. GTDB lineage: Bacteria > Actinomycetota > Actinomycetes > Mycobacteriales > Mycobacteriaceae > Mycobacterium. The sequence continues at coordinate 36,528 of JAHFVD010000030.1, read as the reverse complement.
GTGCAGTCGCGAACAAGCTCACATCAGCGCCGGCGCAGAAGTGGCGCAGCGCGCTGCGCAGCACCACCGCGCGCGCCCCCTGCGCCTGCGCCCACCGGACTCCGTCAACGAGGCCCTCCATCAACGCGAGGCCCAGGAAATTGTGCGGACGGTGCTGCATGATCAGATGCGCGACCTGTCCGTCCATCTCGTAGCGCACGGCACGGGTGTCCTCGACGGACAGCTGTCCGGTGGGCTTAGCAGCCTGCGGGGTGTCTTGTAGCGACCTGTCGCTCATGATCGGTCTCCGATTCGCTTTGGTGTGGCTCGTTGGCAATCAGCGTCTGGCAGCCGCAACGCTTTGAAGTCGCGCTCCGCCCGATAGTAGGTCTTACCCTGACGGTGATCGGGAGTTAAGAAGTTCTGTGAATCACTAACTTTCGACTGATCAAGAACAGTCATCGATATACCTTCCTGACGGCGTCCACATGACGAAGTCGAGCGTCACTGCTAGTTCAATGCGGCCTGGGCCGACCAGTGGGACCGGGTGCGTAATCACGGCCCACTGCTTCTCTGCGTCCAAGCAGACGACTGGCTTGGTTGTCGCCGTGATTACACATGTCTCTCCAGTCGATATGCCAACACCGATGCTGAACAGGCGATTTCGGCTCAGCCGAAACCACATCCTCCCGATATGGCCTCAACCATGAACGGTAGCGATGAGACCCACACCACACTAGGACCACAGTGACGCCGGCTAGGAACGCGCTGCCAACATCGCACACCGCGGCTTTGTGCCCGCTAGGCTTCACCAGCCGGTCGGCTAAGTGATCGTGATTCCGCCGTCGACGGCGACCGTCTGTCCCGTCACATATCCAGAGGCATCCGAAGCGAGCCAGATTGCGCTGGCCGCGAGCTCATCGGGATTGCCGATCCGTCCCAGCACCATGCGTGACGTCATGCCGTCCAGATAGCCGTCCGGGTATTCGTCCGTCATCTCCGATTCGAAGAACCCGGGCGCTAGAGCATTGACCCGGATGCCTTTGCGAGTTCCCCACTGCTGCGCAAGGTCGCGGGTCAAACCGATAAGCCCGGCCTTGGCTGCCGAATAGGCGGCCTGCGGGAGTTTCGCAGTGGTCAGCCCGAGGACGCTCGAGATGTTGACGATGGTGCTGCCCGGCCGCATCACCCGGGCGCAGGCCTGCGCAGCCCAATACGCGCCGTTTAAGTTGATGTCGATCACCTGGCGGAACTGCTCAGGTGTTTCGCGAGTGGCTGGAACGGCGGTTCCGACACCGGCATTGTTGATCAGGGTATCGATCTTGCCGAACCGCTCCATCGCAGCCAGGACCATGCGTTGTACCTGAGCGGGGTCGGCGATGTCGGTCGGCACGCATAGCGCGGAGCGGCCGGCAGCTCGCACGATCGCCGCAGTCTGCTGCAGGCGGTCCGCCCGTCGGGCCGCTAGCACCACATCGGCGCCTGCCTCGGCGAATGCACGGGCGAACGCCACACCGAGTCCTGACGACGCGCCCGTCACCACCGCAACACGGTCATCAAGCCTGAACTTATCGAGAATCGCCACGGTCATATATCCCTTCGAGTTGCGGTCGCTGGTCTTCTGTCCTGACGATTCGCCGCCGGATCAGATTCGAGTTCACGGAGGCTGTCTTCGAGATTGTCCAGAAGCCGTTGCAGATGGGGGATGCTGCGTCGGCAGCCGATCAACCCGAATTCGATATTGTCGGCATAGCTGACGACAGTGATGTTGAGCGCATTACCCTCTGTCGGTATCGATGCCGGATACCACCCGACTGCGCGGGCTCCGTTCCAATACAGAGTGCTGCGCGGTCCCGGGACGTTGGAGATGACAAGGTTGTAGGCTGGCCGCGCGCGACCGGCCAAGCCTGGCAGGAGATTTGCTGCCGCGGGTCCGGCCGCGGTGGCAAGCCCGAATAGGGAGATCTGCAGCGCACTGCGGCCGGCCATCACGTTCTTGGCGGCCAGCATCGACGTATGAATCCGGCACAGCCGCTCATGCGGATCATCGATGTCAGTTGCCAAGCTGCACAGCACCATCGTGACGGCGTTGCCGCCCTCAGTGTCGCGATCCACCGGCAGCGCGACTGGTATGGCAGCGACCAAGGATTCCGCTGGAAGTGCGTCGGCGTCAAGCAGGTAACGACGCAACGCGCCTGAGCACATAGCGAGCAGAACGTCGTTGAGCGTCGCCCCGTGCGCCTTCCCGACCGCGCGCATGCGCTGGAAGGACCAGGATTGCGCGGCGAAACGACGCGCTCCGCTCAGCGGCACGTTGAGCATCGATTTGGGAGCCTGGAATGGCAGAGCGGTGTCATCGCTGCGCAGCCCGTCGACAAGCAGGCGCGCCAGAGTCGGTGTCAGCCCGACAGCTTCACCGATGCTGTTTAACACACTCGGTATCTCGCCGACCGCGTTCGCGAGCTGACGACCGATGGACGGTTGGACGGCGATTGACGACAACAGTGATCCCGCAGGATTCCGTTCGGCCCAGATCGGGGATGGTAACGGCGCCGTCGGTTCAGCGGAGAGCATTTGCGCTATCTGACGGGTGGAGCTGATGCCGTCCACGAGCGCATGGTGAACCTTGAAGTAGAACGCGAATCGGGAATCGGCGAGGCCTTCGATGAGATGGAACTCCCACAGCGGTCGGTGCCGATCGAGCAACGTTCCGTGGAGCCGCGAGACGAGAGTAAGCAGCTCTCGGATCCTGCCCGGCCGCGGTAGCGCGGATAGCCGCACGTGGTAATCCAGATCGACGTCTTGGTCGTCATGCCAGCGCATCGCACCTATTAGTGGACCCGGTGTTGCGGGCCGGCGGCGAAAGCACGGGCCGACCCGATCCCAGGTGAGCAGGCGCCGGTACAGGTCACCGACAAAGTCCGCGCCTGCCTCGTCGGGCTGTTCGAAGAGAAGCAACGCGCCGACATGCATTGGGTGTTCGCGTGTCTCGCCGATGAGGAAGGCCGCATCGAGGGGAGCGATCAACATGATCGTCCTTTACCCAGCCAGGTGGCTGGGTCGACGGCGGGTAGTTCGCGAGTGATGAGTCCCAAGAGAAGCCTCGTGTTGTTGAAAGTTGTTGGCTGCTTGGTCTTGTCGATGTCCGCTAGGCGTAGACGGCGTCGGCGAGGTCGTATGAGACCGTTGGCCGGCCACAAGCCGATCGCCGTTTCATCGATGCGGACCTCCGGGGGCGCGGGCCACAACTGCGGCCTCACTAACCCCCTTGCTCTACGGGCCGCCAGACGACGACCCGTTGACGCCGGACAGTTCGGCGGTTGTGCATGGCCGCAGTCAAGCGACGCATAATCCGACCGGCGTGATGGACGAGCGCGACAGCCAATGGGATCAAGATTGGGGACAACACGACCACAAGAAAGCCGAGAAGGGTCAGATAACTACTCATCGATGCCTCATTTATGTTGCAGGGGAACTAAATTGGACGATTGCGGTGCGCCGAATTCGATGTTTTCGGAAGTCATCCTTCTTCACCTCCACGTGAAAGCATCCACTCGCCCGACGGTTGGCCCCGCCACCCCACAGATTCGACTAACCCCACCAAGCCGACGGTAATCAAGCCAGGGGTCACCCCAATAGAACCCCGCTGACGTGCAATGGGACCAAGCTGCCAATTACGAATGAACACACCTGAATTGAGGGTTCCCCCCGGATGGTGGACACCGGAGTCACCTCACAAGCGCCTTCGAACGTGAGAGCAGAGAAGGATCGGAATCGGTCAGCGGAGAGTGCCACGGGTGGCGCGTTTCGATCGTCTGTACGGTTCGATCCGATATTTGACGGCAGTTTCAGCCAACGACCAGCGTACGTGGTGACGGCCTGGGGTGCCCGGCCATCAGAACAACGAGCTGGTGAAGCCGCCGTCGAGGACAAGGCCGGACCCGGTGCACCACGAGGAGTGATCGCTGGCTAAGAACACAGCGGCAGCCGCCACTTCTTCGGGAGTACCGTAGCGGTCCTGCTTCTGGGTCATCAGCTGATCGAACTGGCCGGGCGCAAGCCCCATCGCCGCCTCGAACGTGGGGGCGCTGTCGGTTACGAGCGCGGTGTCGATGAAACCTGGCAGGAGTGCGTTGACTCGAACGCCATGGGGACGCAATTCGATTGCCGCGGTCTGGGTCAGGTTGCGAACGGCCGCTTTGCTTGCCGCGTAGCTGGACATCAGCGGGGTCCCCGCCGTCGAGGTGATCGACGACAAGTTGACGATCGCACCACCACCGGCGGCGATGATCGCGGGTGCGGCGTAGCGGATCGATAGGAAGACTCCGTCGAGGTTGACGGCCATGGTGCGGCGCCAGTCGGCGAGTGAAGTCTCGAGCAGCGGCTGCGGAATGCCGATCCCGGCGTTCGCCACCATGATGTGCAGACCGCCGAGTTCGGCCACGGTCCGCTCGACGAGCGCCTTCACTTGATCCTCGTCGGTCACGTTGGCCGGAATCGCGACGGCGCCGTCGATAGTGGCCGCAGTTTTCTTGGCGGTGTCGGAGTCGATGTCGGACACCACGACTCGGGCGCCCTCCGACGCGAAGCCACGAGCGATTGCCGCGCCCAGGCCGCCGCCGGATCCGGTCACGATGGCGATCTTGTCGGCGAGAAGAGCAGACATCAGGGTCCTCTCAGTGTGTCGATGGGTTTGGGCGGGCGAGATGATTGAGCGTCTGTCGGGCACTGTGGTTAGCCCGCCAGCCGCAGATTGGACTGACCCCCTCAGCGGGCCACGACCAGAACGACGGTAACCAAGCCGCCGGCCCCCGATAGAACCCCGCTGGCGTGCAATGGGGCCACGGCGGGCCACCAACCTGCATCACTGAGCGACGGCCGCGTGTTCGCTCAGTACGCCAGGTCATACGGGATCGGCCTGTCCTCCTTCGCCCAAATTCTTTCCATCTCAGATTCCGGCGGAGGAGGAACCAGGCCCTGGATATGCCAAAGGTCCATGGGTGTTTCGTTTATGTGTATCTCCCAGTCGAAGCCCCGATCCCTGACATATGGAGCCAGCTCCTCTTCGATGACCGCCATGCAGACGGCCCGTGCCTCTGCTGTTTCCAACTGTCGGGCGATGTGGTCAACCCTGATTCGCACGAGGTTGTTAGTGGCTGAGCCACCTACGAATACGGATTTGGAGGGCTGGTCGTGGAAGATAACGACCACGTAGAACCGGGGAAGACCCGCGTAGTCCACATAGATCGACGTAATCGCGTCGGAAATCTGCTCTTTATCACTGTCGCTGTAGGCGCTCTCCGGCACGAAGATTTCCCAACAGGCCATCTCCGACCTCTCTGATGCGGTGGTGATCCCAGGCTAGACAGACGTGCTGTTCACGTCCTAGAACAATCCCGCCGCCTTCGAGAATAGGAATGCCTGAACGCCTAGCGGCTGACGCCGCGAAACGGTCCCATTGGCTCCGTTAAGAGCTGTGCAACAACGTATTTCGCCGCGGTGCCGACCGAATGTCACCGCATGGAATCAGCTGCATCTGCGCCTCTGCTTCGCAGCTGCGCGGGCGAGGTGCGTTTCTCGGGGCCAGAGCCGCCCAAACGCACTCGCGAGCGCGGCGAACCCCTGCAGCGAAGACACTCAGACGGGCAGCGCGATGTCGCGCAAAGACAAATCGTTGTCGTCTTGGGACGAGTAATGGCTGATTTATCCGAGGAAACTACAGCACCAACAGGTTAGTCGAGGCCTAGTTGCAGAGCCAGCCAGACCGAGAGTGACCGCCCGCATCAGTGGGGGTATCAGCAGGAGGCATGCCGTGACTGTAGCCGCACCAACCTTGGCCGAGGGTGATTCGGTCTGTGCGGATGAGCAGGACTTTCACTGGCGCACCGCGCTTGAACAGCGCATTGGCGGCATGGAATTGCGCAGGGAGCGAGTGGGCGGCTTCGGATCGTTCCGGGTCCGCGACCTCGGCGATCTCCTGATCACAGATTGGGAGTGTCCCCAGATCGAGGGAATTCGTGGCGGTAGTTTCATCCGTCGCGACGATGATGCCCTGCTGCTGTTCACCGCCTCCGCAGGTAAACAAATCATTGAATGCGAGGAGCGGACCGTTGTGCTCCGACCGGGCGCGGTTCTGATCACAAGCACACGGGTCCCGACGAGGTTTCTGATCCCGCACCACCTGACCAAGCGAACAATCCGAGTACCGCTGACGGCCCTGTCTCGCTTCGATACGTCGGGGCGCGTACCCGCTTGCCTGTTCACAGATGCGGCGCAGAGTCCGCTCACCACCATCTTGCAGACCTTCCTCAGCGGGCTCGATGGGCAGTACGGCCGTATGTCCGCGGCAGAAGTTGAGGCCGCACGCAACGCCCTACTCTCCCTTATTGCCGGCATGATTCGGTCAACTGAAGCGCCAGGTGTCGATGACGGCGATCTTCTGCCGCTGCTCAGGCAACAGCTAGAGACGTGGATCACGAACCACCTGTCCGACGGCGTCATCAGGGTCCAGGACCTCGCCGCCGCCCATAACGTTGCGCCCAGGACGGTGCATCGCGCGTTCGAAGCAACCGGAGACACTGTTGGATCCGTTATCCGAAAGCACCGGCTCGCTGCCGCGAGAGACGACCTCGTCAATACGGATCATTCCATCGCCGCGATCGCGCACCGGTGGGGATTCTGCGACGCAAGCCACCTCGGTCGAGAGTTCCGGCGACAGTTGTCATTGTCGCCAGGTGACTACCGCGAGGCGTATGGGACTCGGGCGACCTTGCGACTGGGCCACGCTGTCACCTAGTGAAGACTCCGCCCATGGCGGTTGCGTACCACGGCATGGCCCAGGTGTTCTATTCCACCAAGGACGCCGCGCCCTACCGTGCAATTGTCGTTGCAGCACATCGGGGAACAGCCCCCCGGTGCGCCGCCTGACCGATTCGCAAACTTGGAGGGATCCCGTGGAGACCGCCGACAACCCCGGGGCGCTGCGTTTGATCGCCTTACCCTCCCCGGTGTCTTGATGACCAACCTCAGCTCCCTGCTCACCGCCGCGCGAGACGAGCGCCCCGACCGGATCGCGCTGCGCTGTGACGACGTCACCTTCACCTACGCCGAGCTGCACACCGCCGCCACCCGGACGGCCACCCTGCTGAAGAGCGCCGGCATCCAGCCCGGCGACCGCGTCGGAATCATGCTGCCCAACACCGCCGCCTTTGCAATCCTCTTCTACGGCATAATGTTCCGCGGCGCCGTCGCCGTTCCGATGAATCCGATGTTCAAAGAGCGAGAGATCCAGTACTACCTGGCCAACACCGAAGCAAAGGCTCTGTTCGCCGCACCCGAGAACGCGACGGTGGCCACGACCGCCGCCCGCGCGACTGGCGCCCGCTGCCGGCTCATCGACGACACTGAACTAGCCGAATTGACCGCCGACCTACCCGAGCAGGATCCATCGGTCGAACGTGACGACACCGACACCGCGGTCATCCTGCACACCTCCGGCACCACCGGCAACCCGAAGGGTGCGCAACTGACGCACCACAACCTGCGGCGCAACGCCGAGATCTTCGGGCGGACGCTTGCCGAGTTGGGGCCAGACGACGTCGTGCTGGGTTGTCTGCCCCTCTTCCACATCTACGGCCTCACGTGCGGACTGATCGCGTCGTTACAAGCCGGCGCCACGCTGACACTCATCGAACGGTTCGACCCATACAAGGCACTAGAAGTCATCGAACGCGACAGTGTCACCGTGTTCGAGGGCGTGCCCACGATGTACTCGGCGTTGCTCAGCGTCGCCACCGAGACGTCATCGACAGTGACGGCCAGCTTGCGACTCTGCACCTCCGGCGGCGCATCACTGCCCGTACAGGTGCTCGTCGACTTCGAAAAGGCGTTCTCAGCAATGATTTTAGAAGGCTACGGCTTGTCCGAGACCTCGCCCGTCGCCGCGTTCAACCATCCCGACCGACCGCGCAAACCCGGCTCGATCGGCACCCCGATCGAAGGCGTCGAGATGCGTGTCGTCGGCACTGACGGAAACGACGTGCCCCAAGGCCAGACCGGCGAAATCATGATCCGCGGTCACAACGTCATGGCCGGCTACTGGAACATGCCCGAAGCCACGCGCTCAGCGATCAGCCCCGACGGCTGGTTCGCCACCGGTGACATCGCCCGCATCGATGAGGACGGCTACTACTACATCGTTGATCGCAAGAAAGACTTGATCATCCGCGGTGGCTATAACATCTATCCCCGCGAAATCGAAGAAGTACTATACGAACACCCCGCTGTGGCCGAGGCGGCCGTAATCGGTATCACCCACGACTCGCTCGGCGAGGAGGTCGGCGCCGCCGTCGCACTCAAAGCAGGCGCGCAGGCAAGCCCCGACGAACTGCGCGACTTCGTCAAGTCTCGCGTCGCCGCCTACAAGTATCCGCGCCGAGTTTGGCTAGTCGACGCGCTGCCCAAAGGACCCACCGGCAAGGTGCTGCGACGCGCAATTACCAGTCCGGCAACTGAATCCGTGAACTAGCCGCCAACAAGAACGTCATGGTACGTCCTACGACACGATCGGTGGTTGCGCCCCGCGAGACGCCCCGGCGATCGGGCGGGCAAGCTCGTCGAGGTGCCACCATCGGCATCGCCAACCAGATGTTCGACTACATCACAGCGGGTATCTCATCGTTGATCGACGACGACGCACTCACTCGCATGGCGCGGGGCACCTGCCTGGGCATCGTCGAACTGGTTCTGTCGATGATGGAACACGCCATCCCGGACGACCACGCCGAACCACCGGTCGTGGCAACAGAATACGTGCGACTGATCGCCGGCCGCGGAAGCCCGCTCGAAGACGTGCTGCGATCGTATCGGCTCGGACACGCCTGCTTCGCGCGGATCTGGGCCGACGCGATCATGGAGCTGACCCAAGACCCGGCAGAACTCGTCCGTGGCGTACGTGACACCGAGCGGTTTCTGTTCGCGTTTATCGACGTCATCTCCTCCAAAGTCAGCGCCGTCTACCTCCAGCAGCGTGAACATCTCCACAGCCATATCTCTTCGGCGCGAGGCGATGTCGTGCGCGCCATACTGGCGGGCGACAATGTCGACATCACCAGCGCCGAGGTAGCACTTGGCCACTGCCACCGACCTACCTGGATACAACCCCGGCACATCCAAGTCGGCTCCGACAACTTCGGGGGCCGAGCCCATTCGATTGGCACACAACGCCAACGCCGCAGCGTCCGCTCGTGCGCTCACTGTTCAATCGCTAAGCCACTGCGCCAATTCGCAGAGCACAGCGCTTATCATCTGCTGATCACGTTGTACCGTAACGCAACCCGGCAACGAGCGTGCGGTGGCATATCGTCTCGAGCCTTTCCCGACTCCGATTCGACTCAGCGGTTCGATCATCCGTGCGGCGAGCCGCGCGTAACGTCGGCGCAGGGCGCGCCGGGCCGCGTCGGGTATCTGCGCCAGCGGCGCCCAATTCCTCAGATGCGGCGCATCAGTTTGACCAGCACCGCGGCGATCGTCCCATAGGGCGGGTAGAGCATCTGCCCACCCGTGCGTCCGAAGATGGCTCGCTGGTAGAGAACTGGGCGCAGATGCGACATCGTGTCAAAGCCTTCACGGCCGTGGTAGGCACCGTAGCCAGATCCGCCTCGACCTCCGAACGGCAGATCGTTCTGCAAATATCCGACCATCAGGTCGTTGACCACAGCGCTGCCGCTCGCCACCCGAGATAGCCAGTGCTGCTGTCGCCGCTTGGTTCTGCTCAGCACATAGAGCGCAAGAGGCGCTGAACGCGAGTTCACGAAATCTACTGCGCTGTGGTCGGTGTCGTAGCCGATGATCGGCAGTACGGGCCCGAAAATCTCATCGCCCATCACCGCGGCGTGCGCCGGCGGGTTGATGAGCATAGTCAGTGGAAGCTGCCGACGTGCCCTGCCTAGTTCGGGATCCTCAGCACTGATCACCTCCACGCCGAGGGCCTCGGCGTCCTTGACGTAACCGCTGACGCGGTCGTAATGCCGTTGGTTGAGAACCGCTGTGTATTCCGGGTTTCCAGCAACCTGCGGATAGAGCTTGCGAGCCGCCTCGCGCGCGGCGATGGCGAACTCCTTCTCGCGTCCGCGAGGCACAAGGACGTAGTCCGGTGATATGCAGACCTGGCCGCCGTTGTAGAGCTTCGCCCACGCCACGGTTGCGGCTGCACGCTCGATGGAGTAGTTCGCGTCGACGATCACCGGGCTCTTACCGCCAAGTTCCAACGTGACCGGCGTCAGGTTGTTGGCGGCAGCCCTGGCGACGACCTTGCCAACCGCGGTAGAGCCGGTGAAGAACAGGTGGTCAAACGGGAGTTCGGTGAACGCTGAGGCGACATCGCCGCCGCCATCGGTCACATAGAACAGGTCGGTGCTGAAGTTCTCTGCGATAAGCCGTTTGAGGACCGTCGAGGTGTGCGGGGTGAACTCACTAACCTTGAGCATCACGCGGTTACCCGCGGCCAGCGCGGTCGCGGCTGGGATCAACGCAAGGTGAAGCGGGAAGTTCCACGGTGAAACGACACCGACAACCCCGAGTGGGCTCGGCTCGACTCGGTTCTTCGCCGGCTTGTACCACATTGAAACCGACCGCCGGCGCGGCGCCATCCACGATCGCAAGTGTGTCCGCATATAGCGGATGGTGCTGATGGTCCCGATGATCTCCGACAGCTCGGTCTCGAGCGCGGCCCTCGTTCCGAAGTCAGCGTTGGCGGCCTCGACGAACAGCAGGCGATTCTGCTCGATGAGCCGCTGCAGCTTCAGGAGATTGGCCCGGCGCTCCCGGAGCGACGGAGCCGGGTTGCTGTCGAAGGCGCCGCGCTGGCGTTCAAAAGCTGCGCCGAGTTCGGCTTCCGTGACCGATTGCGCCTCAGCTGCTGAGGAGGGTTTGACGGTCGCCTTCGACGGAAGCGGCTTGGAGTTGGAGCCGTCTTTTTCGGTGGTTGTCATGCTCTGTTCCTTGGTCAATGGTGTTGGCGGTCAACGATCAACGGGTGCAGATGCCGTCAGCCGGCGCTACCCCATGTGGTGCCGGCATGGGCGGTGTGCGGGTAGTAGGCGATCGCTTCAGGGGCGATGCGCAAGAGATAGTCGAACGGCACTGCCAGCTTGTTGCGTTCGATGTTCCAGATTCGGCGGTCTCGGGTGATTTCGCGGACCGCGCGGCGTGTGGCGGGATCGGGATCGACCCCCCTGATTACCGCTTCTGCGGCAGCGACTGCTGCGGTGGCACCGGAGGTCATCCCGTCGGAGAACGTCGCCGACACGCCCTGGTGTGCGATCAGTTGCAATTCCAGTGTGCCGGGCGCTGATGTGGGTGCCTTCCATGGCGAGCCGGGTATCAGCCCGGCGAAAAGCGTCTCGTCGGGGTCATCGACGTCCATGCCCAGTGCATCGGCGATACCGTAGAGCTCGTCGGTGAGAGTGTCGATCTCGCGTTGCTTATCGAATCCCGCGCGCTGGGACACCTCGCCGACCATGATGCCGTAGAAGGTCGACTTGGGAGATAACGGGTCCCCGTATGGGTTGAACAGTCCGACGTCGACGCGCTGCCCGCGGCGGACACCGGCGAACAGCGCAGCGTTGGTCGTGATGTAGCGAAAACCGCTCGGCCTGACCTTAAGTGGAGCTTGAACGGCGATGGTGGCCCAGTCGACTTTCGGCGCCTCGGCGCGCAAGAGCCCGCTGTTATGACCCGCATTGACGATCAGAGGCCGCTTGCCGGGCGCCAATGCGAATGCTTGATCGAGCGAGCCGACCGTGTCGGCGACCTCGATCAGACCGGTACGGTCCGTCAGCTCATAGATGGCGCCCTGCATCCGGCTGTTGCGCGCACCATAGAACAACGGCCGCTGATACCCCGTCAGGCCGCCCTGCCAGGGACCAACCCGGCCGACCTGGTAGGCACCGTTGGCGTCCTTCTTCGCCATCGTCGCAAGATTGCGCGTCCCCACGCCGCGACCGTCGAGGATGCCACCGTACAAGGCGTCGACATAGGCGTACTGCGGCACGCCGAGCGCGTAGCAGATGTAGTCGGTGCCGTGACCACGCAGTGTCGCACCGTCTTTGAGTCGGCGGGATTCGACGGTGCGGGGCCCGGCCAGTACGACCTTGCCGTGGAAATGCTCGCTGCGTGCAAGCCTTGCCGCCATGATGCTCGCGGTGAAGCCAGCGCCCACGATCACCACTGAGTCGTAGTAGGGCCGTGTGCCCGAGCCGACCGAACGGTTGAGCAACTTCTCAATGTGCGCAAACCGCTTGAAGTCCCGTTCTGTCGGATAGTAGGCCTTACCCTCAGAATGGTCGGGACTTAAGAAGCTCTGTGAATCAAGAGCTTTCGGCTGACTGAGAACAGGCATCGCTATACCTTCCTGACGGTGTTCGCATGACGGAGTCGAGTGTCACTGCTGATCTGTGCGGTTTTGGCCAACAAGTAGGGACTGGGGTGCGTAATCACGGCCCACTGCTTCTCTGCGTCCAAGCAGGCAACCGGCTTGGTTGTCGCGTGGTTGCGCATGTCTCTCCAGTAGATGTACCAAACCTGTTGTTTAACAGGCGATTTAGGCTCAGTCGAAACTGACATCGTCCCGATGTTGCCGCAATCATGAACGGTAGCGATGAGACCCACACCACACTAGGACCACAGTGACGCCGACTAGGAACGCGCTGCCAACATCGCACATTGGGGGGAGTCGAGACTGCCCCCCGTTTGATCGTCTTCTGACCTGTGCGGATTCGTCCTTGCCGGAAGGCTCACCCCGTCCCGAGAGCATTTCCTGCCGAGTTTGGCGCTGACGTGGGTCCGTGCCCTCGGTGAAGTCCCCGCTGGTGGCCAGCAAGAGTCGGGAGCAGGTCCAGGATGCCGGCCGTGGTGGTAAGCAGCGGGCACCACCGGAACGGACTGCGCGTAGCGCATGATCTCGCTCAGCGCCTCGACAATCATCGCCAGGCGACCGCACAGCCGACCGATGATCTCGATGATTATCGTTACGCCACAAAGATTTCTGCTCGGACCACCAGCAGACGGAAGTTCCGCCGCCCACTCATAGCCCACACCTTCGCGATCGGCAACAGCCGCTCGGCCGAGATCCGGCCGCCCGCTGGGCCACCATGTCGCGCGCCGTATCGAAATTGCGGGGCCGCGGCTCCCGCTCTAAACCGCATCGTCATGGTCGACCGACGGCGTCGTGCATGTCCCGGGTTTGGTACAGGCGCGTCGCCTCGTCGAGAACAAGACGGTCAGCCGAGCGTGGGCGGGCCGTCAGT
>JAHFVD010000030.1:0-23142 GCA_023264735.1 Mycobacterium sp. | reverse complement strand
CTAGGCGTGCGCCCGACCCACTGCATTACACCGTGGTGTTCACCACCGGCGCACCGTTGTCGCGCAGCGTGATTGCGGCGATCGCAGAGAATTGCAGGGTCCAGAGGTTGCCGTGGTACGGATACTTCGCCGTCATGGCGGAGACCAGTGCGTCGGCATCCTCCGCTTCCTCGTATGCGGCCGCGAAATCCTTGATGTACGAGCGGGTTTGCGCAATCATCCGCTCAGTCGCGTAGTCGTCCCCGTCGGGCCTGCGGTGCCCGGCCACGATCATCCGAGGCTTGAGGCTCTCTACCACGTCGACCGTCTCGAGCCAATCCTGCCATTCTGCCGGCGTGGCCAACCCGAGCATCGCGTGGATTTCGTTGTAGACGGAGTCGCCGGCCACGACAACATCGATTTCCGGGATGTGGACGATGGTTGTGGGATGGATGTCAGCCTGCTTGACCTCGATGACGTTCAGCGGCGAACCGTCGACGAATAGCGTGAGGCCGTCCATCGGTTCAGGCACTGGTCCAGCCATCACGCACGAGTCGCCGAACATCATCTTCCACTGCTCGGTCTGCATGTCCATGGTGTCCTTTATCGCCTCGATCACATGCGGCAGCGCAACACACTTCGCACCAGGAAACCGCTCAAGGAGGGGACCGAACCCAAGGTAGTGATCCTGGTGCGCGTGGGTGATGTATATCGTCGTGAGTTTCTTGCCGGTGCGCTCGATGAGGTCTCCGAGGTCGCGGACATCATCTTTGAGGTACTGGGCGTCGATCAGAACCGCCTCCGTGGCTCCGGTCACCAAGGTCGCAGTCGTTGGCGAGAAGGTGCCCGAGGGGACCCCCGGAACCTCAACGACGGGAATGTTCGGCCAACGACCGACGAAAACAGTTGCGCGGATCGGCGGAGCGTCCGTCGACGACCCTGTCGAGCTACGGGCAGACGAATGGGTTGCAATCTCCACGGAGAACCTCCAAATGTTGCGGGGCGGTCAGTCGGCGCACCTGCTGCCGTCACGTTGTACAGCGCGACAAACCCACGGTATGAACCAAGGTGTTCGCTGGAATAGAACAACGACGCCCGTCAGTAGTACACATGCGCCACGGTGGCCGCCATTTAAAAGGTGGGCCGACTCGCGTGCAAATAGCGGAAGGCTGTCCGTCGGGCCGCGCTCCAGCTTGCCCACGCAGTGAGATCCACGAGTGCAGCCTCGTCACCGCAGTCGTGTCGTGCGGCCAAAACCACATCGGCATCGACCTGATAGGAGGCCAAAGCCGTCAGCAACGCCAGCTTCGCGACGGCCCGGTCACCGGCGGGGAGCTCGGCGACTGCCTGCTCGACCCAGCTGCGACTGAGCCCGATCTCGACAGCATCACCGGACAGCCGCGCACGCACCAGATCCCGCACGTGCAATGGCAGTGACCGGGCACCCGCGGATTCGATGACCGCGCTCGCTTTGGCGAACGCACCGGCCACCGTCGCGTGGCCGGCCGACCAGGACAGGTCCTCAGGCAAGGGGGCATCTGGGAGCAGACCCAACGAGCCGCCGGGCTCGATAGCGCGCTTGCCGGGAGCCGCCACCGCGCCCAGCGTCCGCCGCACCTGATTGCGTGCCAGGCCCGGAACCCGGGCCGGAATGGGACTTTCGGGCAGGAAGACATTATTCATGCGGTTGACGTACTCGAAGGTCACCGCCACACCGACACACTCCTCGAGCTGGTCGTCTGGAAAGGGCCGTGGGCCGCCTCGCACCCAGGCCCCTACCGCATCAGCCTCGTAGGCACCGTCAATGCTGTGGCGAATCGCGTCGTGGACCTCGACGCAATATGGGCAGGTGTTGGCTTCAGACACCGCAGATGCGACCGACTCCTTGAGCACACGATCTGCCCGCCCCGAGGCAAGCAGCGTCTCGCGCATCATCAACCAGCTCGCCGCCATCACCTCCGGCGAGGGCGAATGCAGCGAGATCGGCGGAGCCAGGAAGCCAAAGTCGCGTTCCATCTGCTGATAGACCATCGCGACAAGCCCAACTGCCGCGCTCGCCCGCACCGGCCTCACATATTTGACAGCCCCTTGCGCACTTCGCATTGCCCTGCCAAGCAGCCGAGCTCTCACGACGGTAAACGGCATTCGGACCGCCGGCGCGTCGTCGGCTGCCGTCACGCAACACCCTTGCTGGCCGCGTCTACTTTTAACCTCGCGTGAGTCCCGTGTGCTTGGCGGTAGTCGCCGGGCGACAACGAGAAATGTCGTCGGAACTCTCGGCCGAAGTGGCTTGCATCGCAGAATCCCCAGCGGTGCGCGATCGCGGCGATCGACAGATTCGTGTGTACGAGGTCATCTCTGGCGGCGGCTAGGCGGTGCTTTCGGACGACCGCTCCGACGGTGTCGCCGGTTGCTTCGAATGCGCGGTGGACGGTTCTGGGGGCAACATTGTGTGCGGCCGCGAGATCCTGGACCCTGACGGCGCCGCCCGAGAGGTGATTCATGATCCACGTCTCTAGCTGTCGCCGGAGCAGCGGCAAGAGCTCACCCTCGCCCGCGTCGGGCAGCTCACCTGCCCGGATCATCCCCGCGATCAAGGTGAGTAGAGCGTTGCGCGCGGTCTCGGTCTCTACCGACGACATGCGACCGTATTGGCTGTCGATACCAGTGAGGAAGTCCTGCAGGATCGTGGCCAGCGGATTCTCCGCTGTGTCCATGAGTAGGCAATCGGGTACGCGGCTACCCGTATCGAATGAGGCGAGCGCCGTCATGGGCACTCTGATGGTTCGTTTGGTCAGGCGCTCGGGGATGACGAAGGTCCCCGTTGCCCGGGTGCTTGTGATCACAACCGCTCCGGGTCGGAGCACAACCGTCTGACCCGCGAGTTCGATGATCTGTTTCCCTGCGGAGGCTGTGAGTACCAACAAGGCGTCGTCGTCGTGGCGCGCCAAACTGTTGCCTCGGACTCCCTCCACCGGAGGGCACTCCCAATCGGTGATGAGGAGATCACCCAGATCGCGGATCCTGAAGGAACCAAAGCTTCCGCCCCACTCCTTGCGCCGCAGATCCATACTGGCAAGGCGGTCACGAACGGCTGCCCGCCAGTGAAAGTCATGCTCCTCCAGCGCAGCGCGGTCGGGACGGACCAAGGTTGTTTGAGCTGGCATCATCGCCTGCCTCCTGCCGGGGTTGCTGCTTACTACACCGCAAGGCCAGCCCGCGCTGGCCGACTTTGCAACTCCGCCTCCACCGAGTCGCTCATAGGCATAGTCTCCTCGCGTATATTTGGGATTACTTGTCCCAAGACGACAAGGATCTGCCTGTGCGCGACCGCGAGCTGCCCATCCGGGCGTCAGCATTGCGAGGGTTTGGCGCCCTCGTCAGTGAGTTGGGCGGCTCTGGCCCCGAATTTCTTGCTGCGAGCGGTTTGGATGAATCGGAGATCGCTGGGCGCGACACATTCCTCAGCCTCGGGGCCGTCGAGCGCCTCCTTGAGGGTGCGGCCTCACAGTTGTCGGTCCCCGACTTCGGATTGCGCATGGCGACGCAACAGGACCTGGATTTCATGGGCCCGGTCGCGGTCGCGATCGAGAATTCGCGAACGATCGGGGAGGCTCTCGAGTGCGCGAAACGCTATCTGTTCGTTCACAGCCCCGCCTTATCCCTCGAACCGATAGCCGATCCGCTAGGCAATCCGGAGGTGATCGGGCTTCGCTACCGACTGGGCACGAGTGCTCAAGCCATCGACTATGGCGTCGGAATCGTCCATCGCATCCTGTTTCTGATCAACGGTGCGGTGTCGTACGGGCTGCGATCCGTGCAACTTCCGCATCCACCTCTGGCGCCCGAAGCCGTGTACAAAGACTTCTTTGCGGCGCAGGTCACGTTCGGCAGCACGACCGCCGTTCTGCGAGTACCGCGCCAGTTGCTCCTGGCACCGGTCAGCGGAGGCAACGCGTTGCTTCGCGACATGGCGATCGACTACCTGGAGACCCACTTCGGTCGCAAAGGTTTACCGGTCTCCGATCTGGTGACTGAGATAGTCGTTGACCACCTTGGCTTCGACACCCCTGATCTGCCGAAGGTCGCGCGCCTGTTGAAGCTTCACCCACGCACGCTGCAACGGACCTTGTCCGCAGAGGGCACTTCCTTCAACAACATCGTTGATGAAGTACGACAGGATCAAACTCTGAAACTCATTACCACAACCCAACTATCGTTCTCGCAGATCGCGACGCGGGTAGGAATGCGTGAACAGTCGAGCCTGGCCCGTGCGGTGCGCAGATGGTTCAATACGTCACCTTCGCGGCTACGCGGCACGACCGGAACCGACAGAACGCCAAAGCCGGTCATTGCGGCAGTGACGAACGTTCACTCCACTTAACGACCGCGCGAGTTGGTTGGCAGCGCGATCCCACTGGACGTCAGGATCGTTCTATTGTGGCGGACCTCGCTTTATTAGCATCGATATAGCCACGACCACAGGTCAGAGAACATGCGGCCGACGAGTCCAAATGCACGCCACCGCGAAAATCCTCGCATCGAACTGGAGACACATGAAGCCCGAAGACGTCGAGTTCAGCACTGGAGATGTGACGCTGCGCGGATGGTTCTTCACCGCACAGGGAAGCACGGGACCCGCCCCGGTTATCGTTATGGCACATGGCCTCTCGGCGGTCAAGGAATTGTGCTTAGCGGATTATGCGGAGGTATTCGCAGCTGCCGGCCTGAATGTTCTTGTCTACGATCACCGTAACTTTGGAGCGAGCGACGGTACTCCTCGCCAAGAGGTGGACCCGGTCGCGCAATATCGTGGCTATCGGGACGCCATCTCCTATGCGATCACTCGACCCGAGGTGGATTCCGAGCGTGTCGGGATCTGGGGGACGAGCTTTTCCGGCGGGCTGGTACTCACTGTGGCGGCGATCGACCGCAGGGTCAAGGCAGTGGTGTCGCAGGTACCGTTTATCGACGGCTACAACAGCGCGCGGTGGATGGTGCGCCCGGATCTGCTCGGGCACTTGCTGGACAATCTCGACGCCGACCGGGCGAATCGGTTCGCCGGCGGTGAGCCGGCGACTCTTCCTGCGGTCGATCCAGACCCGATGGCACCATCCATGATGCCCGATCCCGAGGCATGGCAATGGTTTAGCACCACAGCCGCCGCACGGGCCCCGAGGTGGAAGAACGAGCTAACGGCACGCAGCTTCGATCTCATATCGGAGTTTTCGCCGCGGTCCTACGTGCATCGCATCTCCCCGACGCCCCTGCTGATGATCATCGCCAGAACCGATGTGTGCGCCCCTCATGAATTCGCGTTCGAGGCCTACAACATGGCGAAGGAGCCCAAGCGGTTGCTGATCACTGACGGCGGACACTTCGGGCTATACGCCGGAGAGGGCCTCGCCATTGCCTCTCGCGCGGCTCGCGACCATTTTGTGGAGCATCTCCTAGGTCCCGACGTTGCCAGCCCCGAGGCGCCTGCTCGCCAATTGTCACATCACTGAAAGGAAAACAAGCATGCCGATGTGGATTGTTCACGCACCTGAGGGCGTGTACAGCACCGAAGACAAGAAGAACCTCACCGAGGTCCTCACGCAGTTGTACGTGGATTCCGTTGGCCTGCCTCGGTTCTATGTGGTAGTTCGGTTCGATGAGTATCCCCGCGATGCGATGTGGGTCGGTGGCAAGCCAGTCAACGATTTCGTGCGCTTTGTCGTCGACCACATCGCGCGCCAGTTGGACGACCCGGCGTTCAGGGAGCTTGCCATGAACATGGGGGCCGAGGGACTCGCGCCCTTCACCACCGACCGTGGCTTACACACGGAATTCCACATCGATGAGACGCCGATCGATCTGTGGCGGGTGGACGGGCTGAAGCCGCCTCCGCCGTTCTCGGAAGCCGAGAAGAAGTGGGCCAGGGATAACGCGCCCAGCCCCTACGAGCTCACCGACGCCACCTAGTATCCTGAGTCATTAGTTCGTTCGCAGTGGTCCCGACCGCCGAGCGTGCGGGTTGTCGGGGAAGATCGACGAAAAATCAACGATAACAACCACGCTCGGCGCGTGAAGGGGGCCGATTCGGGCGACTCCCGGGGTTGGCGAATTAATGACTCAGGACACTAGACCGTAAACTCACCGACACGTCACCATCCGAGGTGGTCAATGACACTCGCGGCGTCACAATGAGCGGTCATGCTCTGGCCCAAGCTATTTCGCGTGCGGGACGGAAGCCAGCCGAAGTTTAGGACATTATGACTCTTGCGTATCTACCCTGGACGTCCAAGCGGGATCGGACGGCGCCGGCGGTGCGCGATGACGCGGTCACGTTGACTTACGGGCAGCTTGACGCCTGGTCGGCGGCGGTCGCCGGCCAACTCGCCGCGCTCGGCTTCGGCGAGGGAAGTGTCTTGGCGGTGATGTTGCCCAATCGCGTCGAGCTGGTAGTGGCGATACTGGCAGCATGGCGGTTGGGTGGCATCGCCACGCCGGTCAATCCCGCATTCACCGCCGCTGAGGCGGAGTTTCAGATCAACGATTGCGGCGCTCACCTCGTGATCAACGAGTCGCCGGACATGTCTAGCGCTGGCCGCCCCACCATTCACGTCGATGAACTCGTGGGCCCGGGGCTTGGGCCCCAGCCCGTCACTCTGACCAAAGACCATGTGGCACTGTTGATTTACACCAGCGGATCAACCGGGAAACCTAAAGGTGTGATGCTCGATCACGCCAACATCGACGCAATGACCGCAGGTTTTGTCGAGCACATGGAACTTACGCCGCAGGATCACAGTCTGTTGATTCTTCCGCTGTTCCACGTCAATGCACTAATAGTCGGCACGCTGGGCCCGTTTCGCGTAGGTGCTCAGACGAGCATCGTGGGCAAGTTTTCGGTAAGCCGATTCTTCGAGCATGTGGAGAAACTGCGACCGACATACTTCTCGGCGGTGCCCTCCATTCTGTCGATGCTGGTCGCATTGCCTGATGACGTCCAACCCGATACTTCATCGCTGCGCTTCGCCGGGTGCGGCGCGGCACCGCTGTCCGAGGAACTAATAACTCGTGCTCAGGAACGCTTCGGGATCGTGATCGTCGAGGGCTACGGCTTGACCGAAGCCACCTGCGCCTCGGCGGTGAATCCGCTACATGGTCCTCGAAAGCTCGGCACAGTGGGGCCGGCGATGAACGGCCAGCGCATCGAAATCATGTCTCCCACAGGGGAGATCTTGCCCAGAGGCGAGCGCGGCGAGGTCGTGATCTCGGGCCCTGTCGTCATGCGCGGCTATCTCAACCTGCCGGAGATCACCGCGCAGACCATCGTGGACGGGTGGCTGCACACCGGCGATGTCGGAATCTTGGACGATGACGGGTACCTGCGCATCGTCGGACGTATTAAGGACATGATCATCCGTGGGGGCGAGAATATCTACCCCAAGGAAATCGAATCAGTGTTGACCGCCGTCGACGGTGTCTTGGATGCCGCGGTCGTCGGACGCCCTCACGACATCCTCGGTGAGGTACCGGTTGCCTACGTGCAGGCCTATCCCGGCGCCGCGCTCGACGTCGAGAGTCTCGCCGCTCACTGCCGTCGCAATCTGGCGAAAGTGAAAGTGCCTGAGGTCATCACACTTGTCGACGAACTCCCGAAGAACCCGGTCGGAAAGCCCGACAAACCCGCCCTGCGCCGGATTGCCGCAAACGGCGACGCGGTCGCGACGAACTGACGGCAACCCACTTCCTGCGCGCCCGTTCTGTTGACGCCACGTTTGATGGCCGTCGCCACCGCGGCCAGTGTGTGCTTGGCCGCAGAAAAATGGGGGCCACCTCCGCGCCCTGGGTAGGGGTTCCCCCGTGGGTGTCTCATCCCGCATTCACCTGCTGAACTCCAGTTTGGCGTTGGCTCGGTACTCGTTGCGCCGACTACTCATATGACAGATCTATTTTCGTTACACTTGTGTCATCGCGCAGGATCGCGCGGCCCGAGAGGAGATGCACCATGGCGCCCGAGCTGCAGTACGAGGTCCACGTCGAGCCGCAGATCGCACAGTCGGGCCGAGGTCCGCTGCCCGACGGCAGTACGCGCATGTGGTCACCGATCTCGAGCACCCTGATCGCAGGCCGCAAGAACGCAATCCTGGTTGATCCACCGATGACCACTACACAGGCTCACCGCGTGCTGGAGTGGGTGCTCTCCACCGGGCGCGAGCTCGCGGGCATCTACATCACCCACGGACACGCCGACCACTGGCTCGGAGCCATTCCCATCGTCGAGCGGTTTCCCGACGCGACGGTGTACGCGACAGAGGCAACGCAGCAGATGATGAAGAGCCAGGGCTCCCCCGAGTTCCGAGCGAACTTCTGGGACCGGATCTTCCCGGGCGAGCTTCCGGTCGGCGAACTCGATGTCGAGACGGTCGGGCCGGCAGGCTTCGAGCTCGAGGGCGCGCGGCTGCAGCCAGTCGAGGTCGGCCATACGGACACGGATGACACGACAATGCTGCATGTTCCCGACATCGGCCTCTTGGTGGCAGGGGACGCCGTGTATAACGGCGTGCATCCCTACCTCACCGAGTCCGGGGGCGTGCCGGGAATCACCTCGTGGCTCTTGGCGCTGGACGTCGCTGCCAATCTCGAGCCCCAAGCCGTTGTCGCCGGACACAAGGCTCCCGACGCGCCGGACGATCCGGTTCACATCGAACACACCCGCCGCTACCTCGAAGACGCTCGAGCGCTGCTGGCCGTCTCCACCGATGCGCAGGGGTTCTACGACGGGATGCTCGCCCGACATCCCGACCGCATCAATCCCGGAGCTCTGTGGGGTGCCGCCCTCACTCTGTTTCCCTCGCAGGAGGCATAGCGGGCCGATGCGCCCAGGCACGATCGCGCCTTTCCGTTCAGCGGCCGTGAACGTCGAATGCGGGGCGCGGCGCTCCCGACACATAGGCCTCGAACGAGTAGTGCAGCTGAGGCATGACTGGCTCCTTAGCGGGCGATGGCCCTACTCGGCTGCGTCCGTGCGTGGCCACAGCGGAGCGTGACCTCGTGCCAGTGACGACGCGTCGAAAGTGACCGCACCAAACAAGTTTTGACTATGTTGATCGCTGCAGGTGTCTGCTATACGTGTATGTCATGGATGACGCACCCCGCTCGCTCGTGACGCCGCTCACGCCCGGCGACTTCCTTGCACGCTCGGCGATCGTCCACGGCGACCGAATCGCTGTCGAGACGCCTGAGGCCGTGCTGACCTACAGCGACCTCGGGAGCCGCGCGCGCAAGTCCGCCGGCATGCTCGTCAGTCTCGGCCTCGAACTGGGAGGCAGGGTTTCGGTGCTCGCGCCGAATTCGCTCGCGACGCTGGACGCACACTTCGCCGTTCCGTGGGCCGGTGGCGTGCTGAATGCTCTCAACACCCGCCTGGGCGCTGCGGAACTGCACTACATCCTCGAACACGCCGGGACCAGCGTGTTGATCGTCGACCGGTCGCTGCGCGACGTCGCCGAGGAGGCCGTCCACGGCCTGGCCTCGGCCCCCCGGCTGCTGGTGTCCGGAGACTCCGACAGTGAGTATGAGCAGCTGATCTCGGATGCGGCGCCTCTGCAGAAGGACCCCGCTGACGAGACGGAGATGCTGGCGCTCAACTACACGAGCGGGACGACCGGACGCCCCAAGGGCGTCATGTGCTCACACCGGGGCGCCTACCTGCAGTCTCTCGCCATGGTGACGCACCTCGGACTCACCGCCCGCTCGAGATTCCTGTGGACACTGCCGATGTTCCACTGCAACGGGTGGACGCTCCCCTGGGCCGTCACCGCCGCCGGTGGCCGCCACAGCATCATCGAACGTCCCGACCCGGAGCCGATCTGGGCGGCACTGCGCGGCGGGATCAGCCACTTGTGCGCGGCACCCACCGTGCTCACGCGACTGGCCGCTTTTGCAGAGGGCGGACGGCTCGAGCAGCCGGTGACGGTCGCCACCGGGGGCGCACCGCCATCCCCCGCGCTGCTGCGCGCTCTTGGCGCGCTTGGCATCGAGGTGATCCACGTCTACGGGCTCACCGAGACCTACGGACCAGCCGCGATCTGCGACTGGCGCCCGGAGTGGGACGCACTTGGCGAGGAGGAGCGTTCCCGACTCAAGGCCCGCCAAGGCGTGGCCAACGTCATCAGTCAGCCGGTGCGGGTCCGGGCATCCGGCCGCGATGTCCCTGCAGACGGCGTGACCGTCGGCGAGATCCAGTTTCGTGGCAACAACGTGATGCTCGGCTACTACAAGGATCCGGCAGCCACTGCGGCCGCCATGGATGGCGGGTGGTTCCGGACCGGAGATCTCGGCGTAAGTCATCCCGACGGCTACGTCGAGATCCGTGATCGAGAGAAGGACGTCATCATCTCTGGCGGCGAGAACATCACCTCGATCGAGGTGGAGCAGGCCGTCGACTCCCATCCGGCCGTCCTCGAGTCGGCCGTTGTGGGCATACCGGATCCCGATTGGGGTGAGGCGGTCGTCGCGTACGTCGCACTCCGCCCCGGGGCGTGCGCCACCGAGTCCGAGCTGGTGGACCACGTCAAGCAGCGCATCGCCCGGTTCAAGGCGCCTCGACGGGTCGTCTTCGGTGACCTGCCGAAGACCGCAACCGGGAAGATCCAGAAGTTCAAGCTGCGCGGAGCCGCGCTGGACGGCGGCGCTACCGAGCCGTTGCCTGGCGGGCGTCATCAGCCTGGAACATAGGCGAATTAGATTAGGTGCTGTCCCCCTTGTAGGCTTTGATCATGACCTGGACGGCGACAACGCGCTACGGGCTGGACGTTGCACCCGATGGATTCGCGCTCGTACACGACTTTCTCAGCACTGCGGCCGCAGGCCGCCCCCGGCAGCAGGACCTCCTGGCCGAGCCGGCATCGGCCATCGAGTGGATGCGAGATGCGCTGAACACGTGGGCACAACAGTGGCGCGCGCCGGTGCTCGACGAGGTCGATCTCGACGAGCTCACTGAACGCGACCTGACGGTCCTGCGACGCGTCCGGGATGGGCTGATCGACTCCCTGCACGCGCGCCACTTCGACACCGACGCCTCGACGGACGGCGACGGACGCGGCGGCCTCGTGGACCTCCAGGTGAGTCTCGAGGCAGGGTTTGAGCCCGATGGGACAGTGCATTTCAGGCCCAAGGGTCGCGGCGGGAAGTTGCTGCTCGGGCCGGTCGCGCTCGAGATCCGGCGAGCTCAGGACGCAGGCGCCTGGCCACGGCTGAAGAGCTGCAAGAACGAGCGGTGCCGCGGCGTCTTCTACGACCGGTCACGCAACAACAGTGGCGTCTGGCACGACGTGCACACCTGCGGAAACGCGGCCAATCTCCGCGCGTCCCGAGCGCGACGCCGTGCCGCCGCCCAGTCGGCGCGCGCACGGTAGCCACGCAAGAGCTGTCAGCCGTCTAGTCCAGCCGCAGCGACGTCGATGTAGACGTTGTCCCCGGCGGGGAACCTGCCTGTAGCGCATTGCCAAGACGGCCTCATCCGTACTGTGCCGTACTGCGTTGGCCCATGTCGCTCCCGGGATGGCTACCAGCGCCGGGGGATCTCGGGCAGGTTCGCTGCGCGCTCTTGTGTGACGTATTCGAAAGGCGTACGGTTCGGTCAGTATCAAGGAGGATCGTGACCACTGAAGCGCTCAGCAAGCCCCTTGTCGTACTCGTCCACGGATATCTCGACAACCCGACTGTCTGGCGAGAGGTCGCCGCAACACTGGAGGCGAACGGATTCCGCACGCTCGCCCCGTCGCTGTTGCCGGGCGATGAAGGTGAGCTGTCACTCGACGCGTTCGCCGACGTGGTCACCGCCGCGACGACGGAATCGCTGACGAACACTCGCGCCGATGGCGTCGTGCTGGTCGGTCACAGCATGGGCGCGCAGGTCGCCGAATTGGCCGCCCGCAACCTCGGCGGCGCCGTACGAGCCGTAGTTCTCCTCTCCGCCATCCCACTCGAAGGACTCGCACTCCCGGACGAGGTCGCCGCACCACTGCGTGGATGCGCCGGCAACGCCGACATCCATCGCGCGCTGCGCAGCCAGTTGTCGACCGCCCTCGACGCGCACGCGCTCGAGCACCTGGTCTCGATCGGAGTCGCGGTGCCGAAGGAGCGCGTGGAGGGCTGGTTCGACGCCTGGGCGGCCGGTGACCCTGTCGCGGCTGAACAAGCACCCCCGGAGGTGCCCACGATGGTGCTGTGCGGCTCCGAGGACCCCTTCGTCGACAAGGACATCCTCGGACTGATCGAGGCGCGCTTCTCCGACGCGATCCAGCACAACATCCCCGGCGCCGGCCACTGGCCGCACGTCGAAGCACCCGGCGCCGTGGCCGCGGAGCTGCTGTCCTTCCTCGCGCGCGTGGCCGTCACGGACGGTCAGCCAGGCGACGGCGGCGTCACGGAGGAGGCCTGGACCGGCGCATTCGAGGCGCAACGGGGCGATTCCTTTGCCGCGACCCTATCGGCCGACGTCGCCCTCCATGCATCCGCTCTGCGCCGCCCGGTGACCGGACGCGGCGACGTCGCGTACGTGGTGGAGCAGGCCAGCCAGATGTACGAGAAGCTGGAATTCGTCCACGAGGCGCAGAGCGGTCGGCTCACCTTCCTCGAGTGGCGTGCCGAGACCGGGTCCGGAGTGTCGCTCGAAGGTGTCACAGTGCTCGAACGTGACGACGCGGGACTGATCAAGCGCGTTGCGATCCATCACCGCCCGCTGGACGCGATGCTCGCCTTCTCCGCGGAGCTGCGCGATCGCACGGTGGCACATCTGGGCGACGGCTACCTGTGGAGCGGTACGCCGAACGCGTGACCCGGGCCCTCCGGCAACCAGACCATTCGAACGACGGGAAAGACTGTGCCTCTCGAAGACCAACGTGGCCCGTTCAACGTGATCGTCGAGCCCGGCGCCGTCATGCTGACCAGGGACCGCAAGAGGCTCTACGCCGACATCTACAAACCACTCGGCGAGGCGAGGTTCCCGACCCTGCTTCGCAGGACGCCTTACGGCAGGACCCAGAACGACCTCGCCGCAACCTTCAACGAAGCCCATTTCTTCGCCTCCCACGGTTATCTCGTGGTGGTCCAGGACACCCGTGGTCGCCACGGTTCCGAGGGCGTCTGGCATCCCTTCGTCTATGAGGCGCAAGACGGGTACGACGCCGTCGAGTGGGCCGCGTCGCTACCCCAGTCCAACGGACGGGTGGGCATGTTCGGGCAGTCGTACGGTGCACTCTCCCAGTACCTCGCCGCCACGCAGCGTCCGCCTCACCTCGTCACGGCAGTGCCCGTCTCGGCGTACTTGGGAGCGTTCGAGAACTACTGGTACAACTGCGGCGCCCTTGAACTGAGCTGGACACTCAGCTACTTCATGAATATGGCCACCGACGTCCTCAGCAAGCTCGGGGACACCGACCGTCTCGCCCAGCTCGAGGCGATGAAGAGCGACCCCGACGTGCGGTTCGCACCACTCACCGACGCCGCCCTTCGCCATCTGCCCCTCCAGGACTGGGTCGAACGGTTCGGGGCGGGAGCGCCGTTCCTGGCCGACATCCTCCACCACGACAAGGACGATGCGTACTGGTGGGCGGTGGACCTCAGACGACAGCTGCACAACATCGACGTGCCGATGCTGCACGTCGGGTCGTGGTACGACATCGCCAACTGGGACACGCCCCAGTACTTCCTCGGAATCGGCCAGAAGGCCATGTCCGCGACGGCGCGCGAGAACCAGGCACTCTTTATGGGCCCCTGGTCTCACCTGCTGCCGTACAGCCAACCCACCTCAGGCGGCACGGGCGATATCGACTTCGGACCAGAAGCCGCCTACCCCCTGCTGCAGATGCAGCTCGAGTGGTTCCACCACTACGTCCGCGATGGCGGCACCTCCCTCCCACGGCCACCCGTGACGCTGTTCGTCATGGGCGACAACGTCTGGCGCCACGAGGACGAATGGCCGCTCGACCGGGCCCAGGCCAGCTTCTGGTACCTCCACAGCCTGGGCGACGCCAACAGTGCCGACGGTGGCGGCACGCTCGACCGGAACCAATCGGACTCGCACGAGCTGCCAGACACCTACGTGTACGACCCGCAGGACCCGGTCCCCACCGCGGGTGGTCGGTATGTCGGCGGCGGCGTGCGCGACCAGCGTTCGAAGGCACACCGACGGGACGTCTTGCACTACACCTCGGCCCCGCTCGACCAGGACCTGGAGATCACTGGTCCCTTGCGGCTAGAGCTGTATGCGTCCACCGACGCCGTCGATACCGACTTCGTCGCCGTCCTCTGCGACGTACATCCCGACGGGTTCGTGCAGAACCTCGCCGAAGGACTCGTACGTGGCCGGTTCCGCGACAGCTACGACGACCCCACACTCCTGACCCCAGGCCAGGTCTACGGACTCACGATCGAGCTCGGGAACATCAGTCATGTCGTCAAGGGCGGACACGCCCTGCGACTGCTGGTGACCTCCAGCGACTTTCCCCGGTGGGACCGCAACACGAACACCGGTGAACGCCCGGCGGCGGCCTCCCACACACTGCAAGCCCGGCAGACGATCCTCCATGACCGCGCTCACCCTTCTCGCCTCATCCTGCCGACGGTCTCCGCGCAACGCCGGTAGTGCGGCGTCCACCGGGCGCTCATGGCTCACAACTGCCGGCGCTCAGCCGACTGCCGTCATGAACTTCTCCAGCTCGCGTTCGATGTGGGCGCCGAACGGTTGGAAGCCCAGCTCGGTGACCCCCTGCTCGGCGTAGGCGGCAACCCTTTCGCGGATCTCTTCCGGGCTCCCGGTGAGAGTCACGTCCTTGAGCATCGCGTGACCACCGGCGTCCCATGCTGCCTGGTCCGCTTCGTTGAGGTACATCAGGTGACCGTCATGCACGGCGAAGTGGCGCTCGGACTCGGGGGTCTTTTCGATCTGCGCCGCCCAGGCTTCACCCCCGGGCATGGCACGGACTGCATCGAGGCCGCCCATGAAGTCCATGCCGATGTGATAGACGACCGACCACGCGGGGCCAGCGGCCTCCTTGACCCGATCAGAGTCGATTGACTCATCGCCCTCCAGCACGGTGCCGCCGATGAACAGTGAGCTCCAAGCGAAATCCTTCATTCCCGCCGGGACCTGGCCGAAGGCCATGATGCCGTCGACAGCGAGGTCCTTGGTGATCTGCTCGCCCTTGGGGCCGAAGGCCGAGATCAAGATCGGAACATCACGCGCAGCCCGGTCGAGGTGGTCCGCCGAGTTGAACATCTTTATCGGCGAGCCCTCCCAGATCACGGTCTCACCACGGATCAGGCCGCGGTACGCCCGCAGGTAGGCAGCGACCGCTGACCAGGAGAGACCCTTCTGGCCCATTGAGCTACGGGCCGTGAAGCCAGTGCCGAACGCGACGGCGACGCGTCCCGGCGCGCGTGATGCGAGCGTGGCCGTCGCCGCGGCGGCGGACATGGGGTGCCGCAAGCTGGGGACAAGGACGCCGGGTCCGATGCCGATGGTGTCGGTCAGCTCGGCAGCGCGTCCGAGGGTCATCCAGATGTCAGGGCTCTGCTGGGGCGTGTCGAAGAGCCACGCTCGCTCGTAGCCGAGCTGCTCGGCAACCGCGATGTGCTCGGGCGACTGGAGCGTTGGTGCGAGAACACAGGAGACGCGCATGCTGTTCCTTCGGCCGGTTGAGGGTGCGTGTTCGGAGATGTGCCCCACACCACGACCTAGGCATATCACAATGACATATGTCACGCCAAGGGGCGGGGTCGATGCATCGGATTATCCGGTCAGCCGTTCGATGTGCGCTTCCCAAACCCTTGTATGACGCATATCAATACTCTACGGTTCAGTCACACGCTGAAGGTTCGTCGAGAACCGCCACTGTGCGAAGGGAAGGCGACACATGACGACATTTCTTCTCCTCCACGGCGGGTACCACGGCGCGTGGTGCTGGCGTCGCATGATCGACCATCTCCCGGCCCGGGACGTGGTTCACGCGCTGACCTTCACGGGTCTCGCGGAGCGGTCACATCTCGATTCGCCTGAGATTGGCCTCGAGGTCTACTGCACCGATGTGCTGAACCTGATCCGCTGGGAGCAGCTCGACGACATCGTCTTGGTGGCTCACTCCTTCGGTGGAATCGTCGCCACCGTCGTCGCCGACAGGGTGCCGGAGCGAATTCGATCGTTGGTCTATCTCGACGCCTTCATCCCTCAGGACGGTCAAGCTCTGGTCGATCTCGGCTGGCCGGCTCCCGAACCCGGAGTGACCCCCATGCCTCCGCCGCCTGCCGCGATGTTCGGACTGCTCGGTGCGGACGGCGAGTGGGTCGACAGCCAGATGACTCCTCAGGCCTCGAACACGGCAACCGACAGGGTCGTCCTCACCGGGGCTTTCGAGGCGGTCGACCGCACGTACGTCTTCGCCACAGGTTGGGACAGCCTCCCGCACTTCGTCGCCAACCGCGACATGGCTCGAACGTCTGACCATTGGCGCGCCTACGACGTCGACGGATGTCACGAGCTCATGATCGATCGGCCGGCCGAGGTCGCGAACATCCTGGTCGAGACCGCGCAACGCACCCGGGGCGCGACCACCTTGCCCTGCAATGCTGACCGACCGAGTTCTGCCGCTCCCTGCCGCGGAGACGGCGACGTCTCCGGTCAGCAGACATATCTGTAAGATGAATGCATATGTCACATGAGAACCTCATGACAGGCATCTGACCGCCGCCCGAGGTGAGAGGAGAACAACGAATGAGCCACCAGCCGTCCAGCGTTGCCGAGGGCCTGAACTACGCCGTCCTCGTCAACCGCCGCCCCTCTCTGACTCGTGACCTCCCATACGGGCCGTCCGACCTCCAGTGGGTGACGAATACGTCGACCCTGGTCTACGGGCCGCGCGACGCGATCTTGATCGACACCTTCACAACGGCGGCACAGAACGAGGAACTGGTCGAGTGGGTCGCCTCCTTCGATCGCAACCTGACTCAGATCTATTCCACCCACGGACATGGGGACCACTTCTTCGGCATCGGACAACTGCTCGACCGGTTCGAGGACGCCACCGCCGTCGCTACCGCCGGCACCGTCGCACAAGCCGAGAAGCATGCCTCGCCTGAGATGGTGGACTCGTTCTGGAACAGGCTGTTCCCCGGTGAGATCCCGTCACCGCTGCACGTGCCCGACGTCATCGAGTCGACGGCGCTGGATCTCGACGGTCATGAGCTCCAGATCCTCCCAACGGGTTTCACAGACACCGAGGACACCACGGTCGTGTGGGTGCCTGACCTGAGCTTGATCGTCGGCGGCGACGTCGTCTACAACCACACCCATCCCTACCTCGCCGAGACCACTCCGCAATCGCGGGACAACTGGCGATCCGCCCTCAAGCGACTGTCACAGCTCGATGCCCGAGTTGCAGTGGCAGGACACAAACACAGCGACTATCCCGACGACCCGTCCGACATTGTCGAGACGTTGTCCTACCTTGACGACTTCGACGCGCTACGCGAGGCGACGACAACTCCCGAGGAGCTCTACGCCGCGCTCCTCGACAAGCACCCGAGGCGCGCCAACCCCGGATCCGCCTGGGCTTCCGCGAAGGCGGTTCACTGCGCCTGATCCCGCAGTCACCCTGCACCACGTCTGGCTCACCCCGGTAGGCCTTGCCGACGGGCGTGCGGGCAGCGGCACCGATTGCCGCTTCTCCCAGAGGGTCTCCTCAGGAGAGTGTCGTGTTGGGGTTCAGGTGGCGGCCGCGAGGTCGTAGGGGCTGGGAGCGTTGTCTTCGGCCCACTGCTTTTCGGCTTCGGAGTACGGCGGCGGCGGCTTGAGCCCATCGATCCGCCATAGATCGATGGCCGTCTCGTCGATATGGATCTCCGTGCGCAATCCACGGTCGGTGGTGAACGGCGCAATCCGTTCACACAAGATGGACATGCACAGTTCCCTAATCGCCTGCTCGTCCATCTGGCGCGCGATGTGATCGACGGCGAAGCGCACGAAATCGTTCACCGGTTTCCCGCCCACCCACATCGAGTCGAGTGGATACTCGTCAAATCGCACCACCACATAGAACTTGGGCAACTGCACGCCTTCTACGTAGAACTGCGTGAGCATCTCGGTGATGTCCTTCTTGTCCTCATTGCTGTACACGCCCTCAGGCGCGTGAATGATCCACATCGGCATACGCTTTTCCCTTTCAGTAATGTGTCATTTGGCCAGCAGGCGAGCTCAAGTTTCTCCAGTTCGAACGGAGATGTCAGTGCTGCATGTGACCGCGACCATATCGACGGTAATTCGGCCGGATCCGCCACACTAGGACGAGGCTGTCGTGCAATGGGATTGCGCTGCCAGCCATTCGCGCCAGCTCAGAACCGTGGCTGCCCAGAGTCTGTTTGACCAGCAGTCATCGCACGGAGCCTGCGCACCTGGGCGGCGACCTCCAACTGGGCCTGCTGCTCGAGACCCAAGTCCTCAGCCGACTGCAGAAGCCTCTTGGTCTCTCGAACGGCGTCCGTATTGGACTGCAGCACAGACCGGACCAAGGCATCGACCTCCTTCGTGAGGTCACGAACCGGCACAACGCTCTGCGCAAGCCCCATCGTGACCGCTTCGTGCGCGTCAACGTTGCGCGCCCGAACGCAGAGTTCCAGCGCGCGCGCGTAGCCGACCTGTCTCACCAAAGGCCTGAGTCCGGTGAGGTCGGGCACCAGGCCAAGCGCCGGCTCTTTCATGCAGAAGACCGCGTTGTCGGCCACCACCCTGATGTCGCAGGCCAAGGCGAGCTGAAAACCGGCACCCACGGCATGGCCCTGCACCGCGGCGATGGAGACAAAGTTCGGATCCCGCAGGAACGTGAAACCCTGCTGGTACTCGCTTGCCGTGCGCGCCGCGGACAGGTCTGAGCCACTGAGCAGATCGCGCACGGTTTCCACGTCGGCGGCGTCAGTGAGCATGGACCGATCCAGCCCGGCGGAAAAGGACGGCCCTTCCGCGCGAAGGATCACGATGCGGACTTCGTCGGGCATTGAACGCCCAAGACCGGCCAGTGCGCGCCACATCGCGGGGGTCTGGGTGTTACGGCGTTCAGGCGCGCAGAGCACGATCTCGGCGATCGGCCCGTCTACGGCGAACTCCAAGCCAGCCGACCGCAACTCATCTCTCGTCGGTGCTGCGCTCGACCCGTGGTGCCTTTCAAACATCGTTGTCCTCCCACTATCAGTATCTTGAAAGCTATTGGTGATCAGATGCTTTCGCCGCTATGCGTATGGTCAGATAGCCGCGGCCAGCTCGGTGCCCTCGCGGATCGCACGTTTGGCATCGAGCTCAGCGGCCACCGACGCTCCACCGATGAGGTGGGCGTGCACGCCTCGGCTCAGCAGTTCGTCGTACAAGTCGCGATGAGGAAGTTGACCCGCACAGACGACGACGGTGTCGACGTCCAGCGTGTCGGCGACGCCATTCACCGTGATGTGCAAGCCGGCGTCGTCGATGGCGTCGTAGGTGACACCCGGCAGCATCTGGACGCCCCGTGCCGCGAGGTGGGCACGGTGAATCCATCCGGTGGTGAGCCCAAGACCTGCACCGACCTTGTCTTGTTTACGCTGTAGGAGATAGATGGTGCGCCCGGCGTCGACCCGCACCGGCGTTGTGACCCCACCGGGAACATCCGGGTTCACGTCAACCCCCCAATGTTGGAAGAACGCATCATGGCGGTCGACATCGTCCGCTTCCTGACGTGCGATGAATGCCGCGACGTCGAATCCGATGCCACCGGCTCCAACAATCGCGACCCGCGCGCCGACGGGCGCCGTGCCACGCAGAACATCGATGTAGCTGACCACCGAGGGATGACGTGCGCCGGCTATCGATATGCCGCGCGGCTTCACGCCGGTCGCGACGACGATCTCATCGAAGCCCTCCGCCAACAGCATCTCGGCGGAGGCCGGTGTGTCGAGTCGGACCGATACGTTCGCTTCTTCCAACTCACCCTTGTAGTACCTGATCGTCTCGCGATACTCAGACTTGCCTGGAATGCGCCAAGCCAGATCGAATTGTCCGCCCAGCGTGGGTTGACTTTCGAACAGCGTCACTTGATGGCCGCGCTGTCCGGCAAACGCACTGAAAGCCATACCCGCCGGCCCGGCTCCCACGACGCCGATGCGCTTCGTCGTGCCCGGGCGAGTGATATTCAGCGTCAACTCATGGCCTGCGCGCGGATTCACCAAGCACGTAGTGAGCTTCTCGGCCAACGTGTGGTCGATACACGCCTGATTGCAGGCAATGCAGGTGTTGATCCGGTGTGCCCTGCCGGTGCGGGCCTTCCTCGCGAAGTCCGGATCGGCGAGAAGCGGTCGGGCCATGGACACCAAGTCGGCATGACCGCTGCTCAGAATCTCCTCGGCAAGCTCCGGGGAATTGATACGGTTGCTCGCCGCAACCGGAATACTCACCGCGGCGCGCAGTTTGGCTGCGTACTCAGTAAACGCCCCGGCAGGAACCGGCGACGCGATCGTCGGGACGCGGGATTCATGCCAACCCACACCGGTGTTCAGAATTGACACTCCGCTGTGTTCGAGTTCCACTGCCAAATCGAGAGTTTCGGCAAACGTCGAACCATCGGGAACCAAGTCGACCACCGAAATCCTGAACACGATCAGGAAGTCGTCGCCAACTGCCTGGCGTGTGCGGCGGACCACCTCGACTGCGAATCGGGCTCTGGCCTCCGGGTCGCCACCCCATTCATCGACCCGGTGATTGGTGCGAGGAGCGAGAAACTCGTTTATCAAATACCCTTCTGATCCCATTATCTCGACGCCGTCATAGCCGGCGGACCGGGCAAGGACGGCCGCGTTCGCGAAATCGTCGATCGTGTTCTCGATCTCGGCGCCAGACATCGCGCGCGGAACGAAGCTGTTGATCGGTGCCCGAACAGCGCTCGGCGCCACGAGGTCTGCATGCTTGGCGTAACGGCCGAAATGCAGAATCTGCAGTGCAATACGCCCACCTTCGCCATGGACGGCGTGCGTAACCAGTCGGTGCTGCTCCACATCTTCGGCCGAGGCCATCGTCGCGCCGACGTCGAACGGCCTGCCCACGTGGTTCGGCGAAACGCCGCCGGTCACGATGAGTCCAACCCCACCGCGAGCACGCTCGGCGTAGAACGCCGCCATCTTCTCGAAACCGCCCTCAACTTCTTCTAGACCCAGGTGCATTGACCCCATCAGCACACGGTTCGGCAACGTCAGCGATCCCACGGTCAGCGGTTCGAACAATCGGGGAAAGGCAGTCATGGTCTCGAACGTCCTTCAGCAGTGGTACAGGAAGATGCATCGAGACTACTTTTTTGCAACTTGTTGCACAAGCTTGGCCGTGAGCGTGATGCAGTACTGTTGACCGCGCTGTTGTCACCAACACCGGAGGTCAGCGGTAATGTCGCTGCGAAGCGCAATCCTCACGGCGCTCATTGAGCGTCCCTCCAGCGGGAAAGAGTTGACACGCCGATTCGACCTGTCGTTCGGCTACTTCTGGCATGCCACGCATCAGCAGATCTATCGCGAACTGGGGCAAATGTCCGACGCTGGCCTGATAGAACTCCACGGCAGCCAGGAAAAAGGACGGGGCGGCCCCCGAACCTATGCGATAACCGAAGCCGGTGTGCAACATCTCCGGGACTGGGTTGTGAGCCCGCAAGACCCCATTCCCATCAGAGATCCGCTACTGGTGAGATTGCGAGCGGCCGCCGTCCTGGGAGACATCGACATGAGTGGCCATGTCAAAGAACACCTCGATTACCACGACGCGCTTCTCGAGACCTATCGCAGCATCGAAGAACGCGACTTCGGTCGTCCACTCCGGGACCGTCGACAGCGCCTGCAGCATCTGATTCTCCAGGCGGGCATCGCTACTGAGCTGTCGTGGGCCGATTGGTGCGCGAAGGCGTTGAAGGAGCTGGTCGCCGAGCGGCGCAGGCGTAGCCGCCGAACGAGTTGACAGTCCTCGCTGGCTGATT
Source organism: Mycobacterium sp. (assembly GCA_023264735.1). GTDB lineage: Bacteria > Actinomycetota > Actinomycetes > Mycobacteriales > Mycobacteriaceae > Mycobacterium. The sequence continues at coordinate 1,138 of JAHFVD010000030.1, read as the reverse complement.
GGGTTCGCATCCCCGTGTCGTCGGCCTCAGGCGGGCGAATCCGTCGCGCCCGGCGTCTTGATCTGGGCAGCCAACCACGGCAGCGCATCTGAGAACGCCCGCTCGGCGAACTGCCAGGTGTGGAAGCTGATGATGCGATGCACCGAGCAGGAGATGCCGACGGTCTTGGCTGTCGTGCACAGATCGTCGGCCGCACCGGCCTCGTCGGAGTCACGAAACTCGTCGTGCCCGCCAAAGCCGGACGGCGCATCGGATTGCGGGCGGTGCCCGCCACCGTTGCCGTAGGGCGATGTGGTGTTGGTGGGGGTGACGGTGTCCTCGAACCAGCCCGCAACCCCCTGATACGGGCCGTGTTTCAGCATCACGGTCCGCGGGTCGAACTGGTCCCAGGCCGCGGCGTTACCGCCGTAAAGACGGCTGATCGTCTGGTCCTTGGTGCCGGCCGTCGGCCCGTGATCGCCTGCGATGTCCTCGAACGTGCTGAACAGCTCCGGATGCATCACGGTCAGGTCGACGGCGCAGGTGCCGCCCATCGACCAGCCGACCACGGCCCAATTGGCGGCCTGGTCGGATGCGCCGAAATGGTCTACGACATAAGGCCGGACGTCCTTGGTGAGATGGTCGGCGGAGTCACCGCGGGGACCGTTGACGCATTCGGTGTCGTTGTTGAAGCTGCCCCCGGAGTCGACGAAGACGAAGATCGGCGCCTGGCCGCCGTGGCTCTGCGCGTAGCCGTCGATGATGGGCATCACATTGCCGCTGCGCATCCAGTCCGCCGGGGTGTTGAACTCACCGGCGACCATCATGACGACGGGCAGCCGCGGCCGGGCGGGTCCGGCGAACCAGGCCGGCGGCAGATAGACGTATTCGCTGCGATGCTTGAATCCGCTTGCGTCCGCACCGATGTCGACATCGACCAGCTTTCCGTTGCCCTGCAAGGTGTTTCGCAGGCCGGGCAGGTCGGCGGCATCGATCTGGTTCGGTAGCGGCCCGGCCGTCAACGCTCCCCAGGCGGCCTGCACACTCGGGTAGTAGCCGACCCACTTGTTGAGCGCGAGCAGCGCCGTCATCAGTGTCAACGGAATCGCCAACACCGAGACACCTCTTCGCCACCAAGAATTCCCGCACCAGCCCAGTA
>JAHFVD010000110.1 GCA_023264735.1 Mycobacterium sp. | reverse complement strand
GAAACCGCGGCGTGTCGGGGACTTTTCCGTCTGCTCGCGGGAGAGGTCTCACGGCGCCAGGGTCAGGATTTCCGCGCCGTCCTCGGTGACGACCAGGGTGTGCTCGAATTGGGCGGTCCACTTGCGGTCCCTGGTGGCCACGGTCCAGCCGTCGTCCCAGATCTCGTAGTCCAGCGCGCCCAGGTTGATCATCGGTTCGATGGTGAACGTCATCCCCGGCTCCAGCACGGTCTCGACCTCGGGCTGGTCGTAGTGCAGCACCACCAGGCCGTTGTGGAAGGTCGTGCCGATACCGTGTCCGGTGAAGTCACGAACCACGTTGTAGCCGAACCGGTTTGCGTACGCCTCGATGACGCGGCCGACCACCGACAGGGCCCGGCCGGGCTTGACGGCCTTGATGGCACGAAGCGTCGCCTCGTGGGTGCGCTCGACGAGCAGGCGGTGCTCCTCGCTGACGTCACCGGCCAGGAACGTGGCATTGGTGTCGCCGTGCACGCCGTTGATGTAGGCGGTCACGTCGATGTTGACGATGTCGCCCTCCTCGACCACGGTCGAGTCCGGGATGCCGTGGCAGATGATCTCGTTGAGCGAGGTGCAGCACGACTTCGGAAAACCCTTGTAGTACAGCGTCGACGGGTACGCGCCGTGATCGACCATGTAGTCGTGGGCGATCCGGTCGAGTTCGTCGGTGGTCACCCCGGGCGCGACCGCTTTGCCGGCCTCGGCCAGCGCGCCGGCCGCGATGCGTCCGGCGATGCGCATGTTCTCGATGACCTCGGGCGTCTGGACCCACGGTTCGGCGCCTTCGGCGACCGTCGACTTGCCGACGTATTCGGGACGCTCGATCGCCTTGGGGACCGGCAGGGTCGGTGAGACCACTCCGGGACGGAGTGCAGTGCGTACGGGCATCTTGCCAGCTTAATGGCGACGCAGCAGCGGACGCTTGGGACCGCGGACGTTGACCGAACCCATCACGACTCGTCCGGTGAGCACGACGTGCGGGGTGCCCTCGGCCGGTGCGTCCTTGCGACGGTCGCGAGCGCTGCCGGCGTAGACGGTGATGTCGTCGATGGACGCGCTGGCGCCCTCGGGCAGGCGGAGGTCCACCGAGCCGCGGACCATATCGAGTTCGATGACGACGACCGGTCCGGCAAAGCGGGCGTTGGTGAGGTCGAGGGCGACCGAGCCCATCCGGCGCACCAGCGCCAGCCGGGTCGGCACGGTCCACTCGCCGTGCCGTCGCAGTGAGCCCATCCAGCCACGCAGTTCGACCCGATCGGCCGCGGAGGTGACGATGGCGCCCGGTCCGGGCAGGTCGTCGACCAGGATCTCGAGGTCGGCGTGCATCCTGGCCGCCGAGACCTGCGCCGAGCGCTCCTCGAATTCGCCGATATCGATCAGCCCCAGCGCGACAGCGTTGTGCAGCCGCCGCAGGGTGCCGTTGCGGTCGGCATCGGAAACCCGCAGCGCGGGCGTGTGGTCGAGTCCGGTCATAGCCATTCCACGGTACCTGTTCGCCCTGGCCAGGCGTCCATCTCGGCGGCCCGGGAGATAACCTGGGCCGATGTTCGCCTTGCCGCGCCGGACCGTCCTGCTCGGGGCCGCGGTCGCGCCGATTGCCGCCTGCAACAGCAACACCGGTGCGCTCACCGAGCCGGCCAGCCGGCCGGTCTCGGGTCAGGCGCTGTCCAGCACCGCCGATGTCCCGCTGAACTCGGGAAAGGTGGTCGGCGACACCCTGATCACCCAACGGCAACCCGGGGTGTTCGACGCCTTTGTCTCCCGTTGTACTCATGCCGGGTGCGTGTTGCCCGGGGTCGATGGCGACACCATCGTCTGCCCATGCCACGGCAGCAGGTTCGCCCTCAACGGCACGGTGCTACGGGGGCCGGCGATGGAACCGCTGGTGCCGGTCGAAGTGCGGGTGCAAAGCGGGTTGATCATCGCGATCTGAACGCCGGCTGATTCAGAAGCGCGCCGCGGCGTCGGTCAGCGCGGTCTGCGCATCGACCCACGTGCTGCGGATGATGTCGGCGACCGGCAGAACCTCGACAATGCGCGACGAGACCTGGCCGGTGTTGGCCACGCTCGCCTCTATATCGCCCTCGAAGTAGAGCTGTGACGCCGCTGATCAACGGAGCCTCGGCACCCTCGGTCGCCACCCGCCGGGCCAGGCCGACGTGCAGCACCCGCATCGTGGGATTGCCGGGAAGGTTCAGCAGGATCGTGCCGGCATCGTCGGCGGCGACGATGGCATCCTTGAAGTTGGCGTGCACGGCCGCCTCGCGACTGGCCAACATGCGGGTGCCCATCTGCACGCCCTCGGCACCCAGTACCACCGCCGCGGCGGCCGACCGGGCGTCACAGATGCCGCCGGCCGCGATCAGGGGAAGGTCGACCTGTTCGGCGATCAGCGGAAGCAGCACCATGGTGGACGCGCCGAGCGCCGATTTGAAGCCACCGCCCTCGACGCCCTCGACCACCAGGGCATCCACACCGGCGTGCCTGTGCCACTTGAGAATTAGGCTACTTCGCCAACGTGAACTGACCCACGTCGATCAAGCCGCTGCGGAACAAGGGCGGGCAGCCGACCAGGTACTTCATGTAGCGGTCGTAGACCTCTTCGGACTGGATAGCGATGGCCTCGTCCTTGCGTGCTTCCAGCGCCGCCGACCAGTGGTCGAGTGTCGTGGGGTAATGCGACTGCAGCGACTGGAACCGGGTCACGGTGAAACCGGGCTTGACGGCATGCGCGTCGATCATCCGCACCGACGGCAGCCGGCCGCCGGGGAAGATCTCGGTGATCATGAACTTGCAGAACCGGGCCATGTCGAAGGTCAGCGGTATGCCTAGTGCCAGCACGTCGTCGGGATGCAGACCGAGGATGGTGTGCAGCAGCATGATGCCGTCGTCGGGCATCGCCTCGTAGGCGAACGTGAAGAAGTCGTCGTAGCGGTCGAAGCCGAAATGCTCGAAGGCGCCGATGGACACGATCCGGTCGACCCGCTCGTCGAACTGCTCCCAGCCGCGCAGTTCCACGCGCTTGGAGCGCGGGCTGTCCGACGCGGCGAACAACTGCTCGACATGGGCCTGCTGGTTCTCGCTGAGGGTCAGCCCGATCACGTTGACGTCGTAGCGCTCCAGGGCCCGGTTCAACGTCGAGCCCCAGCCGCAGCCGACATCGAGCAGCGTCATGCCCGGCTGCAGGCCCAGCTTGCCCAGCGCCAGGTCGATCTTGGCGATCTGCGCCTCTTCCAACGTCATCCCGTCGCGCTCGAAGTAGGCACAGCTGTAGGTCTGTGTCGGGTCGAGGAACAGGCGGAAGAAGTCGTCGGACAGGTCGTAGTGCGCCTGGACGTTCTCGAAGTGGGGTTTCAGCTGCTTGGCCATTGCTATGGGCGCCTTCCTTGACGCCCGGCAGCGTTCACGAATGGCCCCCGACCATGAGCTACCCGGATGTCTCACTGACCGTAGCCGACTTCGGGTGGTGTCCGATAGCAAACCGGCTCCGGAAAGCGGTCAGGCCAGGTGCGTCACGGGTCAACTCGACGGACGAGGTGGTAGGTCCGGTCCAGCCGCCGGGTCGTGAGATCCATCGCGAAGGGGTCGGGTTCATCTTGGTCGTGGATGGCTGCGGCGTAGGTGCTTGCCATGATTGCCGACCACACGGTGACCGCCTTTGCGATCTGGGGATCGTCCTGGGCAACGCCTCGTCGATCGGCTAATCCGTGTGCTAGCACTCGTTTGCGATGAACCGAGACAGCCTGCGCCACAGCTGGATTGGTTGCGATGACCCTGCCCATGCGGTGCATTCGTAGTAGCGGCACAGGCCCTTCGCCTGCGATGATCCGCCCTGCGGCGCTTTGGTGAGCGGCAAGCAAGCCCGCCACGAGGTCCTGTGTCTGTGGGGCTTTGGCCAATTCTTCGAAGACGGCGGCGAACATGGCGTCGACGACGGCCAAGACGAATGATTCTTTATCCGGGAACTCGGCAGTGATCACACCGGGCTGAAGGCCGTGTACGGACGCGATATCGGCCAGGGTTGTCGAGCCGTATCCGTTGGCGACGAAGAGTTCGAGTGCGGTGTCGACAATCGCGTCGCGGTCTACTTCGGTCATTTGCTTGCCGGCCCCGGTCTCGTTCGCCGTCCCCCCGACTGTGACAAGGACTATTAAAGCTGCCGCTTTGGGAAAAGTTGGGGCTTTCGCCAGCCGACGCCCACGGCGAGGGGTCTGATCAGGCCAGGTAGTCGGCGGGCAGCTCGCCGAACATCATCTTGACCATCCGCACCGCGTACTCCGAACTGCCGCCGCCCACGATCAGCGCCGCGAACGCCAGGTCACCCCGATAGCCGGCGAACCAGGCGTGCGAGCCGCCCGAGAACTCGGCCTCGCCGGTCTTCCCGCGCACATCCCCGGAGTCGTTGATGTCCTTGGCGGTGCCGTTGGTGACCACCATGCGCATCATCGGCCGCAGGCCGTCGAGCATGGCCGGCGTGATCGGCGGATGATCACCGGTCTCGGCGGTCTGACTGCCCACGATCAGGTGCGGGTTGGGGGTCTTGCCCGCGGCGACGGTCGCGGCGGCTAGCGCCATCCCGAACGGCGTGACCAGAACCTTGCCCTGCCCGAAGCCGTCCTCGGTGCGCTCGGCCAGGTTCACCGTCGGCGGCACTGTGCCGGTCACCGTGGTCAGCCCGTCGATCGTGTAGTCCGGACCGATGCCGTACTGCGAGGCCGCCACGGTCAGCGCGGTCGGCGGCATCCGGCTGGCCAGCTCGGCGAATGTGGTGTTGCACGAGTTCGCGAACGCCTTGGACATCGGGACCGTGCCGAGGTCGAACTTGTTGTAGTTCGGGATCGTCCGGTGGCCGATGTCGATCTCACCCGGGCAGCCCAGCAGGGTGTTGGGGGTGGCCATATCGCGGTCGATGGCCGCGCCCGCGGTGACGATCTTGAATGTCGACCCGGGCGGATAGAGGCCCGTTGTGGCGGCGGGGCCGTCGACGTCGGCGGCCGCGTTCTGCGCCACCGCGAGGATCTCGCCGGTCGATGGCTTGATGACGACCATCATGGCCTTGCGGCCCTGGGTGTCGACGGCGTGCTGGGCGGCGTTCTGCACCGAGCGGTCCAGCGTGATCGAGATCGACGGCGCGGGCGTGGGTGCCACCTCCTGCAGCACGTCGACGTCGGAGCCGTTCTGGTTCACGCTGACCACCTGCCAGCCGGCCTGGCCGTCGAGCTCGTCGATGACGGCCTTTTTCACCTCGCCGATGACGGCGGGCGCGAAGCGATCGTCGGTGGGCAGCAGGTCGGCCTGCGGGGTGACGACGACGCCGGGAAGGGCGTCCAGCGCCGGGCCGACCTTGTCGTGATCGGCCGGTCGCAGCGTGACCAGGTCCAGCGGCTTGCTCGACGAACTGGCCTGCTCGGCCAGCCGCTGCGGGTCCAGGGTGTTGTCGAACTGTCGCAGCTGGTCGGCGACCACCCGCGAGGTCGACATCAGCTGACTGCCGGCCTTGGCGGCGTCGAGCTGGTAGCGGTACAGGTTGGCCGGGGCCAGCACGTCGGTACCACCGAGCTCGTTGACCGAGGCTCGTCGCGGAGCATCGGCACGCAACGAAAAGTGCTGGTGCTCACCGAGTTTGGGGTGCAATCCGGCGGGGGTCCAGCGCACGCGCCAGGTGCCCTCGTCGCGGATCATCTGCAGCACGCCGTCGTAGGTCCAGGTCCGCTTCTTGGGCAGCTGCCAGGTGAAGCGGTAGTTCACGCTGCCGGTGTCCTCGGTGTAGCGCGAGCCGAGGACCTGGGCGTCGAGGCGGGTGGCCTGCAGCCCGGCCCATGCCTCGTTGAGGGCGGCCTGGACATCGGCGGGCCGGTCGGAGAGCTGCGCTGCGGCGGCGGTGTCGCCCTTGGTGAGGTCGGCGAAGAACTTCTCGGCGGCCGGGCCAGGCCCGTCGGGGCGCGGTGTGCACGCCGACAGGGTCGCCGACGCCGCCACCACCGCCAGAATCGAGACGACGCCTGTGACTCGTGTTGCTAATGAGGTGCAAGTAGCCATTGGGACAGATGTTATGAGTCCGTGATCCGAAAGTGGCGTAGGCGCACCGGCGCCTGTGCCCAACTGTCAGGTGAAGGACGCCAACGCGTACTCCTTCACCCACGCAACCTGCATCTGCGCTCCCGCAGAGATATCTGGGCCCAGCATGTCGAGCTGAATGGCCAGATGCATCGGGCCCGGCGGGAACGTCGAGGTGTCGGTAGTGGTAAAGATCGGCGTGCCGTCGACGTAGGTGGTGATCTGGGTCGGCGTCCAGCTCACCGCGTAGGTATGCCACTGCGTGGCGTCCACCGCCACCGTCGCGCCGGCCTGCTGGTTGGTCGCGCCATAGCGCCATAGCGCAATACCGAATTCACGGCCTGCCACGCCCCGTCATCCCAGATCTCCATGAAGTCGATCTCGCCACCGGTAGGCCAGTTTTTTCGCATCCGGCCAGAGCAGCAGCACGGGATCGTAGTTCTTCGCGCCGGCACCCTGACCCGCACCTCCCATGCTCCGTACATCTGCCCCGGGCCCCAGGCAATACCCGCGTCGTTCCCGGCGGCGTCACCGGTGATCGTCATGATGCCGTCGGCGAACGAAATCTGGTTCGGCGTGCGGTTCCCATGCTGGGTCTTGCCGTTGTAGGCCCACCAGCCCGTCAACGCCGATTGGCCGGTGAAATACGTGGATCGCGTTGGCGTTCCCCAGGTTCCGGCACTGCCCGGATCACCGGGCGGGATAGGCGTTCCGAACACCTTCGCGGCGACCTTCGCCGTCGCGCCCCAGCCGGGGACCAGCAGGCCCATCAGTCCGTGGAACTGTCCGGGCGCGGCGTCACTGACGGCGGCGGTGAACAGGTCACCGGTGCTCGCGACGAAATCCGGGCCCGGCGTGAAGGTGAACTGGCCGTGGGAGTCGATCACCACGGTGCCACCGTTGACCGGATTGCTGGCCGAGTACTTGAGGGCGTCACCGTCGGCGTCTTTGCCGATGACCTGCCCGGTGATCGTGCCGTCGTCGTTGACGACATTCTTCGACGCGTCGTAGGTGACGGTCGGTGCGCGGTTGAAGAAAGTGACTTGCACTTGCCGGGCAAGCGAATTCAGGAGTGTCAGCGGATTGCCCAGCGCCGAAGAACTTTTGGTGGTTGTTGCCTTGGCTGAGGTCCGAGCTGGTGCCGGCAGTGCGGAGCGCCAGTTGACCGCCAGCGATTTCGGCTGCCGCGCCGACCGCGCCGTTGTCGCCGAAGCCCGATGCGCGCCAACGGATTGCGATGACTGGGCGGAGCTGGACGTCGAAGAAGACGATGCCGGCGAGCTGTCGGCCGCCGCAACACCGCACCCCGCGGTGATCGCGGCGCCAAACCCCAGCGCCGTCAGCGCACCGTATCCGAACCGACGTGAAATACAAGACCACCGCATCAGGACCCCCCGACCCAATACCGCGAACACGCCGGTCGCAAACTATATCGGCGCGCCAGACCCCCTTGAAATATCACGACTATGTCGCGCTTCAGCGATATCAAGCCGAGATCGCGGAGGTTCGCCTCGGATCGAGCAAATTGGCTCAGACTCAGTCGAGCAAGACGGTCGCGAACATCCCGACCTCGGCAAACCCGACTCGCGTGTAGGCCGCCCGCGCGACCGCGTTGAAGCTGTTGACGTAGAGGCTGGCGATCCGCCCGCTGTCGACCACCGCGGCGGCCACTGCCGCCGTGCCGGCCGTGCCCAGCCCGTGGCCGCGCCACTCCGGATGCGCCCAGACCCCTTGGATCTGGCCGACCACCGGTGACTGCGAACCCACCTCGGCCTTGAACACCACCTGGCCGTGCTCGAAGCGGGCATAGGCCCGGCCCGCCGCGATCAGGCTGGCGACCCGGCGCCGGTATCCCCGACCGCCGTCACCGATGCGCGGATCGATCCCGACCTCGCCGATGAACATGTCGATGGCCGCCACCAGATAGGCGTCGAGCTCGTCGACCCGCACCCGGCGCACCGCCGGGTCGATCCGGCACGCCGGCGGCACACCGAGGGCCATCAGCGGTTGGTGGTCGCGCACATCGCGGGCCGGACCCCAGGCGTGTTGCAAGCGATCCCACATCGGCAACACCAGCTCGGCCCGGCCGACCAGAGACGAACAACGCCGCGCGGTGCTCATCGCCTTATCGGCGAAGGCATGCAGGTCGGGCTGTGCCCCGCGCAGCGGGATCAGGTTGGCCCCGGCGTAGCACAACGATTCCTCGGCACGCCGCCGCGTCCAGAGCTCGCCCCCGATGGCCTGCGGCTCGACACCGTGGTCAGCGACCCGCGCGGCGACCATGCAGGATCCGACCGGATCGTCGGCGAGCACCCGACCCACCGCCGCGGCGTCGCGAACCACTGATACCCGTCGTTCGTCGACCAGACGAAACAGTGGCGGAGCCGACATGGCGGTTTCTTTCTGCGGGCTGAAAACCCCGGCGGGTTACGCGATCAGCTTACGGTCACCACCGGCGAACCGCTGGCAGATGTGCCTGGACGGCGCTGCTCGTCGCCAATTTCGGAGGCAAGTCGCATCGCCTCTTCGATCAATGTCTCGACGATCATCGCCTCGGGCACGGTCTTGATCACTTCGCCCTTGACGAAGATCTGGCCCTTGCCGTTGCCCGACGCCACCCCGAGGTCGGCCTCGCGGGCCTCGCCCGGGCCGTTGACGACACACCCCATCACCGCCACCCGCAGCGGCACGTCGAGTCCGTCGAGTCCCGCGGACACCGCATTGGCCAAGGTGTAGACGTCGACCTGGGCCCGCCCGCAGGACGGGCAGGACACGATCTCCAGCCCTCGGGGCCGCAGGTTGAGTGACTCGAGGATCTGGTTGCCGACCTTGACTTCGTCGACGGGCGGAGCCGACAGCGACACCCGGATGGTGTCACCGATCCCCCGCGACAGCAGCGCGCCGAACGCGACGGCCGACTTGATGGTGCCCTGGAACGCCGGACCGGCCTCGGTCACGCCCAGATGCAGTGGGTAGTCGCACTTTTCGGCCAGTAGCTCGTAAGCAGCCACCATGATGACCGGATCGTTGTGCTTGACGCTGATCTTGATGTTGCCGAAGCCGTGCTCTTCGAACAGGGAGGCCTCCCACAGCGCGGACTCGACGAGCGCCTCCGGGGTGGCCTTGCCGTACTTGTCCATGAACCGCTTGTCCAGCGACCCGGCGTTGACACCGATGCGGATCGGGATGCCCGCCGCGCCTGCCGCCTTGGCGACCTCGCCGACCCGGCCGTCGAACTCCTTGATGTTGCCGGGGTTGACGCGCACCGCGGCGCAGCCGGCGTCGATCGCGGCGAAGATGTACTTGGGCTGGAAGTGGATGTCGGCGATCACCGGAATGTTGCTGTGCTTGGCGATTTCGGCCAGCGCGTCGGCGTCTTCCTGGCGCGGGCAGGCTACCCGGACGATGTCGCAGCCGGCGGCGGTCAGCTCGGCAATCTGCTGCAGGGTGGTGTTGACGTCGTGGGTCTTCGTGGTGCACATCGACTGCACCGAGATCGGAGAGTCACTGCCCACGCCGACGTCGCGCACCATGAGCTGACGGGTCTTTCGGCGGGGCGCGAGAACGGGCGCCGGCGGAGCCGGCATACCCAGACCTATGGAAGTCACTATTTCATCTCCACGATTTCATCTCCACGATGCGGGCCGACTTACTGGAAAAGCCGGATGGGGTTGACCAGGTCGGCAGTGACCGTCAACAGCATGTAGCCGACCACCACGACGAGGATCACGTAGGTGGCGGGCATCAGCTTCAGGTAGTTCACCGGCGCTGCGGCGACCTTGCCGCGCGCCGATCGGAGGAGGTTGCGGATCTTCTCGAACATCGCGATCGCGATGTGGCCGCCGTCGAACGGCAGCAGCGGGACCAGGTTGATCGCGCCGAGCACGAAGTTGAGCTGGGCCAGGAAGAACCAGAACGCCACCCACAACCCGTGGTCGACGGTGTCGCCGCCGATGATGCTGGCCCCCACGACGCTGATCGGGGTCTCGGGGTCGCGCTCGCCACCGCCGATGGAGTGAATCAGGGCACCGACCTTGGTCGGGATCTTGGCCAGCGACTTGCCCAACTCCACGGCCAGGTCACCGCTGAAGGTGAAGGTGGCCGGCACCGCGGTCAGCAGGTTGTACTGCGTGGGCGGGAACATGGCGGCACCGACACCGACGGCACCCACGCTGGTGGGCACCGGCTCGGCGCCCTTCTCCTTGGCGGCATAGCGCTGGGTGGGGGTGACGTCGACGGTGGTGGTGAATTCGCGGGTGGCGCCGTTCTCGCTGCGCTGCACGACGAACGGGGTCGGGCCTGCGGCTCCGCGCACGGCGACGACCATCTCGTCGAAGTTCTTCACGTCGGTGTTCCCGACCTTGAGGACGACGTCACCGGGCTTGATACCGGCCAGCGCGGCCGGGCCGGGGCCGGCGCAGTCACCGAGCTTGCCCTTAGTGACTTCTGGTGCGACACACTGTGTTTCGCCGACAACGGCGGTGGTCGGCGCGTGCAGGTTCGGCAGGCCCCAGATGACGGCGATCCCATAGACCAGCACCAAGCCGATGATGAAGTTCATCGCCGGACCGGCGAACAGCACCGCGACCCGCTTCCAGGTGTCCTGCTTGTACATCGCGTACGGGCGCTCTTCGGGCGTGAGCTCCTCGACCGAGGTCATGCCAGCGATATCGCAGAAGCCGCCCAGCGGGACGGCCTTGACGCCGTACTCGGTGGAGCCGAGCTTGTTGGGCCGGTGGGTCGACCACAGGGTGGGACCGAAGCCCACGAAGTAGCGGCGCACCTTCATTCCGGTGGCGCGCGCCACCCACATGTGACCGCACTCGTGCAGTGCAACCGAGATGAGGATGCAGAGTGCGAACAGCGCAATGCCGATAACGAACATCATCGGATTGAAGCGACCTCCTGTGTGACGGCCTCACGGGCGCGTTCCCGCGCCCATCGCTGCGCGTCAAGTACTTCTTCCACGGTAGCGGGTTCAGCCGCCCACTGGTCGGCGGCGTGCAGGACATCGGCAATTGTTCGCACGATGGCCGGGAAACCGATCTTGCCGTCGAGGAACGCCGCGGCGGCCTCTTCGTTGGCGGCGTTGTAGACCGCGGTCAGGCTGCCGCCGGTCTGCCCGGCGTGCCGGGCCAGGTCGACGGCGGGGAACACCGAGGCATCCAGCGGCTCGAACTCCCAGGTGGAGGCCTTGGTGAAGTCGCACGCCGCGGCGGCGGCCGGCACCCGGTCGGGCCAGCCCAGGGCCAGTGAGATCGGCAGCTTCATATCCGGCGGGCTGGCCTGGGCGATCGTGGACCCGTCGGTGAACGTCACCATCGAGTGCACGATCGACTGCGGATGCACGACGACCTCGATGCGGTCGTATGGGACGCCGAACAACAGGTGCGTCTCGATCAGCTCCAGACCCTTGTTGACCAGCGACGCCGAGTTGAGCGTGTTCATCGGGCCCATGTTCCAGGTGGGGTGGGCACCGGCTTGTTCAGGTGTGACGGGCTCGAGCTGGGCCGCCGACCAGCCGCGGAACGGCCCACCGGAGGCGGTGAGCACCAGCTTGGCGACCTCGTCAGCGGTGCCGGAGCGCAGGCACTGGGCCAGCGCGGAGTGTTCGGAGTCGACGGGCACGATCTGGCCAGGTTGGGCAGCCTTGACCACCAGCGGGCCGCCGGCGACCAGCGATTCCTTGTTGGCGAGCGCCAGGCGGGCGCCACTGGCCAGCGCGGCCAGGGTCGGGTGCAGCCCCAGCGCGCCGACCAGGGCGTTGAGCACGACGTCAGCCTGCGTGTTCTCGACCAGCCGGGTGACCCCGTCGGGGCCGCTGTAGGTGACCTCTCCGAGCTTCTCGGCGGCCGCCGGGTCGGCGACAGCGATGTTCGTCACGCCGGTCTCGGCGCGCTGGCGGGCCAGCAGGTCGGGGTTTCCGCCACCGGCGGCCAGCCCGACGACTTCGAAGCGGTCCGGGTTCTCGGCGATGACCTCCAGCGCCTGGGTTCCGATGGAACCGGTGCTGCCCAGGATCAGGACCTTCAGGCGGTTGGTGGGGCTCACCGATCCATTGTGCCGCGTCCAGCGGTACATAGAACCGAACCGATGCGTTACGGCGACCGGACCGGCTTGGATGGTTAGGTATACGGTTAGCCAACCCTTAATCGAAGCTGAAGGGACCTGCATGCCCACGCGCCGGAACATCGTTCGGACTGTGCTGGCTGTTCTCGCCATCTGCCTTTTGACCGTGACGGGCACCGGGTGCTCCAAGGGCGGAGCAGGCGACGAGCTACTGATCTACAACGCCCAGCACGAGTCGCTGACCAAGGAGTGGATCGAGGCGTTCACCCAAGAGACCGGTATCAAGGTCGCCTACCGGCAAGGCGGCGACACCGAGCTGGGCAACCAGCTGATCGCCGAGGGCGCGAGCTCCCCCGCCGACGTATTTCTCACGGAGAACTCACCCGCGATGGCGGCCGTCGAGCGGGCCGGCCTGTTCACTGACATCGACCCGCAGGCCGCGGCCGATGTCCCCACGCAGTTCCGTCCGGCGAGCAACGCGTGGACCGGTGTCGCGGCACGCAGCACCGTCTTCGTCTACAACCCAGCCAAGCTGCCTGCCGACCAACTCCCCACATCGCTGCTGGATCTGCAGAAGCCGGAATGGAAGGGCCGCTGGGGCGCCCCTCCGACCAAAGCCGATTTTCAGGCCATCGTCGCGGCGCTGCTCCAACTCAAAGGATCGGACGCCACCGCCCAGTGGCTGGCCGGGATGAAAGCCAACGCCGTCATCTACTCCGACAACATCGCCACCCTGCGCGCGGTGAACAACGGCGAGGTCGCAGGCGGTGTTATCTACCACTACTACTGGTATCGAGACCAGGCCAAGACCAAGGAGCTCAGCGGCAACACCAAGCTGCACTACTTCGGCAACCAGGACCCCGGCGCGTTTCTCAGCCTTTCCGGCGGCGGCGTACTCAAATCGAGCAATAAACAGGACAAGGCCCAACGATTCTTGACGTTCGTCACCGGCAAGGCAGGTCAGGAGATCCTCGAAAAGGGCACATCGCTGGAATATCCGGTCGGTAGCGGTGTCGCGGCCAATCCCGCACTCAAGCCCCTGGATCAACTGCAAGCCCCCAAGGTCGACCCGTCCACGCTGGACGCCAAGCAGGTGTCCGACCTGATGACGCAGGCGGGTCTGTTGTAAGTGCCGGCCGTCACCACAGCAACTTCGCAACCGGCGGCGAGCCGATTCGGGAAACCCCGGCGGCCCGGAACCGTCACCGCTGCGGTCGTCGCGGTGCTCGTCGCGCTGACGTTCGTCCCGCTCGGGTACGTCGGGTGGGCGTTCGTGACCACGGGACCGGTGCGCGCCGCCGAGCTGATCTTCCGGCCCCGGGTGGGCGAGCTGCTCGTCAACACGGTCGGCTTGGTGGTGGTCACCGTACCGATCTGCGTGGCGCTCGGCGTCGGTGCAGCTTGGCTCGTCGAACGAACTGATGTCCCTGGCCGGGCGCTGTGGCGCCCACTGTTGGTCACCCCGCTCGCGGTGCCGGCCTTCGTGAATTCCTATGCCTGGGTGGGGGTTATCCCCAGCATGCACGGATTCTTCGCCGCCGCTCTGGTCACCACCCTGTCCTATTTTCCGTTCGTCTACCTGCCCGTCGCGGCCACCCTGAGACGGCTGGATCCCGCGGTCGAGGAGTCGGCCCGAGCGTTGGGATCGAGTACCGCCGCCGTCTTCGTGCGTATGGTGCTGCCGCAGTTGCGGCTGGCCATCCTCGGCGGGGGATTGTTGATCGGCATTCATCTGCTCGCCGAATACGGCGCGTTCGCCATGCTCCGGTTCAACACCTTTACCACCGCGATCTTCGAGCAGTTCCAGGCCACCTTCGATGGTGCGGCCGGTTCGATGCTGGCCGGCGTGCTGGTACTGCTGTGCTTGCTACTCCTGGTCACCGAGGCGTCGGCGCGTGGGCGAGCGCAGTTCGCCCGCCTCGGGTCGGGAGCACCGCGGCCAACGTCACCGCTTCGACTGGGCGGGGCGCGCATGCCTGCGCTGGCGACTCTGGTCGCATTGTCAGCGCTGGCGCTGGGGGTCCCGGCTTGGACGATCTTGCGCTGGTTGTGGATTGGCGGGGTCGATGTCTGGCGGCTCGACGACATCACCATTGCCATCGCCCAAACCGTGGGGCTGGCTGCGGCGGGCGCATTCGCCGCGACCATGCTTGCCTATCCCGTTGCCTGGGTCGCGGTCCGCACCCGCGGCCCGCTGGCCCGCCTCGTCGAGGGCGCGAACTTCGTCACCAGTTCGCTGCCCGGCATCGTGACCGCACTGTCGTTGGTGACGGTGGGAATTCGCGTGGTTCCGCCGCTCTACCAGACCGTGGCGTTGTTGCTGTGCGCCTACGTGCTGATGTTCATTCCGCGAGCACTGGTCAGCGTGCGGTCCGGGCTGGCCCAGGTGCCGATCGGCCTGGAAGAGGCGTCCGGCAGCCTCGGCGCCGCGCCGACGATGACGTTCGCCCGAATCACGTTGCGGCTCACCGCCCCTGCAGCTGCATCAGGCGCGGCGATGGTTTTCGTCGCGGTGAGTACGGAACTGACGGCCACACTGTTGCTCGCCCCGACCGGTACCCGCACGCTGTCGATGCGGTTCTGGTCGTTGGCCAGCGAGCTGGACTATGCCGCGGCCGCCCCGTACGCGGCGATCATGGTGGTGCTGGCCCTGCCGATTACCATGCTGCTGGTCCAGCAGTCGTCGAAGGTGGCAGCCCTGTGACCCCATCACAACTTCACATTCGTTCTCTGACAAAATCTTTCAACGGATCCACGGTTCTCGACCACGTCGACCTCGACATTCCCAAAGGTAGTATCACCGCAGTGGTCGGCCCGTCCGGTTGCGGCAAGACCACCCTGCTGCGGATCATCGCAGGCTTCGAAACACCCGATTCGGGAACGGTCGAAATCGCCGGCCAACAGGTCGCCGGGCCTGCCAGCGGGGTGCCCCCGCACAAGCGCGGGGTCGGCTTTGTCGCCCAGGACGGTGCGCTGTTTCCCCACCTGACGGTGGGACAGAACATCGCGTACGGGCTGAAGGGGGGACTGCGGGATCGTGGGGTGCGCGACCAAGTAAGCCGCCTCCTGAGCATGGTGTCGCTCGACGAAGGGTTCGTCTCACGCCGCCCCAGTGAGCTGTCCGGCGGGCAACAGCAGCGGGTGGCACTCGCCCGCGCGCTGGCCCGGCGACCAACCGTGATGTTGCTCGACGAACCGTTCAGCTCGCTGGACACCGGGCTGCGGGCTGCCACCCGAAAAGCGGTGGCCCGCACCCTGACCGAGGCAGGCGTCACCGCCCTGCTGGTCACCCACGACCAGGAAGAGGCGATGTCGATCGCCGATCAGGTGGCAGTCATGTACGACGGCCGGTTCACCCAGGTGGGAATTCCCGAGGACGTCTACCGCAACCCGACCACCAGGTTCACCGCGGAATTCCTCGGTGACTGTGTGCTTTTGCCGTGCATCGTGCGCGACGGGGTCGCGGACTGCGCACTCGGCCGGTTGCCCGCCGCGGGCTCCGCCGACGGACCGGCGACGGTACTGATTCGCCCCGAGCAGCTACAGGCGACGGCAGTTCCCGACCACACAGGGCACCCGCGGGTGGGGACCGTTGTGGCTACCGAGTTCCTCGGCTCCGATGTGGTGCTCACCATCGAGACCAGTGCCGACACAGTCCCGATTACCGTGCGCCAGCGCAGCTTCGGGTGCCCCGGCCTACACGCGAAGGTCGCCGTAGACGTTCTCGGCGAGCCCGTGATCCTCGGGGACAACGGTGCGTGATCTGATCGAGCGGATGGCATGCTTCGCCGACCGCACCGCAGTGACCACCGCCACCGAGACCCTGACCTACCGCGAGTTGTCCGATCGCGCCCACGCCGCAGCCGAGGCATTCGGCACCGATCGCAAGCTGGTCGTACTGGAGGCGGATAACACCGTGCAGGCACTGGTGGCCTATCTCGGTGCGCTGGCAGGCCGCCATGTCCCGATTCCGGTTCCGCCCAAGGTAAATCATGCCACGCTGGTGGACACCTACGACCCCGACGTCATTGTCGACACCGCGGGACACATTCTTCAGCGCCGGCGCCGGGGCGGGCACCGGCTGCACCCAGACCTGGCACTGCTGCTGAGCACGTCGGGCAGCACCGGATCGCCCAAGCTCGTACGCCTGTCGGCAGACAACCTCCGCTACAACACCATCGCAATCGCCGACTATCTCAACATCACTGAAAATGATTGCGCAGCTACCACATTGCCGATGTCATACTGCTACGGACTATCGGTCATCCACAGCCACCTGTGGTGCGGCGCCGCCCTCGCCCTCACCGACCGATCGGTGGTCGATGACGAGTTCTGGACACTTTTCCGCCGCTGCGGTGCAACGAGTTTCGCTGGCGTGCCCTACACATTCGAACTCCTGGACCGCATCGGATTCGACGGTATGGATCTCCCGACACTGCGCTATGTCACGCAGGCCGGCGGACGGCTGGCGCCGGAATCGGTACGGCGGCACGCCAGCCTCGCGACCCGGCGCGGCTTCGAGTTGTTCGTCATGTACGGCGCCACCGAAGCCACCGCGCGAATGGCTTACCTCCCACCCGAACTCGCCGAAGCGCACCCCGATTCGATCGGGCGCCCGATACCCGGTGGGACCTTCACACTGGCGCCGCTGGACGACTGGGACGAGCCGGACGTCGGTGAACTCGTGTACCACGGACCCAACGTCATGATGGGCTACGCGCATTCACCCGCGGATTTGGTGGCGGATACCACGCTGGAAGCGCTGCACACCGGTGATGTCGCACGCCGTCTCGATGACGGGCTGTACGAGGTGATCGGCCGCTTGGGCCGATTCGTCAAGCTCTACGGGCTGCGTATCGACTTGGGGCAAGTGGAATCCGCGGTCGCGGCCCATGGCGTGCGGGCGATGTGCACCGACGCCGACGGCGAGCTCATCGTCGGCGTCGAGGGTCCCGTCGACGCCGACGAGGTGCGGCGGCGTACCGCCGAAGCAGCGGGACTGCCCGTCGCGGCCGTGCGCGCCGTGCAGGTGCCGGAGCTGCCGGTACTGCCGTCGGGTAAACCCGACTACCCCACGCTGCGGACCATCGCCGCTGCGCAGCCCCGCAAATCCGTGACCGCTCTGCGGGCAGTCTTCGCTGAGGTGCTGCAGCTCGACGAGGAGATCGTGAGCCCGCAGAGCACGTTCGTCGGCCTGGGCGGTAATTCACTGTCGTACGTAGCGATGACGATCCGGATCGAGCGGATGCTGGGCCATTTACCGCCGGACTGGCAGAACCGCACCATCGCCGAGCTCGAGCGACTCGGGCGGCGCACCGGCCCACGCTGGAGCGCGGCGCTGGACACCAGCGTCGTGTTGCGGGCGGTAGCCATCGTGCTGATCGTCGGCTCGCACGCTGATCTGTTCAAGCTCTGGGGCGGCGCCCACATCCTGCTCGCCGTGGCCGGCTACAACTTCGGCAGGTTCTGTCTGACGGTCCGGCCGCGGCAGCAGCGGGTCCGCCACCTGATGGACACCATTGGCTGGATCGCCGTTCCGTCGATCGCCTGGATCGCGCTGGCCTTGGTGTTCACCGACGATTACGCGCCCTCCAATCTGGTTCTGCTGCAGAAGGTCCTGGGTCCGGACGACAGCATGACGGCGGGCCGAATGTGGTTTGTCGAAGTGCTGGTATGGATTCTGGTGGTACTGGCCGCGGTGTGCTGGCTACCGGTCTGCGACCGACTGGAATCCAGATACCCGTTCGGATTCGCCGCGGCCTTTCTGGCACTCGGGTTGGCCCTGCGCTATGACGTGCCCGGATTCCAGTTGGGGCGCGAGGCGTGGTTCACCATTCTGGCGTTCTGGTTCTTCGCGGCCGGCTGGGCCGCCGCGAAAGCAACGACGGTGTGGCAGCGAATTGCGGTCACTGCCGTCGTCGTCATCGCCGTCACCGGATACTTCGGCAACAGCCACCGCGAGGCGTTGGTGGCGGCGGCCGTGCTGCTGCTGGCGTGGGCGCCGGCGCTGCCCGTCCCGGCCGCACTCACCTCGATCACCGGGCTCATCGCGGAATCCTCGCTGTACATCTACCTCACGCATTTTCAGGTGTATCCGTTGTTCAATCACCCGTTGGCCGCCGTCATCGCCGCCATCCTCTTCGGCGTCGGGCTGGCCCAGGGCGTCGCGGCGGTGCGCAGCAGAGCCCGGTTCCCGGTGATCCTGCGCCGCTAGGAACAGCGCCTCCGGCATCCGGCAGCATGGAACCATGCCATCCACGCTGCTGTGGTTCCGCCGCGATCTGCGCCTGCACGACCTGCCGCCCCTGCTGGAGGCCGCCGCCGGCGGGGCCGAGGTGCTCGGCTGCTTCGTGCTGGATCCGCGGCTGGAAAAGTCGTCAGGCCCGCGCCGGCTGCAGTTCCTCGGCGATTCGCTGCGTGAGCTCTCCGATGCCATGGGCGGGCGGCTGCTGATCACCCGCGGGCGTCCCGAGCAGCGAATCCCGTTGCTGTGCAAGGAAATCGATGCCACCCAGGTGCATATCTCGGCCGACTTCAGTCCGTTCGGGGTGCGGCGCGACGAGGCCGTGGCCGCCGCGCTTGCCGACGTGGGCGCAGCACTGCGGGCCACGGGCTCGCCCTATCTCGTCTCACCGGGCCGGGTCACCAAGGACGACGGGACGCCCTACAAGGTGTTCACGCCATATCTGGCCCGGTGGCGGGAAATGGGCTGGCGCTCCCCCGCACCGTCGGCGACCGCCGCGGTGCGCTGGGTCGACCCGGCCGGCCTGCCATCGAAATACCGGGTGGACGCCCCCGACCCCGGTGCCGACCTGGACCTGGCGGCCGGCGAGACGGCCGCCCGGGACCGGTGGGCGGAGTTTCTTGACTCCGGGCTGGCCGACTACGCCGAGGACCGCAACCGCCCGGACAAGCCGGGTATCAGCCGCATGTCAGCCCACCTGAAGTTCGGCACGATCCATCCCCGCACGATGGCCGCCGATCTGAACTTCCGGGCCACCGGCCCCGGCGCCTACCTGCGGGAGCTGGCGTTCCGCGACTTCTACGCCGCGGTGCTGCACGAGTGGCCGAAGAGCGCGTGGTCGAACTGGAACCGCAACTTCGACACCATCGAGGTCGACACCGGCGCCGAGGCCGAGGCGCTGTTCGAGGCCTGGAAGCAGGGCCGCACCGGCTACCCGATCGTCGACGCCGGGATGCGACAGCTTCGCGACTCCGGCTTTATGCACAACAGGGTGCGGATGATCGTGGCGTCATTCCTGGTCAAAGACCTGCACCTGCCGTGGCAGTGGGGAGCCCGCTGGTTTCTGGAGCAGCTGGTGGACGGCGATATGGCCAGCAACCAGCACGGCTGGCAGTGGTGTGCCGGCTCGGGGACCGACGCGGCGCCGTACTTCCGGGTGTTCAACCCGACGGCGCAGGGCCAGAAGTTCGATCCCGCGGGCGAGTACGTGCGGCGCTGGGTGCCGGAGCTGGCCGGCCCCGAACTGGCCGGCGACGACGTCCACCGCCTGAAAGGCGGCCGGCCCGCCGGTTACCCGGAGCCGATCGTCGATCACGCCGCCGAGCGCACCGAGGCGTTGCGACGCTACGGCCAGATCGGCTGAGCCCGCGCCGGGTGCGTGTGCCAGAATTACGGCGATTGCCGATCTGAGTCCGACAGGAGCCGCAATGGTGAGCACCGAGGTGGAGCGCTACACAGAGGTCGATCCCGCCGACGTACCCTCGGCCGCCTGGGGCTGGAGCAAGATCACCCCGCGCACCTGGCACGGTGTCGGCATCTTCGTCACCCTTTTCCTGCTGGCCATGCTGCGCGGCAACCACGTCGGGCACGTCGAGGATTACGTGCTGGTGGTGTTCGCGGTCCTGGTCTTCGCTGCGACCGTCCGCGACTGGTGGGGTCGTCGCCGCGGCTGGATCCGCTAAGACTTAACCCTCCGCGGCGAGCTGGCCGCAGGCCGCGGCGATCTCGCGTCCGCGGGTATCCCGCACCGTGCACGACACTCCGGCAGCCTTGACCCGGCGGACGAACTCGCGTTCGGCCGGTTTGGGGCTGGCATCCCACTGGCTGCCCGGCGTCGGGTTGAGCGGAATCAGGTTGACGTGCACCAGCGGCCCGAGCGCCTTGTGCAGCTTCTTGCCCAGCAGGTCGGCCCGCCACGGCTGGTCGTTGACGTCGCGGATCAGCGCGTACTCGATCGACACCCGCCGGCCGGTCGCATCGGCGTAGTAGCGGGCCGCATCAAGCACCTCGCTGACCTTCCAGCGGTTGTTCACCGGCACCAGGGTGTCGCGCAGTTCGTCGTCGGGCGTGTGCAGCGACACCGCCAACGTCACACCCAGATGTTCGTCGGCGAGCTTGCGGATCGCCGCCGCCAGCCCGACGGTGGACACCGTCACCGACCGCGCCGAGATCCCGAAACCGTCCGGGGCCGCGGCCGTGATGCGATGCACCGTGGCCAGCGTGCGCGCGTAGTTGGCCAGCGGCTCGCC